>JAZRYD010000095.1:0-3848 GCA_045600535.1 Acutalibacteraceae bacterium | reverse complement strand
CGAAACACAGCAAGTACCCATACCACGGGCAACAACCGCTGCGTGAGAGGTCATACCGCCGCGAACGGTGAGGATACCCTGAGCAGCCTTCATGCCGGTGATGTCTTCGGGTGAAGTTTCAAGACGAACAAGAACAACCTTTTCGCCGTTTGCTTTCCAAGCTTCTGCATCTTCTGCGGTGAATACTACCTTACCGCAGGCAGCACCCGGTGAAGCGCCGAGGCCCTTGCCGAGAGGAGTTGCAGCCTTAAGCTCTTTTGCATCAAACTGAGGATGAAGAAGAGTATCAAGGTTTCTGGGGTCAATCATGGAAACTGCTTTCTTCTCGTCAATCATGCCTTCGTCAACGAGGTCACAAGCAATCTTAAGAGCAGCCTGAGCTGTTCTCTTGCCGTTACGGCACTGGAGCATATAGAGCTTGCCGTTCTCAACGGTGAACTCCATATCCTGCATATCTCTGTAATGGTCTTCAAGGAGAGCGCAAACCTTTACGAAATCAGCATAAGCTTCGGGGAACTCTTCTTCCATCTGAGTGATGGGCATCGGAGTACGAACACCGGCAACAACATCTTCGCCCTGAGCGTTCTTAAGGAACTCACCCATAAGCTTCTTTTCGCCTGTTGCGGGGTCACGGGTAAATGCAACGCCTGTGCCTGAATTTTCATTGAGGTTACCGAATACCATGGGCATAACATTAACTGCTGTACCCCATGAATAAGGAATATCGTTATCACGGCGATAAACGTTTGCACGGGGGTTATCCCATGAACGGAAAACAGCCTCGATAGCGAGCTTTAACTGGTCAACGGGATCGGACGGGAAGTCCTTACCGAGCTGGTTCTTATACTCAGCCTTAAACTGATTTGCAAGCTCTTTAAGGTCGGAAGCATCGAGCTCAACATCGAAGGTAACGCCCTTCTTTGCCTTCATCTCGTCGATAAGCTTCTCAAAATATTTCTTGCCGACTTCCATAACAACGTCGGAGAACATCTGGATAAATCTTCTGTATGAGTCATAAACGAATCTCTCGAATTTGGGATCGGGGTTACCTGCTATCATAGCGGCAACAACATCATCGTTAAGACCGAGGTTAAGAATGGTATCCATCATACCGGGCATGGAAGCACGGGCACCTGAACGAACGGAAACAAGAAGAGGATTCTTGAGGTCGCCGAACTTTTTGCCGTTGATTTTTTCCATCTCGGCTACATAGGTCATGATTTCAGCCATGATGCTTTCATTGATTTTTCTGCCGTCCTCATAATACTGTGTGCAGGCTTCGGTGCTGATTGTGAAGCCCTGAGGAACAGGAAGGCCGATGTTTGTCATTTCGGCAAGGTTAGCACCTTTACCGCCGAGGAGCTCACGCATGGTTGCGTTACCCTCGGAGAACAGATAACAGAATTTCTTTGCCATTTAGATATACCTCCAAAAAATTATTAACAATCCGGGGTTTTGCGCATAGGCGCACTTAACCACTGCATATTATAACAGATATAAATCAAAATTTCTATACTTTTTTCCAAAAAACTAACAGGATTTTCCGTTGTTTTTTTAGTTACTATATACAGAAACGGCGGAATTATGCAAAAAATCCCCTCACGGGGATTTTTTTATTCGTAAATTCTTTTTCATTATTGCAGTGTCGGTTTTTCTTCTTTCTTCACCCGTACGATAATGTTGTCCTCTGCCCATCTGTCAATTACCGGATTTTTAACTTTAAGATTTTTACCGGCTGAGAGAATGATATTCTCATAAAAATCCTTTCTGTAAATTTCGGTTTCTCCGCCGATAACCTCATTCAGTTCCTCGTCATTCAGCTCCGCAAGCTTCTTGCTCAGCGTTTCAAATTCTTCCTTTATGGCGTTAAGCTCTTCTCTTGTTTTCATAGCTGTTATCTCCTTTCGGTTTCTTTTCACTTATTTATACGAATGAAATCAAAAAAGGGCTGCATCTTTTTAAAATTTTACAACGAAGAATCAAAGCCCCGCCTTGGGCGGGGCTGAAATTACGCTATTCTTAAAAGTCTGAAAATATAGTGAATAAAATATCCGAAATATTTTGTGAGCTTTTCAAAGAATGTTGTGACCTTTTCGACTATGTTTGCAAAATTATCCGCATCTGCGCCATAGCCCTCAATTGTGCCGTGATTGTCGTTCACTCCGTCGCAGTCATTCGCAAACTCATAAAGCAGCGGAGAAGCAACGGCAAGCAGGAAATACTCCCCTGCCGTAACAGGCCCGAACACCTTTGTACCGAGTGCCGTAAGGTCAGAACAGATTGTTTCCGTTCCGAAAACCGAGAAAAGCTTATTTGCCGCACCGAGGAACACTTCGTCATTCACGCCCGAAAGGTCATCGAGCAGAATAAGGTCAACCATTCTGAGCAGCATTGTTACTTCTTTGCCGTAAATATCATAATTTTCTTCTCCGGCATAATGAGCGCCCACAAGCTCGGTTGCCAAATCCCAGCCGGTTGAATATTCGCTGTCGGGAATATCTATATTATATTTCTTTGCAAGCTCCTGCACTCCGCCCTCGCCGTAAAGAGGCATATTGAGCAATCCCGTAAGACCCGAAACGGCGGTATTAACAAGCTTATAGAACGCTTCGCCCTCGGCAATACCGATTTTCTCCATTGAGAGAGAAAGCTCAAGTCTGTACTGAACACCCTTTTTAAGGAAGCCCTTTGCGTAATCGTTGAGACCCGCTTTCATCAGATTTATCTGCTTATCCGAATAGCCGCTCACCTTCTGAGTAAGTGCATCAAAGTCAATGGAGTCAACGGTTTTTTCTTCATAGAAAATTTCATTTTCGGTGAAATTGAAGACTCTGTACTGAAGCGGATACATCGACAAAGAGGTGGTTGCGAAATCGCAGATTTTGTTTCCCTTGGGGCTGATGTGCACCGCCGCGTCGCTGCAATGCTCGTGGCCCGTCAAAACAACCTTTATTCCCAAATCCGCAAATTTATCGGCTGTTACGGTGTGATTTCTGATTATGAAATCATGGCTGAGTATTCTCTGAACGGGCAGATGGTCAAGCAGATTATGGTGCATCATAACTATCGGGTATCTGCCGTCATCATAAGCCTTTTTCGCCTGCGCTTCAAGCCAGTCAACTCTGTCGGCAGTCAGACCGTCTTCGGTAGACTTCACATGGTCGCAGCTGTCAAGGGCGATAAGTCTGTATTTTTCGCCGAGATTTGCGGTATATGAGCAGGTTCCCTCATCGGTTTCAAGCGCCTTATCGTATCCGAAATTGGCATAAA
Source organism: Acutalibacteraceae bacterium (assembly GCA_045600535.1). Classification (GTDB taxonomy): domain Bacteria; phylum Bacillota; class Clostridia; order Oscillospirales; family Acutalibacteraceae; genus CAG-177. The sequence continues at coordinate 578 of JAZRYD010000095.1, read as the reverse complement.
TTCTGAGGAAATCCTCCATTTTGGTATCCGTTTCGGCTGAACCGAAATCGTGATTTCCGTTGATTATGTAAACGTCCTTGCCCGTTGCTTCTTCAAAAGCTCTGAGCTTTTCCGCAACATCGTAATGCTCCTGCACTATCGTTCTGCCGTTATCGGCAAGGTCGCCGGAAATCAGAACATATTCAATGCCGGTATCCTCGGCACATTGCTTTAAAAATTCGTCGATTATGAAGCCGCTTTCGTCCTCCATAGCCGCTCTTCTGTTGGCATACCAATAGATTTCATCGTCAATCGGGCCGTCAATCGCCTCGCGGGCAATGTTATAATGCAAATCCGATGCAACGGCGATTTTGAGTTCATCGCCTGCGGCATAAGCGTTCATTGCGGTGCATAAAGCCGAAATGATTATAACTGCCGAAAGAATAACCGATAAAAGCTTTTTCATTTTTATAATCTACCTTTCTGCGAAAGGCACCAACGGGGTTATGAAACCGGCAGGTAACTTCCGCTTTAATTTTTTGGTATAATATCCACGGAGAATCGGTAAACCACAGAACCCGTGGAGGTGAGTGGCGGGG
>JAZRYD010000094.1:0-16508 GCA_045600535.1 Acutalibacteraceae bacterium | reverse complement strand
CGTAAAGGGCGGTCGTATCTATAAGTTTGCGGCTCTTGTAGTAGTCGGAGACGGAAACGGCATCATTGGTTTCGGACTCGGTAAGTCAGGCGAAGTTCCCGACGCTATCCGTAAGGGTATCGAGGACGCAAAGAAAAATCTTATGAAGGTTGCTCTTAAGGGATCAACAATCCCCCACGAGATAATCGGTAAATTCGGCGCAGGCGAAGTTCTTCTTAAGCCCGCCGCACCCGGTACCGGCGTTATCGCAGGCGGTCCCGTTCGTGCAGTTGTTGAGACAGTAGGTATCAAAGATATCCGTACAAAGGCTCTCCGCTCGAACAATCCCTGCAACGTAGTCAGAGCAACTCTTGACGGACTTTCAAAGCTTCGCAATGTTGAAGATGTTGCGATTATCCGTGATAAGTCCGCTAAGGAAATAATAGGTTAAGGAGGGCGGAAAAATGGCAGATATTCAGGTAAAGCTTGCAAAAAGCCTCATCGGAAGCACCAAGCCCCAGATTGCTACCGCCCATGCACTTGGTCTTCACAAAATCGGTGATGTTTCCGTTCAGCCGGACTCACCTGCAACACAGGGCAAGGTAAGAAAGCTTGCTCACCTCGTTGAGGTAACCAAGCAAGGAGGTGCAAACTAATGAAGTTGCACGATCTTTCACCCGCCGCAGGCGCAAGCAAAGAACGCAAGCGCATAGGCCGCGGCCCCGCATCGGGTCAGGGCAAAACTGCCGGCAAGGGTCATAAGGGTCAGAAGGCACGTGCAGGCAGAGGAATGCGTGCCGGATTTGAAGGCGGACAGATGCCTCTTCAGAGAAGAATCCCGAAGAGAGGATTCAACAACATCTTTGCAACAGAGATGGCAATAGTTAATGTTGCTACTCTTGATAAGTATTTCGACGACGGTGCAACCGTTACCGTTGATGCTCTTATTGAGAAAGGCATTCTTAAAAAGACTTTGGACGGCGTTAAGATTTTAGGTCAAGGCGAAATTTCGAAGAAGCTCACCGTTCAGGCAAATGCTTTTTCAGATAGCGCCAAATCGAAGATTGAAGCTGCCGGAGGAAAGGCAGAGGTGATCTGAGGTGCTTAAAACCTTTATAAATGCATGGAAAATCGAAGACCTTCGCAAGAAGATGCTTTTCACGGCACTTATAGTGCTCATCTTCAGAATCGGTTCTGCGATTCCCGTACCGTTCACAAATATCGGCGAGTTCGGAATTATCTCCGACCCCAACGCCAGCACATTTATGAACTACCTGAGCATGATGACAGGTGATGCGTTCAACTACGGAACAATTTTCGCAATGTCCATCACCCCCTACATCAACAGCTCGATTATTATGCAGCTGCTTGCAGTTGCAATCCCCGCTCTTGAAAGACTTCAGAATGAAGGTGAGGAAGGACGCAAGAAAATTGCTTCCATCACCCGTTTCGTAACCATCGCTCTCGGTGTTCTCCAGAGTACGGCTTACTACTTCTATCTTCGCAGCCAGGGCAAGCTTGTTACCGATATCAGCGGCAGCAACTTCACCGGTTTTGCGGCAGTCTTCCAGGCAATCGTTATCATCACCTGCTTTACCGCAGGTACAGCCCTTATCATGTGGCTCGGCGAGCAGATAAATGACAGAGGAATCGGCAACGGTGTTTCGATAATCCTTTTCGCAGGTATCGTTTCCAGAGTTCCCACACTCATGACATCACTCTACGGACCCAAGAACGGCTATGTTGCCAAGGGCGGCGCATACATTCCGCTTTCAATTCTCGTCGGTATCATTCTTATCCTTATGATAGCTTTTATCGTTTGGATGGATAATGCCGAAAGAAGAGTACCGGTTCAGTATGCAAAGAGAGTTGTCGGCAGAAAGATGTACGGCGGTCAGAATACACATATTCCCATCAAGGTAAATATGTCCGGCGTTATGCCCGTTATCTTCGCATCGTCCATTCTTTCACTGCCCCCGACAATTCAGATGTTCATAAGCCCCGAGAAGATTTCGGGCGGTTGGGAGAAATTCTTCGGTCTGTTCTCATCAACTCATTGGGCATATGCCATCATTTATTTCGTTCTTATCATAGCCTTTGCATATTTCTATGCAGGCATTCAGTACAACCCCATTGAAATGTCCAAGAATATCCGTGATAACGGCGGTTCAATCCCCGGTATCCGTCCCGGCGAGCCTACTGCAAGATATATCGGCAAGATTATCAGCAGAATTACGCTTCTCGGAGCTCTGCTCCTGAGCGTTGTTGCCCTTGCTCCTATTCTCTTCTCACAGATTACGGCTCTCGCCAAGCATCCTATGAACGTTTCACTCGGCGGTACATCAATCATCATTCTCGTCGGTGTTGCTCTTGAAACAGTAAAGCAGCTCGAAAGCCAGATGATGATGCGTCATTACAGAGGCTTCCTCGATTAAGAAGCCGCAAACGGAGGATCAGCATGATAGTGCTCAAAACATCCAGAGAACTCAGCCTTATGAAAGAGGCGTGTGTTATTTCTGCCGGAGCATTAAAAGCAGCGGGCGAAGCGGTTGCACCGGGTGTATCCACAGCGGATATAAACCGTGTTGCCCACGAATATATAGTTAAGCACGGGGCTGTGCCCACGTTTCTCGGCTATAACGGTTATCCCGCTGCATCATGCATTTCCATAAACGATGAGGTCATTCACGGCATTCCGAACAAGAAGCGAATCGTCAAGGCGGGCGATATAGTCAGCATTGATGTGGGAGCGACCTTTAACGGCTATGTCGGAGATAATGCCGCCACTTTTGCGGCGGGGGAGATTTCTCCCGAAGCACAGCGGCTGTGCGACACCACCAGAGAGAGCCTTTATGAAGGCATCAAGGCGGCTGTTGCGGGCGGCAGAATCGGAGACATCGGCTCAACAATCCAAAGGTATTGTGAGGAAAGAGGCTTTTCGGTGGTTCGTGAATACACGGGTCACGGAGTAGGAAAAGTTATGCACGAAGACCCCAGCGTACCGAATTTCGGCACACCCGGCAGAGGTGTGCGCCTGCTCCCGGGTATGACTATTGCAATCGAGCCAATGATAAATATGGGCGTTGCAGGCATCAGGCAGCTGCCTGACGGCTGGACGGTCAAAACAAAAGACGGTAAGCTTTCGGCTCATTTTGAGCACACCGTTGCCATAACGGCAAACGGACCTGTGATACTTACTCAGATTTAAGCTATTTATCAACGGCAACAATCAGGAGGTTTTTATGTCTAAGTCTGACATGATCGAGATTGAAGGTACGGTAGTAGAATCGCTTCCCAATGCAACCTTTCAGGTTGAGTTGGAAAACGGACACAAAATTTTGGCACATATCTCCGGCAAGTTGAGAATGAATTATATCAAGATACTGCCCGGCGATAAAGTGACAGTAGAAATGTCGCCATACGATCTTACAAAAGGTAGGATTACATGGCGTTCCAAGTAAGATTCAAGGAGGTATTCTAATATGAAAGTCAGACCTTCTGTCAAGAAAATTTGCGAAAAGTGCAAAATAATCAAGCGCAAGGGAAAAGTAATGGTCATCTGTGAAAATCCCAAGCACAAGCAGCGCCAGGGTTAATCCCGGCGAAAACCAAGTTTATTTGGAGGTGCAACTGACAAATGGCTCGTATATCAGGTGTTGACCTGCCCAGAGATAAAAGAATAGAGATAGCTCTTACTTATATCTACGGTATAGGTCGTAAAACTGCAAGCGATATCATCGCAGCAACAGGCGTTAATCCCGATTTAAGAGTTAAAGATATGACCGAGGACGATGTTTCAAAGCTTCGTGAATATATCGATCATAACGTTAAGGTAGAAGGCGACCTTCGCAGAGAGACTGCGTTCGCCATCAAGAGACTGGTTGAAATCGGCTGCTATCGCGGCGTTCGTCACCGTAAAGGTCTGCCCGTAAGAGGACAGCGTTCAAAGACAAACGCACGTACACGCAAGGGCCCGAAGAAGACCATCGCTAACAAGAAGAAATAATCGAGGAGGGATATTATGGCTAAAGCAGCAAAGAAAGCAACAGGTACACGCAAACGCCGTGAGCGCAAGAATATTGAGCGTGGCGCAGCCCATATCCAATCCACCTTTAACAACACTATCGTTACAATTACGGATACTCAGGGCAATGCAGTTTCATGGGCAAGCGCCGGTGAGATGGGCTTCAGAGGTTCAAAGAAATCCACTCCCTTCGCAGCACAGACTGCAGCTGAAACAGCCGCAAAGATTGCTATTGACCATGGCATGAAGACTGTTGAAGTTTATGTTAAGGGCCCCGGTCAGGGTCGTGAAGCGGCAATCAGAGCTCTTCAGACCGCAGGTCTGGAAGTTAACATGATTAAGGATGTTACTCCCATTCCTCACAACGGATGCCGTCCGCCCAAGAGAAGAAGAGTGTAACCAGAATTTTTTGGAGGTGTAACACAATATGGCAAGATATACCGGTCCGGTATGTAAACTTTGCCGCCGCGAGGGCAAAAAGCTTTTCCTCAAGGGCGAGCGTTGCTATACCGGTAAATGCGCATTAGAGCGCAGAGCATATGCTCCCGGCCAGCACGGCCAGAGCCGCAAGAAGGCTACTGAATACGGCCTTCAGCTCAGAGCGAAGCAGCAGGCTAAGCGCTACTACGGAATTCAGGAAAGCCAGTTCTATAAATATTTCGTTATGGCTGAGCGCAAGCAGGGCGTAACAGGTGAAAACCTGCTCCGTATCTGCGAAAGCAGACTTGACAATGTTGTTTATCTTCTCGGCTGGGCAAACTCCAGAGCGGAAGCAAGACAGCTTGTAACCCACAGCCATTACAAAGTAAACGGCAAGAAGGTTAACATTCCTTCCTATCTCCTTAAAGCAGGCGATGAAATCGCCATTGCCGACAAGAGCAAGGAAAGCGAAAAGATTAAGGCAACGGTTGCAGCTAACGAAGCTCGCCCCGTTCCCCAGTGGCTTGACCGCAATGCAGAGGCTCTCACAGCTAAGGTAATCGCTCTGCCCACTCGTGAGCAGATTGAAGTTCCCGTTGAAGAGCATCTTATCGTCGAGCTCTATTCTAAGTAATAACTGCCGTGTGCTTTGCCCTCTCGGGGGCAAAACACCGCATTGTTACCTTGAAAGTCTGTTGATTTTTAACAACAGCGTTTTTGAATGCATTTCTAAGCAGGTAAAATCCTGCGTGTTTTAAAGGAGGGTTTTGAATGATTGGTATCGAAAAGCCCAGAATTGATACTGCCGAAGTTTCACCCGACGGAAAATACGGAAGATTTGTTGTTGAGCCTCTTGAAAGAGGATACGGCACAACTTTAGGCAACAGCCTCAGAAGAGTGCTTCTTTCCTCTCTCCCCGGTTACGCAATAACCTCCGTTAAGATTGACGGTATTCTTCATGAATTCAGCACTATCCCCGGCGTTAAGGAAGATGTTACCGAGATAGTTCTCAATCTCAAAAACGTTATCCTTAAGATAAACGGAGACGGTCCCAAAACAATCTATATCGACGCCAGCGGTGAAGATGAAATCACGGCAGGCAGCATCAAAACCGATTCAGAGGTTGAGATTCTCAACCCCGAGCTTCACATCGCAACTCTCAATTCCGATGCTCATGTCAGCATGGAGCTGACCTGTGATAAGGGCAGAGGCTATGTTTCCGCAGAAAGAAACAAGCAGATGATGCAGCCCATAATCGGCGTGATTGCAATTGACTCCATCTATACACCCGTATTAAAGGTTAATTACACAGTAGAGAACACCCGTGTCGGTCAGATAACCGACTATGACAAGCTTACGCTTGAGGTGTGGACAAACGGAACCATCAACGCGATGGAAGCTGTTTCTCTCGGAGCCAAGATTCTCAACGAGCATCTCAACCTCTTCGGTGACCTCTCAGGTGAGGCATACGATACGGAGGTTATGGTCGTTAAGAGTGACAACGGCAAGGAAAAAGTCCTGGAGATGACCATTGAGGAACTTGACCTTTCTGTGCGCTCCTTCAACTGCTTGAAGAGAGCTCAGATAAATACGGTTGAAGATCTTATCAACAGAACCGAGGAAGATATGATGAAAGTTCGTAACCTCGGCAGAAAATCTCTTGATGAAGTTGTATCAAAGCTCAATTCACTTGGCTTTGACCTTCGCAGAGATGAAGAATGATGACCCATTAAACGGTAAAGGAGTGTGAACTAAATGCCCGGTACCAGAAAGCTCGGCCGTGCAAGCGACCATCGTAAGTCGATGCTCAGAGGCCTTGTTACCTATCTTTTGGAGAACGGCAGAATTGAAACCACCGTTACAAGGGCTCAGGAGGTTCGTGCAATGGCTGAAAAAATGATTACCATTGCTAAGGACGATTCTCTTAACTCAAAGCGCAAGGTTCTTGCTTACGTTACAAAGGAAGACGTAGTTAAGAAACTCTTTGACGAGATTGCCCCCAAATATAAGGACGTTAACGGCGGTTATTGCCGCATAATCAAAACCGGTCCCCGCAGAGGCGATGCAGCTGAAATGTGCATCATCGAGCTGGTTTGATTAGGATAGTTAAATAAAAACTGCTCCCTGCTTCAAGCGAAGCGGGGAGTTTTTTTGACGAAGAAAAATTTTTCTTTTTTGTTTACAAATTTAAAAAGTTGTGATATAATGTCAAATACAATCGAATCTTTAAATTCGGTACAGAGATGCCGGCAAGATTCCGCATATGATATATCCGCAGGTTTCTGCGTTTTTCATTATACGGTCTTGCTTCGGCAGGGCTGATTTTTATTAAGGGGGCACAGTAATGGAGTTTAAATCCTACATTATGGACAGCGTTGCCGTTAACCGTGCTCTTGCGCGGATATCTCACGAAATCGTTGAAAGAAACGCCGATTGTTCCGAAATATGCGTTGTCGGAATAATGCGTCGGGGCGCTCCGCTTGCCGATATTCTTGCAAAAAAAATATCTTCTCTCGGCGTTGAGGCAAAAATCGGTTATCTTGATATTACGCTTTACCGTGACGACCTGAGCGATGTTAATATTCAGCCGAAGCTCAACGATACCAAAATTGATTTCGATGTAACGGGTAAAACCGTTGTTATGGTTGACGATGTGCTCTATACGGGCAGAACCGCGCGCGCCGCAATGGACGCACTTATCAATCTCGGCAGACCTGCAAAAATTCAGTTTGCCGCTCTCGTTGACCGCGGTCACAGAGAATTGCCGATAGTTGCCGACTATGTGGGCAAAAATGTTCCGACCTCAAGGAATGAGGTCATAGTCGTGAATATTCCGCCGTTTGACGGCGATGTGAGTGTTGCAATCTGGCAGAAGTGAAAAGCACATTGACGCTTCGGCGTTGAAAATATGGAGGTATATTTTATGAAACTCGCTTTTGGTGTAAAAGACAAACCCAAGTTCGGTCAGCTGATAGTTTTCGCATTCCAGCAGCTGCTCGCAATCCTTGCGGCAACAATCGCCGTTCCCTCAATAATCGGTAACGGTATGAGCCAGTCCGCCGCTCTCTTCGGTGCAGGCGTCGGAACAATCGTTTATCTTCTCTTCACAAAATTAAAGAGCCCCGTTTTCCTCGGCACATCATTCGCATTCATCGGCTCAATGCTTGCAGCATTTGCAGGCGGAGTATCAGCCGCAAAGGGATTTGCAGGTCTCATCATCGGCGCAGTTATTGCAGGTCTTGTTTATGTTGTTATTGCAATCATAGTTAAGGTTGCAGGCGTTAACTGGATAAATAAGCTTATGCCCGCCGTTGTTATCGGCCCCACGGTTTCAATCATCGGTCTTTCACTCGCAGGCAACGCAGTAGGCGATGCTCTTACATATGCAAAAACCGATGCAGGTTTTGTTATGGGCACTAAGGGCTGGCTCGGATTCATCTGCGCTCTCATTACCCTTTTCACCGTTATGATTTGCTCGGTTTACGGCAAAAAGACCGCTAAACTCATTCCGTTCATTATCGGTATCGGCGCAGGCTATGCAGTTGCCGCAATCTTCACCGTTATCGGAATCAAAACAAACAACGATACTTTCAAAATCATTGATTTTTCACTCTTCCAGAATATGCAGTGGCTTCCCGATTTCACATTTATGCAGGCGGGAATCGAAGGCTTCAAAGAGGTTGACGCTGCTTATATAGGCACAATCGCGGTTGCTTATGCTCCCGTTGCATTTGTTGTTTTCGCAGAGCACATCGCAGACCATAAGAACCTTTCCTCAATCATCGGCACAGAGCTTCTTGAAGAGCCCGGTCTCCACAGAACCCTTCTCGGTGACGGTATCGGCTCAATGGTAGGCGCGTTCTTCGGCGGCTGCCCCAACACAACTTACGGCGAATCTGTAGGCTGCGTAGCTATCACCGGAAATGCTTCCGTTGTTACCATTCTCGCAACCGCAATTCTTGCAATGGCAGCTTCATTCTGCGCTCCGTTCGTAACCTTCCTTGCAACTATTCCCGCATGCGTAATGGGTGGTGTCTGCATCACTCTTTACGGCTTCATCGCTGTTTCGGGTCTTAAGATGATTCAGAAGGTTAACCTTGATGAAAATAAGAACCTCTTCGTTGTTGCAACCGTTCTTATCTGCGGACTCGGCGGAATGGCTCTCAACATCGGCAAGGTTACTCTTACCGAAGTAGCCTGCGCTCTTATCCTCGGCATCATCGTTAATATCGTTCTTTCAAAGAAAGAGGAAAAAGCTCAGTAATAAAAAGTTACAAGTCAGAAGCCAGAAGTTAATGACATAACTGCTAACTTATAACTGCTAACTTAAAAAGGCTTGTGAGAATTATATTTCATCACAAGCCTTTTTTGCATGGAGGAATACAGATGTCACAGAAATCCGCTTTGAAATCCAATCCCGATGCCTGCCCGCACGCTTCAAAGTGCGGAGGCTGTCAGCTTCAGAATATGACCTATGAGCGACAGCTTCGGTGGAAGCAGGCAAGGGCTGAAATTCTGCTGAAAAAATTCGGCAGGGTCAGCAAAATAGTCGGAATGGAAAGTCCGTATCATTATCGCAATAAGGTGCAGGCGGCGTTCGGCAGAACCAAAAGCGGAGAAATCATATCGGGCGTTTATCAGTCGGGCAGTCACCGCATTGTCTGCGTTGACAGCTGTATGACCGAGGATAAGCTTGCAGATGAAATTATCGTAGGAATCCGTTCAATGCTGCCTGCATTCAAAATTCAGGTCTATGATGAAGACCGTGACATGGGATTCCTGCGCCATGTGCTTGTTAAAAGAGGGTTTTCAAGCGGAGAAGTGATGGTTGTTCTTGTGGGAGCAACGGCAAAATTTCCGATGAAAAACAGGTTCACCGAAGCACTTCTCAAAAGCTATCCCGAAATCACAACCGTGATATTCAATATAAACCCCGGCAAAACAAATCTTGTGCTCGGCAAACGCGAAGAGGTGCTTTTCGGAAACGGTTATATCACCGATACCCTCTGCGGACTCAGATTCAGAATATCCGCGCGCTCATTCTATCAGATAAATCCCGTGCAGACCGAGAAGCTTTATAATAAAGCGATTGAGCTTGCACAGCTCGATAAAACGAGCACGGTTATTGATGCTTACTGCGGAACGGGCACAATCGGACTGGTTGCGGCAAAGAGCGCCGGAAGCGTTGTCGGAGTGGAGCTGAACCCCGATGCCGTGAGAGATGCAAAGTCAAATGCCAAGGAAAACAAGGCGAAAAACGCACGCTTTTTCTGCGGCGATGCAGGCGACTTTATGCAGGAGCTTGCCTTGCAGGGCGAAAGCGCCGATGTGGTGTTTATGGACCCGCCGAGAGCCGGCAGCACGAAAAAATTCATCGACTCGGTTGCGAAAATGTCACCCGAAAGAGTGGTTTATATCTCCTGCAACCCCGAAACCCTTGCCCGCGACCTCGAATATTTCAAAAAGAAAAATTATACCGTTCAAAAGATTTGCCCCTTTGATATGTTCCCGCATACAAACCATGTGGAGAGTGTTGTTCTTTTAGTCAAACTTCCGCCGGATGATGTGGTCAACATAGAGCTTGACCTGACAAAGCTGCCGGTATCAATTCACGACGGCGATGCAACATACGATGAAATCAAGAAATATGTTCTTTCACACCACGGTCTGAAAGTATCATCTCTTTATATCTCACAGATTAAACGTAAATATGGATTAAAAGTAACAGAAGCATATAACAAACCCAAATCCGAAAACTCCCACCAACCCCAATGCCCGCCGGAGAAAGAAAAGGCAATTACAGAGGCGTTGAAATATTTTAAGATGATTTCAAATTAAAGAATTACGGGCTTTTTTGAGATTAGGCAATAGCTCATGAAAGTCCGTAATTCTATTTTCAAAACATATCAACGTCAAAGGATTTAGACTATGGATTAGATGTCGTGGGTTGTAGGACTATGATAAATGTTCTATAGGGTGCAATCTCAATTTGAGTGAGTTATTTAAATGTTGACTAATCAGGCAAGGCTGATGTGTCTGTTTGCACATCTGATGGTAATTATATTGATAAATGCAGGATAACAGTTTGCCGGGCTGAACCGCAATCAATTTCAATAATTAAACTTCCGAATAAAACAGAATATAAATGCGGTGAATTACTATCTCTTGATGGAATAGTGGTGGAAGCATATTATGATAGCGGTATCAAAACAAAAATAGATGCGGATGAATTATCTGTTACCGGCTTTTCCCCGCAGAAAAGCGGGAATCAAATTATAAGTGTTTCATATTTGGAATGCCGCACAGATTTTGAAATAAATGTGCGCCGTACTTTTTGGCAGACAATCATTTGGATTTTTTCTTTTCGATGGGTTAATGATTTATTTTCAGTTGTATAATCTGTACTTCGATAACATTGTTGATTAAATTGACTCACAGAGAGTCGGTCTTTTCCGTGTGGGAGATATTCATGAATATAACACCTACGCTTTAAAATGGACCGACGATGAATATATTTTCTATATCAACGGTGTTGAAGCGGGCAGGAGTTCATTTGCAAAAGGTGTTTGCATAAATCCGGAAGAAGTGATAATTTCTCTTGAAATTCCCGATGAACTGCCGGACAGCATTACATCAGACAAGGATTATAAAACGAGTATGGTTATTGACTATATTAAGATTTATCAGATAACCGAATAATTACAGAGGCATTTATAATATAACACGGCAAAAACAATGTTTAATGTCGAAAATTCAGCCCTCGGAGGATTATGCTGCATCATCTCCGGGGGCTGTTTGCTGTTTTTTATTTTTTATTTTTCATCAAAAAGGTTCACATTTATTTATATCGCAGCTTAGTGATTTGTCGGAAAAATCAACCGATAAATACCGTTGCAGCGGACCAGCCGGGTATTGACGGGAGCAAAAGCTCATATTCATTTCTGGCGGTTTGTTTTGCGTTTATTTCCGTTAACGGAGTTGTCTGACCCATAAAGCTGAATTTGTTTCCGGCAGGATTTCTGACCGAGAGTTTCAACTCTCCGCTTTCACCGACAGTGCAGTTGATGATACTTACCGCGATACATTTGTTATCCTTGTCAACAACGGGGTAAATGCAGGTCTGAAGAGGAGAAAGAAGCTCTGCGGATAATCCGGAGCCGCTTATATATTTGCAGGCGTTCAGAAGCTGAGTGCGTTTTTCGGTGCTTTTTGTTCTTTCCCAGAGGTCAAATCCGAAAACGGCCCATTTTGCACCTTTTTCCGTTGTATAAATTGCAGATGCGGTACCGCAGATTTCAAGTTCACCCGTGCTTCGGGTGAAATACTGCGTAATTGCCTCAAGATTTTCACCGTAAATTTCATAATCGCTGTGCCGCCAGATTTGGCCGCCCCATTTGCGGTTTTCCATGCCTTTATTGACGGGGTGGTCAGTAAATAATTCACGCATGAGCTGAACATTTACCTGCTTTGCACCTATATTTTTTATGATTCCTCTTGCGGCAAGGACTTCAACCGCTTTTCCGTCACAGATAACATTTTTGCCGAGCAGAAATTCTGCTTCGGCGCTGCTCAGTGCCTCGGCGACCTTGCCGTTAATGACATAGACAGAAGCTTCTTTATTGGTAAACGCAACGGGAACGGCGCAGTATCTCAGTCCCTCGGCAAAGAAAATTTCTTCGTGCGAATAATCAAAAGGCTCTTTGCTTTTGACCAGATATGCGGTTTTCGGGAAAAAGGGAGTAATGCCGGAAACGGTGCCCTGCTTTGAAACTTCCGAAAGCTTTTCCCAGTATGGTCTGTGCTTTGCAAAGGCCGCAAGCATTTCACCGTGCCAGCTCATAGGCTCATAGTCATTCATCAGAATGGCATAGCTCATAGCCGTGCTTCCGTTTGCAAGATAGCAAGAGGTTTCAAAGCAGGTGCCGGCAATGCTTTTACCGAAAACAACATCGGGCAGACTTTCAATTTCCGGACGCTTTTCGGTGACATAGTCCGGCAGCATCATATTCTGATAAGCAAGAAATGAGGATTTGTTGATAAAATCGGCAGGTGAGTAGTCATTATATGAGCCGCCGCCTGCTCTGTAAGCGGGGTCAAGCCCGGTGGCGTCCTTCATGGCATCAAACAGAAAACCGATGCCATAACCCGTGTAGCCGCCGTTGGCGCAGTTTTGCAGAGCCATTCTGCACTGCGGAAGCTCTTCGTGAATGACGAGTCCGAGATGATAGGTGAAATCATAAAGCGAAGAGCGAAGAAATTCAATATGTTTTTCCCTTGTTTTAATATCCTCGTGAATGGCTTTAACAAGACCTTCACGGTCAAAATCCGTGCCGTACCGGCTGTTGAATTTTTCCATGCAGCTGTCACAGAAACAGCCGTGCCTGACGGGGTCGTGATTGACGGCTCGCAGGTCATCATCGACCCAGACACAATAAGGCTTCACCGCACGCAGGTAGTACCTGAGGGCGGTAAAAGTATAATTTCTGAAATATTCGTCATTCCAGCAGAAACAGTAATCTGCTTTTGTGCCGTCGGCATCAACCATTTTGCCTGCTTTTGAATCGGGACCGACAAGACCCGTGCAGTCACAGCTGCACATATATTGACCGTGACCGATTGAATTACTGAGCTGTAAGGAAACACGGACACCCGCTTTGCGGAATTTTTCCGCACTTTCCGTAAGGGCAAGAGCGTCTGCGGCGTGCTTTTCAAGAGGAGGGAAGCCGTAATCCGTAGCAAACCAGACCTCATCACAGGAGCCGTGATGATTTTTTATTTCGTTAATGAGAGCATCAATAAATTCGGGGTTTTTCTGAGTTTCGCTTCCGAGTCGCTGAGTGAGCATGGTTATTCACAACCTTTTTTAAGTTAAGATAATTATAAGCGTTTTGAACACCAAAATCAATAATTTGTTGCTTTTTGACAAATAAAATGATATTCTTATATACAACAGATAACGGAGGTAAATCATTATGAAAAAAATATTTTCTGTTTTTCTTTGTTTGATTACGGTGCTTTCTGCCGTTCAGCTTACTGCTTTTGCAGGTGAGGCAAAAACAAGCCTTAATGCTGAGAATTACATCATCACAAATCCTTATGAAAATGTTGACTGGGATACAGTCAGCACTTATAAAGCGCAGTTTCATTGCCACACAAATGCTTCCGACGGCTTTCTTACCATAAAGGAAGCAGTCAGTCGTTACTATGACCTTGATTATGATATTGTTGCCATTACCGACCACGGTACAAATAACCTCGGTTGGAATAAGGTTCCCGAAAATATTCCTCTGATGAGAGCTATAAAAAAAGAACGCTCCGGCGGAGCATACAACCCGATTATTCCTCTCTCCGAAGAAGAATATACATCCTATCTTAACGGGACCGCAGTACCCTCGGACGGAATCGTGAGAACAAATGATGACGGCCTTGTAGATGTTGCTCTCGGAAATGAGCTTAATATGGCAACACCCTTTGCCGACTGTCATCTCACTCATTATTGGTGTGATTACGGTCAGGGGCTTGCCGGAGTTTACGGTGACTATGAAACGCCCTCAAAAGAGAGCTCAAAGCAGGGCGGTGTGGTTATGCTTGCTCATGTCGGCGAATATGTTTACACGAATAAGGACACAACATCAAGATATCATGTGGGACAGCCTGTTGAAGAATATTATGCAAATAAGTTTGCACGCATTTTCCTTGACAATGCTGTCGGCAAACAGGCAGGCTCCGTTTGCGGAATGGGAATAAACAGCTCGGAAGATGAGCACACCCGCTGTGACAGAATTCTGTATGATGAAATTCTTGCGAAGACGATACCGAACGGTGTTGTGCCATGGGGCTTCACCTTCTCGGATTCTCATAACATTGCATCAATGAATAATGCATACTGTATGATGCTTATTCCCGATTGGCACGAGCTTGACAATGCTCAGCGTAACGAAAAGCTCCGCTCCTGCATGGAAAACGGTGAATTTTTCGCGGTTTCTCATTATTCAAACGGTGTTGAGCTTGACGGAGAAAGAGAATTCACGGGAATTGAGCCGGACACAAGCTGGGACCCGGAGCTTCTTGCCACGATGAATGATACTCCCATAGTAAGAAGAATTTCCGTTGATGAAAAAGAGGACACCATAACCGTTGAAACGGAAAATGCAGACAGAATAGTATGGGTTTCCGACGGGAATGTTATCAAAAGAGAAGTTTCCGAAATGGACAAAGAAAACAAATGCGTTTTTACTCTTTCACTTCACGGCGATGACCTTAAAGAAGGCCTGAATTACTATGTCAGATTCTATATAACAGGGCCTCAGGGCATCTGCTATTCACAGCCTATGGTTATAAAAGCGGCAGATGCAAACGGGAATCCTGTTGAATACGCTCCCGTTGATGTGCCGAAGACCCGTGACCTTCCCGCTTTTCTCAGAGCTTTTGTAACCGTTCTTGACTGGCTTATTTTCAAGTGGAATCCGGTTATCTGGGCTTTCAAATACTTTGCACTCGGCTATAATCCGATTGAACGGCTTATCAATGAACTGACTTTTTGGAAATAAAGGCAAATGATTTTTATTAAGTATGTTACCATAAAACAGATATAAAAAATTTCCGGGACAGCAGAGAAAAATCTGAGTTCCGGAAATTTTTTTATTTTTGCAGACTGAAATATTCGTCTGCAATAAGCTCACCGTTATCATTATATGCAGCGGCTCTGATTTTGCCGTCTGTAAAAGTAAGCATTGTTGCAATAAAACCGTTATTGCCGTTTTTGCCGCCCGTAACCATTCTTCGGAACGGAACGGAACCGTCATAAAAATGAAGGTCAAAACGGTGTAAATGACCTGACACGGAAGCATCTATGCCCATTTCACCGAGCATTTCAAGCCAGTGAGAACCGTCAATACTATCCATTGCCGGCTGATGAACAATGCAAAGCTTATACGCGGAGTCTTCATCGGGGGTTATATTTGCAAGCCATTTGGTTTCCTGCGCAATGTAAGACCTGAAATCCACAAGACCGCTGTATTCGGGGTGATTGTCTTCTTTATCTTCACCGCCGTCGAGGACGACTGACCAGAGGGGACCGTAATTGAATGTATAGTAAAGTCCGCCTGAGGTGGTTCTGAAATATTTCAGCATTTCCGGAGCAAATTCGCCTCTCGGCTCGTGATTTCCTCTTGCATAGACAACGGGGATTTCACCCTTTGAAAAATTATGAGCATAGGTGAGAATATTCAGAAAATCGGATTTACTGACCATTTCGCCGACAATATCACCGCAGAGTATGATAAGTGAGGGCTCGGCTTCAAAATTTGCCGCGGCTTTTTCAGCGGGGTACGGATTGGCATGAATATCGGAAAGAACAAGGGCATTTATTTCTTTTTCGCCGTTGTAGCCCTTGAATTTCACGGGCTCTGAATCAATGGTTTTGCCTTTGACTGCGGAATAAGCAAGCTTTGCGCCGATATACTGTGAATGATAAACAAATTCATTGTTGTCAATGTGCTGCTTAGGAACTCTGACAGCGTGAATCGTGTCAAGAGTGAGCACGTTTCCGCCGATTTCATCATAAACCGTGTAATCCTTTCCGTCGTAGGTGTAGGTCAGGTATCCGGAACCGGGTCGGGTCGTTGACCATATGACTGTGTACATTCCGTCACCGCTCTCAAAAACGGCAGGTTCTGTATTGACCTTGAAATTTATGCTCAGCACGGGCAGAGAAAGGGCGGCCTGAACAGTAATGATTGCCGACATAATGAAGCTGAAAACAGTATTGAAAAATCCCATTTATTTCCTCCGTAAATTTATTTTCTCAGAAATTATATAACACTTCAATATCGTTTGTCAATGAAGATAAATAAGCAGGCGGAATCGAAAGCTTTATATTTTTAAGAACCTCCGAATGCTTTTCAGGCGGAGCGGAAACAGGAGCTGTCGCACTAAGCACAGCCCCTGTTATTTTTTGAAAAGAAATAAAAATTAAAGTTGGTTCAAAAAGTACACTTTTTGAGACACATGGGTATTTTAAACCCATTATCCTATCTTAAGTGTATATATTATACCAAATCCGAAAAAATGTCAAGAAAATAAT
>JAZRYD010000093.1:0-36552 GCA_045600535.1 Acutalibacteraceae bacterium | reverse complement strand
GGAATTTTCTGTTGTTTACTGAGTAATCTCTTTTTCGATTTTTGCGATATTATCAATAATAAACTTTTGAGCATCGGCACTGTAAATGTTTTTTCTGTATGGTACACCGCTCGGATTAACCGAATCAACCGTAACAATTCCGAGTGCTTCACCTTTTTGCGTGGATATTTTTTCTCTTTTATTCATGCGTATGCATTCGGTGAGGTATCCGTTTTGCACAAGCCAGTTTGAAATGTGTGTGGCAGGAACGCTCTTAACATTTTCATCGAGAACAGCAGCAATGCGTTTTGCAATTATCGCAACACCAACGGGCTGTTCACTGATTTCCGCTTTTGAAAGCTGTTCATCGGTTACGGAAAACGGAAGCTGTAAAACAGCACCTTTTCTGCCGACCTCACCGCCGTTATCGATAACCCGTCCCAATACCTCGGAAACATAAAAAAGGCAGCGGCTTATTCTGACTTGATTTAATGTCTCATCTTCCGGCATTTCCGTATCCGTCAACGGATTTATTCCGTTTGCGAGCTTGTCAATATACATTTTTGCTCTCTGCATTTTCTCGAGTTCTGTCATAAAATCACATCCGAAATATTTTATTTCTCAACAAAATTATAAAGAAGAATCAGAAATATGTCAATTGGTTTTCTTAAATATAAGCATTTTAATCCTCCGTTTCGTTTACTCAAAAAATCATTATTTTTTCAAGAATGGTGTTTTTTGATAAAATTTTACAGTACCCGGTACTGTAAATCTGTACCTCTAACTTTTCAGTTTCCCTTTTATGATAAACTACACATCAGGTATTTATTGTTGTGAAAAGTACAGGTTTCACAATACTGATAAAACAGAAATTTCCGAAAAAAAGCCTTACTTGTAAAACTGAATTTTCATCAAGAGTGCCGTTTTTTGAAAAATTTCACGGCACCCGGTACCGTGAATTCGCACCTTCATCCAATCATATATGAATAAATAATATAGTCCTCATAAAATCATTCTGAATTGAAAAGTGCAAATTTTACAGTATTAACTGACATTGATAAAACTGCATTTATGATGTCGTTAAATAAACAATTGTTTCGTAATGTAAAGCTAAAAAATAAGAACCTGAAATGCTATGCATTTCAGAACCTTGTTGTCAAAACAATAAAAATACAGGCAGCCTGACTTCATCAGTCAAGTTACCTGTATTGTTTTTCAGTAACCGTTTTCTTGACAGATGCCGTAATCAGTAATTTTTCAAAATTACTGGTTTATCGGCATGCGCCTAATGCGGCAGCCTCGGTTTGTTTAATAAACTTTATATATTCTTACATAGTCAACAATAAATTTTGCGGGGAATGCGTTCTCGGGGTTATCATAAATCTCGGGGTTTTCCACGCCGTTTGTTTTCACCTGACAGGTGAGAAGCATAAAAGCCGGGTCGGTTGTTGCACCGTTGGAGCTTCTGCCCGATTCCTTACCGTCAATATAGAAAATAAATTCATCTTCAGTCCACAAAACACCATAGGTGACATATTCTTTATATATATCTTTGCCGATGCGGTACTTGCCTGCAATTTCACTTTTGAAATTATCTGTATCGGGCTGATATTTATGTACGGTGTTTATGGTACTGTTCTGATACTTCTGACCGTAATAGAAAGACTCCATAACATCTATTTCGGTATATTCCGCATGAACGCCTTTCCGGTGAAGCTTCTGACCGGATGTCATCATCCAGAAAGCAGACCACATACCCTTTGCCGACGGCACAATGCAGCGGCATTCAAAATAACAGCCGGGTTTAAAGTTACTGTATTCATCGGTATTTTCTATTCCTCCGGTGTACCAGCCCGCACCCTTGGGACCGTTTTCAAGATACTCCGTTGACATTATCAGATTTTCACCGTCAAACGAGAGCATACTTTTATCGAATATTTCTCCTGTTCCGAGGTCGGAAACATCCTGCCATACATCGGTATCAAGAGTATCGCCCCTGAACTCATCGCTGAAAATAATCGGGCAGTCCTTTAAATTGATTTCATCGCCGACAATCGGGCCGGGGGTATCGGAAATGATAACTCCGAAAAGCTGGAATACCGCCATCACCGCTGCAAAAAACGCTTTCAGCTTTCCCGTAAGTAACAGACAGACTGCCTTTGAAAGCTGCCCGGGAATTGCGGTAAGCGCCGACATCTGACGAACCGCAAGTATATCAAGTAAAGATTTAAACATTATTATCACCTCTTCTGGAATTATATCACATATAAAAGCACATTTCAACCTCTGCATATATTGAATTGATTATTCAAAATAAACGAATAAATATTGACAAACAGCGAATATGGTGCTAATATTATTGCATAATTATACAGTTATTCTTTTATTACGCAAGGAGCGAACTATGGTAAACATATTTATTGACGGCAGCACCGGCACAACCGGACTGCGCATTCACGAAAGGCTGCACAGCCGCAGCGATTTGCATATATCGGAGCTGCCAGAGCATCTGCGAAAAGACGATGCCGCACGATGCGAATACATAAATAAAGCCGACATAGCCTTTTTGTGTCTGCCCGATGCTGCGGCAATTGAAGCAGTATCCATGGTAACAAATCCGCAGACCGTTATTATCGACACTTCCACCGCACACCGCACAAACGATGCCTGGGACTACGGTTTTCCCGAGCTAAGCGGTCAGCGTGAGAAAATCAAAGTGTCCCACCGCATTGCAAATCCCGGCTGCCATGCAAGCGGATTTATCTCTTTGGTTGCGCCGCTTGTTCAAAACGGGCTGATTGCTCCCGATGCTCACTTATCGTGTTATTCGGTTACCGGTTATTCAGGCGGCGGAAAAAAGATGATTGCTCAATATGAAACGCCGGAAAACGCGGCTGTTCTTCAGGCTCCGAGGGCATACGGTCTGAATCAGACTCATAAGCATCTGCCCGAAATGCAGAAAATCTGCGGGCTGACCCGCGCTCCGTTCTTTTCACCGATTGTATCCTCTTTCTATTCGGGAATGGAAGTTGTTGTTTCCGTTTTTGCAGATGAATTGAAAGCGGCGGCTGAGGATTTGAAGGAGCTTTATTCCTCTTATTACACGGGACAGCTCGTAAAGCTTGTTGATGCAGCCGATGAAGACGGATTCCTGAGCGCTTCCCGTCTGACAGGCTTTGATAATATGTTTCTCGGTGTATTCGGAAACGCAGACCGCATTCAGCTTGTCTCCCGATTCGATAATCTCGGCAAGGGTGCTTCCGGTGCGGCTATTCAGAATATGAATCTTGTTCTCGGTCTGGAGGAATCCGCCGGACTGAATATTTTGGAGGTATAAAATTATGAAAATAATAAACGGCGGCATTTGCGCCGCAAAGGGTTTTACGGCTAACGGCATTCATTGCGGCATTCGCAAAAACAGGGTGAAGCGTGACCTTTCTCTGATTTTCAGTCAGGTTCCGGCTTCTGCCGCTGCGGTTTATACAACGAATCTCGTTAAAGGCGCGCCCCTGATTGTTACCAAGAGGCATTTGGAAAACGGCATTGCTCAGGCAATCATCTGCAACAGCGGAAACGCCAACACCTGCAACGCAAACGGCATTGAAATTGCGGAGCAGATGTCGGAGCTGATTGCAAATGAGCTTAAGATTTCCGCAAATGATATTGTTGTGGCTTCCACCGGCGTAATCGGTCAGCCGCTTGACATTACCCCGATTGCTTCCGGCATCGGAGAACTGACCGCAGGTCTTTCAAAAGACGGCTGTGTAGCCGCCGCGGAAGGCATTCTGACAACCGATACGGTTATGAAAGATATTGCCGTTGAATTTGAAATCGGCGGCAAGACCTGCCGCATAGGCGGCATTGCCAAGGGCAGCGGTATGATTCACCCCAACATGGCAACCATGCTTGTTTTTATCACAACAGATGCCGCTGTTTCTCCCGCTATGCTTCAGAAAGCACTTTCAACGGATATTGCCGACACCTTCAATATGGTCAGCGTTGACGGCGACACCTCTACCAATGATAATGTTGTTGTTCTGGCAAACGGTCTGGCAGGTAATCCGGTTATTGACGAAGACGGCGAAGATTTTGCCGCATTTATGAAAGCTCTGAACACCGTAACGGTGCATCTTTGCCGCTGCATTGCAGGTGACGGCGAAGGCGCAACCAAGCTGCTTGAATGCAAGGTTACGGGTGCAAAGGATTTGACAACCGCCAAAACCGTTGCAAAGAGCGTAATCTGCTCCAGTCTTCTGAAAGCCGCCATGTTCGGTGCAGATGCAAACTGGGGACGCGTTCTGTGTGCAATCGGATACAGCGGTGCGGATATTGATGTTGAAAAGGTTGATGTTTCGTTCCGAAACAAAGCCGGAATCATTGAGGTTTGCAGGAACGGCGCAGGTGTGGATTTTTCCGAAGAAACCGCAAAAACGGTTCTTCTCGAAAAGGAAATCGAAATTCTGATTGATTTAAACAGCGGCGATGCGTGTTCAACCGCGTGGGGCTGCGATTTAACCTATGACTATGTAAAGATTAACGGCGATTACCGCACCTGATATAAGGAGGAATATTATGCAGACAGATTTTTCCAATACACAGCGCGCAGAAGTGCTTGTGCAGGCGCTGCCGTATATTCAGCGTTATTCGGGTAAGATTGTTGTTGTAAAATACGGCGGAAACGCCATGATAAACGAACATTTAAAACAGCAGGTTATGGAAGACCTCGTGCTTTTGCAGCTTGTCGGTGTTAAAATCGTGCTGGTTCACGGCGGAGGCCCCGAAATCAATGACCTTATGACGAAGCTCGGCAAGAAGCCGGAATTTGTCAACGGTCTGCGTGTTACGGATAAAGAAACCGTTGACATCGTGCAGATGGTGCTTGCAGGCAAGGTTAATAAAACACTTGTCAATCTTCTGGAAATGAAGGGCGGACGCGCTATGGGAATTTCCGGAATGGACGGCGGTCTGATTGAAGCAAAATGCAAGGATGAGAAGCTCGGCTATGTCGGCTCGGTCACAAATGTGAATATTCAGCCTGTGCTGGATTTGCTGGAAAAGGGATATATCCCCGTTATTTCCACGCTGGGCTGTGACCATCAGGGCAACACCTACAACATCAACGGAGATACCGCCGCCGCTTTCATTGCCGGCGCTCTGAATGCGGAACGCCTTATTATGATGACGGATATTGCCGGAATACTGCGTGATAAAGATGACCCCGCCACATTGATTTCGGAAATCACGATTCCCGAGGCTGAAAAGCTTTATCGGGACGGAATAATTTCCGGCGGTATGATTCCGAAGGTGGACTGCTGCATTGATGCAATTCATATGGGCGTTAAAAAGGTTGTCATTATGGACGGACGCGTTCCCCATTCGATTCTGATGGAAACGCTGACAAACGAGGGCGCAGGTACTATGGTTTCGGGAGGAGAAATATGAACATTCAGGAAATTGACCGTCAATTTGTGGCGGGTACATATAACCGTTTCCCCGTGGAAATTGTTTCCGGCAAGGGTTCTCTTGTTAAGGACAGCGACGGAAAAGAATATATTGATATGGGTTCGGGTATCGGCGTTACAAGCTTCGGCATCGCCGATGAAATCTGGCAGCAGGCGGTAACGGAGCAAATCGGCAAGGTTCAGCATATGTCAAACCTTTACTATACTCAGCCCTGCGCTCTGCTGGCAAAAATGCTCTGCGAAAAAACCGGTATGAAAAAAGTATTCTTCTGCAACTCAGGCGCAGAGGCCAACGAATGCGCCATCAAAATTGCAAGAAAATATGCGGCGGAAAAGCACGGCAGCGACTGCAATACCATTATAACGCTGAATAACAGCTTTCACGGAAGAACGCTCACAACCCTGGCAGCCACAGGTCAGGAGCATTATCACGAGCTGTTCCGTCCGCTGACGCCCGGCTTTGTCAGCGTTGATGCCGGAGATATGGACTCAATTGTTTCTCTTGCAGAACAAAAGAAAGCTGCGGCGGTTATGATTGAGTGTATTCAGGGAGAGGGCGGCGTGCTTCCGCTTGACCCCGGATTTGTGAAAGCACTTGCAGCCTATTGCAGGGAGAATGATATTCTTCTGATTACGGACGAAGTGCAGACCGGCAACGGCAGAACGGGTAAGCTGTATGCCTATATGAATTACGGCATTGAACCAGATATTGTTTCCACGGCAAAGGGACTTGCCGGAGGGCTTCCGATTGGTGCGGCATTAATCGGCAGTAAGGCGGAAAATGTTCTCGGATTCGGTGACCACGGCTCAACCTTCGGCGGAAATCCCGTAAGCTGTGCGGCGGCGCTGAGCATTATCCGGCGCATTGATGATGCGCTGCTGGCAGATGTAAGGAAAAAAGGTCAATTCCTGTTTGACACATTCAGCGGTGCTCAGGGCATTGAAAGCGTAAGCGGAATGGGTCTGATGGTCGGACTTAAGACTGTTAAGCCCGCAAGTCAGGTTGTCAGCGCCTGTATTGAGAAAGGTGTCCTTTGCCTCACCGCAAAAGATAAGGTACGCCTTCTGCCCGCTCTTAACATTCCGACTGAGCTGCTTGAGCGTGCAGCCGAAGTCATTAAAGCCGTCTGCAAGGAATAAACGGAGCAACATCTCTTTCTCTCCTGCTCACCTCGGTGGGCAGGATTTTTGCTGTATGCTTTTCCGCTCACCGAGCATATAAGAATAACCCGCTCACCAAAAATGAGCGGGTGTTGCAAAAATTCGGGTGTTGTGATAAAATCGGATTATCAGATGTCATACTGAAAATCAGGCATAATCGGCAGCAGATGTGAAGCATCATTATGGAAAGAAATACGCCTTACTCCGTCAGAGGTGAATTTCAGCTTGGTTACTGCCGTATTAAATGTGGTCATTCTGAAATTATATTCATTTTCTATGCCCATTGCCGCCTGATAGAAGTTTATTCCGAATACGCCGTGGCTGACAAGTATGATTTTTTTGTTGTAGCCGAAACGGTTTATGAGATATTCTGTAACGGCTTTGGCTCTTCTGAGCGTATCTTCTTTGGTTTCGTTCCGGAATTCTCCGCCGTAAATTTTATCCTCACACATTTTAAGCTTCGGATAATATTTTTTAAGATAGTCGATACTGCACCCGCTGTAACCCGGGGTTGCTCCCCTTTCGATAAGGTCCGGAATAATTTCTATAACGGGCTTATCCTCAAGAGCGTTCGCAACTGCCGCCGCCGTTTTAACGGTACGCACAAGCGGACTTGAAAGCACGGCATCGAATTTTGCGCCTTCAAAACGCTTTGCAAGATATTTGAGCTGAAGCTCTCCGAGTTCGGTTATATCTCTGTCGCATTTGTCGCGATCTTCGGGTGAACCGCTGTCGGCATCTGCGTGGCGGATATAAAAAATTTCAAGTTTATTTTCTTTTTCAAACATATAAATATCCCCTTTATTTACGGAGGTTTAATTATGGATTTATATTTTGTAACTCCTCAGCAGTTCGGAGCAAAGGGCGACGGCGTTGCCGACGATACCTCTGCAATACGCAAAGCGGCCCGGGAAGCTGCGGAAACGGGAAAAACCTTGTTTCTGCCTGCGGGAACATACCGCACCGATGTGATAAAAGTGCCTGCCGCCGTGGAAATCAGAGCGCAGGCAACCTGGTCATACCGCAAGCCCGGGAAAACCGTTCTCATACCTGCAAGCGGTGAGCAAAACTGCGTTCTCGATGTTTCCGATGCCCTGGGTGCAACGCTTATCGGCATTGCAATTGACGGACAAAAGGTCGGAAAAAATCTGCACGGAATTTTTATGAACAGAGAGGGACACGTTACATACGGCGAACATTCTCTGCGCATTGATACCTGCCAGGCCCGTGCCTGCACGGGTGACGGCTTTCACGCCGAGGGTGCGTGGGCTGTGAGCGTTCGCAAATCGCAGTTCAATGAAAACGACGGCTACGGAATGTATCTTGACGGCTGTGATGCGTTCATCGTTGACAACTGGTTTTCGTTCAACGGAAAAGCCGGCTTCGGCGGCGATACCTGGAATTCCGCCGTTAATTTCACCTCAAACCGCATTGAGTGGAACAGGGACTGCGGTCTGCGCCTGAGCGGCGGTATGAGATACAATATCACGGGCAATTATTTTGACCGTTCATACGGCCCGTCAATCATCATTGAGGCTGCTCCGAATTTTCACAAAAGGCTCAAAAAGACTCATACCGTTATGCCTTACGCAATTACGGTTACGGGCAACAATTTCGTAAGAAGCGGCAAGGAAGCCGAGCCTTATTCCGAGCGTGACTGCCATATTTATATGCACCGTGCGGCGGGAATCACCGTTAACGCCAACACCTTCGGAATATGGAAGGACGACGGACGAAACGGAAGAATATCACCGTTTTACGGCATTATCACCGAGGAATGCGCACACTGCGTCATAAGCGACAATGTTATGCTTCCCGGGGCTGTTAAAGAGCTTATACACGATAAGGGCGGTCACGGTGACGGAATGATTATAAAGGATAATACGGGTGCGGTTCTGCCCGAAAAAGCCTATAACTGTCAAGACCCGTTTACACCTGTTCACTTTATGAGCGAGGGCGAGGCGGAATGGTACAACGATATTCTCAAGGGTGAAAACAACAACTGATTATTTTATACCGATTATTCTTGCAGTGTCCGTTCCCGTTATAAGCTGCGGAATGCCCGACGGCAGAACGGCTTCAAAATTTTTGTGAATATGGCCGCAGATAACAAGCTTGATAAGACTTTGCGAGAGGATATAATCATACATCGTGCGTGTGATTTTATCCTCTTTCTGCTGCTCATAGCGCTCGGGAGGATAAATTTTCATTTTCTCATCGGGAACGCAGACAAGGCTTGCATATCTTCTCGTTTCCGTAATCATCAAATCATAGCATTCGGGAGTATAAAGCGGAACGTGCATTGCAAGCACTGTCGGAAAACCTTTTTTGATTTCCTTTTTCAGAAGCTCAAGCTGAAATTCCTCAAAGCGGTAATATCCGTTGTCAATTCCGACTATGTTGACGCCGTTTATTATTTTTGAGAAAAATCTTATATTATTTTTATAAAGAGCGGCAACGGCTTCCAGATTTTTTTCACGGCTTGACGGAACATCGTATTCCATTCCGCCGAAAATTCTGAAATCGTGATTGCCTGCAACAAAAAGGCAATCCGTGCTTTCTGTAAAGCTTTTTATCTTCGCCGCGCTTCCGTGCGAAAAGCAGTCCGTCATATCGCCCGTAATAACCGGAAAAGCATTTTCATTTTCCTCAATTTCTTTTATTTCGGAAAGAACTTTTTCCGAAAACGGGTATCTGTTTCTTCTCTTTTCGGCAAGCAGGATAAGTCTTTCCTCGTCTGTTTCATCGGGACAGTTGATATGAGTATCAGCCGCATGAAGAATAGTAAACGGCGCTTCTGCTCCGATGTTTATTTCATTATAAATACGTTCTATTTCAATCGCCTCAACCTATATAAAGTGTGACTGCGGCAAGATATACCGTCTGAAGCAGGAAATACGATGTTACGGATATATGCGTTTTGTCGTAATGCTTTGTCGTAATGCAGTTTGCAATGATGTAATATAAGGTGTACATCAGAATATAGGCAATTTTCGGCAGCTCAAAAAACGCCTGACAAACAACCGAGGCAGCGGTAATCAGCGTGAAAACCGTAATAACGGCTGCCTTAACCGCTTTGTTTTTGAATTTGTCTATGCGGTCAAAAACGGTCTTTTCCGCCGCAAAATATACTATGAGCGAAAATGCCGTAAGCTGTGCGCTCAGAGAATTGCCTAAAAGTGCAAGTATCATCGGGAAAACAAAGATAAACGGGCGCTGAATAATATCAACGGCGTGAGAGGTTATCTTTTTTTCAAGAAGCTCAACGGGCTTAACGAGAATCACAAGCGCCGCGCAGACCCACGCAATCGCATTTGAATGAGTCCCGAGAGGATTCCATATTCCGCCGTTTGCTTCAATCATATCAATGCGTTCCTTGAGCATTGTATCTTTTGTTGAAACAAAATAAACCGCAAAGAAAATTCCCGCAACCGCTCCGAAAGTAAGCTCCATTATTTTCCAGCCGCTTACCGCATCGTTGAATTTCCCGAAAAAGTATTTGCCGTTCTTCATCGGGTGATTAACGAAATCATAAAGCACCATTCCGAAAGCAAAGCCCGCCGCACCGCCGAGTATACCGGTTACGGCAAAGAAGAACGAATAATAATCCTTATAAACAAGTGTGAAAATGAGAAGTCCCAAAAGAGTAACCGCATTTCCGCCCCATTCCTCACGCCTGTCAAGCGAAAAATATATTTTCGGGAATTTTCCCTCATCGGGCTTATACGGGCTGTTGAAGATAAGCTCGCCTATGCTCTGCATAACGGGAATGAGTGCAAAAAATATAATGATTGCAAGAGGGCTGTAATATTTGCCGCCTGCCGCGCTGAACATAATTCCGATAACTGCGCCGCTTATTCCGTGCCACAAGCCGCCCTTGAGCGCAACTCCGGCATAGCCGAGGGCGGGCTTATAATCGGGCTTGCCTCTGTGAACAATCAGCCCTAAGGTCTGACCGTAGGTCTGCGTTCCGCCGTAAGCCATCGAAGCAGCTCCAGCCGCCGCAAAAATATAAAATTTTTCGGCAATAAGCCCGCTGCCCGAAAACAGAGCAAGAAACATTCCGAGAAGCGCTCCCGGGAGAGTTGCTCCCCTTTCGCAGCCTATCAGAGAACCGCGCATACCCCAGCCGTAGCTCAGAGCAATGCTGACCGTAAGAATTATAAATAATGTCTGCATTTTCTTTCACCTCTGTAACAAGTCTATCAAACGCAATTTATTTTGTCAATGAAATGTTGTTATCCGACGAAATATGTGGTAAAATTATAGAAGAATTGCATTCGGAGGCGGTCAGGTGAGCGTGAATTTCTTAAAAGGAAAAACGGTTATTTTTCTCGGCAGCTCGGTTACATACGGTTCGGCTTCGGGCGGAATTTCATTTGCGGACTGTCTTGAAGAAGAATACGGCATAATTTCGGTTAAGGAAGCCGTTTCGGGCACAACCCTCGCCGATAACGATGATACATCATATATTTCCAGAATGAAAAGGATTGATAAAAAAATAAAAGCAGATGCGTTCATCTGCCAGCTTTCAACCAACGATGCAAAAAAACAAATCCCGCTCGGAGAAATATCGGGCTCAAATGATATTCAATCGTTTGATACAAAGACCGTTGCGGGCGCAATCGAATATATTATTCTTTATGCGAAATCCGTATGGAATTGCCCCGTTGTATTTTATACGGGAACGAAATTTGACAGCGAATATTACGGCAAAATGGTTGACCTGCTTCTGAAAATAAAGGATAAGCACAGCATCGGCGTGCTCGATTTATGGAACAGCGAAGAAATGAACGGCGTCAGCGCAGAGGATTATAAATCATATATGTCAAACGGCGTTCACCCGAATATCAAAGGATACCGTGAATGGTGGACACCGCAGTTCGGAAAATATCTTTCAAAACTCTTCGGGGAGGAAAGTATAAATGAAAATTGAAGAAAAGGCGGCATATCCGAGACCTGATTTTATCAGAGAAAACTATTTATCGCTTAACGGCAAATGGCAGTTTGCGTTTGACGATGACGGCGAATTTTACAGAAAACAGAAAATCGGAGAAAGCACCGCGCTTCCTCTTGAAATATGTGTTCCGTTCCCCTATCAGAGCGGGGCAAGCGGAATAGGCTCCGATGAAAAGCACGAAAAAGTAATATATAAAAAGCACTTCACCGCCGAAAGAAACGTAAAAACCGCACTTCTTCATTTCGGTGCGGTTGACCACGATGCAGAGGTATGGCTCAACGGGATTTTTCTCGGCAGTCACAGCGGCGGATATACGCCGTTCTGCTTTGATGTGAGCGAAATTATCCGTGACGGTGAAAACGAAATCACCGTATGTGTCAAAGACGAGTTTCGCCCCGATTCCGTCAGAGGCAAGCAGATATGGGACGGTGAGCCGTGGGGCTGCCATTATACCGCCGTTACGGGAATATGGCAGGAGGTATGGCTCGAATTTACGGGCGGAGATTACATAAAAGATATAAATTTCGTCACCGATTTTGACTCTCATTCCGTTACCGCGGAAGTTACATTCGATAAGCGCGTAAGCGGTTTTCTTTCATATGAGTTTTCAAAAAACGGCGAAGCATATATGAGCGCCCGTCAGTCGGTAAACGGCAGAATCGCAAAATTCCTCATAGCCTTTGAGGACTGCGGAATGAAAGACAAGGAAAAATATACCTGGTCGCCCGCACACCCGAATATTTTTGATGTTTCTCTCTGCCTTGAAACCGAAAACGGGGCGGACACGGTTGAAACATATTTCGGAATAAGAAAAATCTGCACGGCAAAGGATAAAATATATTTCAATAATTCTCAGCTTTATCTGCGTATGATTCTTGACCAGGGGTATTGGGCAGACGGAATTTACCGTCCGGAAAACGATTTATCGTTTAAAAACGATGTTGAATGGACTTTAAAGCTCGGCTTTAACGGTGCAAGAAAGCATCAGAAAATCGAAGACCCGAAATATTACTATTGGGCAGACAGGCTCGGGCTTTTGGTGTGGGGTGAGCTTCCGTCGTTCTACGGCTTTACGGAATACGCTTGCGCAGATGCCGAAAAAACAATGAGCGAATTTATCGCAAGAGATCAAAACCACCCGTGCATAATCGGCTGGGTTCCGTTTAACGAAAGCTGGGGACTGCGCAGTCTTCTCGGCGATAACCGTCAGTCGGATTTCGTGAGAGAAATATATTATCTCTGCAAACGGAAAGACCCGTCACGCCCGATAAGCTCAAACGACGGCTGGGAAAATGTGTTTCCGACGGATATTTGCGGCATTCACGATTACCGCAAATTCGATGAAAAGCTTTCCGAATATTATTCGGATAAAAATTTCTTTGAAAGCGGTGCGGCAAGAACGGGACACCCGTATCTGTCGGCGAATGAGTGCTGCGGCGGTCAGCCCGTTATGCTCACGGAATTCGGCGGAAAACGCATTGACGGCTCGGACGGCTGGGGATATAACGCACCTGCCGAAAGCGTTGAAAAATTTACTGCGGATATAAAAGCCGATGTTGAAAGCATTCGGAAAACGCCCTCATTCTGCGGCTACTGCTATACCCAGCTTACCGATGTTTATCAGGAAACAAACGGACTTCTGCATATGGACAGAACACCAAAAGCAGAGCCCGAAACGCTGGCTGAAATATTCGGGAAATAAACAAAGCCGTCGGTTCGCCGACGGTTCTGTTTATTATGTTATTTCGTAAATACCGCAAACAAAAATTCTATAAAATATCCGAATTCTATTCTGAACCATTCGCCGAAATCGTGTTCATCATATTCTTTATATTTTGACGGATATTTTTCGAGTGAATCTGTGAAATAATCGCTGTAATAAACCGAGAATGTTGAAACCGCTTCCGTATTGTCCCTTGCTTCGTCAAGAAGAATATTTTCGTCAAGGTCGATTATGCGCAGACCTCTTGCTTCAACCTTTCTGCCGTTTTCATCTTCAAAGCGGGAAGCAATATTGAAGCCGCCTGCGGACAGGGTTGCACCGAGAATGATTCCGTCATCGGTAATTCCGCAGTAATCGTTAACATGGGAATGACCGAAAAATGCGCCGATAACATCACCCTGCGAAACCCATGCCGAATATTCACCGCTGTTTTCGGTAGGAATTTCAACGGTTTTATTCAGGTGAGTTGCCATTCTTTCGTTCGGTGTACCCGCAATACCGTTTGTTATTCCGTCGGTAATGCCCGATTTCAGCTTATATGCTTTTTCGCCGCACATAATATCGCTCTCGGCTTCGTCAAATATTTTTGTTATCTCCCAAACGGGGAAATGCTGGAAAACAAATGAGGGAATAACCTTACCTCCGTTATTCTTTGCAAGCTTTTCGCTTGTTCTCTTATACCAATCAAGCTGAACGGAATTGACCGACTCAACATAGGTGCTTCCGGATTTGATTTTCGTTCCCGAGTCAAAAAGCCAGAGATTGAAAATACCCTTTTCGCCCTTTGAATCCTTTATCAGAATATTTCCGTTTGCCGCACGGAACAAGGTGCTGTAACCGTTCGGCATAATGCAGTTTTCATGAGCGGAATACATTCCGTTCTGCATAACCTTGGGGCAAAGATAGGTTTCCCAATCATGATTTCCGTAGGTGAACGAAAACGGAATATTTCTTTTTTCAAGCGGAGCAACAAGCTTATCAATGGCGGCTTTAACGCCGAGCTGCATTGAGGTGACATACCAGCCCTTGACATTATCTCCGCCGAAAATAACAAGGTCGGGCTTATAATCATCAAGTGATTTTTCAATAAACGCAATTGACTCTTCAAAAGGAAAATCGGTAAAATGCGTATCGGTTATGTGCATAATGCGGAATTCGCCGTTATCGCTGAATTTAAGCTCCGTTTTGCCTTTGGCAAATGCGGGAGTGCAAACAGAGCCGAATATCAGAGCCGCCGCAAAAACGATACAGAGAACCTTTTTGAAATTTTTCATTCTTATATCCCCTTTCATTTTCGATTATATCACGGGAAATAAATAATTTCAATCGGTATTGTAAAATGCACGGAAAATATTGTATAATATCTTAAAACCATAATATACGGGTGATTTGATGAAAAAGAACAGAGTTGCATTCGCGGGCTTTGAGCATTCCCATATGACGGGAATTTACAAGGAAATTGCGGAAAGCAGTCTTTTTGAAATCGCGGGGGCTTGGGAAGCCGATGAAAAAGCGAGAAGCGCCGCCGCCGAAAAGGGAATTGAATTTACTCACGGCGATTATGAAAGCCTTTTGAATGACGGCAATGCCGACACCGTTGCCGTAGGCGCACATTACGGCGCACGGGGAAAGCTGATTATCAAGGCTCTTGAAGCGGGCAAAAACATCATTTCGGATAAACCGCTCTGTACCTCACTTGAAGAGCTTGAAGCAATAGAACGGCTGTCAAAAGAAAAAGGGCTTACCGTATGCGTTTTATTGAGTCTGCGCCAAAGCCCGAATATTCTCGGCGCTGTAACTGCGATAAAAAACGGAGTTATCGGAAAGGTCAACAACATAATTTTCGAGGGTGAACACCCTCTGCTTTACGGCAAACGCCCCGAATGGTATTTTGAAGACGGCAAGCACGGTGGAGTTATCAACGATATTGCCGTTCACGGAATTGACCTCGTGAGACTCATAACGGGAAGCGATATAAAAGAAGTCAATGCCGCAAGAGAATGGAATTTTTATGCAGATGAAAAGCCCTGTTTTAAAGACAGCGCCCAGTTTATGCTGACCCTTGAAAGCGGTGCGGGAGTTATTGCCGATGTTTCTTACAGCGCACCGAATGCACACGGATATACTCACCCGTCATACTGGCATTTCAGAGCTTTCGGCAGTCTCGGAATGCTTGATTTCGGCGAAAATATCGGCAGCATTACTTTTTATCCGAAAAACGGTGAATCGGCAACAATTTCTCCCGTTCAGCCCGAAAAAACAATGCTTGAGGAATTTTTCTCGGCGGTATCGGGTGAAACAGACGGCAGGAAATATACACGGGATATGCTCGAATCGGCACGACAAACGCTTATAATACAAAATTCAGCGGAGGCAGCGAAATGAACGGATTATTAAAGGAAATAAAGAAAGACAATTTAAAGGTTAAGGTTTTCGGAAACAGAACCGAAATGGGTGAATGCGCCGCAAGCGAAACGGCGGACTGCATCAAAAAGCTTCTTGAAAACAAAGAAACAATCAATATGGTTTTTGCGGCAGCTCCGTCACAGAACGATATGCTTGAAGCGCTTTGCAAAAAGGATATTCCGTGGGAAAGAATAAATGCGTTTCATATGGACGAATATGCGGGACTTACAAAGGAACATTCGCAGAGCTTCGGCAAATATCTTTATGACCATATTTTCGGTAAGGTTAATTTCAAAAGCGTAAAATATATTTCGGATTACGGCGAAGCATATGCGGAGCTTCTCGAAAAGGGACATATTGACATTATATGCCTCGGCATAGGCGAAAACGGACACATTGCCTTTAACGACCCGGGAGTTGCGGATTTCGGCGATACCAAACGCATTAAAAAAGTTAAGCTTGACGATGTGTGCCGTATGCAGCAGGTGCACGACGGCTGTTTCCCGACCTTTGACGATGTACCCGAATATGCTCTCACACTCACCGTTCCGCAGATGTTTTCGGCAGATTTTCTTTTCTGTGTTGTTCCCGCAAAAACAAAAGCCGAGGCGGTATGGCGCACGGTAAATGAAGAAATATCGGAAAACTGCCCCGCAACGATTATGCGCCGTCACGGCGGTGCGGTAATGTACTGCGACAGCGACAGCGGAGAAAAAATATTATGAAAAAAATAATCACGGATTGCCGTATTGTTTCCGACGGCACAATAAAAGACGGCTTTGACATTGTTGCCGAAGACGGCAAAATATCCGCAGTTGTTCCGAAAGACAGCGTAAGCGGTGAAAGAATCAGCCTCGGCGGAAAATATATTTCATCGGGCTTCATTGATATTCATTGTCACGGCGGCGACGGTGCGGAGTTCATTGACGGCACGGAAGAGGCGGTCAAAAAGGCGTGCGATATTCATTACAGACACGGCACAAGGATTATGTATCCCACCATTTCGGCATCGGATACCGACACCGTTATAAAAGCGCTTGAAGCAATCGAAAAAGCGGCTGACGAGTGTTCAATGATTATCCCCGGCGTTCACCTTGAAGGGCCTTATCTTTCTCCAGAAATGTGCGGCGCGCAAGACCCGAATTCCGTCAGAAAGCCCGATAAAGCGGAATATACAATGCTATTTGAGCGCTTCGGAAGCCTTATCGGGCGCTGGACTTACGCACCCGAAAATGATGACGGCAGTTTTCTTGAATTTATGAAAAAAAGCGGCATAGTGCCCTCAATGGGACATACTGCCGCCGAATATAAAGATGTAAAAGCCGCATTTGACGGCGGCTGCAAGCTCGTAACTCACCTTTATTCCTGCACCTCAACAATCACCAGAAGAAGCGGCTTCCGCATACTCGGCGTTATCGAGTCGGCATATCTGCTCAAAGATATGTTCGTTGAAGCCATTGCCGACGGCAAGCATCTTCCCCCCGAGCTGCTGAAAATGATTATTGACATCAAGGGAACGGACAGAGTATGCCTTATCACCGATGCAATACGCCCGGGCGGTCTCGGTGAAGAGCTTGACGGAAAAGCATATACCGACTGCCCCGTACCGTTCTTTATCGAAGACGGAGTTGCAAAGCTCATTGACCGCAGCGCATTTGCGGGAAGCATTGCAACTGCGGATATTCTTATAAAAACCGCCGTCGGCTCGGGGATAAGCCTTGCCGACAGCGTTAAAATGCTTACCGAAACTCCCGCAAAAGCAATGGGACTTGAGTTTTTCGGCAGAATTGCCGAGGGTTACAATGCGGTATTCACGGTTTTTGATGATGAATTGAATATTTATAACGATATGATTTAATAGGTGGAATTCATATCCTCCTGAACCTGCTCACGCAAATTCTTTTTATAGCTTGAATTTTTGATTTTTTCCTGAAGCATATCATAGAACAAATCCTTATCAAACGGAATTTCCATCTCCTTATCAAGCCATGCGGAAAGGAATGCGGCGTTTGAAATGGTCAGACCGTTTATTCCCTCGGGGCCTTCTGCGATAAGCGGTTCACCTCTTAAGATGTGAGCGGCAAAGGCTTTAAGAACAATCTCGTGATTGTTTGCCTGCTTTCCTGCGGGAAGGTCAACGGTAATCCAGTTCTGCTTCGGCTTTTCAAATCCGCCCTCTGCGCTGAATGTAAATTCGGCAATATTATCGCT
Organism: Acutalibacteraceae bacterium; assembly: GCA_045600535.1. GTDB lineage: Bacteria > Bacillota > Clostridia > Oscillospirales > Acutalibacteraceae > CAG-177. Next base: position 18,650 of record JAZRYD010000093.1, on the reverse strand, counting down.
GATTTCGCAGATTTTGATTACAAAATCGCCCTTTTCGGCATCATATTCGCAGATTACCTTTGCTTTTTCCATTGTTATTTCAAATCTGTTTGTGCCCGGATAATCGCCGGTTGATGCAATATATATTCCGCTTGCACCGTTCGGATATTCGGCATAAATCGTTATATCGTCCTCAACCTCGATATTGTGCCACTGACCCTCACGGCATACGGAACGGATTTTGCAGGGCATTCCGCAAATCCATTGCCATAAATCAAGCTGGTGCGGGCACTGGTTGAGCATAACGCCTCCGCCCTCACCCTCCCAGGTGGCACGCCATGAACCCGAATCATAGTATGCCTGGGTGCGGTACCAATCGGTATTTATCCATATAACTCTTCTGATTTCTCCGTATTTGCCGCTCTTTACGATTTCACGGAGCTTTATATATACGGGATTGGTGCGCTGATTGAACATCATTGCATAGGTTTTATCGGATTTTGAGGCAACCGCAATGGCTTCCTCAACCTGCTTTGTATAAACTCCCGCGGGCTTTTCGCTGATAACATCAAGTCCCGCATTCAGAGCATCAATAACATATTCGGGATGAAAATAATGAGGCGTGCATACTGCAACGGCATCGCAAAGTCCGCTTTCGATAAGCTCCTTTGCCGTGCCGAAGCATTTAACCTCGGGCAAAAAGCTCTTTGCTCTTTCAAATTTTCTTTCGTCAATATCCGCAATGCAGGTTATTTCTATCTCGGGCAATGCGTTTGCCGCCGCACTTTTAAGATAGTTGCTTCCCTGATTGCCTATTCCTATAACGCCGAGTCTTATTTTATCCATGAAATGACCTCCACCATTTTGTTTTAAACCATTATATCACATTGTGATAAATTTCAACACAATAAAATTAAATTTATTAAAATTTTTTGCGAACGGAGAATTATTATGAACCTTTGGCCAAACGGCGAACACTCAACCGAAATTCATTTTTACGAAGCCGAAAATAAAAATACCGATGCTGCGGTTATAATTTTCCCCGGCGGCGGTTACAGTCACCGCGCCGAACACGAGGGCAAGGGCTATGCCGAATTTTTGCAGTCCGAGGGAATAAGCTCCTTTGTTGTTGATTACAGACTTACACCCGATTTCTTTCCGCTTCCTCTGCTTGATGCAAGGCGTGCGGTGCGTTTTGTGCGCTCAAATGCCGAAAAATTCGGAATTGACCCGAAAAAAATCGCGGTTATGGGTTCATCTGCGGGCGGACATTTAGCCGCTATGGAGGCAACCTATAAAGAGGCAATTGACGGTGAGGGCGTTGACGAAATTGATAAGATTGATTTTATTCCCGACGCTCAGATTCTCTGCTATCCCGTGATTCTGCCTTACGGCAATGAATTTGCACACGAGGGCAGCTATAAAAAGCTGCTGGGTGAAGATAATCTTTCGTTTGCACCGAAAATCGACCCTGTCGCCAATGTTTGCGAAGCAACTCCGCAGGCATTCATCTGGCACACCGCAGAGGACGCAAGCGTCAATGTCATAAACAGCTATGAATACGCAAGAGCGCTGAGACTTAACAATGTTCCCGTTGAAATGCACATTTTCCCCTACGGCAAGCACGGATTGGGAATCTTGAGAGCGCCCGACCATGTTAAGCAATGGACGGGGCTTCTCATAAACTGGTTTAAGGAAACAGGCTGGCTAACCGAGTGATAATGAGTTATAGTCAATTATAATCGGTTCGCAGTTGTAAACCTTCAGGTTCAGCGTTTCTTCTTCGCTGAGATTTTTCACGGTTTTGATAATACAGCGAATGGCGCAGAAATGGGCAACAATTACGATTTTGCGGTAATTTTTATCAAGCTCATTCAGAAAAGATGACACTCTTTCGCACACATCGGAATAGTTTTCGCCTCCGGACGCTCTGACGGTAAAGCCGTGCCTGAATTGACTATATTCGGGATTATTGAAGTAATCATAATAGAGCGGATTATTTTTTATCTCTTCAATCTTCTCTCCCTCAAAAATTCCGAGACTTCTTTCTCTCAGCCTTTTATCAATCGTTACATCGCAGCCGGTCAATAACCGAGCGGTATCAACGGCTCTTTTCAAATCAGAGCAGAAATAAGCATCAACATTTTCAAAAATCGGGTCTCCCCTCAATTTCAGCGCCTGCTCTTTTCCGAGTTTTGTCAAATCGCAGTTCCATTGTCCGATAAAAATTTTATCCTTATTATCTTTTATCGCATTAAAGGCGTTTGCTTCGCTTTCGCCGTGCCTTATCAGAATTATTTCCATAATTATACCTTAAGAATATCAATGATTTTCTGCTTGTGCTCAGATGAAAGATGTGCGGTCTTTTCGCCGTTTTCATTCGTCCCGAGATATGTAAGCACAAGATTTTCCGAGAGCTTGTCCCACAAAAATTCGTCTCTGTCGTCAAGAATGCAGAAGCTTTCGATATTATCCGAATTTTTCAGATATTCTCCGATTTCCGCAGGTCGGCGAAGCTCACGCTCGATTTTCAGAAGCGGAGTATAATCAAAAATCGCAAGTCCGTGTCTGCAAAGAGCATTATAAAGCACAAGAATATCGTCAATATCGGTTTTATATCCGTTATCTGCAAAGGCTTTGTATTTTGTTTTCCATGTTGATGACATAACAAGCTTCGCGCCGGTTTCGTCAACGATTTCTTTTAAAACGGCAAGGCTTTTGTCAAGAAACGGCACACCCTGACGGTCTTCCTTTATTACGCCGTCAATATCAAGAAAGATTATTTTCATTTCAGCTCTCCACCGCAGATTTAAAGGCGGTTATTATTTCTTCGGCGTTATACGGCACTCCGTCAACCGCTCTCAGTTCAAAAAGATACGGGCCTTTATAGCCGACTGCCTCAAGCCTTTCAAAAATCAGCTTCCACGGCACAATCCCCTCCCCGGGAAGCCAATGGCGTTCGTCCTCTCCGTCATAATCGGAAAGATGAGTTGTGATGATTTTATTTTTAAGTGCATTGAGAAAATCCTCATGGCTGTCACCCAAAAGATGATTTACATCAAAGCATATATGCGTTTCGGAGGCATCAGCAATGCGTTTCATTTCGTCGGTGCTGTTTCCGAGGCAGGAACGCGGCAAATCCTCAAGAGCAATTTTTGCTCCGTATTTTTCGGCATATTCGGTAAGCTCTTTTACGGATTTTATACATTGCAAAAGTCTTGCTTCCCGCTCCTCGTCCTTAACAGGCTCAAGGCAGCCGTGAAGCACATAAACCGACGGATGCCAGCAGGCGGTAAGGTCGATTATCCGCTTGAATCCGCAAACCGCGTCCATACGGTCGGGCTCATCAATATGGGCGGCGTCCCAGCCTCCGCCGAACGGCAGATGAACGCTCCACAGATAATCCCCGTGTGAAATCACAGCCTTTGCGAGCGGTTCAACCTGAGCAATGAGCTTTTCTTCCTCCCCGCGCAGGGCAAGCAGATGTGCTTCATCGTATGTATAAGGATTCCTGCGCCTCTCGGCAGGGGATTTTGCAAGAGGATTCGGGTCCGGCATACGGGCGGAAATGCCGATTTCAAAGCATTCAAAACCGGCGTCAATAAATTTTTCAACATCATCCGGTGTATATTTTGTAAAGGAAATTCCGAGCCGAACCTCTCTGCCGTTTATTTTCATTCCGACCACCTCATTTGTTCATTTTCTTCAAACGCAATGTCACTTTCATCGGTATTGCTGTTTATTATTTTAAGATTTTCAACCTTTGTTTTTATTCCGAGGAAATGCTCAATCGGCTTGAGAATTTTTATATTATCAAAGGTTATATCCGAGACCTCGGGAATTTCGCTGCCGCTGTAATAGCTTCTTAAATATTCATCGAATGAAGCATAGATATAAACCGCTCTGCGGCGCTCATTTTCAAGCATTATATTTTTGCAGACAATATTTTTGCAGCCCGCCGTGAGCGGAATATCCTCAGACTTATATCCCGTATGGGTTCTGACCCACATTATCCCGTCAAGCTCTTTATACCCGCTTTCAAAATCGGGTTCGGTGAGCGAGGTATACGGGGTATTATCGGGCTTCATCACAACTCTGTACATTCCGTTTCGGGTTCTGATTGCATCGGAATGATAAACCGTCATTCCGCTTTGCCATTCTCTTGCCGTACCGACGAGTATACGAATAAAAAACGCATATGTTCTGTACCCGGGAAGCTCAATGCAGTTTTCGATAACACCGTCGGAAATCGAACCGAAATTCGGGTTTGATACCGAATAATCGGCGCAGTTCAGAGCAATCGCATCATCATAGGTTCTGAATCTGCTGTCGCGCACGGCAAAATTTCTGCCCGGTCCGAAATGAACGCCGTCTTTGAGTCCCTCAATGTGAACCCGCCTTACCTCGGCATTTTCAAAATCCGAAATCTGAATTGCATAATCCTTTTCCGCAAGGTCGGTTATAACAACATCTTCAATCAGCAGATTGCGGATATAAAGGAACGCAATATGCCCCCTCAGTCCCGCAATTACATTTTTGCTCTCGGGAGAAGCGCCCGCACTTTCAACGCCGTTTACAACGATATGCGCTCCGACGAGTGAAATATTTTCGTTATATTCGCCCCCGAACGCACCCTCATTTACAAAAAGGTTGCCCTCAAGGCTTTTATTTTTAAGCGGTACACGGCGAAGTATAACTCCGCAGGAAAACTTAATATGCGTATCCGACGGCAGTCTGACCGTTCCCGCCATATCGTATATCCCCTGCTTATCAACGATTATGTTTTCGCCTGCGGCAATCGCTCTGCCGAGAGCTGCGGTATTTTCAAGCCCCGTTTTGTCGGGCGAAAATCCGTAATCAGCCGCATTGACCGTCTTATTTTTTCTTTCATTTATCATAATTTCACCGCCGTTCAACACGATTATATCATATTCTTTTTGCGTGTGCAAATATTTCTTGAACTCAATAAGGAGCCGTACTATGAGAATTGCCGCCGCGCCGAAAAAGGTTCTGCCGATACTCATTTTCAAAAAAGTATTGACAAAAAAGCGGGATACGGGTATAATGCAAATGTGTCCAAACGGTCACATATTGGGGAGTGAGGAATATTGGCAAAAAGCACGAGGGAAAGAATACTTGAGGGAGCGCTTGAAAGCTTCGCCGAAAACGGTTACAACGGAACAAATCTGCGTGACCTTGCGGCAAGCCTCGGTTTAAGCAAATCGGCGCTCTACCGCCATTTTGACAGCAAGGAAGCCATACGGAATGCGGTTATCGACACAATGGAGCTTTATTACGGCTCACGCTTCGGCTCGCCCGAAAATATTCCCGAAACGCCGAAAAGCTGCAGCGAGTTGTTTGAAATGACAATGCAGATGATAAATTTCACAATTCACGATGAAAAAATTATCCTCACACGGCGTGTTCTGCTCACGGAGCAGTTTCACGATAAGCGTGCCGCCGCACTCGCAACCCGCCATTTTCTGACGGGAACTCAGGAAATTTTCAAGAGCATTTTTGCAGAAATGATGAAAAACGGTATTCTTAAAAACGGCGACCCCGAAACGCTTGCCCTCATCTACACCGCACCCGTAACGGAGCTTATTCACTGCTGTGACCGTGAACCCGAAAAGGAATCCGAAATCATTGCAAAAATTGAAGCATTCCTGCGGAATTTCATTGAAGAATACGCTTTATAACAGGAGAAAAATAATGATGAACAATAAAAAATATTATATTTTGGGCGGTATTCTCTGCCTGATTGCGGTTATATTTGCCGCAGCCGCACTCACAAATCCGCAGCTTTCGTTCCCGTGGAAAAATCAGGTAAGCTATTTTATATATGCGCTGTACGCAATATACACGGTTCTCGTTTTCTTAATGCCGAAATTCAAAAATCCGAGCCTTGCCGTCTGCGGAGTCGTTGCCGCCGATTTTATATCACTTGCGCTTATCGCAATCTACTTCGGCACACGCAATACCCCGAATGAAAGCACATTATATCTCATTACGGCGCTTTCGCTTTCGCTTACGACAGCCGCAAATTTTGCAAATATCGCAATACAGAAAAGGAAAAACAAACAATGATTATTAAAACGATAATCCTGCCTGACGGCTTGATTATAAATAATTATTTTCAGGAGAGTGCTTTTTGAAGAAGTACAACACAACGGAGATTGCGGCATAACCGGGAGGTTTAAGCAATCTTGCAAGCCTCCCGTTATTGATGTCAACAATTTTCAGGAGGAAAAATAATGAATAAAAATGACTGCATTATCCGTTCGGAAAGAGCCGAAGAATACAGAGAAGTTGAAAACCTTGTCAGAGAAGCATTCTGGAACATTTACCGCCCCGGGTGCAGCGAGCATTATGTAATTCATATGCTCAGAGATGACCCCGATTTTGTGAAAGAGCTTGATTTTGTTATGGAACAAAGCGGCAGACTCATCGGGCAGAATATGTTTATGAAAACCGTGATTGAAGCCGATGACGGCTCAGCCGTTCCCGTTCTCACAATGGGACCTATCGGAATAACGCCCGAGCTTAAGCGCAGAGGATACGGCAAAATGCTGCTTGATTATTCTCTGCAAAAAGCGTCGGAGCTGGGTTTCGGTGCGGTTCTGTTTGAGGGCAACATCGGGTTTTACGGCAAAAGCGGTTTTGATTATGCTTCAAAATTCGGCATAAGGTACCACGACCTGCCCGAAGATGCGGACTCGTCATTCTTTCTCTGCAAAGAACTTGTTTCGGGCTATCTCGACGGCATAACCGGCGTTTATCAGACGCCTCGGGGTTATTATGTTGATGATGCCGATGTTGAAGAGTTTGACAAAGGTTTCCCGTATAAAGAGAAGCTGAAGCTTCCGAGACAGATATTCTGAATGTTATAATGTAAAAAAAGCGGGCTTGCGGCAGAAAAATCTGCTGCAAGTCCGTTTTTGTTAAGTCAGGAATCGAAAGTTCAGGAAATGCCTCATTCCTAATTTATATCAGTATCTTCCCATTTCGTCAATCGGAAGATTTTCAAAATCGGGAATAAGCTTATATACCGCCGAATTTTCTTTCAGCGTATAATCGCCCGTTTCGGGAGAATTGAAAATCGCATTCAGCTTTGTGAGTCTCAAAACCGCGTTTCCGCTTATGTCGCTGTATTTATTTGCCGCATCGGATATTGAACCGATGTTTTTGCGTGCATTGATTATCAGATTTCCGCTTACCGTGCTGTATGACGGATTCGGCGCAAAATCGGGGTCTTCGGTATTATCGAAATCATCTTTAAGTCTTGCCGTCTGCGGATAAGCTTTTTGCCACAGCTCCGTTTTCCACGGCGAAGCATAAAGATTTGTCCATATTGTGCCCGTCGGCAGGGAGATTGTAAACCAGCCGCCGTTTACGCCGTCAATTGCGCGCTGGTCATAGGATATTGAGCGGTCATTGGTATTTATTACAATATTATTCTTAACATTCAAATCTCTTCCGCCGCCGAGATGAATGCCGATTTTCGGAACATTGATAAGCAGATTCCCGTAAATCGTCTGACCCGAAAGAGCATCGTCCATATAAATTCCGTCGGGTGTATGACCGTTTTCACCGAGGTCATAAATGCAGTTATATCTGATAACCGTTCCGTACCAGTCCCACCTGCGGCCCGAATAAATCGCTCCCGCATCGTCGGAAAGCAGGCACACATCGTGGATTACATTATATTCGATAATATGATTGTTGCCGCTGTATGTGATTGCCTCGTGCGGCGAATTGAACATTTCGTTATGCGAACAGATATTGCCCACGCCGCCGAGAGTTACGGCAGGCTGATAAGTGAGATATATCTCTGACCAGTCGTGGATAAGGTTGTTATCCGCTTTGCTGTTTCCGGCTTCAAGCGTTTCCCTGTTTCCGCCGCTGATGATTATTCCGCCCTTGCCAGTGCGCGTAATTTCGTTTTCGGAAACAAGATTATTGCTTCCGTTAATCACAGCGGCATTTCCCGCAATATTTTTTATCAGGCAGTTTTTAACCGTAACATTATTTCCGTTTACATTTATTCCGTCGCCTCTTGTGCCCTTTACGGTCAAGCCCTCAAAGGTAAGAAAATCGGCATTTGCGTTTATTATCGGCTTTGTTGTAAGCGTGAGGTCAACCTCTGCCGAAGCAAAATCGTTTGACGGATAAAGATATATAATTCCGCTGCTGCGGTCAAGATACCATTCACCTTCGCTGTCAAGCTCCTCAAAAACATTGAAAAAATAATATGGTGCGCCCTTTTTTGTTCCGTACACGCTGACGAATTTCGGCGAAAGCTCACGCTTATCATAATCAAATGAGCCGATAAGAGTTGAAGCATCCGCCCAGTCATATTTCCAGAAGCCGAACATCCACACATCGTCAAGCGTTTCCCAATTGTGAATACGTTCGGCAAGCTCCTTGCTTATTTCGTAAACATCGCTTTCGGGATTTCTTATGCTGTCCCAGTTCGGTACTGCGGTGGCTGCACCGTCGCTCTCTCTGCCGAGACCCGTTTTAATAACATTTTCGGTATAGAGCCAGCCCTCGTTCGGATATCTTGCAATCGTCTGCCTTTTATCGTTTACGAAAAGCTCACAGTAAAGATTTCCCGTATAATCGCCGTCATACTGACCGGCTGTATTATATGAACCGATGGCATAAATTTTGCCGTACTGTTCGGCGGTTATTCCGTATTTCTTAAGGTCAACGCAAACAGCCTTTTTCCTTGCATTTTCGCTGAGCCTCGAAAGCATTTTTTCATCGGAAATTCTGCCGAAATCCTTTCCGCTTATCGAAATTCCGCCGTTTAACACGACCTCACCGTCGCCGTATGCGCAGTAGGTTATCGGGCAGTCTGCCGTTCCGCTGTCCTCGGAGGTGAACTCAACCGACGAAACGCGGTAATCCCCCGCTTTAATCGCAACGGTAATTCCGTTATGAACGGATTTATCCGCAGCTCTGACTGCGTTTCTTGCCTTTTCTATTGTTGCAAACGGATGCTCAAGGCTGCCGTCATTGCCGTCATCACCGTCAACCGCAACATAAAAATCCGCATTATTCACCGTTACCGCCTCTTTTCCGGTATATTCGCTCATTCCGACGGGCGCCGTTACTCTGTAATTTTTAAGCGCACCGCTGCCGAAAACGGAAAGAAAGCACATAATCAAAGTCAATAAAAATGTTTTAATCTGCAAAAGCATTTAAATCTCTCCTTTAAAATTCAATATACCATATTCAAACAAATAATTCAACCGATTATATCCGTTAATACTTTACTTTTTTTCTTTGCTATGATATATTTTAGAAGAAAGGGTGATTTTATGAAAAAAGTAATATCCGTTCTGCTTTCCGTTATCTTTGTTTTCTCTGCGGTTATCCCCTGCTTTGCGGAAGACGAAAAGTGTAACTGCGGTCATGCCCCGATAATTTATGTTGCGGCGCTCGGCAGCGGCGATGTTATCGAAAACGAGGGAAGCGAAAATCAGCGCACCGTTTTCCGTCCCGATACGGGCGATGTGCTCAAGCGCTTTCTTCCGATTGTTCCCGCTCTTATGAGACTGCTCATAACAAAAAATTACGATAAATTCGGTGATGTGCTGATTTCCTGCGTCAACGATACCTTCGGCGCACTTGCTCTTGACGGAAACGGCAATTCTCAGCCGAATATCACAAGTGAGGAATTTCACCCCGAAACCGCTCAGCACGGCGATGATTACAGCTATTATTTCGGCTATGATTTCAGACTTGACCCTGTTGAGAATGCCAAAAAGCTTCACACTTACATCGAAGAAGTAAAGGTGCTTACGCATCACGATACGGTGCGCTTCCGTTCCTCGAGTATGGGCGGAGTTGTTACCATGTCATATATAAAGCTTTACGGCACAAAGGATATTGAAACAATCATATTCCAATGCTGTCCGATACTCGGAACGGCGGTTGCGGGTGAGCTTTATAACGGTAAGGTTGAAATAAACAAAAACGCTCTCCTGCATTACGGCTCTCAGGCTCTGCCCGCACTTGACAGCGATTTTCTGGGAGGTTTTCTCTATGCTCTGATTGAAGCCTTTGAATTTATGGGCATATTTGATGCCCTGCTTAAGTTTGCGGATAAGCTTCTTTCCAAGCTTCAGGACAGAGTTTTTGATGAAACCCTCATTCCGATTTTCGGCGCTCTTCCCGGCATATGGAGCTTTGTTCCCGATGAATATTACGAGAGCGGAAAGGTATTTATGAAGCTTGACCCCGTTTCTCAGGCGGGACTGATTGCAAAGCTTGATTTTTATCATTATGAGGTTCAGCAGAAAGCCGAGGAGCTTTTGAAAGGCGCTCAGGCCGACGGCACGAATGTATATATTCTCTGCGGCTACAATATGCAGAGAACTCCGCTCGTTACGGCATATAAATCGACCTCAGACGGTACGGTTGATACAAAATACGCCTCATGCGGCGCAACCTGCGCTCCCGTTTACGAAACTCTCGGCGACGGCTACACTCAGGCAAAGCATACCGACAAATGCTATCTTTCGGCTGACGGTATGATTGATGCTTCAACCTGCATTCTGCCCGAAAGCACCTGGTTTATTAAGGATATGCTTCATTGCAAGGTACATAAGGGACACGATGAGCTTTACAAAATTATGTTCAACTCGGAAGAACAGCTCACGGTTTTCGATATTGAAAAATATCCGCAGTTTTTGCAGAATGATACCGTAAATCAGATTCTCACTCCCGTAACGGAGCAGATGAGCGATATTCAGAGCGCATGGCATTTTGCAAAAAACTCAACAAGCTTTTTAAACATAGTCAAGCTGATTTTCACGGCGATACATACGGTGATTAAATGATGAATATGTCAAGATTTATCATTGAGGATAATCGCACTCCGGCTCAAATTTTATGTGAGAAGCTCGTCAGAGCGCTCACAAGCCTGAGAATATATGTTGTTTTCCAGGAGCTTTACAGAAAAATATTCTGACAGTATTAAAAGAGCTTGCGGCAGATTTCCGCAGGCTCTTTTCTTCTCTCATAGTATAAGGTGAATATGGAATAAATTTATTTGAAAATCAATATTTTTATCGGCAAATTTATTTATCAATCAATATTTTTCCGAGTTACGGTTGATTTTTCGGACTTAACAGGTTATAATATTATCGGAAAGTAAAGGTGATAAAAAATGCTTCAAAGAAAAATATCCGAAAAACTGCTTGATTGGAAAAATTCGGGAACAAATAAAGCGCTTATTGTTGAAGGGGCAAGACAAATCGGAAAAACCTTTACAATAAATCAATTCGGAAAAGAAAATTATTCTTCGTTTATCGAGCTTAATTTTATAGAAAACCCGTCACTTGTCAATATTTTTAAAGGCTCTCTTGATGCCGATACAGTCCTTACGGCTATCAGGCTTTATATTCCGGATTCAAAAATCATTGACGGTAATACTCTTATTTTTCTTGATGAAATTCAGGAATGCTCCGAAGCCATCACCGCCCTCAAATTTCTTGCGGCAGATAAAAGAATATCCGTTATCTGCTCGGGCAGCGCTCTCGGTATGAGCTATAAACCGCAGACCTCATATCCGGTAGGCTCGGTTGAATATCTTTCAATGAAATCGCTTGATTTTGAAGAATTTCTTTGGGCAATGAATATTGATAAAGATATTATTTCCGATTTGAAATCATATTTTGACAACAAAAATTTCGACAAAAAGGTTCCGTTCGCAATTCACGAAAAGCTGAATTTCCTGCTCAGACAATATTTGGTTATCGGCGGAATGCCGGAGGTTGTTCAGACTTTTGTTGACACAAAGGATTACGGCATTGCGGATTCCGTACAAAGAAGACTTTACAGAGATTATATAAACGACATTGCCCGATATGCAAACCCGAATATTAAAATAAAAGCCGAAAAATGTTATAAATCAATCCCGATGCAGTTATCAAAGGAAAACCATAAATTCCAGTACGGAGTTGTTGAGCATAAGGCAACGGGTGCAAAATACGAAAGCAGCGTTGACTGGCTGTCAAGCGCACACATTGCAATTCCCGTATATAATCTCAGCAAGCCCGAATATCCGCTTGAAGCTTTTTCAATTGACAATAATTTCAGATTGTATCCGTCAGACATCAGCTTTCTCATATGCACATACGGCTATGAAATCAAAGCAGCTCTGCTTGAAGATAATAACATTGACGAAAAGCCGTCAAATATTATTATGCGTTCCGCAAAAGGCGGAATATACGAAGCTCTCGCCGCTGATATGCTTTATAAATCGGGACACACAAGCCTGTGGTTTTACAGAGATGAAAAAGGTACTCCCGAGATAGAATTTTTCATTGAAAACGGTGACGGCGTGATTCCGATTGAAATTAAAGCGGGAAGAAATAAAACAAAATCGCTTGATGCGGTGCTGAAAAGCGAGGATATACGGTACGGATATAAATTCGCATCGCAGAACATCGGAAAAGCCGGCAAAAAAATAACTCTGCCGATGTATATGATGATGTTTATCTGATTTATTATCGCTGCGGAATTATTATTGATTTTTGAATAAATTTATGCTATATATGTAAAAGAAGGGAGCGGTAATATGTTCAAAAAATTCTTTTCCGTGATACTTGCGTTCATCGTTTCGGCGGTAACTTATCCGCTGAGCTTTATGCCGTTCAACACCGATACGGATTTCACGGTGAGCGGCAATAAGGCTTATGAGCAAAGCAAGGAAGGTGATACGGTGATTTTCAATATCAATGAAGAAACCGAATGGTTCAACTATTACGCAATAAAATATTCCTCCGATGCTTACATAAACGGCGAAATCACCTACGGCAACGGCTTCGGCAAGGAGAACAGCGAGGAATTTTTCCTTGAGCCTGCCGAAAGCGGAGTGTTTTATTCGTTTATCGACGGCTGTCTTGATAAGGTGAAAGCCAAAAACATTATATCGGTTAAAGTCGCTTCAAGGCAGAAAGCGGATTTTGATTTCACTCTTGAAGGTGTTTCCGTTTTCAACCGTGAAATTCCCGACAGAGAAATTTTCATTTCAAATGATGAATATAAAATCGGCGTTGACCTTAACTGGGGCGGAGCGCTTACTTATATGGAAGACCTCAATTCCGGCGTTGAAGCCGTTGAAAAAGACGGTTTAATCCGTGTTGACTCGAATGCTTCCGAACGCTACGGCAAAAGGGCGGTAAACAAGCATGTCAACCTTATCAACAGGCATGATACCGGCAGACTTGTTCAGCAGTCATATTACGGAGTGCGCAGCAGCGCGGCCTATGAAAACGGCTCGTTTATGAATACAACATGGAGCTATAACCCCGTTCAGGGCGGAAATCAGTTCAACGGCTGCAGCAAAATCGTTGATGTACGCGTAACCGAAAGCAGTATTTATATCAAGTGCAGACCGATGGACTGGGCGAAAAACAATGATGCCATAACTCCGTCCTATATGGAAGCAACCTTTAAGTTTGAGGGCAAATCGCTTCACACCGCCTGCCGCTTTGTGGATTATTCGGGCTATGAGCCCACGAGAAATTCTCAGGAAATGCCCGCATTTTACTGCGTTGAGCCGCTGAACAGATTTGTATGCTCCTCCGAAAGCGGAGAGCTTACCGTTAAACCCGACCTGCCCTTCTGGGGTGTTTCCGACCAGAAGAGATACACCTCACCCGAAAGCTGGGCGGCATTCACGGGCGAATTTGAAGACAGCTTCGGCATAGGTCTTTATGCTCCCGGGCAGAACAATTTCATTGCAGGCGTTTTCGACAGAGGCCACACCACCGAAAAAGACCCGTCAATTTCAAATGCCACCTCATATTTTGCGGTTGTCGGTATTTTCGATTTTGAAAGCTTCAGGGCTTTTGAATATGATTACTATCTGACTACAGGCGATATTCCCGAAATCAGAGCGAATTTTGCAAGTCTTTCAAATTAAAAAGGAGATAACGGTATGAAGATTTTATTTTCAAAATTCATTGCATTCTTAACAGCAATCCTGCTCACATTAACGGGTGTAAGCGGCAGCACGATAGGCTGCACCGAGGGTACACCCATTCAGGCAACGAGACACGAATACAAGTTCAACAATAAAAAGCTTCTTATCGGCGGCTACTATGCAAGAGAAGACGAGCTTCAATACTGCAATGATGCGGGCATTGAATTTATCATCGCTTCGGGCGTAACCGAAAGCTATCTTGATACGGCACAAAGATACGGCATCGGCATTATCGCATCGAGCTATAATCTCCCCTACTGTTATGAAAATATGACGGATTCGGCGACAAGCTCTTATGTGAACGCCAATCCCGCCGCATATAAAGACCACCCCGCTCTTTGGGGCGATAATATGATTGATGAGCCTCACGCATCTGCTTTCCGGAATATTGCAGACTCGGCAAACGCTTATTATGCTAAATTCCCGGGCAAAATTCCTTATGTAAACCTTTTCCCGATGTATGCAAACGAGGAACAGCTCGGCGAATTTGTTACTCTTAATCCGATGTGCAAGCTCTTAACTCCAGTCAGCGACCAGTTCAATGACCAGGTTAACCGCTATAAGTATCACGTTTCGGATTATATCAACACAATTGACACCGACTATATCTGCGCCGATATTTATCCCTATCATTCAAAATCCGCAAACGGCAAAGAGGTTAAATTCACCGATGAATGCTGGCTCAGAAATCTTGATGTTCTTGCCGAAGCGTGCCGAGGCACAAACCGTGACCTCTGGATTATAATTCAGTCCGCAGGTCTTACAAAGGACGGTTCGGAGAATAATGTCCGCTGGTGTGACGAGGTTTCGGACATCAGTCAGCAGGATTATGCCTGCCTTGCATTCGGCACAAAGAATATAATCTATGCGCTTTACGGCCGCGACGGCTGGTGGGACACCGATTCCCATATGATAGGCAGCGACGGCAAGCCCACCGATACATATTACGCCGCCAAAGAGGTTAACGGCTGGCTTGCGGATTTTGCCGAGGAATACGGCAATTATCAATATACAAGCACTTACCTGCTCAACAGATACAAGGCAGCAGGTTACAGAAACGGCAATCTTCTTTGCGAAATCACCGATGAGCGCGGCAACATCAAATCAAATGACGGTCTGCTGATAGGCACATTCACCGGAGACAGCGGCTCAAAGGCCTATGTTGTTACCAATATAGAAGAGCTTAACAAAAATTCGGGTGCCGAGTTCAGCTTCGATGTTCCCGACGGAAAAACCGCAGCCGTTTATTACAAGGGTGATATACTCACAAAAGCCTCCGACTTCACAATGGAAATCGGCGCAGGCGACGGAGTTTATATTACCGTTAAATGATGCATTGTTTATGAAAAGAGCTTGCGAGAGATTCAATTCTTCCGCAAGCTCTTTTTGTTTATTTTTCTCCCGTTATAAATTCCTTAACCGCATAGTATGCCGGCTTGGGCGTACCGTCAATATAGAAAAGTCCCCACTTTGTTTCAAAAGGACACCATGTGTGTCCGCACGCAAAGCACGCTTCCATATCCTGACAGCAATAGATAATCATACCCGCAAGGCAGTTGAGCTTTCTGAGCTCGGCCATAACCGCTTTGTAATACTGAGCCTGTCCCTCGGGCGTGTGCGGAATATTGTTTATTGTTTCCGGAGATGTTTCACCGTAAAAATGGTTTGCATATTGAGTAAAAACAAGCTCTGCCCATTTTGCCTCTTCATCGGGGTGCTCCACCTTCAGCGTATTGCGGAACTGTGAGGGAAGCTTGTTTACAAAGGTCATTCCGTCTGCTATCGCATCGGCCTCGGCGGAATATCCGTAAATGCCGAGAATTTTCGCCTTTTGTTCTGATGTTTTGGGTCCTCCCTCACTCCAGAATCCGAATTCTTCGATAATTATCGGCTTGTTTGTCATTCTGTAAAGCTTCTTGACCTTTTTCGAGTAATCCTCCGGCTTGGCATCGCCCTGATTGCCTGTATAAAGGTCAATGCCTACATAATCGCAATATTTGAGATAAGGCTTCATAAGCTTATGAAGCTCACGGCTGACCTGAATTAAGTCTGCCGAATTATATCCTATGGGGAAATTGTCGTCCTTAACCTCGCTTATTGCTTCAAGCTGAACGCCGATATAAAGAGCTGCCTCCTCAATGGTAAGCGGAGTCATAAACCCTACAAGTCCCATCTCATTTGTAATCTGAAAACCGCCCGTTATATCCTTAAGGTCATTATAAAGGAAAACCGCAAGCTCTTTGGTTCTTTCAATATCCTCAACGGGATTGAAGCCCATATCCGCAATATAATCCCTCGGATACGGCGTAACAGCCATAACCTTGAAGCCTCTTTCGGAATAGCCTCGGCAGCGCTCCTTAAAATTATTATAAGCCTGCCTGATATTTCCGTTTTTATCAAACGGACAGGGAATATCGAATCTTACCCATTTGAGTCCTGCTTCACCGAGCATTTCATAATTCTCGTTCGGGTGGCACACACCGTAGATATATCCACCATTTTTTTCGATAAGCTCCCGAACATTCTTATCGGGCAGATTGAAAATGCTCCCGAAAAAGCAGGATATTGCGATAATAATGCTTTCAAAAAAAGCAATGATTTTCATTTCCGGTTCTCCTTTTTATCAATATTCCGTGCCGTCAAAAACTTCATAAATAAATATTATCTGCCGATTAAAAGATTGAATATTGAAAGAACAAGGTGAGTTACGGCTCTGAATACGGAAACAACCGTCGGAATAAATCCGTTTTCTCTTATTTCTTCAAATATATTTTGGCTTACCTTTATTTTTCTGCCCTGCTCGGAGGAATATCTCTCGGGTATTTCGGGATAACCGCTTTCGCCGACCTCAAAGCTTTCAAGATAATCTTTAAACGCAATCCATTCCTTGACCTCGTTTCCGTTCTTATCCTTAAGTGACAGCGAATAGAAATCGAAATTCTTTTTGCCGTTTTCATCTCTCGGAGCAATGGAAATCATGCCCTTTGTTACCTGATTTACCATATCGAGCATATTTATCGCATACACATTTCCGATAACCTTGTAAAGCTTGTTATTCTCAATCTTTTCGGGTTCGGCATCGCCCTTAACTATGCCGGAATTCATAACCTTGCTGAGAATAAGGCGTTTGGTATTGAATTTATAGCTTAATCCGGAATAGCTCATTTTAAGAGAGCTTACA
Source organism: Acutalibacteraceae bacterium (assembly GCA_045600535.1). Classification (GTDB taxonomy): domain Bacteria; phylum Bacillota; class Clostridia; order Oscillospirales; family Acutalibacteraceae; genus CAG-177. Next base: position 1,488 of record JAZRYD010000093.1, on the reverse strand, counting down.
AGCTCACCGACCGAAGCATCAATCTCGGTAAGCAGTTTTATTTCCCAGCCGTAAAGATAACACGACACAAGCGGGTGTCCTGCGGTTCCGTCCGAGCCTACGCCGAGTGAGCAGATTTCAAAAGCATCGGCAATGGTGATATCGCCCTTCTCAAACGAACCTCTTACCGTTCCGAGGCCGACAAGCGCAACATCAATATCGTTAACGCCGTTCTGTTCCGCCTCATAGATGTATGAATCGGCAATAAGGTCGCCGAGAGGATATTCCTGATGGGTATTATACATCTCGTCAAGACCGATAAAATCAAAATTACTGTGGGCAATAACCTTATCAAAGGTTTCACCGGGCTGAAGATAGGATTTATTTATTTCTTCCTTATATTTTTCAAATCTTTCTTTAGTTTCGGTATCTTCCGCAACAGATGAATTGAGCGGAATGAGCTTATAATCCTTAACCGCAGTTTTGCCGTTTTCGGATGAAATCGTGAGCTTGCCGACATTTTTCAGATATTCACCGCAGGAAACAATAATCGTATCTCCGATTATAACGGGCTTTGAATAAACGGTATGAGTGTGTCCGCTGATTATGACATCAATATCCGGAACTTCCTTTGCAAGGTCAATATCCTCGCCGTTTTTGCCGTCACCGTCGGTTCCCGAATGAGATATTGCAATAATAATATCGCAGCCCTCGTTTTTCAGCTTCTTAACCTGTTCCTTTGCGGACTTGATATAGTTGATATATTCAAATTCGGTCTGAATGCAGGCGATACAGCTTATGCCCACAAGTCCGAATATGCCGATTTTATGACCTGCGCATTCAATCACCGTGTTTTCCTTAACGCCGTATTCCTCGCAGGCTTTCTTAAAATCAAGCTGTTCCTCGGTAAGCTCTCCCGAAAGGTCTATATTTGACTGAACAATTTCGGGAAGCTTATCGCCCGAAGCGATTGCGGCTCTGAGCATTTTTGCCGCACCGGCAGCACCGAAATCGAACTCGTGATTGCCGAATGTGGTTACATTGCAGCCGCATATTCCGAGATTGCGAAGCTCATAAGCATCGGTACTGTAAGCCGCCTGATACAGAGTGCCCATTGAAAAATCTCCGCCGTCAAGGAATATTGTGTTTTCGTCCTTATTTTCCTTGATTACCGTCGCAAGCCTTGCCGCACCGCCGTGCTCGATAAGCTCTCCGCCCACAATATTGCTTGTGGGATAGAGATAATCGTGGCTGTCGTGAATGAACATAATGCTGAGGTCTTTTGCGTCTCCGGCACTTGCCGCGGGAATGAATATTCCGAAAAGCAGTACCGCCGTCATTAAAATGCTTAAAATTTTTCCGAATGTTTTTTTCATTTTTATAATCTACCTTTCTGCGAAAGGCACCAACGGGGTTATGAAACCGGCAGGTAACTTCCGCTTTAATTTTTTGGTATAATATCCACGGAGAATCGGTAAACCACAGAACCCGTGGAGGTGAGTGGCGGGG
>JAZRYD010000092.1:0-10084 GCA_045600535.1 Acutalibacteraceae bacterium | reverse complement strand
CTCATATAGATTTGGCGTGAATAGCGTGTTCTGTAACGGAAACTCTTTTTGTATCCATATCGAACAACTGAATAATCCTGAAGTTGGCACAGCAGATATGGCAGGCTGGTTTATTACCGTTGCAGTTCCCAACAGTATGGTTGCAAATTGCTCGGAGTTTGATGCTGATTTGAACAACATTGAAAATTGATTGAGAAATTCCAATATGTCAAAATATATGGCATATATTTGTAGCAAAGAAATCCGAACTGGGAGAATTTAATAAACCTCTTGCAAAATCAATAAGTATGTGGTAAACTATATAAGATATGTAAACGCAGAGAACGGGAGAGTAAGTTTTGCGGCGCATTCAGAGAATATCCGTCGGCGGCTGGAAGCGGATTATGTGCGGAAAAACCGAAGTCCACCCGGGAGCGGCGGGGCTGAAATGGCAGTAGGCTTCGACGGCTTGCACCGTTAACGCAGAGAGCGCCCGAAGCTTTTCGGGAATCAGGGTGGTACCGCGGAATTGTAATTTCGTCCCTCGTCACGATTTGTGACGGGGGATTTTATATATTTTCAGGAAAGGAATAAAAAGTTATGTTTGAAAAACCCATTCAGCTTAAAAATCTGTTTGAGGAAAAGGCTGCTTCGGCTGCGGCTTCTGCCGACATAGAACAGCTCAGAATAGAATTCCTCGGCAAAAAGGGTCATATTGCTGCTCTTATGCAGGAGCTTCGCAATGTTCCCAACGAAATGAAAAAAGAAGCAGGTCAGAAGATAAACGAGGTTAAGCAGTTTATCGAAACGGCAATCGCCGAAAAGACCGAGGAGATAAAGAAGCTTGAGGAGAAGAAACTTATTGATGCCGCCGAAAGCTATGACGAATCAATGCCGATAAGCGCCGACCTCGGCTCATATCACCCGATAACGCTTGTTCGCAGAGAGGTTGAAAATATTTTCCTGAGCATGGGCTTTACGGTTGAGGATTATTCCGAAATAACCGATGATTATAACTGCTTTGAGGCACTCAATATCCCGAAGCATCACCCCGCAAGAGATATGCAGGATACCTATTATCTCAGCTCGGGTCAGCTTCTCAAAACTCATACCTCCGCCGCTCAGAATACCATTCTGAGAAAATATAAGGACTCGCTTGAAAACGGCAATCCCATCAGAGCGATTTTCCCGGGCAGATGCTTCAGAAACGAAAAAATCGATGCCTGCCACGAAAATACGTTTTTCCAGATGGAGGGCATTATGGTTGATAAGGATATTTCCGTTTCAAACCTTATCTACTTTATGAAAACGATGCTTTCCGAGGTTTTCCAGAAGGATATAACCGTCAGACTTCGCCCGGGCTTTTTCCCGTTTGTTGAACCCGGCTTTGAGCTTGATATAAGCTGTCTTATCTGCGGCGGCAAGGGCTGTCCGTCGTGCAAGGATTCGGGCTGGCTTGAGCTTTGCCCATGCGGAATGATTCACCCGAATGTTCTTTCGGCTGCGGGTATTGACCCCGAAAAATATACGGGCTTTGCATTCGGCCTCGGTATGACCAGACTTGCGATGATGAGATACGGCGTTAAGGATATACGCGTATTCAACAGCGGCAACCTTAAGGCTCTTTCACAGTTTACCGAAAAATCGTTCACCGACCCCGCAAAAGAAAGCAAGGAGGCATAAAAGATGTTTGTATCAATAAACTGGATAAAAGATTATGTTGACCTTGACGGTCTTGATATTAAAAAACTTATAAACAGCTTCACTCTTGCAACTGCGGAGGTTGAGGATATATACGAAAAGGGTGCAGATGTTCAGAAGGTTGTTGTGGGTGAAATCCTTTCCGTTGAAAATCACCCAAATTCAAAGAAGCTTCATCTTTTAAAGGTTGATGCCGGTGAAAAGGTCTGCAATATCGTATGCGGTGCACCGAATGTCAGAGCGGGTCAGAAGGTGGCTCTTGCTCTTGCGGGCGGCAGAGTGCCCGGCGGCGAGATAAATGTTGCAACCGTAGCCGGATATGAATCCGAGGGTATGTGCTGCTCGGAAAGAGAGCTCGGAATCAGTGACGAGCATAACGGAATAATGGACCTTGAAACCGATGCTCCCAACGGAACGGACATCAAAACTCTTTATCCGATTGACGATATTATTTTCGAGGTTGACAATAAATCGCTTACCAACCGTCCCGACCTCTGGGGTCATTACGGCATCGCGAGAGAATTTGCGGCACTCACGGGCAGAGAGCTTAAGCCTCTCAAGCTCGGTGACCTTTCATATGACGGCGATGAGCAGGTTCCCGTTACCGTGGGCAGAGATGACCTGGTTTACAGATATTCCTGCATCAAGATGGATAACATCACCAAGAATGTCAGCCCTCTTGATATGAGAATACGACTTTATTACTGCGGTATGAGAGGCATAAATCTGCTTGCCGATGTAACCAATTATATTATGCTTGAAATCGGTCAGCCGACCCACGCTTTCAATGCAAACAAGATAAGCGAAATCGTTGTTGATACTCCGAAAGAGAAGATGAATTTCACAACTCTTGACGGCGTTGAAAGACTGATTGACGAAGACACTTTGATGATATATAATGGCAGCGAGCCTGTTGCGATTGCCGGAATTATGGGAGGACTTGACTCCGAAATTGTTGAGGATACGGGCGCTGTTGTGCTTGAGTCCGCAAACTTTGACGGCGTAAGCGTTCGTAAATCTTCGTCAAGACTCGGTCACAGAACCGATGCCAGCGCAAGATACGAAAAAATGCTCGACCCCGAGCTTACTCTTGCGGCAGTCGGCAGATTCGTTGAGATAGTAAAATCAATCGACCCGAATGCAAAGGTTGCATCAAAGCTCAACGATAAATATGTTAAGAAATATGCTCCCGTTTCACTTTCATTCGACAAGAAATATGTTGATAAATATACGGGAATCGACATCAGCGACGAGCAGATTATGAAAACGCTCACCGCTCTCGGCTTCGGCGTCCGGTTTGAAAACGGAAATTATACCGTCGGCGTTCCTTCGTGGAGAGCCACAAAGGATGTTACGATAAAAGCCGATATAATCGAAGAAATAACCAGAATTTACGGCTATGATAATTTCGATATATCCACCACACGCAGTCCGCTGAAGCCCGTTCCGAATGATTACGGCAGACTTGAGGACGAGGAAGCAAAGGATATTCTCGTTAAGAAATACGGCTTCCACGAGGTTAATTCATATATCTGGTGTGACGGCAGAAAATATAAGAAGCTCGGAATTGATGTTGAGGATAATGTTAAGGTTCTCAATATCGAAAATTCCGAAAACGGCGTTCTGAGAAATTCGATGATGCCCACTCTGCTTGTTATGGCAAACGAAAACAAGGATTTTGCCGAGAAATACGGTATATTTGAAATCGGCAGAGTTGTTGACGGCTGTGATGAAAACGGCAGAGCAAAGGAAAGAAAGAGACTCGGCGTTGTGCTTTACGATAAGGGCGGAGACGAAAAATCGCTCTATTTCAAGGCTGTTGAGATTATAAACTGCCTTGTGGCTGAAATCAAGCAGAAGAAAGCCGCATATAATAAGATTGCGCCCGAGCACAACTGGCAGCACCCGAAGAATACCTCCGAAATTCTTGTTGACGGCAAAAAGGTCGGTGTTCTCTGCGCGCTTCACCCGTCAAACCGCGCGAAGTTTGATAAAACCGCTGCCGCAGTTGCGTTTGAATTTGATATGAATGCATTCAACCGTGCTGCTGCCGACGGCATTGCGTTCCGCGAACCGAGCACACAGCAGAGCACATATTATGACCTTTCACTCGTTCTCGGCGCAGATACAAAGTTCTCCGATATAGCCGCCTGCTGGGAAAAGCTCGGATTTGAGGAGCTTGAAAGCGTTAAGGTTATTGACAGATATGAAAAAGCGGATTTCAGAAGCATTACCGTAAGATTCAACTTCATTGCCATGGACAGAACCCTTGAAATGGACGAGGTTCAGGGTATGATTAACAAAATTCTTGCAAATCTTTCTGAAATCGGCGTATCAATCAGAGCATAAATTATTAAAATACGGTTAAATTTTAAAAAAAGCATTGTTTTATTCAAAAAGGTGTTATATAATATCATTGTAAAGTTTTCTGCACGGAGGTGACCGAAATGACTGATAAAACAATAAAGTTTTCCATTAAGGACGAAAGTGAAATCGAGATGAAGAAAAATCTTCTTGCAATCTATGAGGCGTTAAACGAAAAGGGTTATAATTCAATCAGCCAGATTGTAGGCTACATCCTTTCGGAAGACCCGACTTATATCACTACCCACAACAATGCAAGAAGTCTTGTCAGAAGGCTCGACAGAGATGAGCTTCTTCAGGCAATGGTGAAGACTTATCTCGGAATAAAGTAAAGGAGAAGAGCGAATGGCAAAAAACGATATACTTATGTATAAGGGCAGACCCCTTGTAAGACAGGGCAACACTCTTTATTACGGCTATATGAACGAAGCCTATGTGGTTATATTGCAGGTAATGAGTACCAGAGAGCTTAAGGGCGTTGAGGTTGCGGACAGAGTTATTGTTCAGCTTGTCAACACCGACCCCAATGTGAGAACAAAGGAAAAGATTCTCAAGAAAGCCGAGCGCAAGGGTCTTTACAATGCAATTGACATCGGCTGCATCTGGCTTGAAAGAGAGCTTAAGAAAACCGCATAAAAAATCAAAACCGTCGGTTGAACCGGCGGTTTTGTGATTTTAATAAACGCAGTTAACAATCTTTCCGTTCATAAATGCGGAGAGGTTTTCTTTGCATATTTCCATAAGTCTTTTACGGGTTTCAAAGCCTGCCCAGGCAATATGCGGAGTGATAACGCACTGAGGTATTGAGAGCAGGGGATTGCTTTTTTCGGGAGGTTCTTTTGAAAGAACATCAAGCCCCGCACCTGCGATAACGCCGTTCCTGAGCGCTTCGGCGAGCGCTTCCTCGTCGATAACCTGACCTCTTGAGGTGTTTATGAGAATTGCGGTCGGCTTCATCTTATTGAGAAAATCCGCATTGACCATTTTTTCGGTTGACGGTGTGAGCGGACAATGCAGCGTGATAAAATCGCTTTTTTCGATAAGCTCATCACGAGAAACAAATTCAACTCCGTCAAACGGTGCGGGGTGATTTGTTGAAGCGATAACCTTCATTCCGAATGCAAGTGCGATTTTCGCAACGGTTTTTCCGATTTTGCCGAAGCCGATTATTCCGAGAACCTTGCCCGAAAGCTCGGTAAGCGGCGATACCCAATAACAGAAATCCCTGCAAGCCGACCATTCTCCCATATGCACGGAACGGCTGTGGGCGGCAACGGCATTGGTATGCTCAAGGATATGCGCAAAGGTAAGCTGCGCAACTGCCTCGGTGCTGTAAGACGGAATGTTGCATACGGGAATGCCTTTTTCTTTGCAGTATTCCCAGTCAACAACATTGAAGCCCGTGCTGAGCAGACCGATATACTTAAGCTTCGGCAGAGTTTCGAGAAGCTCTTTTCTTAAAGGCGTTTTGTTGGTGATTATTATTTCGCTTTCCGCAGTTCTTTCCGCAATAAGCTCCTGCGGAGTGCGGTCAAAAATTTCAACCTCACCATATTCATTCAGCCAGTCCCACGAAAGGTCACCCGGGTTTTCGGCGTATCCGTCAAGTATCGTAATTTTCATATTCATCATCTCCCGACTGTATTATATCATATATAATTAAAAAAAGAAAATAAAAATTTAAAATAATATTGACCCGTTTGAAAATATATTATAAAATATGTATTTGGTGATAATATTTTTTGAATTGCGGTGAACTTTTTTGAAAAAGAGAAAAAAGCCAAAGCTTATTCTTCTCTTTGTCGGCTTGGGGCTTCTGACCCTTTCGCTTATCGCCGCGGTTATTCTCGGTTCTCTTTCTTATAAAGAACTGTGGAAGCCGTATGAGGATATGCTTGCGATGCTGGCAAGAGTTGAAGATGATATAGCCGCGCTCGATAAGGCGTGGCAGTTTATAGGCGCAATACTCATTCTTTTTGCGATTAAATCGTTTATTCCGATTTATACCACTCCAACGGTATGCTTCCTGACGGGTATCGTTTTGCCGATGTATGTTGCCGTTCCCGTGAATATTCTGGGATTTTTGATACTCCTTTCAATCAGATATTTCTACGGAAGAAGATTCGGAGCGGGCAATGCATGGAAAATTATCAGGAAATGGAACAGACTCAGGAATCTTATTCAGAAAGACGGGAAAGGTAATACTGCGCTGCTTATTGCATTGAGGCTCGTCCCGGGAGTGCCGATAAACAGTATTTCGAGCATTTACGGCTCATTCGATTTCGGTTACGGAAAATTCCTTTTGTTTTCGACAATCGGATTTTTGCCGAGACTTTTATCGTTTACATTCGTAGGTCGGAACGTGTTTGACCCTCTTTCCCCGGGATTCCTTGTGCCGCTTATGATAATTTGCTTTGTTTCCGGCATAACAACGCTGAGCGTTAACGGAGTATGGATAAGTGTTGAAAAAACCGTGTCTTACGCAAAGGACAAGAAGCAGAAAAAACTGAAAGGAACTGACGAAAATGAAAATACAGACTCTTAAAGAAAAAATATCCGGAAGCGACTTGAATGAGATTTTCGCAAGATTATATAAATCGGAGGATATTGAGGCTCAGAAGGCGAGATATATAAGAGTTGCGAATACCTTTGAGGAATTATACGGCTCTGACCGTGAGGTAAACTTATTCAGCGCTCCCGGCAGAACCGAGGTCGGCGGTAATCATACCGACCATAACCACGGCTGTGTTTTGGCGGCAGGCGTTGACCTTGATTCCGTTGCGGTTGCGGGCAAAAACGATGAAAACATCGTAAGAATAAAATCCGAAAGATACAATATGGATATTGTTGACCTCTCTGAGCTTGAGGCTGTTCCGGCTCAGATGAATAAATCAATTTCGCTTGTAAGAGGTGTTTGCGCCGCTTTCAAAAAGAGAGGCTATAATATCGGCGGCTTTGATGCTTCAACCGCTTCCGATGTTATTTCCGGCTCCGGACTTTCCTCCTCGGCGGCGTTTGAGGTGCTTCTCGGAACGATGCTCAATCATCTTTATAACGACGGAAAGGTGAGTGCCGTTGAGATTGCTCAGATAGCGCAGTATGCCGAAAATGAATATTTCGGAAAGCCCTGCGGACTTATGGACCAGATGGCGTGCTCTGTCGGCGGTTTTGTTGCGATAGATTTCAAAGACCCGTCACAGCCTGTTATAAACAAAGTGAATTTTGACTTTGCTTCCTGCGGACATGCTCTCTGCATAGTTGACACAAAGGCCGACCATTCCGACCTTACCGACGAGTATGCGGCAGTAAGAGGTGAAATGGAAAAAGCGGCTTCAAAATTCGGAAAGAGCGTTCTGCGTGATGTTGACAGAAGCGACTTTGAAAAGAATATTTCAGCCGTTCGTGAATATGCGGGCGACAGAGCCGTGCTTCGTGCACTCCATTTCTTCAATGAAAACGAGAGAGTTGCCGCCCAGGCAAAGGCACTTGAAAACGGTGATTTTGAAAAATTCAAGTCTCTGATTATCGAAAGCGGAAATTCTTCATATATGTATAATCAGAATGTTTACACCTGCAAGGCTCCGAAGAGTCAGGCAGTCAGCGTTGCACTTGCGATGTGCGATAATATCCTTAAGGGAAAGGGCGCATGGAGAGTGCACGGCGGCGGCTTCGCAGGTACTGTTCAGGCGTTCGTTCCGATTGATTTGCTTGATGAATTCAAGAGCAAAATGAGCGCGGTATTCGGTGACGATGCCTGCTATGTTCTCAATATCCGTCCCGACGGCGGAATCAAAATTGCTTAAAAGGAAATAAAGATGGATAATTATTCGGAAATTTCAATAATCCTTAAAAAGCTTTGTGCCGCAAACGGCACATCGGGAAACGAGAATGAAGCGGCACAGGCTGCCGCAGAGCTTCTCAAAGAATATATGCCCGTTCATATCAGTCCGCTCGACAGCGTTATCGGTACGCTTGACGGTGACGGCGTTCATATCCTGCTTGATGCTCACCTTGACCAAATCGGGTTAACCGTTACGGCAATAGACGATGACGGCTTCCTGAAGGTTGCAAAATGCGGAGGTGCGGACGCCAGAGTGCTTGCGGCATCGGATGTAACCGTTCACGGCAGAGAAAAGCTTTTCGGAGTGATAATCTCAACTCCGCCACATCTTGCTTCAAAGGACGATGAGGGCAAGGCAAAGGGCTTTGACGATATAGCCGTTGATATAGGACTTACAAAAGCCGAAGCGGAAAAGCTTGTTTCGGCAGGCGACAGAATAACCTTCAACGGCTCGTTTGATGAGCTTATCGGAAGCAGAATCGCTTCCACGTCGGTTGATGACAGAGCCGGAGTTGCCGCTCTGCTCAGATGCCTTGAAATCCTTAAAGATAAAAAAATCAGATGCAGACTTACCGTTATGTTTTCCTCTCAGGAGGAAACGGGCGGAAGCGGCGCAATGACGGGAGCTTTTGCAGCTCAGCCCGATGAAGCGATAGCGGTAGATGTGAGCTTTGCCTCAGCCCCGAATGTAAGCTCCGAAAAATATGCTTCTCTCGGTGACGGAGCGCTTATCGGATATGCGCCGTCGCTTGATTATGAGATGAGCAGAAAGCTTGATGAAATTTCACGAAAGAAAAATATACCCTCAAAGCCCGAGGTTATGGGCGACAGAACGGGCACGAACTGCGATGAAATTCAGAATACGGGCAGAGGCTGTAAAACCGCTCTCCTTTCAATTCCGATAAGGAATATGCACACGGCGGTTGAGGTGTGCGAGCTTGCCGATATTGAAAATACCGCAAGACTGATTGCGGAATATATCATCGAAAGGGGCGGTGAAAATGCTTGAGCTTATTAAAGAACTCTGCGCGCTCCCGGGCGTTTCGGGCAGAGAAAACGCCGTTCGTGATTTTATTATCGGTCAGATAAAGGATTATGCCGAATACAGCGTTGACCCGCTCGGAAATCTTATCGTATTCAAAAAAGGAAAAAAGCCCGCAAACCATAAGGTTATGCTTGATGCTCATACCGATGAGGTGGGCTTTATCATATCGGGCATCACCCCGGACGGCTTCCTGCGTTTTGAAACAGTCGGCGGAATAAATACGGGAGTTTTTGTCGGCAGGAGAGTTAAGGTCGGTGAAAAGGGAATAAACGGAGTTTTCGGAATAAAACCCGTTCACCTTGTTGATAAAGAGAATGAAAAAAAGCTTCCGTCCGATGGCGAATTATATATTGACATCGGCGCAAAGGACAAAGAGGAAGCACAAAAATATGTTCGCCTCGGCGATTCGGCTTGGTTCAGTTCCGATTTTGAAGAATTCGGAAACGGATTTATAAAATCAAAGGCGCTTGATGACAGGGCAGGCTGCGCCATACTCATAAAAATGATACAGAGCGAGCTTGAATATGACGCCTGGTTTTCATTCAGCGTTCAGGAGGAAATCGGGTTGAGAGGTGCGGCGGCTTCGGCATTCGGAATCGAACCGGAATATGCCGTTGTTGTTGAAACCACCACTGCTGCCGATATATCGGGCGTTAAGGGCGAAAAAAGGGTGTGCATATGCGGAAACGGCGGAACGGTTTCGTTTATGGACAGAAGCACAATATATCCCAAGGAGCTTTTTGATAAAGCATTGGAGATTGCCGAAAAAAATAATATTCCGTGCCAGGTTAAAACCATGGCTTCCGGCGGAAACAATGCGGGCGCTATTCATAAGAGCAGGTGCGGTGTTAAAACGCTTACGGTTTCCGTGCCCTGCAGATACCTGCATTCTCCCGCCTGCGTGATGAAATATAACGATGTTGAAAGCAGTTATGAACTTGTTAAGGCTCTTGCGGCGGAGCTTGCAAAATGATAAAGCTTGTAAACAAAGCGGAAAAGCTTGACTTTCTGCCTGCCGACCCGTTTGCGGCAAGGATAACGGCGCTGTTTGATACCTACGGCGCGGAGCAGACATTTGCGCTGTTCTGGGTGCAGGAGGAAAAAGCGGCGGTCAGCAAAATTGACGGTTCGGTAACGGTTTTTGCCGCCGATAA
>JAZRYD010000091.1:0-8704 GCA_045600535.1 Acutalibacteraceae bacterium | reverse complement strand
TAGGCATTTTTACGCTTGAGAGATTAGTACATCCGGCAAACGCTCTGTAACCGATATTTGTAACTGTATCAGATATGAAAACAGAAGCAATATTTTGACATTTATAAAAAGCATAATCGCCTATTGTAGTTACAGTTGATGAAATTGTAACATCTCTCAATGAATCACTGTTTTTAAATGCGCTGTTCCCTATTGCAACAACAGTATAACCATCCAAAATCTCCGGAATTGTAAGAAATGCAGCATTGCCATGGTATCCGGTTATCGTGGCTTTGTTTTCAGCATCCAGCGTGTAGTCATAAATCGTATATGGTGTATAGGTAGAGCTGTCACTGCTGCTTTGAATGAATCCTTTACTCGACCTGTTTCTTGCAGAATATGTTCCGTATTTGGATGTGGCGGGGGTTGTATAATGCTTTTCGCCGGTTCGTGTGCAAGTCGTTACTTCAATGCCGTCTTCAATATGTGATGAAATACGGACGGGACTGTTATTCTGATCATAAATCTTGTGAGGGTCATTATATGGCTTTACGCCCGGACAACTTGCGTAAACAATAACTGTAACGAAAAGCCAAGCATCGAAATCGGTGCAAGTTTTCGGACTTTGCCCGTCATTATAAACCTGCATCCGTACTTTAGCTGTTACGCCTGCATTCAAGGTTATACCTGCCTTAATCTTTGAAAAACCGATGTTTGCATCAATTGAAATATATGCTGAAGCTTCAACTTCTGCTGTCAGCGAATAATCTTTTTTCTCAAAAGTATGAATTGTTCTGAAGCTACCGTATTGATACTGGAAGCCGCCACCGATTTTATAATTGGTGGTATACATAACAGTACCTTTAAGGCTGTATTTCATCCATACCTGTACCCGACCGATTCCAATATCAAACTCACCTAACAGAACACCGTTATTCAAGAGCTTGTCGTTTAACATATTAACAGTAACGCCCAAATCCACCGAAACATCGCCTGTAATTTCAGCATAGTAATACTGCTTCCATGAGTCAAACTCATAATTCAGCTTAATGTTTTTCATTGTGACTTTGACATTTGCTGAAACATTATCGGAAATTTTGAAATTCTTGGAAAATTTCTTATCTTTAATCTTTTTCGGAGCAGCCGCTTTCAATCCGGATTTCATCACCGGTGCAGGTTGTTCTTCTTCAACCTCTACACCTTCCGCCGGCGTAAAGCGTGACAAATCCATATCCATAGAGCCGGATGTACGCACGCCGGTGATAAGTTCGGTATCTCCCTGTGAAACTGTAATATAAAGCGTGCCGTCCTTTGATGTGACTTGCTCTGCTTTATAAATTATCGGCAATTCGCCGTCAAAAATTGCAATAGAATCATTAGTTGCAATCTCTACAGGGCAATTTACAATTGTAAGTAAATCATCATTTATACTAACCTCTGTTTTTGTGGGAACCACCTTAACTGAGGGTGCAAAAGTATAATTTTCTTCAAGAGATGTATCTATCTCTTGTGAAGCAACTACTGCTTGTGCATCAGTAATCATTGTGCGAACTTCGCTCTCGGTAACCGCTTTTTCAGGCATAAACTTTCCACTGTCAAGCACAAACCAACCTCGATTTACGGCTATCTGTGCATCCAACGGATAACCTACAATATCAAAATCACTGAAAGTATAGTTTTCTTCTTCATATTTATAGCCAAGGCAGAAATTTAATGTATGTGCCGCAAAATCACGGGTAACTTTAGCTTCAGGCTCAACATTACCACCGGCTTCAATATCAATAACACCGAATTCAGCCGCCAGCATTACATCTTTATAATAAGGGCTGGTGCTGCTTATATCAAAAAAGTAGTTGTCGGGAACATTGTCGCTTTCAACCGTCATGTTGAAAATGGTTGTAAGGTCATGTAGCCATTCAATACGTGTTATTGAATTGTTGCTGCCATACAAAAGGTCGCTGTTGCTGTAAGTTTCAACTGCTGCCGCTTTTGCTTTGGTCGACAATGGCTTACTTAAATCCGGCAGCTCAAGTCCAACAAATCCGCTCAGCGGTGCTGAGCCCAACACCATAACGGCACAAAGCAAAAGTGATAAGATTTTCTTTGAAATTTTCATTTTCAGCCCTCCGTATTTTCATTTTCAAAATATTTATAACATAATTTCCGCACAAAGTCAACTATAATAGTACTTATATCAACCGAATGCTTACAGAAAATTTGTAAACTATATTAAGAAAGAGGTGCTGATATGGTCAACTTTGGAGAAAGGCTGAAAAAGCTAAGGATAGAATTCGGAATGACACAAACGGATTTGGCAAAGCGGCTCAATATTACAAAATCCGTAGTAAGCTACTATGAACTTCGGGAAAGGACACCATCTCCGGATGTGCTTATACAGCTTGCGAATATTTTTCATGTTTCAACCGATTATCTGTTAGGCATTAACCACAAAAAAACAATTGATGTTTCCGATTTGAACGAGGACGATATCGCTTTCCTGATGATAACAATAGAAACCCTCCAAAAAAAGAATAAAAACAAATAGCCGAAAACCTCACTTATCACGGTGAAGCTTTCGGCTATTAAAATTTTTCCCCTTTGACAAAATATCTGTTGTTTGATATAATGTATTTGTCAAAAGCTGGTAATTATCAAATTGAACGAGAGACTGCGGTGAAAATCGGCGGTCTTTTGGTAACTGTTGATTAAATCGGGGGCGTGAAAATCAGCAGTTATACAGCTTTTGCAGGGAAGTAAAACCCCTCGGCAGTTCGCTGAGAACCTCAATCCGTGTTATGATGCCTGCGTCATAACCGGTATTGAGTTACTGCTTATGTCAGTTGCAAGAGCAGTAAACTTAAACAGGAAAATCATCAACAAAAAAACCTGTCAAGAAAAGTTCTCGGCATGAAAGGTGATTGAATTACAGACAAAATGTTTGTACCAACCAAATTTGATGCGAAAGGAGAATCGGCGTTACCTATGCGGCAAACTAAAGACACCATTAAGGACAGAATAGCGCATTACTGTTCTGTATGGCGGCAAAAAAGTACAACGATTTCGGTACGGGTATTCCGTATGAAGATATGATGGCAGTTGTTCATGCATTATGGTCTGATATGATTGAATTTTGTGAAAACGAAAGAAGGAAAAAATCAGCCGAAGCTGAAAAAGATATCACCGAAACAGTCGCATAATGAAAAGAGGCAGACACGGATTACTTCTGAAAGTAACTGTGCCTGCCTTTTGTTTCATTTCACACACAAATTGATATTGTCAATCTTTCCAAGATGATATAAAAAGCAAAAATCCGAACGCTTCCCCGATTTTAACGAGGGTGTTCGGATTTCTATTGCTTGGCTGGGGAATAGGGATTCGAACCCCAACAGGCAGAGTCAGAGTCTGCAGTGCTACCTTTACACAATTCCCCAATATTCTTTTTTCGGCTACGGATATATATTATACACAGTATATTTGAAAAGTCAACACTTTTTTGAAAAAAACCGAAAAAATCTGCCCCGATTTTTCGTCGGGGCAGGAAAATCAGAATATCATATTGAGCAAGCCGAAAATCGGTTTCAGGATAAAACCGAATTTTTCCTCTGCGAAAACATAGAAATCATATTTATTTGTATGCTCTTTAATAAGATTTTCGTTTTCGAGCTTTGACTGCTTCCAGAAATACGGACTTGTTGCCTGAATGAATTTCATATTATCGAAATCATAAAGGAACATATCAGAGCCCTCGCTCAGCTTGCGTATACCGGCTTTTACAAGGCGGTCATAAAGCTCGGCGTTTGCGTTCATCCATACCGACGGAAGCTGTAAGCGTGAAAATTCGCCCTTTTTGTTTTCGGCTTTCCAGGCAAGCCACGAAATTTCACTTCTGCTGACATTGGCTTTTTGGAAAGGTGTTCCGTCAGCCGCATTTGCGGCAGCCCAAAGGCTGTCAATATAAGCTATATCCTTTTTCTTAAGCGATTTATAAATCTTATCGGGGCTGTCATAAATCGGCATATGGTCTTTTTCCTCGGACTTCTGAAGTATATCAAGATACTCTTTGATATACGGTGCGGCGCTGCCGTAATAGGCATTGAGGAAGCCGTTCATCTCGGCTTCGTAATCAAGATACGGGTCGCTGAGAAGTCTTGAAAGAAGATATGCACGCAAATCCGCAAATTCGCCGTTGACCTCGGAGGCATAATATGCGCCCTCCTCGTAAACACCCTTTACACCGTTTTCGGCGAATACCTGCATATTTCTCTGAAGCACTCCGAAATCGGAAAAGGTGATGAGCGTTCTGCTGTAATTGACGGTATAATCCCAGATATAAAGACGGTTGCAGAGTCTGCTCCATTCCTTAAGGTCTGCCATAAAGTCTTTGTTTTCGCTGCACTTTGCATCGTCAAGCGGGTGGCAGAAGCAGCATTCGATTGAGCAGAGACGGATAATGACATTATCTCTCGGAATAATGCCTACGGGCGGCTTGCGGGTATACTGATAAGCAAATGTATCAACCGCAACATTTTTATAGCCCGCATTTTCCACCTCTTGGGCAATTCGGTTTATGAAAAGCAGAAGTGAGCCTGCGTGAGAACCGTATTTTGCATCGGCAGCCTTGCAGGCGGGACATTCGCAGTAATCCTGATTATCGTTCTGAGTGAGTGAAAGTATCTGCAAATTATCGCTGCTCGGGTCGGAGCTTCTGCGGAGAGTGTCCATTACCTCGCCGAGAACGATTTCATATGTTTTTTCGTTTGAAAGGCAGAGCTGAGAACCCGTGCGTTTACCGTTATGGAGCGCAAAAAGCTCGGGCTGACTTTCAAAATATTTTGAAGCGGAGCAGAAGGTTGTTGCAAGAGTGTGGCAGAAGCTGCCGATATAATTAACATTACTGCCCTCGGCGGGAGTAAAGTGACGGTAATTGCCGCCGTTAAGCTCGTTTGCAAGCGAATATTCTTTATCGGTGGGGCTTATCCAGTCGGTTTCACGGTATTCAAAGGTTTCGTTGAATATCTTATCGGTATCTGCGGGAATTGCAATCTTTGCCGCTTCCGGCGTAACAATGAGGTCACGGGAATACCAGCGGCAGCCGCAGTATTCACGCAGGAAGCCGTAAACGCCGTAAATCGTTCCTCTGATGCCGACACCCGCAATGCCGATTTTGGTTCCGTTTGCAAGAATGCGGTAGCCCTCGGTTTTAACGCCGTCAAGCTGAACAAAATCAGCCGCCTTGCCGATAAATATTCCTTTTTCTGCGGAATTTACGGTTTCAAAATCCGCTCCGGTTATCTTTTTGAGATAAAGTGCAAGCTTCTGCGCTGCCGTTTTGTCGGTTTCGGGTGCATCGGAAGCAACAACTATCGGCAGCTTCGTTGAGTTATCATAAATAACAACCTCACCCGACTGCGAAGCGAATGCCATACAGAAACAGCCTGACATAATAATCACCGCCATTATTGCCGAAATGATTTTTTTCACGGAAATTCCTCCTTATTTAGAAGTAAATCTGATTATGAAATCACCTTTTTCGGTATTGACTACCTTTGCAAATCTCTTTGTTTCAAGCTCAATGCTGATATTATCGTACACAGCAAGCGGAACATCGGTTCTGAGCTGAGCTTCTTTTGTTGATTTTGCGACAAACTGACCGTGCTGAGGCTCATCGGAGGTATGCTTGCCGTCAAGAGTATAGAACACAACATCAAGCGGAGTATCAAGTGCTTCAAGCGGTTCGGTTGCCGGCTCATAGAAAAGCTCGCCGATGCCGACTATTCTTGAAAGAGTTATCGGACTGTCAACGCCCTTGGGCTTAACCGTCATTTCAGCCGCAACCTTAAGTTCATCCGTTATGTCCGCTCTCGTTTCGGGTGAAATGATTATCTGACCCTCGGTGGTGTAGCTTTCGATTCTGCCGCAGAGATTGACATTGCTTCCGCATACGCCGTACTTTGTACGCTTTTCGCTGCCGATATTGCCGACGATAACATCGCCTGTATTGATACCGATACCCATTTCAAGCTGCGGATAACCGTTCTGCTCGTTCCATTCATTTATGCCGTCCATACGGGACTGCATTTCAACCGCAGACCTTACCGCCTGTGAGGCGTGAATTCCGGACTCAACGGGAGCGCCGAATATGGCAAGTATTCCGTCACCGATAAATTCGATTATCGTTCCGCTGTTCTTCTGGATAACCTCGGTCATTTCGCCGAGATAATGGTTGAGCATTGCAACCAAATCGTGAGGACTCATTTTTTCGCTCATTGCCGTGAAGCCGCGCAGGTCGCTCATCAGAACGGTCAGACGGCGTTTCTTTCCGCCCATTGCAAGGCCGTCCGGAGTGTCAAGCAGTCCGCGCACGATTTCATCGGAAAGGTATCTGCCGAATGTTTCGTTGAGAAGCTTGTTTCTCAGCTCAAGCTGACCGTTGAGCGCTCTGATTCTGTCCATCGCCTTAACGGCATCTCGAAGCTCATAAAGCTCGCTTATATCGCTGACAACGGCGATAACCGCAATCTTTTTGCCATCTTCAAGCAGATAAGAGGTGGTAACGCTGAGATATTTCAAATCTTTTCCCGTATAATATTTTACTATATTCTTATGAGAAACGCCTGCCGTATAAACGGCATCGAGTATGGTCTGATTAAACTCGTCATTTTCTTCATATTCAAAAAATGCGGCGGCAAAGGGCATTCCGATAAGCTCATCCGTTTCTTTAACGAGAATTGTTGAAGCGGCGGTATTGACATCCGCGATTTTGCCGTCAAGTCCGATAACCATAAGTCCCTCGGACATATCGCGGATAACGCTTTTTCTTATAAGTTCAATATTTTCGTTCATCTTATTCCTCCGAAAAGCCCGTTTTCGCTTAAATATTCGAGAGAGCTTTTTATACATTCGGCATTTCCGACCTCAAGGGTTACGGGAGTATCCTTCGGCAGATAAGCGCAAAGGCCGCTTGCCTTTTTCCAGTCCACCGTACCTTTTCCGAGCGGAAGATGGTCATCAAATATTCCCATATTATCGGAAAGATGCAGGTATCCTGTTTTTTCTCCGAGAGATTCAAACCATTCTTCAATGGGGGAACGGGAATAATTTATATGTCCTATGTCAAGACAAACCTTGACATTCGGAGCGGAAACGCGCTTTATCAGCTCGGCTATCGGCTCGGGGGTTATATCGGGGCTGTTTTCGATAAACAAATCAAGCACGCCGTATTTTTCGGCAAGTCTGTTATAGAAATCGGCGCATTTATCCGCCCATGCCGAGAGATAGCCGCCTCTGAGGAACGGAAAACAGGTTGAGTGAAACACAACATTTTTTGCACCGCAGGCTATCGCCTTCCGACAGCTTTCGTCATATCGTTTTTCGGACAGCTCACGGATAACGCCGTCACCGCTTCCGGGGTTTACATCAATGAATGCACCGTGAAGTGAGGCGACCTTTCCGCAGTTTTTATACCATTCATATTTTTCCTCCGACACATTGTCAAAGGAAAGTTCGAGCGCTTCAAAAAAAAGCCCTTGGCTATCCGCAAGGGCTTCATAATCTGAACGGTTATTATAAATAGGCTGGATTTGCAGCATTATTATTTCTTCTTCTTAATTCCTGCAATCTGCTTAAGCTTCTTAAGAAGCTCGGGGCTGACTTTTTCGCCCTTTTCTTCGCAGCTTACATACTTTGCAATAGTGTCGCAAACATCAAGATAATCCTTGGTGAGCGCTCTTATGCGACAGCTTGTATTGCTGAGGATAGCCTTAACCTTTTCGGGCTTATCCTTAAAATAATCTTTAAATTCATCGCTCTTGATAACATTGATAACGGTGTTGTTATCGTGAGCAATTGCGGTTGCTGAACGGGGCATATTTTCAATCATGCCGAGCTCGCCGAAAAATTCTCCCGCATTGATAACGGTTATGCGCTTCTCACCGGGCTTCATATAATCGGCAATAATCGAAACGGAGCCGGAAACTATATCATACATACAATCTTCAACAGCACCTTCGCTGAAGATAAGCTGACCCTTACTGTATTCCTGTTTAGTCATTTTATTTTCCTCCTCAGATTAAAAAGTAATTATTGAAGCTTGACGGGAAATCCTGATATGAGCGGTTGATAAGCTCTGAATATTCCGCGTTGATGTAAATGAGTTCCTTGATTTTGTTGAGGATTCTTTCTTTCTTCTTGCTCTTTTCGTCCTTAACATATTCGGTAACGGTTTCGCAGGATTCGATATATTCAGCCGAAAGCTCACGAAGACGCTTTGAGAGATTCTGAAGAATATCAATTACCTTTTCGGGATTGGTGTTAAGATATTCATCGAAATCCTTGCTGCAGATATATTCGGTTTCTGTGTCCTCAAGGGCAACAGCGGTTGCGGAACGGGGCATACCGTCGATAACAGCCATTTCACCGAAAAATCTGCCTGCTTCAAGCTCTGTAAGCAGAGTCTGGTTATCCTTACCGTAGTTTGCATAGATGCCTACCTTGCCCGAAACGATGTCATACATCGAAAGTTCCCATGAATTTTCTTCAAAGATTACTTCATCTTTTTTGAAAATCTTTTTTTCAGACATTTTCATTTCTCCTGTTACAATATATTTGCCGTGGTGAGCATACCAGCCGGGTATGCTCGCTTCGTTCTTATTCCTAAGCTATAATGGAAGGGCGAAATGGTCTGACGTATTTCTCCTTGGGCTTTTACGCCCGTAGTAAAGACAGT
>JAZRYD010000090.1:0-90139 GCA_045600535.1 Acutalibacteraceae bacterium | reverse complement strand
GCGGAGCTCCGGAAGGCTCAGGAGCAAAGCGGAAAGCAGGTCGCAGTCTGCTTCCAGAACCGCTATAATTCCTGCGTTCAGTATGTCAGGAATGTAATCGACAGCGGCAGAATGGGCAAGGTCAAGGCGATAAGAGCCTTTGTCACCTGGTCGAGGGATGCCGGTTACTATTCCGATGACTGGCACGGAACTCTCGAAAAGGAATGCGGCGGAGTGCTGATAAATCAGGCGATACACACCGTTGACCTTATCCAGTATCTCGGCGGCAGATGCAGAAAGCTCACAGCCCACACCTCAAACGACCATCTTAAGGGCATAATCGAGGTTGAGGATACGGCGAGCGTGCTTATGGAGCTTGACAGCGGAGCAGGCGCAATTCTCTATGCCACAACGGCTTTTGCCGAAAACAGCGGCGTTATGGTTGAGGTTTTGCTTGAAAAGGGAAAGCTTCGCTTTGAGGGCGAAAAGCTTTATAAAATCGGCGAAGATGACGGCATTTCGGAAATCGACTGCGGAGCGGCTTCCGAGTTTATCGGTCGGAAATACTGGGGTGCAGGTCATACAAGCCTTATCAATGATTTTTATGACTGCCTGAAAACAGGCGGAAAATTTGCAATAGACGCCTTTGAGGGCGGCAGAGCGGCGGAGATTGTTGCCGCAAGCTACGAATCGGCGGCATCGGGCAAAAGTATAATTTTATGAACGGGAAAGGAAATTGATATGCTTAACGAAAATCTTAAAAACAGAGTTGCGGTTATAACGGGCGGCGGCGGAGTTCTTTGCAGCGGATTTGCAAAGGATTTGGCAAAATTCGGCGTAAAGGTTGCCGTTCTTGACCTCAGAGAGGATGCGGCTCAGAAGGTTGTTGACGAAATTAAAGCTCAGGGCGGCGAGGCTCTTGCCGTCGGCTGCAACGTGCTTGAGGCTGAAAGCCTTGAAAATGCAAGACAGAAGATAAATTCGGTTTTCGGTTCATGTGATATTCTGATTAACGGCGCAGGCGGAAATTCACCGCTCGGCACAACAACCAAAGAAACTCTGGAGCTTAAGGATATAGCCGAAAAGGCGGAGGGTGTTAAAACGTTTTTTGACCTTGACCCCAAGGGAATAGAGTTCGTTTTCAATCTTAATTTCCTCGGCACTCTGCTCACAACGCAATGCTTTGCAAAGGATATGGTCGGTAAGAAGAATGCTTCGATTCTCAACATTTCTTCAATGAATTCTTATCGTCCGCTTACCAAAATCCCCGCATATTCCGCGGCAAAAGCGGCTGGTTCAAACTTCACGCAGTTTATGGCGGGGCATTTTGCCGATGTCGGCATCAGAGTTAACGCCATAGCTCCCGGCTTCTTCTCAACCAATCAGAATAAAACGCTTCTTTTCAATGAAGACGGTTCTCTTACCCCCCGTTCGGATAAGATAATCAGTCATACTCCGCTTCGCCGTTTCGGCGTGCCGGAGGATTTGACGGGTGCGCTTATTTTCCTTTGTGACGAGGAATATTCGGGCTTTATCACCGGAATTATTCTTCCCGTTGACGGCGGCTTCTCCGCTTATTCGGGAGTATGATAAGGCTTATATATTGCGTAAAAAACACTTGATACGAGTTATAAGTTATAAATTAGAAGTGAAAAGTTAATGTAAAAATCGGCACCTTAACTGCTAACTTATAATTTTTGACTACTAACTTAAAAAAGGGCTTGTGACAAAATAAAAATTTCACAAGCCCTTTTTTGAAACGGCGGAAATTATGATAAGAGAAATGAAAGATTCCGACAGAGAGCGGATAATAGAAATATATTCTCAGGGTATAAAAAGCGGCAGAGCCACATTCAACAGCGATATTCCGTCATATGATGAATGGGATAAGGCGCACATAAAGGAATGCAGATATGTTTATGAGGAAAACGGAGCTGCGGTCGGCTTTATCGTGCTGAGCAGGGTTTCGCAGAGGGAAGCATATAAGGGTGTTGCGGAGGTAAGCCTTTATATAGATGAAAATTATCACCGCAAAGGAATAGGCAGGGCGCTGACGGATTACATCTGCGAAAAAGCACCCGAATACGGCTTCTGGAGTCTGCTTTCGGTGATTTTTGCTTCAAACGCTCCGAGCCTTGCACTAATCAGGAAGTGCGGCTTCCGTGAAATAGGTTACAGAGAAAGAATTGCCAAAGACCGTTTCGGCGAATGGCAGAACACAATAATGTTTGAAAAAAGATTAGAGGAGAAAAAATTATGAGCGATTTCAGACTCAGGCAGGTACATCTTGATTTTCACACCTCACCCGCAATTGACGGCGTGGGCGAAAAATTCAATAAGCAGGAGTGGCAGGAAGCCTTGAAGCTCGGCCATGTTGACTCCATAACCGTATTTTCAAAGTGTCATCACGGATATTCGTTCCACCCGTCAAAGGTCAATCAGATGCACCCGGGTCTTAAATTCGACCTGCTCGGCGCAGAGCTTGAAGCTTGTAAGGAAATCGGCGTTAAAGCGCCCGTTTATATTTCGGCGG
Organism: Acutalibacteraceae bacterium; assembly: GCA_045600535.1. Lineage (GTDB taxonomy): Bacteria > Bacillota > Clostridia > Oscillospirales > Acutalibacteraceae > CAG-177. The sequence continues at coordinate 87,627 of JAZRYD010000090.1, read as the reverse complement.
GACTTGACGAAAAGGAAGCCGAGGCTCACCCCGAATGGCTCTCCCTCGGGAAAGACGGTTCACCTGCAAGCGGAGATTATATGTCGGCACGCTTTCACTGTCTTTGCCTGAACACAGCTTATCTCGATAAGCTTATTGCGGAGATAGAAGAGGTTATGCAGCTTTATCACCCGTGTGAAATCTTCCTTGATATTCTGAGCGAGAGAACCTGTTGGTGTGCAAAGTGCAGAGCCGATATGACAAAGCTCGGACTTGATTATACCAATGATGAAGATGCTGTAAAATTCGGAAAACAGGTATATAAAAATTACCGTGACAGAGTTGAAGCGGCAATCAGAAAATATGACTCCGATACGGTGATATTCCATAACTCGGGTCATCTGAGCAAGGGCAGAAGAGATTTAATCAGCTCAATGAGTCATCTGGAGCTTGAAAGTCTGCCTACCGGCGGCTGGGGCTACGACCATTTCCCGCTCTCGGCGGCATATGCGAGAACGCAGAGAGAAAATTTCCTCGGTATGACGGGGAAATTTCATAAATCGTGGGGCGAATTCGGCGGCTTCAAACACCCGAATGCTCTTCGCTATGAAGCGGCGCTTTCACTTGCAATGGGTGCAGGCTGTTCCGTCGGCGACCAGATGCACCCGAACGGTCAGCTTAACCGTTCAACCTTTGCGCTCATCGGCGCGGCTTATAAAGAGGTTGAGGAAAAAGAGCCCTGGTGCAAGGGCGCAAAATATATTCCCGATATTGCCGTGCTTTCCGCAGAAGCAATGTCAGGCGAAAGAAACGGTGCAAGCGGCAAAGCCGATGTAGGTGCAAACAGAATATTGCTTGAAACCAAACGCCTTTATGATGTTATCGACCTTGAAGAGAATTTCGGAAAATATAAGCTGATTATTCTTCCCGATTTCTGGAGATTTGACGAAAAACTGACCGCCAAGGTGAATGAGTATCTTGCAGGCGGCGGCAAAATTCTGCTTTCCGGCGTTTCGGGTCTTAACGAAAACGATGAATTTGCCGTTGATACGGGCATTAAATTCATAGGCAAAAACGAGTTTTCACCTACCTATGAAATTCCGTGCTTCAATACCGTCAACGGCACAACGGCTTATATTATGCGTGCGGATTCCTACCGCTTTGAAAATGTTGATGCCGAGGTTATCGCCAAGGGTCAGGACCCTTATTTCAACAGAACTCCCGTGCATTTCTGTTCGCATCAGCACGCTCCGAATAACGAAGCCTATGATTATCCTGCGGCGGTAATAAAGGGCAATATCGCCTATATCGGCTGGAATGTTTTCTCCGGCTATGCTCTTTACGGCGATTATCATATAAAAGAGCTTATCAATAAGGCGGTAACTCTGCTGATGAATGATGATTTCACCGTTGAAACCTCTTTGCCCGACAGAGGCGTTATTTCGCTTCTTAAGCAGAACGAAAGAAAAATAGTTCATCTGCTCTATGCACATACCACAAACAGAGGACAGAACACCGAGGTTATAGAGGATATTGTTCCGCTTTATAATGTAAATGTGAAAGTAAAGTGTGAAAAGCCGTCAAAGGTTCAGCTTGTTCCGCAGTGTGAGGATATTGAGTTTGAATATGAAAACGGCAGAGTCGGCTTTACCGTCCCCGAGGTCAACTGTCATCAGATAATTTGCATTGAATAAGGAGAATGAAATGTTCAGAACAGGAAAATTTACTTATCCGATAGTTGCTGTTATCGGCGTGATATTGATTGTGCTCGGTATCATAAGCAAAAATTCGGATAAGGATATTGAATACAGAACCGTTCAGGGTGAAATCACGAATATAACCGAAGACATTATCGGTGAAGACCGTGAATATCATGTATATGTTACCTATAAGGTTGCGGGCACGAAATATGAGGATGTGGAATACGGCAGCTATAATTCGTCAATGAAAGTCGGCGACAGAGTGACCGTTTATTATGACCCTGCCGACCCGTCGCATTATCAGGCAAAGGGATTTGAAACCGTTCCGTATGTGTTCGGCGGTGTCGGCGCTGCGGCGGTTATATTCTCGGTAATAATGATGATAAGGAAAAAGAGCAGATGAATATAAGCGTTAAGGTTACCGATGAACTCTTCGGCGCAAAGGGAGACGGCTCAACCAATGACCGGAAAGCCATTCAGGCGGCAATAGATTATGTTTATTCCAACGGCGGCGGAACGGTTGAATTTGATGCAGGAAAAACCTTTTTCACATCGGGAATTGTTATCAGAAGCGGAATAACTCTGCTTTTGGGTGATGAAACCGTGCTTTTGCAGGATAATGACCCGTCGGATTATGTGAAGCCCGTCGGCGACGGCTATGAGCATTATGAAATAATGTTCGGTCACAACTATTCCGAAAAGATAAAATGGAGTCATGTATGGTATAAAAATTATCCGTTTATCTATGCGCCCGAGGGTTCGCACGATTTCGCAATAAAAGGAAACGGTATGCTCAGAATGGCTCAGGGTGATGACGGCGATAAGCTTATCAAAACCTGCCCGATAGGATTTTACCGTGCAAGCCGTTTTGAAATTTCGGATATTTCAATCACGAATTATCACGGCTATGCGATGATGCCGTTCACCTGCGATAACGGTCTGATAAAAAATGTTAAAATCTCCGAATGGAGTCACGGCAACGGAGACGGAATCTGCATGATGAACTGCCGTGATATGCGCATAACGGGCTGTAAGATGTTCACGGGTGACGATGCGGTTTATATTTTCTCATCGTATAAAGACCCGAGGGCGAGTGAATGGTGGTCATCGGACGAGCCGCAGGCTTCGGAGAACATAGAAATTGACCATAATGACCTTGATACCAACCATTGCAAGGCGTTCGGAATGATACTCTGGGGAATTGACTGCCCCGACCTTGAAAAAATCGAGGTCAGAAATGTTTATGTTCACGATAATCATTTCAAAACCATGGGCAACTGGAATTATAATCCCTATACCGTGAATACCGCTCCGCATCCCGTAACCAATGTCAGATTTGAAAACAATATTATTGACGGCATTGAAGCGAACTTCTTTGAAACCGTGGTTTCCGATATGAATTATTATCATTCAATGCGTGAATTTCATAACGGAGAATTTGAAAACGGCAGAGTATTCTGGGCGATGAGCGGTGAAAATGCCGGAGCCGAAAAGGAAGAAAAATTCGGCTATGTCGGTAACGGCTCTGCAATATACCAGGGACTTTATATCGAAGCGGGTCTGCCCTGTGCATTTGAAGCGAATGTAAAATCGGAGGGCAAAGGGTGCAGATTGTTTGTCAGAGAGCTTGACAGCGGTAAGCTTATTCGGTCTCTCGATTTTGAAAATGCCGAATGGGAAACGCTTGTTATGCCGTTTGATGTGCCTCAAAGCGGAAATTATCACATCGGAATCGAATGTGAAACGGGAATTGCAAAAATAAAATCCGCAAGACTTTTGGGCAATCACGACGGTGCATTCGGCTACGATGATGTTATATTCGACAGAGGAAAAATAATTTATCTTTATAAGTGAGGAATTGTTATGTCACAGCTTAAAATGTATTGGTTTGCAAAAAACGATATTCCCGATATGCCGCTTCCCGAGGGCTATTCGTTTTCGCATTTTTCAGAGAAAAACAGAGATACCGATATCCGCGATTGGAACGAATGTATAAGAACCTGGGCTGAGTCCGAGCAGACGGACGAGGAACGCTTCAGGCAGGAAATATATGATTTTAAAGATATTGTTCCCGAGGAGGATGTTTGGTTTCTCGATTATAACGGTGAGCATATCGGAACGGCAACCTCATTTGTTTACAAGGAAAACGGTGTGGGTGATATGCACTGGGTAGGTATAAAAAAAGAGTTCAGAGGAAAAGGACTTTCAAAATATCTTGCATGGATAGTGCTCACAACGCTCAAAAACCGCGGAGTTGAATATGTTTCGCTCACAACGAGCGAGGGCAGACCCGCGGCGGTTAAAAGCTATCTGACAGCGGGATTCCTGCCCGTTGAATATGCCGAGGGTATGCAGGAAAGATGGGAAAAGGTGCTGGATACATACAATATTGACGAGATTGATATGCTCAATGAGGACAGCACTTTTTATAAGAAAATTTACAGAAGCAGGGGATAAGCAAAATGAAAAAGCTGTTTCTTATCGGTGACTCAATCAGAATGGGTTACTGCGAATATGTCAAAGCCGCTCTCAACGGCAAAGCGGAGGTTGTCTGGCACAACGGCAACGCCCGTTTTGCGGAATATGTTTTATATTCGCTCGGTGACTGGGAGCATGAAATGCACATCGGCGAAACCGTTGACTGTGTTCATTGGAACACGGGTCTGCATGATATTATCCGTGCGGCGGGCGATGAACCGTTCACGCCTCCCGAAATATACGGCTACTATATCGAACGCATCTGCAAAAGGCTGAAAAGTCTTTATCCGAATGCAGAGCTTATATTCGCAACATCAACTCCGGTTCAGGAAGAATTATATGATTTCTGGTTTGCACGAAAAAATGCGGATATTGATGCGATAAACGAAAAGGCGGTAAGCATCGCCGAGGCGTGCGGAATGAAAGTCAACGACCTTAATTCGCTTATTAAACAGCAGCCGAAGTCCGTTTTCTCGGATAAGACCCATTTCAGTACTCCCGAGGGCAGAGAGGTTCTGACAAAAGCCGTGCTGAAAGCGGTCTGCCCCGCTCTCGGAGTGAATTTTAATGAACTCACAATGCCCGATTTTTCAAAAGAAATCATCTCGGATACGGAAATTCTGAAATGAACAGTTGAAAATCCGTATTAAATTTGTTATAATTTATATATTAAATTTTCGGAGGTAAAAAATATGCCGGTAATCAAACTTGTTTTCGCGTTTCTTCTTTCATTCGTTCAGTTTTTCAGTCCGTTTTTTGCCATGCTCAACGGCGGAGTAGACTCGTTCTATGATAAATGGTCTGAAAACGATACATACACAGCCGATTATGCAATCGAGCTTGAAAAAAATCCGAACAAGGATTTCGTTATTCTTAACTTTGCCGATATTCAGCTCAGCGGACTCGATGTTTACAATCAGAAAGCCGATGTTGCCGCAAAGACTATTGATGAGGCTATAAAGGCAACAAAGCCCGACCTTATCACGCTTACGGGCGACAACGGTTCGGGCAAAATGGCATATATCGAAATGATTAAGGTCATTGATTCCTACGGTATTCCCTGGGCGCCCGTTATGGGTAACCACGACGGCGAAAACGGCAAGAAAGTTGACGAAGCTTGGTGTGGTTGGCAGCTTGAGAATGCCGAAAACTGCCTTTTCAAATTCGGCCCCGAGGGTATGGGCGTTGGTAACTATATTATCAACATCACCGAGAACGGCAAAATAATTCACACCCTTTATATGATGGATACTCATTCAAGCACCGATAAGGAGTGCGGCGGTTATGACCATCTCTGGGATAACCAGCTCAAGTGGTATGAATGGGCAGTTAAGGGCACAAACGCGATTGCGGGAACGAATGTTGAAAGCTCAATATTCTTCCACATTCCCTGCATTCAGTACAGAGACGCATGGAATATCTGGAAAGATACATACAATACCGAGGAATATACCCGCAGCGGTAATTTCGGCAAGAACGATGAGGGAATCTGCTCACCCGAATATGACAGCGGTTTCTTTGCACTTGTAAAGTCACTCGGCAGCACAAAGAATATGGTTGCAGGTCACGACCATTCAAACGATTCATCAATTCTTTATGACGGAATACGCCTTTCATACGGCTTGAAGTGCGGATTGGGCAGCTATACATTTGAAGGCAAGAACGGCGGCTCAACCCTTACAATCGGTTCGGACGGTCACGCGGACTTTGCACATTATTATGTTGACATAGACGCTCTTGACTGATTTGGATTCGGCTTCCCCGTGGGGAAGCTGAATATGACGGTTCGACCTACGCTGATAAAAACGGTCTGTAACGAAAAATCGTTACAGACCGTTTGTTTACTTCGGTGTAATAACTCCGTTATCATCAATATTTATTGCCTTATCGGGCGACCAGCTTATTATATCATCGTAAAGCTTCCGTCTGTCGGCTGCATCGGAGATAAAATATGTTTCGCTTCCCGACTGCATTCCCGGGATATATGATACCTGTATTCCGCCGCCGCTTATTTTCAGCTTCATCATTGCTGTCGGAACGCTCTTGGTGTTGAACCAGAAATTGCCGAGGCTGTATATTATCGGAGAACCGTTATAAAATTCTATACCTTGCAGGCAGTGGGAATGGTTTCCCACAACCGCGTCCGCTCCGGCATCAATGAATTCTTTGCCGAGCCTTTTCTGAGCGGCGGTCAGCTCCGTTGTGTTTTCATATCCCCAATGCGGATAGGCAATTACGATATCGCATTCTTTTTTTGCTTTCCCGATAGCCTCAATCATAGCCTTGCCGTTATCGTAGCTTCCCATTATTCCTGCTTCGGTGTCGGTTGCAACGGGAGTATATATCGGGGATTCAACGCCCGATGAAGCAACATAGCCGACCTTGCAGCCGTTAATCAGAAAGGTGACGGGCTTTGCGGCTTCATTTTTGTTCATGCCTGCTCCGACATAGGGTATACCCTCTTTTTTCAGAGTCGAAATCGTATCAATGAATGAATCGTAGCCGTAATCATAAGCATGGTTATTGGCAAGCGAAACGATGTCAACGCCAAGGTTTGTCATATAGCCGACGGTTTCGGGGTCGGCGCGGAATGTGTAGGTTTTATCGGGTGTCGGAGAACCTCTGTCCGAATACGGAAATTCGTTGTTCACAAGCAGAATATCAACGGAAAGCATTTCGTTTCTGAATGTTTCGTCAATGCAGTCAATAACGCCGTTCGGCTTGGTTCTTGCGTGGGTCATAACATAACCCGAATTTGTGAAATTTATATCACCCGTAAAGCCGAGTTCAAAAAAGTCCTTGCCGTTATCGCCCATATCAATACTGCTGTGGGTGATGAATTTATCCTTTGCGGCTTTATATGTTAAGCCCGTGATTTTCAGCCATTCTTCGTCGCTGACCTCTCCGCTTTTAACCGCCGCTTCAAGCTTTTCGATAATTCCGGCATCGAAATTTTTCAGAAGCTCCTCGCTCACTTCTCTGTCGGGCATACGGGTCAGAGAAAGGCTGAGCGTTTTGTAATCAAAGGTCTTTGCCTTTGTAACGGCTTGGGTCTGCGTTTCGGAAGACTCAAAAGCAGGCTCGTCAATCTCAGACTGCTTTTTATATTTTACCGCAAGAACGGTTGTAACCGCCGTTATCGCAATCAGCAGGGCGATAAGGCAGGCTATCAATCTTTTATATCCGTATTCCGTCATTCTAAGCTGTCCACCCAAACGCTTCCGCCGAAGTATTTTCTGAGTTTTGTCATTTGTTTTCATCTCCTCTGTTGTTTTTTCTCTATTCTATCAATTATTCTGCCGAAAAAGTCAATCAACGGTGCATTGAGAAATGCAACAATGATTGTTCCTATTCCGACGCCCTCCCACGAATGATTGAGCGCACGCGCAAAAACAATTGTTATAATCAGCATTGCAAGGTCGTTGATGAGCTTGGTTTTGCTTTTGTCGAAGTGATATTTATCCGAAATTTCGCCGACGAGCAATTCATAAACCTGCGGCGGAAAATTTGTTCTGAAAACGAAGGCCACGGCAAGAGAAATTATCGCAGCCCCGCAGATAAATGCAATTATGCGCACCGCAAACGATTCATACATTCCGTTACCGCCGAGTACCGAAAGCCAGAAGTCGATTATAAATCCGCTCAGAACTGCCGTAACCAGCGAAAGCAGGTATCTTATGCGGAATCTGCCGACTGCAAGGCAGGTGATAACAAGAATTACCGCCTCCCATACATATTCCGACATTCCCTGAGTATACCACGGGAATGACTCACGCAGGAAGCAATGAAGTATATAGGGCGGAGCGGCAATCATTGAAAGACCGAAAGCGGCTTTGGTGCATAAGCTCACGCCGAGACCGCAAAGGGTTATGCTCAGCGCCCAGTTGATGAATTTTATTGTTTTTGAACTCATTTTAATCACCGGATTTTATACAAAAATCATAAACAGCCTGCCGATGCTCCGAGGAACACCGGCAAGCCCTTATGCGTTGATTTTATTTATGCTGATTTTTTCTTCTTTGCGTTAACGATTGCGAATGCCGCAACGGCGATTACGGCAACGGCTGCGATGCCGATTACTATTGTGCTGTTGCCGTCGGAAATGGCGGAAGCCGTTCCCTGAGTGGTGGTTTCTCCTGCGGTTGTTTCAACGACGGTTGCTTCGGTAACGGCGGCTTCGGAATTGTTTGCGCTGTCCGATTTGAGAATATAACGGTTGTTAATAGGAACATTTATATCAAGGTTTCCGTTTTCGTCGTACTGAAGTTCAACGGCGTTTCCGTTAATATCGGTGATGGCATATCCGATTACGGAATCAACGGGAGCTTCTGCCGTTCCGCCGCCTATAACAAGCTCTGTATTTTCATCTATTATAAGCTGCTTTGATGTGTTCTCGAAAACGACATCATTTACAAATAATGTTTCGACATTTGTGCCGTTGCTTGCGGAAATAATAACATCGCCTTCTCCGATAAGCTTGAGAGTGCTTATGTTTTCACATAATCTCAACAGACTGTAGGGCGTTTCGGAGGCGGTAAGAGTATTGTTGATTGCGTAAGCCATTTTGAATGCCGATTTCGGGCTGTCAAATATAACGGTACTGATTGCATTTTTATAAAATGCAACTGTGCCGGTAAAAGCACTGTTGTCTCCGGTGTACTTTACGGCATCGTATTCGCCGGTGATTCTCATGATTTTTTTGCCGTCACCCGATAAATTATCGCTTTTAACCAGTATGTTTTCTTCGGCGGCAAAAGCCGGAAGCGCCGCGGAGCAGAGAAGCGTTAAAACCGTTAATACCGCGATGAGTGATAAAAATACTTTTTTCATTGAAATACCTCTTTCATTGTTTATTTCGATTATTTATACGAACAAGTCGGAAAAAAGGCTTGTAATTTTTGAAAATTTCAAAGAATTTTTTTTCGTTTAAGAGCAACAACAAGCGGGATGAAGGTCAGCACCGGCAAAATGAAGCCTGCAAGCTGATATTGCGACTGAACAAGATTATTATATACCGAGTGATAAACTGTTGCAACCGAGAGCAGAGCCACCGTGCCGGTATAGAATAATTTTCTTCTGGTGTGAACGAAAGACATTCCGTAGCCGACTGCAAGAGTGCAGATGCCGTGCATCATTCCGGCACCGAAGCCCCTTATAAGAGCAAGGGCAACCGAAACCGTATCAACGCTTCCCGCAAGGATAAAAGCATTTTCAAGCACCGCAAAGCCGACTCCGACGGCGATTGAGCTTTCAAGAAGCTGCTGCCTTTTCGGTTTGAACATAAAGGAATAAAGCATTATCGGCAGAGCCTTGAAAAGCTCTTCAAAAAACGGGGTCATATTTACGGTGAAATATCTTTTTGAAAACGGAACTGAGTTAAGAATTATTGCATTGAACTCTCCGCAGAAAAGGCATACCGTAACCCCCGCAAGCAGGAAAATAAGCGAAACACGGGATTTGCCCTTATAAACGAAAAGCATCATTGCAAGCGGAGTGAAAATACTGATGAACAGAATAAGATTCAGATTCCCCATTTTTTCGCCCCCTTTTCCGAACAGATAACGGTATTCAGAACCGACAGCGAAAGCAGGATTGAGGTTATATCAAATTCCGTCTCGGAGCTCATAAAGAGTATATGCACAGCCATAAGCAGATAGAAAATCAGAGCCGAAATATTGCACGGATTCGTTGAACGCAGAAATCCGAAATCGTCAATCGGCATTATAAGATGCTTGAGATTGAAATACGAAGCCGGAATTGCGGGCAGCATAATGAAAGAAAATACCACGGCGCTGAAAATATTTTCACGCATACGGGAAAGAAAAATCGCAGCCGTAATCAGTATAAATATAAACGGCGCAATCAGCGCAATGCGTTTTGCACGGTTATTGACCGAGCTTCCGTCATCTACTATGCGGTCAAGCTGACCGTAGTTTGCCGAAAGCAAAAAGAAATTGCAGCCGAAAATTCCGAGAAGTCCGATTGTTACCGGTTCTTCAAAGCCTCCGCAGAGATAATTTACTATCGTTGAAAGCTCTTCAAGTGCATAACAGCCTGCGGCGCATATCAGAAGCTGAAAATACATCGGCTTGCCTTTTTTGAAAAGTTTTACCGCACCGTATGCAAATGCGCAGGCGGCAACGAAAAACGATATTATATTTGCAATATTCATTACACACCTCCGTAATTTTGATTATTATACCATTTTAAGAAAATAAAATCAATACATTATATATAAAAACAGACCCGAATTTTCATCGGGTCTGCAAATCAGCAGAATTTAACGGTAACGATTTCAAACGGTTTTGCGGTGAAGCTTACCGAATTATCCTTAACCTCAAGCTCGCTGAGCTCGTTTTCCATAAGGTCGCATAAATAAGCTTTTTTAACCTCAAATCCGGCTTTGAGTGTTACATCGGTTCTCTTGTTATAGCTTTCATATCCTCTTGCTATTACGCTTTCGCCGTTTTCGGCTTTCTTAACCGTTTCAACAATGAAGTTATCGGCGGAGCAGGAAAGAAGCGAATATTCCTCATTGAGTCTGCCGCTGTTTTTGCCGATTTCAAATGCCTTTAACGGGCAGTTGAGCTCATATGCAAGCTGAACCGTTCCGGCTTCTCTGAAGTTTCCGGCGTGCGGATAAAGCGAATATGTGAAGAAATGCTCTCCCTTGTCGGCATCGTGGTCGGGATAGGTGGCGCATTTGAACATTGAAAGCTTCATTGTGCCGTCCTCGATGTTGTGGCCGTATTTGCAGTCATTCAGAAGTGATACGCCGTAGCCGTAATCTGCGTAATCAATGAATTTATGGGCGCATACCTCAAATTTTGCGGATTCCCAGCTTGTGTTCTTGTGAACGGGCCTTTCAACCGAACCGAACTGAATATCAAAGGTTGCTTTATCGGAATTGATGTCAACATCAAAAGCCGTTTTGAGCATAAGATGCTCCTGATGCCAGTCTGCATAGGTGTCAAAATCAATTCTGTTGCTGCCGTCATAGAAATAAATTTTCTGCTTTATAAATGATTTATAGAATTTTCTCGTAATCTCAAAGCCGAAGCGTGCACCCTCGTCAATGAACTTTACATCGCTTACATCGTTTACGGGATATTTCTTTTCGGTATAGTATTTTGAAATTTCCCATGCGTCGTATTCATATGGATAATCCTCGAATGCTTCAATATAGTTTCCTTTGCCGCCCTCACGAAGAACATCGCGCCCGTTGAGCTTATCATAGAGCTTTACGATTTCGTAGTTTTCGTCAAAATCAACCGAATAATTCGAGGTTTCAAGGTGCCTGCCGTCAAGCGTATAATCTGCTTTGTTTTCGCCGGGCTTTATAACCTTATATCCCTTGGCGGGAATGCCGTTGACACGGTAGGTTTTGCCGCCGAAATTAAGATAACCGTTGTCAATAAAGGAATTGGGATTGAATACCGCAATACCGCCGTCGGTTGAAATGTTGTTAAGAATTGCTTCATATGCGGTGTTTTCCGCAGCTTCACCGATTTTTGTTATCTTCGCATAATCCTTACGGCAGTTTTCATAAACCGAATGGATTGATGAACCGGGAATTATATCATGGAACTGGTTGAGAAGAATACATTCCCAGCCCTCGTTGAGTGAGCTCTGCGGATATTCCGTTCCGGCAAGCTTCGATGCCGCAACGCTGAGCGCTTCGGCGTTCTGATAAAGCAGCTCACTCTTACGGTTGCTGCGCTTGTTGAATGCCTGCGAGGTGTAAGTGCCTCTGTGAAATTCAAGATAAAGCTCTCCCGACCATTTCGGCAGACGCTTATTATTCTCGAGCTTGTTTTTAAGTCGTTCGAGAAAATCTCCGGCAAATTCGATTCTTGTCTGATTGCATCCGGGAATGCCGTGCTTTAAGCGGGCGTGGTTTTCAAGATATGAATCCTCCGGTCCGCCGCCGCCGTCACCGTGACCGAATGTGACAAGCACATTATCGGAAAGAGCTTTCGGCTCAAAGCGTTCCCATGTTCCCTGAGCAACCGACGGAGTAAGTCTTGCGTTATATGTGGTGTATCTTTCGTCCTGTGCAAAGTTTGCGTGAGTTGCGGTGAGAAAATAAGTGAAAATCTGTGTGCCGTCGATTCCTTTCCACATAAAAACATCATACGGCATACGGTTCGTTTCGTTCCAGCTTATTTTTGAGGTTACGAATTTATCAACGCCGCTTTTGCGGAGTATCTGCGGCATTGCAGCGCTGTATCCGAAAACATCGGGAAGCCAAAGCACCTTATTGTCAACGCCGAATTCATCTTTGAAAAAGCGCTTTCCGAACATTATCTGACGAACCATGCTTTCGCCCGAGGTCAGATTGCAGTCGGCTTCAAGCCACATTGAGCCTTCAAGCTCAACGCGCTTTTCTTTAACAAGGTGTTTGATTTCCTCAAACATCTCGGGATTTTCTTCCTTGAGATATTTGAGAAGCTGCGGCTGGCTGGACATAAATTTATAATCGGGATATTTTTTCATAAGCTCAATAACGCTGCCGAATGTGCGCTGAACCTTTTCTCTTGTCTGGTCAAGCGTCCACTGCCATGCAACGTCAATATGAGTGTGACCGATACAGCTTGCGGTTACGGGAGTTTCGGAGCAGAATTTACCGTAAAATTCTTCGTCCATATATTTGTTTGCCGCCGCAACCGAGTTTTTGAATTCCTCACTGTTCGGGTCTATCCAGTTAAGGAGAGTAATCGCCTCATTAAGACGGTACATTATATCATTATATTCCCTGGAGTCGCTGTCAAGATATTCCATAACTCCGTAAGGCACCTTGAGGTCATAATAGAGCTTTTCAACCGCTCTGTCAAAAACGCAGAGCTGAGCATAAAACTGCGAACGCTCACCGAACGGACGGGAATAGGCATATATATGTATATCAACGCTTCCGGCGCTGCTGTCAAGCTTTAAGTATCTGTGGTTTCCGTCGATTCCGCGAACGGCTTTTCCGTTCACATAAGCAAGAAACTGCGCCGCACGGTTGTTTTCTCCCGCGGCTGAGGCATAAACATAAAGCTCAACATCTTTGCCTTTCAGCTCGTCGGGAATTACGATATTCTTATGAAACCATCTGTGTTCCTCGGGCTTTTCCCCCCATATTTCGGTTTTGCCGAAGCTTTTCCAGCCTGCGTCGGGTGACGGAACGGCATTTCCGACCTTGTAGCCGCATTCAAGCGTTTCCCAGCCGTCAACATCAAGCCTTACGGGAGTGATTTTTCCCGACAGCTCTTCGATTATGGTTCTTATTCTTAAATTGATAAGTTTATCCAAATTTTCCACCTGCTTTCTTACAGATAATTATATATAGGAAAAATTTTAAAGTCAATATATTACAAATTATTATTATGAAAAAGATAAAAAATAGTGACATTTCCGAAAATGTGTGGTATACTAAACTATAATATTCGTAAAACGGAATTTAAAAGAGTGATTCTATGTTTGAACAGATAATCAATGTTGACAGAATGGAACAGGCGGTGAGTCTGTTCGGCTCATTTGATGAAAATATAAAGCTTATCGAAAAGGAATTTGCCGTTTCGGTTATCAGCCGAGGCTCGGAGCTTAAGGTTGCGGGTGAAGCGGAAAATGTTCAGAAGGGCGTAAGAGCCATAAACGGCTTGCTTACCCTGATTAACAGAGGCGAAGCGCTCAGCGATCAGAATGTGAGATATGTTCTTTCTCTCGTGAATGAGGGAAATGAGGATAAGCTTGAGCGTATGGCGGCGGACTGCATCTGCATAACCTCAAAGGGTAAGCCGGTAAAGCCGAAAACACTCGGTCAGAAAAAATATATTGAAACCATCAGGGATAATACAATTACTCTCGGCGTGGGTCCCGCAGGAACGGGTAAAACCTATCTTGCGGTTGCAATGGCTGTTACCGCTTTCAGAGCGAAAGAGGTAAACAGAATCGTGCTCACCCGTCCCGCCGTTGAAGCCGGTGAAAAGCTCGGATTTCTTCCCGGTGACCTGCAATCAAAGGTTGACCCGTATTTGAGACCGCTTTACGATGCGCTTTTTGATATGCTCGGTGCGGAAAACTTTCAGAAGCATCAGGAGCGCGGCGATATCGAGGTTGCGCCCCTTGCCTATATGAGAGGCAGAACGCTTGATGACAGCTTCATAATTCTCGATGAAGCGCAGAACACAACAACGGAGCAGATGAAAATGTTCCTTACCCGTCTCGGCTTCAATTCAAAAATGGTTGTAACGGGTGATGTTACGCAGATTGATTTGCCGGACGGCAAGCGCTCGGGACTTAAAGAAGCAATGAAGATACTTAAAAATATCGAGGATATAGGAATAGTGAGATTCAGCGAAAAGGACGTTGTACGCCACAGACTTGTTCAGGATATAATCAAGGCTTACGAAAGACACGATGAGGAGCGTTTTAAAAATGACAGGAAAGGTTAAGGTAGTTATTACCAACGACCGGAAAGAAATAAAAGTGCCTACGGGTGTAAGAATGCTTGTTCGCCGCTGCTGCACGGCGGTGCTTGTGCATGAGGAGTTTGACGGCGATGCTGAGGTAAGCGTAACCTTTGTTGACGATGAAAGAATACAAGAGCTCAATAAGCAGTTCAGGAATATTGACCGCTCAACCGATGTTCTTTCGTTTCCGCTCGGTGAAAACGGGGTATACGATATAAATTACGAAACGGGTGCAAAGCTGCTCGGTGATATTGTGATTTCAATCCCTCACGCCGTGGCGCAGGCAGAGGAATACGGCCATTCTCTGCAAAGGGAAATCGGATTTCTGACCGTTCATTCGATGCTTCATCTGCTCGGCTATGACCATGTTAACGGCGGACTTGAAAGTGTTCGTATGAGAGAAAAGGAAGAAACGGTGCTCACAAAGCTCGGCTTGAAGCGTGATTCAAGCTACTATATGGACGAATGATATGAAAAAACTGCTCAGAAGTTTTGTTTACGCTTTCAAAGGCATACTGTTCTGTATAAATAATGAACAGAATATGAGGATACATATGTGCTTTACGGCGTGGATGTTCGGATTTCTCGGGATATTTGATTTCTTTGAAGTCACAAGAACCGAATTTGCCGTGCTTTTCGGACTTTGCGGACTCGTTATGAGCCTTGAAGCGGTCAACACCGCGGTTGAAAGAGCTGTTGACCTTGCCGCAGACGGCAGAACGCACGAGCTTGCGAAAATCGCCAAGGATGCCGCCGCCGGAGCGGTGCTTATCAGCGCTCTTGCTTCGGTTGCCGCGGGAATTTCGGTTATGCTTCAGCCCGAAGCCTTTGAAAAAATGTTTGCTTATTACAAAGAAAATATACCGATGCTTATTCTGCTTGCCGTGACTCTTGCATTGAGCTTCATTTTTGTTTTTGCGGGGCCGCGCGGAATAGCGAGATTTTTCGGAAAGAGAGAAAATAAATGACGAAAACAGCGTTTGTTGCAATAGTCGGATGCCCGAATGTGGGCAAATCCTCACTTCTTAACCGTATGCTCGGTCAGAAGGTGGCAATCGTCACCGAAAAGCCGCAGACAACACGCACCAAGATAATGGGAGTGCTCACAAAGGGTGAAACTCAGCTTGTTTTTACAGATACACCCGGTTATCACCGCCCGAAAACCAAGCTCGGGGAGAAGATGATAAAGGCTGTGGGTGAGGGCATAACAGGCGTTGATGCCTGCCTTTTCGTAACCGAACCCGAGGGAGAAATAAAAGATACGGAGCTTGAGCTTCTCAAGCGCCTTAAGTCCGAAAAAGCTCCCGTTGTGCTTGCGCTCAACAAAACCGACACGGTGAAGCAGAAAGAAAAGCTGATGGAAAAAATTCTTGCTTTTACATCTGTTTATGATTTTGAAGCGGTTGTTCCCGTCAGCGCACTCAAAAACGAAAATGTCGATACGGTTATCGAAGAGCTTGAAAAGCTTACCTATGAGTCGGTTCACTTTTTCCCCGATGATACCCTTACCGACCAGCCCGAAAGACTGCTTGCCGCAGAGATGATAAGAGAAAAAATTCTTCTGCTCTGCGATAAGGAAGTGCCGCACGGCGTTGCGGTGAGCATTGAAAAAATGCGTGAAAGACCGTCGGGCGATATTATGGATATCGAAGCGATGATTTACTGTGAAAAGGACAGCCACAAAGGAATAATCATCGGCAAAAACGGCGCTATGCTTAAGAGAGTTTCAACCCGTGCAAGAGAGGATATGGAAAAGTTTTTCCAATGCAGAATAAATCTTCAATGCTGGGTCAAGGTCAAAGAGGGCTGGCGCAACCGTGAGGGACTTATTCATAATTTCGGACTCGATTAAAAACATTTTTTACCTTATATAATATTGCATCTTTCGGTTAAATTAAAATCGGGAGATGGTTAATATGGACAGAACTCAGGCGTGGAACAGATTTTCGGAAAGCGGACTTGTTACGGATTATCTTGATTTTCTGAAAAGCTGTCTTGATGACGGAGCATCGGAGAACGGAAAAGATGAGAATGAATACAGACGCTCTGGTGCTGAAGGTGACGGATACGGGAGAGAGTGACCGTCTTGTTACTCTGCTCACATCGGAATACGGCGTACTCCGTGCCTTTGCAAACAGAGCAAAAAAAATAAACAGCAAAACCGTCAGTGCAACGCAGTCTCTCTGCTACGGAGATTTTTCAATTTATACGGGCAGAGATGCTTACATAATTGACGATGCAGCTGCAAAGGAAGTTTTTTTCGGACTTCGTGAGGATATAAAAAAGCTTGCCTTGGCACAGTATTTCTGTTCACTTGCCGCAGAGCTTGCACCCGAAGCCGAGCCGGCAAGAGAGTTTCTCAGAGTGATTCTCAATTCTCTGCATCTGCTTGAAACGGGGCGCAGAACGCCCGAATTTTTAAAGGCTGTTACGGAGCTTAAAACAGCGGCAATATCGGGATTTATGCCGGACCTTACCGTGTGTCCGCATTGTTCGGGAGAGCTTTCCGGCGAAATGTATTTCAATATATCCGACGGAGCGGTATTCTGCAAAAGCAGCGGCAGAGGCGGCGAGAAGATAAATTCAACGGTGCTTGCGGCAATGCGCCATGTATGCTCAAATCCCGTTGAGAGAATATATTCGTTTTCAATGCCTGCCGCAGATGAAGCGGTTTTCGGCAGAATATGCGAAAAATTTTTATCGGCACAAACCGGGCGTTCTTTTAAGACCCTGGATTTTTATAAAGCAATGTCAAACTGAAAGGAAAGATTTTTTATGGAAAAATTCCTGCACAAAATCTTCGGCACAACCCCGGGTAAGGGAATGCAGCCGAAAGAAGCGGTGGCTTACAGCATAACCGGCTTCGGTCAGAACCTTATCTGCACCATTATCGGTTCGTACCTCACGGTATTCCTTACCGATGCAATGCTTTTCGGAAGCCTTGAAAAGGGCGAGCTTTTCAAAACCATGTCAGGTGCAACGGCGGTTGCCGTGCTTATGCTTGCAACAAGAGTTTATGATGCGCTCAATGACCCGATTATGGGCTCGATTGTTGACAAAACGAGAACCAAATGGGGCAAGTGCAGACCGTTCCTTAAGTGGATGGCAATTCCGATTGCGGTTTCAACCGTTTTGTGCTTCCTGCCGTTCCTCCCCGAAAGAACGAAGCTTACTTTTGTTCTTGTTTCCGTTCTCTATGTTATCTGGTCAATGGTTTATACCGTTGCCGATGTTCCTTACTGGGGACTTTCAACCTGTATGACTAACGATACAATAGTCAGAGGAAACCTGCTTACCGTTGCCCGCCTTGTATGCACACTCGGTGCCGGCATTGTAACTGTTTTTGTTCCGATTATCACAAATGCGGTCAATCAGAAAACGAATTTTGACCCCAAGGCACTCCGCTATACATATTTTATAGCTGCCGTTGTGTGCGTTGCCGCTGCAATTCCGATGTTCTTCTACGGCTTTAAGAACACCAAAGAGCGTTTCACCTCAACCGAAACTCCTCCGTCATTCGGTCACAACTTAAAGCTCCTCTTTAAGAATGACCAGCTTCTGCTCATCGTTATTTCCGGTGTTCTCGGCGGAGCAAGAATGGTTTATACCTATACGGGCGGACTTTATTTTGCAAAGTATGTTCTTCAGAATGAGGGACTTTTCGGACTCATAACAATGCTTGTTGTTCCCGGCGGACTTGTTGCTTCTCTGCTCGTTCCGTGGATGACAAAGAAATTCACAAAGAAGTGGGCATATATTGCCGTTCACCTTATGGGCGGCGTTGTTATGACTGCGATGTATTTCATCGGTTATGATGCAAAGTGGAAGCTTGTGGTCTGCGCAATCGGTCTCGTGCTTCTCGGCATTCCTCAGGGCGTTAACAACATCATAACCTATGCCATGATTGGCGATACCGTTGATTATCTTGAATGGAAAACGGGCGAAAGAGGCGAGGGCATATGCTTCGCAATGCAGACGCTCATAAATAAAATCGGTATGGCAGTCGGTGCATTCGTCGGCGTTATGTCATACAGCTGGGCAGGCATTGACCCGTCAAAGCCCATCGAGAATTTTGCGGCATTCAGCGACCCCGTTGCAGGCCCCGGCATTATGTGGAAGGTGCTTATCCTCTCTGGTGCGGTAAGCATGTTTGCCTGCGCCGTTCCGCTGTTTTTCTATAAAGTAACCGAAAAGAAACAGGCTGAAATGGTTGCCGAAATCGCAGAAAGAAAAAAGGATAAATAAGCAATATAAACAGACAGCGGCAGGAGAAAAAATCCTGCCGCTCCTTTATGCAAAAGTTTTTGGAAAGAACGCATAAAAACTATTGATTTTTTATGATTTTTTGGGTATAATACTGATATAAATTGCTTCGGAGGTCATAAATGAACAAAATAATCAACAGGAAAGATTATCTTGATAAATTGATTGCATTCAAAGACAAAAATATAATAAAAATAATAACGGGTGTTCGCAGATGCGGAAAGTCTGTTTTGCTTGAGCTTTTCAGGGATTATCTTTTAAAGCAGTCGGTATCGGAAGAACAGATTATTGCCGTCAATCTGGAGGATTATGACTTTTATGAGCTTCGTGACCCTGCAAAGCTTTATTCATATATCAAAGAACGCTTAAACGATGATAAAATGACATATATTTTTATTGATGAAGTTCAGCATTGCAAAGATTTTCCGAGAGTCGTTGACAGTCTTTATCTTAAAAAGAATGTTGATATTTATCTTACGGGTTCAAACGCAAATTTATTATCGAGTGAAATTGCCACTCTGCTTTCCGGAAGATATGTTGAAATAATGATGCTGCCGCTTTCATTCAGCGAATATGTTTCCGGTACGGGCGACATAACCGAATTATCAAGAAAATATGCCGAATATATTGAATACAGTTCTTTTCCGTATGTGCTTGAACTGAAAGGTCAGCCGCGGGAGATAAGGGATTATCTTGAAGGCTTATATAATACGATAGTTGTAAAGGACATTTCGCAGAGAAATAAATTTACGGATACCCTGATGCTTGAAAGTCTGACAAGATTTGTTTTTGATAATATAGGAAATCCGTTGTCTGCAAAAAAAATAGCAGATACAATGACATCATACGGAAGAAAAACAGATGTTAAAACAGTTGAAAAATATATGAAGGCTTTAACTGACAGCTTTATTGTTTATCAGTCAAAGAGATACGATATTAAGGGCAAACAATATCTTAAAACTCTTGAAAAATATTATGTTGTTGATATAGGCTTAAGATATATGCTTCTCGGGTCAAGCTCAACTGATGTGGGGCATATTCTTGAAAATGTGGTTTATCTTGAACTTTTACGCAGAGGGTTTGATGTCTATGTCGGAAAAATTGATAATGTTGAGGTCGATTTTGTTGCCTGCGGCCAAAAGAAAACCGTATATTATCAGGTTGCCGCAACGGTGAGAGACGAAAACACATTGAAACGCGAGCTTACACCTTTGCAAAAAATCAACAATCATTATCAGAAAATTATATTGACGCTTGACGATGACCCTGAGGCAGACTATGACGGAATACGAAGAATAAATGCTTTGGATTGGCTGATGGGTACAGCAGAATAATCAAAACGCCTGAGGCTCAAAACCGCAGGCGTTTTTCAATAAAAATCATAGGTTGAATTTTATTCCGCTTATATCTCTTATCTGCTTCATAAGGTTGCTTACCTGTAAAGCTGTTTTACTTGACAGAGCGTATTTCGGGTGGTCGGGACAGGCAATAAATTCTTCAAATTCCTTAGCCTCGTTTCCCATAAGCACAGCCTTGGGCACATCACCGATAAGCTCTTGTTTATCAACGCTTTCGGTGGTTATAAACATATCCGTGAGCTTCGATATTGAGGCAACCGAAACAGTTCCTTTGTCGCCGTATACGGCAGAGCCGGAATAATCCTGACCGAGCTTGGAATATGTAAAGGTGATTACCTTGTCACCGTAGATGAGTGATGCCGCTCCGCTTCCGTCTGCACCGCTCTCCATAAATGAGGCGCAGGCGGTAATTTTATCGGGCATACCCCATAAATCAACCGCGGGATAGACACAGTAAATGCCCAAATCCATAAGACAGCCCGTTGCAAGGGCAGGATTGAATATGTTCGGAAGCTCGCCTCGTTTATATGCGGAATACTTTGATGAGAGCTGTGAAAAATCAAAATGTGCGCTTGAAATTTTTCCGATTTTTGAAACCGCATCACGGAAAATTTCTCTGCCCGGATTGTGCATATACATTATGGCTTCCGTATAGATGAGCTTTTTTTCACGGGCAAGCGTCTGCAATTCTTCAAGCTCCCCGGGTTCAACGGTTATCGGCTTTTCGCATATGACATTTTTTCCCGCATTCAGCATTATTTTTGACTGCGGATAATGCAGGGCGTTCGGGCTTGCAATATAAACCGCTTCAAAATCTCCCTTTGAAAATTCGTCCAAATCGGTATAAACCTTTTCTATGCCGTTCTTTTCGGCGAATGCTTTTCCGCTTTCTTCCGTTCTGGAATATACCGCCGCTATATCCGCATTGCATATAAGGCGTGCGCCCTCAATAAATGCTTCGGCTATCCAGCCCGTTCCGATTATTCCGTATCTCATATCAAAGCTCCTTTGCCATAATTTCGCCGCCGAAAAGTCTTGCAAGGGTTCTGAATCCGTTGCGCTTATAAAACCTTACGGCTCCCGTGTTGCCGATTCCGGTTATAAGCATAATACCCTTGACATTCTGTTTTTTCAGATGCTCACAAAGGGTGCTTATCATCGCCGAACCGCTGCCGTTTCCGCGAAAATCCTCATTGAGATTTATGTGGAGATGGGCGGGATATTTTTTTGCCCATACGGCGTGACCGAGAAGCTCGGCAAGCGCTGAAATATAATTTTTTGCGCCCGTTTTGCTTACCCTTTTAAGATAAGGCCTGAAATTTTTGAGAAATACCGAAAAATCCTTTGCACAGAAAATATACCCCTGAGCCTTATCGTTTTCATCGGTGAGGATAAAAACATTCTCCGGCTCTTTTTCAATATAATAATCGCAGTAGGTTGCGAGAATATATTCTCTTACCTTATCAACCGTCATTGCGTCGTCCGGACCCGTTTTACGGCAAATCATACGCACATCATCACGGTATTTGTCCTTATACGGCTTTATTTCCGCCATATTATTCCTCCTGAAGCTCGGCAAGCCTTGCGTTCCATTGCTCCCATTCTTCCATAAGGGAAAGCTGGGCTTCGGTAAGACTGTCGATTTTTTCGGTATATTCCATAATCTTTTCATAGTCCGCCGACACCTCGGGCGTTGAAAGCATGGCCGTTGCATCGGCAATTTCGGAATCAAGTCTGTCAATTTCCGCTTCACCGCGCCTGATTTTACCCGAAAGCTTGTTGATTTCGCTTTCACGCTCCTTGCGAAGCTTATATGAATTGATTTTGGGAGCGGATTTCTGCGGTTTTTCTTTTGCTTTGGCAAGTGCAATTCCGGCATAATCGTTATAATCGCCGTCAAATTTTTCAAATCCGTCGGGAGTCATTCTGTAAATTTTCGTGGAAAGCTTGTTGATAAAATATCTGTCGTGCGAAACTGCGATAATCGTTCCTTCAAAATCGTCGAGAGCAGCTTCAAGTACCTCTCTTGACGGAATATCAAGGTGATTTGTAGGCTCATCGAGAAGCAGAACATTGGCTCCCGAAAGCATAAGCTTCAAAAGACAGAGCTTTGCTTTTTCGCCGCCGCTCAGGGTATCAACATTTTTGAACACATCGTCACCCTTGAAAAGGAAAAGCGAAAGACAGCTTCTGACCTTTGTTTCGGTGAATGAACGGTGTTCGTCCCATATTTCATCGAGAACGGTTTTGCCGCCGCGCAGATTTTCAAGACTCTGGTCAAAGTAGCCGATTTTGACATTTGCGCCGAACATAAATCTGCCGTCATCGGCGCTCATCTGACGGGTGAGGATACGCAGCAGAGTGGTTTTACCGCAGCCGTTTGAGCCGAGAATGAAAACCCGTTCGTTCTTGTATATCTCCATATTTCCGCCGCTGAACAGCGTTTTTTCTCCGAACGCCTTGGAAAGACCGTTTACGGAAAGCACATCGTTTCCCGTTTCGCATTCGGGCGAAAATTTCATACGCATTTTTGCAAGCGAGGATTCGGGAATAATGAGCTCTTCCTTTTTCTTTTTGAGCCGTTCTTCTCTTTCCTGACCCATTCGCTTGAGCGCATGATTTGATGCGCTTGCCTGCTTTGCTCTCATAACAAGCTCTTCAAGCTCTTTGATTTCTTCAAGCTGAATTTCATAATGCTTTCTTTCGGCTTCAAGGCGTTCCTCCTTGAATTTCAGATAAGCCGAATAGCCGCCTTTTGAATGATAGCTTCTTTTATGAGCGATTTCAACGGTTTTATTCGTGACCTTATCGAGAAAATAACGGTCGTGCGAAATAACGATAACCGTTCCTTTGAATGAACTCAGAAAATCCTCAAGCCATTCCGTTCCGGCAATATCAAGATGATTTGTAGGCTCATCAAGCAGAAGAAGCTCCGAATTGCTCAAAAGCAGCTTGCACATACTCAGCTTTGAACGCTGTCCGCCGCTTAATTTGTCGCAGGTGAGCTGAAAATCGTTTTCGGAAAAGCCGAGACCGAGAAGTGCGGAGCGGGTTCTGCTTCTGTAGGTCAGACCGCCCGCGTTCTGAAATGCTTCCTGCATTTCGTTCTGCTTTTCAATAAGCTTATCGCGGTTTTCGGAATGCAGGTCGATTTCACGGGCAATCTGTTCCATATCAAGCTCCGATTTCATAAGCGGTTCAAAAATGCTGAGCGCTTCATCGTAAACCGTGCGCCGTGAACCCGAGCAGGCGTGCTGTTCGAGATAACCCACCTTGGTGAATTTTGAAACGAAAACACCGCCCTCGGCAGGCTCAATCTCTCCGCGGATAACCTTAAACAGAGTGGTTTTGCCCGTACCGTTTGCGCCGATAAGTCCCACGGAGTCGCCCTCGTTCACATCGAACGAAACATTTTCAAACAGAGTTTTTCCGTCAAATTCGACCTTTAAATTTTGTATGCTGACAATTGACATTTCAGATTATATCCTTGTTTCGAGTATTTCAAGCTTGCCGCTGATTTTGTATTCACCGCCGTTTGCGGGAATGAACCAGCTGTCTCCCTTTTTGAGGCTGACGGTTTCTCCGCAGCAGTCAAGACTGCCGTTTCCGTCAAGAACGAGCAGGGAAACGAACGATTTTTCATCGGCATTATCGGTAAAATCGCCGTTAATATTGTCTTTCCAGACCTTGAAAAGCGGAGAGTCGGCAAGCATAGTTTTCGGCTCTGTGTAAAGCTTATCAGCTTTACAGAATGACGGCTGAGAATATTTTTTGAGTTTGGTAACGGCAACGGCGTCAGAAACGTGCAATTCCCTTGGTTTACCGTCTTTTCCGCGTCTGTCATAGTCATAAATTCTGTATGTTGTGTTGGAGCTTTCCTGCACCTCGGCAAGCAGAATGCCTTTACAGATAGCGTGCAGAGTACCGGACTCGATAAAGAAGAAATCACCCTTATTTACCTTCACTTTTCCGACTTTATCGGTGAGAGTGTTGTTTTCGATTGCTTCTTTAAATTCATCGGGGCTGATTTCATCGGCAAAGCCGAGAAGAAGCTGAGCATCTTCGTCGCAATCTATGATATACCAGCATTCGGTTTTGCTCTGACCCCTGCCGGTTTTTTCGCAGTATTCCTTTGTGGGGTGAACCTGAACCGAAAGGTCATCACGGGCATCAATGAATTTTATCAGAATCGGAAAATCTTCAAAATTTGCGGCGTTCGTTCCGCATAAGGACGGATTTTCTTTTATGACATCGGCAAAACGCATTCCCGAAAATTCTCCGTTTACGGCAACGCTTGAGCCTGCCTCGTGGCATGAGAGCATCCAGCCCTCTGCGGCGTTTGCCTTTTCGGTTTCAACGCCGTATTCTTCTATCAGTTTTTTTCCTCCCCATATGGTTTCGGAAACGAAAGGTTTGAGTTTTACAGGGTAAAGCTTCATAAAAATACCTCCGGAAAGTTTATATCCGTATTATTTTATCATATTTGTCCAATAATTGCTATAGAATATTTGCAGGAGGATGAAATTTTATGGAAAAAACTTTAAATTCAGCAGGAAAATTCTATTTTGACTTCATCAGAAAACCCGTCAGCCGTGAAAAAGACCCGATTGTTTTGCAGCTTCGGGATACTGCGGACAGACTCAGAAGCGCATACAGCCGTTTTGAAACGGAAGAAAATGAGGATTTGATAGAATCGGTAATCTATGAAATACAGTCACTCAAATCGCTTTACCGTTATCTTATCAAGCGTGCAAAGGAAACGGGAACGGAATGCTCGGAAATATCCGTATTTGAAAAGGAGCTGATGTGGTGAACGGCGGATTTATCGGATTTGCGCTGATTTGCGTTATTGCCGTTGTGTGGTGGACGGTAAAGAGTGAACACGGCGGCAGGGCATTTATAATTTCGGCGGCGCAGGGGATAGCTTCGATTTTTGCGGTTAATCTTATCGGAACGGTATCGGGCGTGCTTATTCCCGTTAACTGGTACACTCTCGGAACGGGTGCAATTCTCGGCTTGCCCGGGATTACGGCAGCACTTTTTATGAATTGTATATTAAGGTAATAAAATTTAAATTTTATATGGAAAATTTCTGCGGAATGTGGTAAAATTATTCAAAACAAATCACGGAGGCAGAAAATGGCTTACAAAAAAGAAGATATACTCAATAACTATGATATTTTTCCCAAGGTTCTTACGGCGGGAAAAAAGACAACGATAAATATTATACCGCTCGGCGGCAGAAGAGAATTTGTGCCCGGTAAGGAATATACAATGGAAATATGCGCTCTTGATTTGGGCGTGCCGAGAAATTTCCCCGCAACGGGCGATTTCAGAATAAGCAAAATCGTCTGCAATGAAAATGGCGGTTTTACGGTTGAACATACCTTTGACAGCGAGCAGGAATATTTTATCCGCTTCAAGGGCGATGACGGAAAAAGAATACAGCAGTTTTCGGTATACTGCGTTGAAAAAGACCTTTCGGGCAGATACCCGTTTATGGGTGATTTGCATATGCACACCAATTTTTCCGACGGCAGACAGCTTCCCGAGGTTGTTGCCGCAAACTACCGCAAATACGGCTATGATTTCACCGTTATCAGCGACCATAACAGATATTATCCGTCACTGCGCGCAATAGACTGCTATAAAGACGTTCCGATTGAAATGAATATCGTTCCCGGTGAAGAGGTTCATATGCCTATGATTTACGGAAAGAAAAACGATGTTCATATAGTCAATTTCGGCGGAGAATACAGCGTTAATGCACTCACCGACGGCCCTGCAAAGGAAGAAGTCGGAACGGATAAGAGCGTGCGCTCGTTAAACGGCGAATGCCCCGATTTTATTCCCTATGATGAGTGGCAGGCAAAAATGCAGGAGCTTGCGGATAACGCAAAGGTTCCCGAAAATGTTGACGCGCTTCCGTATGCGGTTTGCTGTTGGATATTCGATGAAATCAGAAAGGCGAACGGTCTCGGCATATTCGCTCACCCGAACTGGAGAGTTGAGGCCTATCAGGTTCCCGAAGCGTTTACCGATTATATGATGGAAACTCAGCCGTTTGATGCTTTTGAGGTACTCGGCGGAGAAAGATACTATGAGCATAACGGATTCCAGACAATCAGATATTATGAGGAAAGAGCAAAGGGACGCCGTTTCCCGATAGTCGGAAGCACCGACAGCCATTCTTCATATGAATCAAATGACGGCGCATTTATCTGCGAAACGATAGTGTTCTCACCCGAGAACGAGAGAAAAGCGCTTATTTCTTCAATAAAAGATTTTTATTCCGTTGCGGTTGATACAATCAGCAAGGAGTTCAGACTTGTGGGCGAGAGCAGATTTATCCGTTACGGCTGCTTCCTGCTCAAGAATTATTTCCCGATTCATGATGAGCTTTGCTATGAAGAGGGCAGACTTATGAAGCAGTATGTTACGGGAACCGATGAAGAAAAAGCCGAGGCTGCCGAAACGATTAAGTTTATCAGCGGCAGAATGAAGAAGCTTCGTGAAAAATATTTTGATTTCTGATGCCGAAGGAGTTGTGCTCCGATGAAAAAAATTATTTCCGTTCTGCTTTTGACGGTTATACTGCTGACTCTTTGCGCCTGCTCGGAAAAGCTGACGGCGGCGCTTGTTATATCCGGAACGCCGATAGATGCCGAAATCTTCACATATTATGCGGATAAGGTTTCGGCAAGGCCTGCCGATTACGGTCTCGGCAAAAAGCCGTCTGCGGACGATATAAAGAGAAGTGCGATTGAGCTTTGCAAAAAATATATTGCAACCAATACGCAGTTCCGTGATATGCAAATATCACTTTCCGCCGCTGAAAAAACCTCGGTTTCGCAGGGCGTTAATGATCTGTGGCTGAGATTTGAAAATCACTATAACAAATTAGGCGTTTCAAAGCAGACACTTACGAAAATTCAGACCGCAAAGGCTTATGAGGATAAAATTTTCACCGTTTCGTATGACAGGGGAACGGGTGATGCCGCAGGAGAAGGCAAACTCAAGGATTATTTTTACGATAATTATGTGAGCTTTCGCACCGTATGCGCTTATTTCACCTCTGCCGACGGAAAATCGCAGATGCCTCAGCAGCAGAAAAACGACCTCACAGCCGATTTGAACGCCTCCGCCTCGATGATGTATAACAGCGTTGACGATTTTGTGACGGCTATGCAGGAAAAGGGATATTCGGTTTCGGATTCGCTGGTAATAAAAAGAGAATCCGACGGCTATCCGGACGGATTCTTTGAAAAGGTTTTTGAACAGAAAGCCGGAACGGTTCGGATAATCGAATACGATGAATGCGTTTTTGCCGTATTCAAAGAAGATTTGAAATCAAAGGGTGACGGCGTTTATGCAAATTACCGTTCGGCGTGTATAACCGACCTTTATTCCGCAGATTACGATGCAAAGCTTGATGAATATATATCAACTCTTGAGGTTGAAGAAAAAGCCGTCGTTATCAGTCTGCTGATGAACAAAATCAAATAAACCGAATCCTCCGATTGAAATTTCGGAGGATTATTTTTCTGTTTTTATCGACAAAATTTTCATTCCGTGATATAATAAACCGAAATAGGTTTATGGGGTGAAACGGTGAAGCGAGTGATTATTCTGTTTTTGCTGATTGTTTCCGTATTTTCGTTTACCGTCGGAGCTGTATCCGATAAGATAAAATTCAACGGAATTGATGACGGAATAGAGTGGGAATATCAGGAAATAACAAGGCTTATTTACGGTGACAGCCATTGCAACGTCGAAAATGCGGGAGTTAAATACAGAATAGACAATAAGAGCAATGATATATGGCTTTTTGTTGCGGTGTTTGATTACATTTCCGTGCCCGATGACCCCGATGTTAAGCTGATAATTTATGCGGAAGATGAGAAATTCACTCACGCCGCGGCTTTGCCCGACCCTTCAATAAACGGCGAACGCTTCACCTTCAATGCTCTCGGCCATTTTGATGGAAACGGCGGAATATCATATGAGGTAAGACTCGGCGTTAAGAACGGCATTCCCGCGGAATATAAGCTGAGACTGCAATTTGCGGATTCCGACGGGCATGTAAGCAATATTTATGATTTGAATATTGTAAACGGTGAACGCACAACAGCCGCAGCACCCGAAACGGTAAAGCCGGTTATCAATACAACCCGTGCGGTAATATCCAAAGCGCCAAAAACTACAAAGCTGCGCACAACAAAAGCAGCAACGGAAA
Source organism: Acutalibacteraceae bacterium (assembly GCA_045600535.1). GTDB lineage: Bacteria > Bacillota > Clostridia > Oscillospirales > Acutalibacteraceae > CAG-177. The sequence goes on along the minus strand of JAZRYD010000090.1, from coordinate 59,159 downwards.
AGACAACGGTTTTAAAGACAACAAAAGCGGCAAAGAGTACCGCCGTGCCGAAAACCACCGCCGTTCACACAACAAAACCGACAACGGCAAAGGCGAATAAAACCGCTGAACCTAAAACAACAAAACAGAAAACGACCAAACTGCCGAAAACGGAGACGGTTACCGCATATAAAAATGAAACCGCAGCTTCCGTATCGGCTTCGGAAAGTGCGGATTTATCTGTTATAAAAACAAATCTTTCGGCGGGAGAAAAATATAAAACTGCGGTTATTGCATCGGGAACGGTTGCGGTTATTCTGATTGCCGCTCTGTGCACCGCGGGTAAAAAGAGGGGATAAGTATGGCATATTATTTTCTTGTTCTGGCTGCGGTAATAATGTTCAGCTTTCAGTTTCTGCTTAACGAAAAATACGAAAAGAGAAGCGGAACGGGCACTGCTGAGGTGCTTAAATTCACAATCATATCACATCTGACAGGTTTTATAATAATGCTTGCTATGAACCGCTTCAAGCTTGAAGTTACCGGATTTTCGGCTGCGATGGCGTTTGCTTCGGCGCTGAACCTGATACTTTTCAACTTTTGCAGTATTATTTCGTTCAGCAAAATAAATCTGTCGCTTTATTCCGTATTCTGTATGCTCGGCGGAATGGCGCTTCCGTTTGCATTCGGAATACTGTTCTTTGATGAACCGCTCACGGTGGGTAAGGCGGTCTGCTTTGCTTTGATTGCAGTTTCTCTTTTCTTTACGGTTGATAAGGAAAACCAAAAGGGCGGATTCATATATTATGCCGGAGTTTTCATAACCAACGGACTTTCGGGCGTTATACCGAAATTCTATCAGGAAGCGAATTTCCCCAAAGCGAGCGAAGCCGGATTTTCAATGCAGATTTCCGCTTTAACGGCTTTAATCTGTGCCGTTCTGCTTCCGATTTTCGCAAAAAAGAGCAGGAATAAAAGAAGGCTTACAACCGGAGCAGCCGCCTGTGCTTCGGGCTTCGGTATCCTCAACTGCGTGGGAAATTTCATTCTGCTTATAGGGCTTACAAAGCTTCCCGCCTCGGCGCAGTATCCGTTTGTAACGGGCGGAGTTATGATAATTTCAACAATAATCTGCTTCTTTACGCCGAATAAACCGACCAAGCGCGAGCTTGCCGCAGTCGCTCTTTCATTTGCGGGAATTTTAGCGCTGGTACTTATTCCTTAATTCTTAATTCAATCAACTCTTGACCTTTTTCCGCCGCCGATAAACGAAGCAATATTTTCGCATATTTCGTTGAAGCAGCGCACTCGGGATTCGATTGAGCCCCAAGCCATATGAGGGGTAAGGCATACATTTTCATATCCCAGAATTTCAGTAAACGGATGGCTTTTGCCGAACGGTTCGGAGGAATAAACATCAACTCCGAGTCCTGCAAGCCGTCCGCTTTTTATTGCCTCGGTGAGAGCCGCTTCGTCGGTAACGGCACCGCGTGAAACATTTATGAATATTGCGGAGCTTTTCATTTTTTCAATCTCTTTTTTGCCGAATATACCTCTTGTTTCGCCGCTTAACGGCAGGTGAACGGAGAGAATATCCGATTCACGGCAAAGGGTATCAAGGTCAACATTTTCAACGCCGTCCTTCGGCGTGCGCGAAAATGCAATCACTCTGCACCCGAATGCCTTTGCGATATTTCCGACCTTTTTGCCGATGCTGCCGTAACCTGCAATTCCCCAGGTTTTGCCCGATATTTCGTGATAAACGGGTTCAAGCAGATTCGCTTTTTGACTTTGTGAATATGCGCCCGAGGAAACATATGATGAATAGGAGGGCAGGTGAGACGCAAGAGAGAGTGCCATTGAAAGCGTAAGCTGTGCAACGCTGTCCGTTGAATAGCCTGCCACATTGCAGACCGCTATCGAACGCGAACGGCAGTAATCAATATCAATGCCGTCATAGCCTGTTGCGGCAATGCAGATAAGACGGAGCTTTGAAGCACCGCCTGTTGTCTGAGCGTTTATTTTGATTTTGTTTATAATTGCGATCTCACAGTCCGCAAGGTTAGCTGAAATTTCATCGGGTGCGGAATTTCCGAAAACCTTAATGTCTCCGAATTGCTCCAGACGGGAAATATCGAGGTCGGCGCAGAACGTGTCTGCATCAAGAACGGCGATTTTCATATTGTTATACCTGCTTTTATTTGATGATAATGTTTATTACAGTATATACCGCTCCGCACGAGAGCATAACGGCAATCGGGCTTGCCTTGAATATTCTTATCACGGCAAACGCCGCGGCGAATATTGCAAGTGCAATGAAATTGATATTTTCAATTCCCGCGCCGCCAAAAACGATTCCCGAAAGAATGGTGAGACCCGCTCCCGCAATCAGAGCCACAACAGCGGGACGGATAAACGAAAGAACCGTCTGCGAGGCTTCAAGCTTGCCGTATTTATGATAAAAGAAAAATACGGCGGTAACAATCAGAAGCGAGGGAATTGCAAAGCCTGCCGTTGCGCATAATGCACCGGGTATCCCCGCCATACGGATTCCGATAAAGGTTGCGGAATTTATGGTTATCGGGCCGGGGGTCATTTCGGCAATTGAAATAAGGTCGGTAAATTCGCTTAGGGTTATCCACCCGAATTTATCAACAACCTGACTCTGAATTATCGGCACAGCCGCATAGCCGCCGCCGATACCGAAAATTCCTACCTTGAGAAAGCTGAGAAAAAGGTTTAAATATATCATAATTCGGCCCTCTTTCTCTTTATCAGCACCGCGGCGATTCCTATTGCAAATGCCGCCGCAATAATCGCTATAACATTTACATCAAAGAACACAACCGCAATAAACGCCGCCGCCATAACGAGAATACATACGGCGGATTTTTCTTTTATGACATTTTTCGCAAGTCCGTAAACCACATCAAACAGCACCGCCGCAACTCCCGCCTGCATTCCTTTGAGAAACAGCGCAACATAAACATTTTTCGAGAATGCGGAGTATATAAATGAAATAACGGTCAGAATCGTAACGGGGGGTATAACCGTTCCGAGTGCCGCCGCAGCCATTCCCGCCGCTCCGGCAATATCCCAGCCGACAAGCACGGCAACATTCAGCGCAATTGCTCCGGGGCAGGACTGCGCCAGCGCGATATAATCGAGCATTGTGCTTTCGTCCATCCAATGAAGCTTATCAACAAACCGTTTTTTCATAAATGTTGCAATAACAAAGCCGCCGCCGAAAGTGAACGCACTTATATAGAGCATATTCGCAAACAGCGAAAAAATCTTTTTGTTTTTTTCCATTTTATCTCTCCGTACAGGTTATCTTTTTTTTAGATTATATATCTTTTTCCTTAATAAATCAATCGTATAAATATATTCATAAAAAATTTTCAACTAATTATGTAAATAGGGTTAACATTTCCGATGTTTTGTGATATACTAATAAAAACATAACAATATTTGCTCTTTTCGGAGCAAATTCCCGAGAAATCGCAGTTTTCACACGCAGGAGATTTTCTGATATGGCAAAAAAGAAAGATAACTATGAAGATATTTCAAGCTACAGCAAGGGGAACGGTTTAAAATATAAAGCCGGCAACTCCGCAAGCAGATTCAAGAACTTTTTCAAAAAAAACAATAAAAGAAATCTCAAGGCATTTTTAATAATCCTTGTTTGCCTTGCCATTGTTTTTTCGGCTCTCGGCGGCGCATACATCAGAAAAATGCTTTCACTTATAAATCATACCGACGGTAACGGCGGAGACCCTAATGCAACCTTTGCGGACGATGCCGAGGAGGATTTGAATTTCGCCACGATGTACGATATCGAAAGTGCGGATTCGATAAAAGACCTTATCAAATCATGGGCGCTCAACGGCGGCGAAAAAATGTACAGCAAGCATGTTATCAATGTTTTGCTTATCGGTGAGGATAATGATGAAGGTACTCACCGTTCGGATTCCTGCATTCTTGCATCTGTTAACACCAAGACTAAAAAAATAACTCTGCTTTCGTTCCTGCGAGATACCTATACTTATATGGATATAAACGGAAGCGAGCGTTACGATAAGACCAACCACAGTTATTCATGGGCAGGTCCCGCCAAGCTGATGGAGGTTCTTTCAAATAACTATAAAATCAAAATCGACTATTTTGTTTCGATAAACTTTGAATCGTTCACCAAGGTTATTGATATTCTCGGCGGTGTTTCCGTTCCGATAACGGAAAAGGAAGCGGCGTTTATGAACCGCACAACAAAGTGCAAGGGCTTTGTGGCGGGCGATAATGTTACGCTCAACGGTCAGCGTGCGCTGATTTATTCGAGAATCAGAAAGCTTGACAGCGAAATCGAGAGAACGCGCCGTCAGAGATGCGTTATCAATTCGGTTGTGAAAAACTTCAAGGCTTCGTCGCTCAGCGACCTCAATGCCGCAATCGAAACCTTCCTGCCTTATGTTACAACGAATATGAAAACCTCTCAGATATTGGCATTCGGCACTCAGGCTCTGCGTGAAAACTGGCTCGGCTATGAGATAGTCGGTATGGTTGAGCCGTCTGATGATATAAGAGTGGGTATAAGCGGATTCCGCACATATACGGGATATCTTGATGTTTGGATATGCGATTATATCAAGGCGGCAAGAGAGGTTCAGCTTGCACTTTACGGCAACACCAATATAGAAATAAATCCCGAAACCCACATTTCGGCAATTGACCTTGCAATGGGCGGCAATTCCTCATCGGGTGACGGTGACGGCGACTATAACGGCAATTATGATGAAGATGAAGATTATGAGGAAGATACAACAAGGCGCAGAATAATAGGAAATTTAATTGACAGATGGGAAAATCAGACCCGCCGTCAGAAAGACTCCGGAAACGAAGAATATGAGGAAGAGACGACCGGGGAGTATTACGAGGAAGAAGAGTATACCGAGGAAGAAACCTACGAAAATGAAGATATAAATTCCGAAAATGAAGACGGAGAAGCGTATTAAGTTTTCGGTTTTCGGAGTTAAGCACATAAAGCGTTTTAAACTGCGGAGTGAAGAAGCTTTTACGGCATCTTCACTCTTTTTTTATTAAAAAGCTTAAAACCTACATTATTCCCCTTGACAAGTCCGAACCGTTCTGTTAATATAGTTAGCAGAGGCTAACTCACGGACGGAGGGATAAAAATGACGCTTCGTGAATTGAAAACAGGACACAGTGCAAGGATAATCAAGGTTGGCGGAGAGGGCTCGTTAAGGCAGCATTTTCTTGATATGGGTGTTCTGCCGGGGGCTGAGGTCAAGCTGATGAAATATGCTCCGATGGGAGACCCGATGGAGCTTCTCATTCACGGCTATGAATTAACGCTCAGGCTTGCCGATGCGGAAAAAATAACCGTTGAGCCGATTGATGAAAATTCAAGAAACCGTTCGGACGAAAAAATCAAGGCTTTGCCCGAAAACGATGTTCACCCGGGCTATGGCGAGGACGGAAAATATCATGTTAAAGCCGACGAAAATCCGCTTCCGAAAGGTACGGTGCTTACCTTTGCGCTTGCGGGAAATCAGAACTGCGGAAAAACCACTCTCTTTAATCAGTTAACGGGTTCAAATCAGCACGTGGGCAATTTCCCCGGTGTTACCGTTGACAGAAAAAGCGGCTCGATAAAGGGCAATGATGAAACACTTGTTACCGACCTGCCCGGAATATATTCACTTTCTCCGTATACCGCCGAGGAAATTGTTTCAAGAAAATTCATTCTTGACGAAAAGCCGACGGGAATAATCAATATAGTTGATGCAACCAATATCGAAAGGAATCTGTATCTTACCTTGCAGCTTATGGAACTGAAAGTTCCGATTGTGCTGGCGCTCAATATGTTGGACGAGGTTAAGGGCAACGGCGGCACGATTCATATAAATAAAATGGAGGAAATGCTCGGAATACCAGTTGTTCCGATTTCCGCCGCAAAAAATGAGGGCGTTGATGAGCTTATAAAGCACGCCGTTCACATCGCAAAATTCCAGGAGCGCCCGGGCAGGACGGATTTCTGCAACAAGGACGCAAACGGCGGTGCGGTTCACAGATGCCTGCACAGCATTATGCACCTGATTGAAGACCACGCCAATGCGGCAAATATCCCCGTCCGATTTGCCGCCTGCAAGCTCGTTGAGGGTGATGAGCTGATTACTCAGGCTCTTGAGCTTACGCAGAACGAAAAAGAAATGATTGAACATATCGTTATTCAGATGGAGGAGGAGAGGGGACTTGACCGTTCCGCCGCCATTGCCGATATGAGATTTTCGTTTATAAATGAGCTTTGCGGTGAAACGGTTGTCAAACCCCGTGAAAGCAGAGAACATCGCAGGAGCAGAAAAATCGACAAAATTCTTACCGGTAAATATACCGCCATACCGTCATTCATTGCGATAATGGGTCTTGTGTTCTTCCTGACATTCAATGTTATCGGTGCATGGCTTCAGAAAATTCTGGAAAACGGTATCGAGTTGCTGACGGGCGCGGTTGACGGTGCTCTGACGGCAATGAATGTTAATTCAATACTGCATTCGCTGATAATCGACGGCATTTTTGCGGGAGTCGGAAGCGTTCTGAGCTTCGTTCCGATAATCGTTGTGCTGTTCTTCTTCCTTTCAATGCTTGAGGACAGCGGTTATATGGCGAGAGTGGCGTTCGTTATGGATAAGCTGCTGAGAAAAATCGGTCTTTCCGGCAGAAGTATTGTTCCGATGCTCATCGGCTTCGGCTGCACTGTTCCCGGGGTTATGGCGAGCCGTACTCTGCCGTCGGAAAGAGACAGAAAACTCACGATTATGCTCACTCCGTTTATGAGCTGCACCGCAAAACTTCCGATATACGGTTTCTTTGCAAACGCATTTTTCCCCGGACACGCAGGTCTGATTACGGTGGGGCTTTATCTTCTCGGCATTGTTACGGGAATACTTTTCGCACTTCTTTCAAAAGGCACGCTTTTCAGGGGCGAGGCTGTTCCGTTTGTTATGGAGCTTCCGAATTACCGTCTGCCCGGGGCAAAGAATGTTGCAATGCTCCTCTGGGATAAGGCAAAGGATTTTATTCAGAGAGCGTTTACCGTGATTTTTGCCGCCTCAATCGTTGTTTGGTTTTTGCAGACCTTTAATTTCAGACTCGGTGTTGTTGATAATTCGCAAAACAGTATTCTTGCCGCGCTCGCGGGCTTTATTGCTCCGATATTCAAGCTCCACGGCTTTGCGGATTGGCGTATAGTTACGGCTCTTATAGCGGGATTTATCGCAAAGGAAAGCGTTGTTTCAACTCTTTCCGTGCTGGTAGGCTCTGCCGCAATTATTGGAGTGCTTGACCCCGTTTCGGCACTTGCACTGCTTGTTTTCTGCCTGCTCTATACTCCGTGCGTTGCCGCAATTGCTTCAATTAAGCGTGAACTCGGCTTCGGCTGGGCGGCGGGAATAGTCGTTTTTCAATGTGTGATTGCGTGGAGCGTATCGCTGATAATAAGAGCAATAGCTTTGGTGGCGGGCATATGAATATTCCGAGTATTATCATTCTTGTGATTATTGTTATTGCGCTGATTGCGGCAATAGTTTATTCTGTTAAAAATAAAAAATCGGGCTGCTGCGGAGACTGTTCATCATGCAGAGGCTGTTCGGAAAACCGAAAAAATAAATAATGTATAATACCCGCTTTTTGTTAAATGATATAACAGAAAGCGGGTGTGTTATGGATATTACGGGAAAAGAATATAAAAAAATGACTCAGAAGGCTTCTCCGCCTACAAATAAAATCAAAAACGGATTTATGTCATATATTTTCGGCGGCGGTATCTGCGCTTTGGGTGAGGGCTTGAGGCTGATATTTGAACGATTGGGGCTTGAGCCCGACGAGGTAAAGCTGCTTGTGCCGGTGAGCCTTATAGTGATAGCCGCCGTGCTTACGGCAATCGGAGTTTTCGATAAAATAGCCAAGCACGCGGGAGCGGGAACAATCGTTCCGATAACGGGCTTTGCAAATTCAATCGTTTCTCCTGCAATGGAATTTCAGAGCGAGGGGAAAATTCTCGGCACGGGAGCGCAGATGTTCCGCATTGCGGGGCCGGTACTTGCTTACGGCACATCGGCGGCGGTCATATACGGAATTATATATTTTCTTATAACGAAATCAAGCCTGTAAAGGTTTTCACCTTTACGGGAATTTTTCTTTTTCGCAAAGGTTTTCAAAGTCAAGGATTGACAATATTATATTGTCATATTATAATATTTGTATATTAAAGAAAGGAAGCGCAAATATGAATATTGAAACTTTGCTTGATACTCTTAAATTCGCTTACCGTCAGAAGCTTTCATTTTACAGAATAGTTGAAATTTTTGAAAACTTTTCACCGAAAAAAATAATTGCTTCTATTATGCTGGTTGTTGAGCTTCTCGGAAGCATAATTTTTGACACTCCGGTGTCGCCCGTCGGCACTCCTCTTGACCTCAAGGGATATAATCTTGTTTTCTGTGATGAATTCGAGGGCGATTCTCTTAATACCGATGTCTGGAATCACCGTGCTCTCGGCGAAAGAAGAGGCGGCTATAACGGCGAAAGTCAGGTAAAGGTTGCGGACGGCAATCTTTATATTACCGCCGAATATCTTGAAAACGGCAAATACGGCGAGGGCTGGTATGCCGGTATGATAAGCCTTAAGGAGCACTATAAGCAGGGCTATTTTGAAATCAGATGCAAGTGCAACAAGGATAAGGGCTTCTGGAGTGCATTCTGGATTCAGGCAGACCATCCGTATGACCACGATATTTCACAGGGCGGTATAAACGGTGCCGAGATAGACATATTTGAGGCTATGTGTGCAGATAAAAAGCTTGCGGCGCACCGCAATGTTGTAACTCAGACCGTCCACTGCAACGGATATGATGATGACCCCGTAAATATTGATTCCTGCTGTATAGGCGATTTTAAAGTCGGCAGAGATATTTATGATGAATACAATACCTACGGACTTAAGTGGACGGAGGACGAATATATCTTCTATATCAACGGCGTTGAAACCTCACGCTGTTCGTTCGGCAACGGCGTTTCACAGGTTCCCGAAGAGGTTATAGTTTCTCTTGAGCTTCCTGCGGAGATTCCGTTTGAAAAGGGTTACACCTCAACTATGACGGTTGACTATGTTAAAATTTATCAGAAATAAGGAGCACAATAATGGCAAAATGTAAGGTTTGCGGAACGGAAGTGCCGTTCGGAGCGCTGTATTGCCCGTCATGCGGAGCAAAGGTCGAAAATGAAACAGCGGAAAAGGCAAAGGATTTTGCACAGAATGTTTCGGATAAATTTTCCGACCTCGGCAACACAACCGACACAACTTCGGATTTTCTTCCCGAGGATATTGCGGAAAATAAGCTGATGGGCGTTCTTGCCTATCTCGGAATACTTGTCCTTGTTCCGCTTTTTGCGGCGAAGGAATCAAAATTCGCCCGTTTTCATACAAATCAGGGCTTGGTGCTTGAAATAGTGCAGTTCCTTGCAACTGTTTTAATCGGAATCCTCGGCAAATTGCCGGTTATCGGTCTTATTGTTTCGATTCTTGCATCTATTCTCAAAATCGGGTTCTTTGCGCTCGCCGTTAACGGAATCATCAATGTTGTTAACGGTAAGGCAAAGGAGCTTCCGATAATCGGAAAATTCAGAATACTCAACTGATGCAGGGGATAAGATATGTCAAGGTTTGTTTATGATTATGTTGCGGTTATCGGCGTTGACGGAATGGGAAATTTCAACCGCTTTGCCGATACGCCGAATATTGATGCCATATTTGAAAACGGAGCGGTAAACTTTTATGCGCTCTCAATGGACCCGACCATCAGCGCCGAAAACTGGGGTGCAATGCTGCTTGGCGCTTCGCCGCTTGTTCACGGACTCACCAACAGCAGAGTGGGCAGATATGAATATGATAATGAGGGATTGCCGTCGGTATTTACCCGTTTGAGAGAAAAATTCCCCGAGGCTTATCTCGTTTCGGCGGTCAACTGGAATCCGATAAATCACGGAATAATCGAGCATAACGCCGATGTTGATTTCATTACCGAGAGAACCGATGAAGAGCTTACTCCGAGAATCGTTGAAGCCGTAAAGAAGAAACCGAAATTTCTTTTCGTGCAGTTTGACGATGTTGACGGAGCAGGTCACGGAAACGGCTACGGTGAAGAGGGTCATATAAAAAGAATTGAGCTTACGGATAAGCTCATAGGCGATATTTACGCCGCTTATAAAGAAGCCGGAATACTTGATAAAACCCTGTTCGTTGTAACTGCCGACCACGGCGGAATACGCAGAGGTCACGGCGGATATACCGATGAAGAAAGGTATGTATATTTTGCCGCCGCGGGAAAAAGCGTTAAGAAAGGCGAATTTAAAACCGCTCAGACAAAGGATATTTCGGCGCTCGTGCTTTATGCTCTCGGGCTTGAAGTTCCTGCCTATGATCTGAACGGATATTCTTCCCAGGTTCCCGAGGATATATTTGAAGAAAAGGTTTCCGAATACATAAAATATGAGCAGGTTGAATCAAAAATAGAAACTCTGCCTACTCCCGAATTTAAAAACGGTCTTTCAAAATTTTTCGGAAGTGACAGATTGAAGCTTGCCGTTTTCTTTGATAACGAAATCAAAGACGAAACGGGAAACTGCGAATTTGAAGAATTCGGTCATGTCAAGTATTATTCAAACGGTGTCCGCGGTTCGTGCGGAGAATTCGGCATAACGGGCTGCGCCAAAACAAGCTCGCTTTCGCCGGAGCTTGGCAGTTTTACCGTCGGAGCGTGGATAAAAGCCGAACGCTCGGTGAATGAAACTTGTGTTATCTGCTCAACAAAGCCATGGTGGTGGCGTAAGCGTGCCTCGGCGGGATTTTCGCTCGTTATGAAAAATAACGATACCGTTTTGTGCGTTGCGAACGGTGATGATGATTTTGCGGTTATAACACCGTTCCCCGAAACCTTCTATGAGGGCTGGATTCATGTGCTCTGCGCTGTTGACAAGGAGAAAAAGGAAGTCAGGATTTATTATAATTTCAAATTTGTCCGTTCCGCTCCGCTCGATGATGAGTTTTGCAAACCGACCGTTTCAAATGTTTTTGTTATCGGTAATGACAGCGAAATGGATAATAACAACCGTGCATTCCCGAATCTGTTCAGAACGGATGACCTGATTCTGCTCGACGGCACAGACGAAAAGGACGCTGAAACGCTTAAAATTTATTACGGAATATAAAAAATCGTGCTTGTGACCGATGTCACAAGCACGGCATTTTTTAGTGAGAAGTTAGGAGGTAGGAGTGAGGAGTTAAGGACGGGCTTTGCCCGTACCCGATTTTTAATTCCGAATTACAGCGGGCGCAGCCCGTTTTTTTACTGTATAATCTCGTATTCTCCGGCTTCAAGGAGCATTTCAAATGTTTTTTTGTTTTCGGTGCTTACCGCTTTTCCGTTAACGGAAACCGTATCGGCAACAACGGGGAGAGTGAGCAGAGCGGTTGTACCGTCCGGAACGGTGCATTTATAAACAAGTCCGTTTTCGGTGTTCCATTCGCTCTTTATAAGACCTTTGACCGAATTGAAGCTTGCCTTGACCCATTTGATGTTTTCCTGACCCTCGGGAAGCTCGTCGGCGGTTCTCATATCAATCCTCGGGCAGAGTGCGAATTTCGCGAATCCCGGCTCGATCGCCTCAATGCCTGCCATATAGCGGTACATCCATTCAACTATTGCGCCGTAGGCATAGTGATTGAATGAATTCATTCCCACATCGCCGAAGCCCTTTTCCTTGGTGTAGGAATTCCATCTTTCCCATATGGTAGTTGCACCCTGGTCGATGCTGTAAAGCCATGAGGGCTCGTTTCTCTGGAGCAGGAGATTATATGCGGTTTTGTCTTTGCCGAATTTTGAAAGGGTGGGGCAGAGGTTGTATGTTCCGAGGAAGCCGCATGAAAGTCTGTCACCGTTTTCCTTTATCTGCTTTTCAAGTGCATCGGCAACAGCATTTTCTTTATCCTTTGCAAGCAGTCCGAATGCAAGAACGATTATCTTATTGCATTGTGTCTGCTCAACGGGAATGCCGTCCTTCATAAAGTTTTCGCAGAAATAGGCATATGCCTTTTCTCTGAGGTCTTTATAATATGCGATTCTGTCCTCTCTGCCGGCAACGCCGCACATATAAATCATCATATCTATATCGTGAACGAAATAGGCTGACGAGATGAATTTATTGTCGCACCAGTCATAGGCAAGCCAGTCGCCGTAACGGGGATTGGGGCCTGACATACCGTATTTCTCAACAAGACCGGCTATATATTTTTCCATGGAGTCAAAATGCTCTTTTATCATTGTGTCATCGCCGTAAATCTTATAAAGATTATACGGAATGATAACTCCGGCATCGCCCCAGGCGCAGGCGTCCTCGCTGGAGCAGCAGCCTACTCTCGGGTTAACATCGGCATAACCGCCCTTTTCGCCCTGGGCATCACGCATATCCTGCATCCATTTGCGGAAGAAGCCGTATACATCGGCGTTATAAGCCGCCGTTATGCTGAATGCCTGAGCATCACCCGTCCAGCCGAGACGCTCGTCACGCTGAGGACAGTCGGTGGGAACGCTCAGATAGTTTCCTCTCTGTCCCCAACGGGTGTTTGAAATGAGCTTGTTTACAAGTGCGCTTGAGGTTTCGATTTCACCCGTTTCAATATTGTCGTTGCCGACTATTTCCGCCGTAAGGTCGATAAATTCAACATCATTGTCGGCGCTGAGCTCAACATATCTGTAACCGAAGAAGGTGAAGGTGGGTCTGTATTCCTCAACCTCATCGCTGCCGGTTACATAATAGGCTTTGCCGAGTGCGGAACGCAGATTTATTGTATAAACCGAGCCCTCGGGGCCGTCGTTTCCTCTTGAAATTTTGCCGCTGTCATTGAGAAATTCGGCGTAGCGGAGCTTGATTTCCGTTCCCTTTGCGGCTTTAACCTTTATTTTGAGCCAGCCGACGGTTTCCTGACCGATATCCGCAATCAGCTTCTGACCGACCTTGAGAGTGAGGGGCAGAGAAGCGTTTGCCCTGCAGACATTTATTTTTCCGTAATCCGTTCCGTTATAGCCGATGCCGTCATAAACGGTGAGCGTTTCGGGCTTGAGAGCAAGAGCGGAACGAACTCTGATTTCAGAGCCGATATAGGGAGTAACTTCTCCTGCATAATCGTAAATATCAGCCGCTTTCCATTCTTCGTCAAGAGCATAGCAGGGCTTTGATATATCGGTATAGCCGTCAAATTCGGCGCTGCGGTATTCGCCGTCCCATATATCGGCGGTTCTTATCTGACCGCCGACCTTGCATTTCCAGCTTGCATCGGTTGAAACGAGAGCATTTTCACCGCACACAACGGCAATTTTAACCGCAGGAGAACCGCTGCCGTATCTTTCGCCGGCAATTCTTCCTGCATACCAGCCCGTGGCGGCAACGGCAAGAATCCTGTTCTTCCCGACCTTGAGCATATCGGAAATATCATTTTCCATATAAAGCGCTCTTTTGGTATAATCCGTCCAGCCCGGTTTCATTTCGGCACCCTCAAGCCTTTTGCCGTTGATATAAATATCAACACAGCCGAGAGAAGCAAAATAAAGCTTTGCGCCGTCGGTGCTTTCCGCTTCAAAATCGGCAACGAACATCGGCAGACCGTTCCATGAAAAGAGGTCAAGATGCTGATACAGACGGGCTCTTTTGCGTGCCCAATAGGTCTGACCGGGCAAAAAATAGTTTGTAAATTCGGTTGTTATGAATTTGGCGTTTGAAAAAATTGCAGACATTCTAATCTCTCCAATAATGTATATAATAAAATTATATTACAACACGGATAATTAAAAGTCAAGCGGACAACATACTGTATGAAGAATTTATTTCCGAAATAAAAAATTCGCAGAAAAATTTAATAAAAAATGGTTTTTTCTATTGACATTTGAAATGTCTTATGATAAAATATCATTCGTTCAGAAATGCGGGTGTAGTTCAATGGTAGAATCCCAGCCTTCCAAGCTGGTTGTGTGGGTTCGATTCCCATCACCCGCTCCATTTTTATGCGCTTGTAGCTCAGCTGGATAGAGCAACTGCCTTCTAAGCAGTGGGTCAGGGGTTCGAGTCCCTTCAAGCGCGCCAATTTTGAAGCCGCTCAAAGGAGTGGCTTCAAAGTTTATGCTTTTTCAGGGACTCGAACCCTGAGAGGGTGAGGAGCGTTAAGAAAACAATTCGGTGAATTGTTTTCAGCGACGAAATGCGAGGCGGGTACTGCTGCAAAAGCAGCGGTCGCCGAGCATGCAAGACTTGCGAAGCAAGGCTGTGTCCCTTCAAGCGCGCCATGAAAAAGCACTTCTTCGGAAGTGCTTTTTCAATGAAATCAGTTTTGCCGATGGGTGAAACATATGAGGTAAATCAAATGAACGGAAGTTTAAATAAATACGATTTCGGGCGGGGCTTGCCTGCAATGGCGGCGTGCTATCTCATCTGGGGATTTCAGCCGCTTTACTATGCGATGGATTCCGGTGTTGATACGGTTTTTCTTCTGATATGCCGCATAATCTGGGCTTCTGCCGCGTGCCTGATTATACTTGCGGCACAGCGTAAGCTGAATCTTCTTGTGCAGATTTTCAGGGATAGAAAGAAGCTTTTAAGAGAGCTTCCCGCTTCCGTCCTGCTCTTTGCGGATTGGTCAATATATCTGTTTGCCGTCCGATTCGGCAGAATTATGGAGGTATCCATGGGCTACTACATTATGCCGCTTGTGATGATTTTTTTCGGAGCGCTGATATTTAAAGAAAAAATCAAAACAGGGCATATAGCGGCGCTGATTGCCGTTATTATCGGAATTGTTTTAAGCGTGGAGGGCTTCGGAGGTTTTCCCGCGGTAACGATTGCGCTTTCACTTTGTTTTTCCGTTTATTCCGCACTCAAAAAAGGACTTAAAGACGATTCAATCGTAACAACCACGGCGGAAATTCTGATTATGCTGCCGTTTGCCGTTCTTGCGCTGATTATTTTCGGCGGAAATAACGGCTGGCTTTCCGATATTACATTTACAAGACAGATGTTTCTGATGGGCAGCGGAATTGTTACGGGCCTGCCGATGGTTTTCTTTGCCGTGGGAGTAAAATATCTTCCGCTTTCGCTGACGGGAATATTTCAGTATGTTTCCCCGTCAATCGGAATTGTTTGCAGCTTGATTCTCGGCGAGAGCTTTTCTTCCGAAAAGCTGCTCAGCTTTGCCTTTATCTGGCTCGGCGTGGTTATCTACTGCCTGTATGAATTTTATCTGGTCCGAAAAGCACGCATTGAATAAAAAATCAACCGCAGTATGGAAAATCCGTACTGCGGTTATTTGATATTCAGTCGATTTTATAAACATCTATTTCCGCTTCGACCTCTTTGAGCAGGGCGTTTATCGCCTGCTGCTTTGTGCCGTAAAGCGTACAGCCCGAAGCGCCTACATGACCGCCGCCGCCGAGCCTTTTGCAGATTGCCGAGGCGTCTATATCGCCGTGGGTTCTGACCGAAGCCTTGAAGCTTCCGTCCTTAAGTTCTCTGAGAGTTATGCCTACAAGCACTCCCTCAACCTGCCTGGGCAGATTTGCAAGACGGTCTGTTTCGCTTTCATCAGAGCCGGTTTTCTTATACATATCCTGCGTAACGCAGATAACCGCGCAGCGGTCCGAAAAATAGAACCGCATACTGTCAAGCGCAAGCCTTTCAAGCGCCGCATAGGATTTACTCTTTGTTTCAAAGAATACCTGAATGATATTATAAGTATCTGCGCCGAGGTCGGCAAGCCTTGCCGCAATTTCAAAGGTTCTGACCGAGGTGTTTGAAAATCTGAAGCAGCCCGTATCGGTTGAAACGCCCGTGAAAAGGCAGGAGGCAACGAGGGGAGTTATATCCGCTTCCATTTCTTCAAGAAGCATATATATCATTTCGGCGGTTGAAGCCGAATCGCCCTCAAGCCATACCTTATCGCCGTAAAGCATATTTGAAGAATGATGGTCAATGCAAAGGTCAATTCTGCCGCCGTATCGGCCTTCAAGCTCAGCGCCTAAAAGCTTTATATCGGCAACATCAATTGAAACAACATATTCCGGCTCAAATTCGGGCGCATCAAGTCCCTCAAACATAAATCCGAAATCCTTGGGGATAGGGTCACTGCACTCAATGCGCAGAGTTTTACCCGCCTTTTTCAGAATATGTGCAAGGGCTGCTGCACTGCCGAGAGTATCCCCGTCGGGATGCTTATGGCATAAAATGAGGATATTGTCTTTTTCATTGAGAAGTCTTGCGGTTTCCTGCCTGTCAATTCTCATTGATTGACGCTCCTTTTATTCTTTATCAATGTTATTGAGCATACTTGCGATGTTCATACCTTTTTCTATTGAATTATCGGCAATGAACTTAAGCTCGGGGGTTTTGCGCAGATGAAGCCTTTTGCCGACCTCTCTGCGAATAAATCCCGTTGCGCTTGTGAGACCCTTTACGGCAAGCTTTGCCGTTTCGATGCCCTCCATTGCGCTGACATAAACCTTTGCGGCTGAGGCATCGGAATTAACATCAACATTCACAACGGTGAGCATTCCCTGTATTCTCGGGTCTTTGAGCTCCCTGATGATTGCGGCTATTTCACGCTTTATATCCTCGGAAACTCTGTCTACTCTGTAACCAGCCATTTATTTAACCTCTTAATCTCTGTATTCCTCGGTGATAAACGCCTCAAAGATGTCGCCCTCTTTGATGTCGTTGAACTTGGCAAGGCCGATACCGCAGTCGAAGCCGTTCTGAACTTCCTTAACATCGTCCTTGAAGCGGCGGAGAGAAGCCATTTCGTCTTCCGTGATAACAATACCGTCTCTTACAACTCTTACCTTGGCGTTTCTGGTTATCTTGCCGTTGATAACGTGACAGCCGGCGATATTGCCGATTGACGAAATCTTAACGACCTGACGAACCTCGGCTCTGCCGATGTCAACATCTCTGAATTTCGGAGCAAGCATACCCTTGATGGCGGCTTCAACCTCTTCAATGCAGTCATAGATAACACGGTAAGTCTTTATTTCAACGTGGTCACGCTCTGCGTTTTCAAGAGCAACATTATCGGGTCTTACATTGAAGCCGACGATAATTGCGTTTGAAGCGTTGGCAAGCATAACATCGCTTTCGTTGATTGCGCCTACGCCGCTGTGGATAACCTTAACACGGACTTCCTCATTGGAAAGCTTGACAAGGCTCTGTTTAACGGCTTCTGCCGAACCCTGAACATCGGCTTTGATGATGATATTGAGGTCTTTGAGCTCGCCCTCTTTGATTGAAGCAAAGAGATTATCAAGCGTAACCTTCTGGAACTCCTTGAACTGTTCTTCCTTAGCCTTGGATTTTCTCTGCTCAACAAGCTCTCTTGCAAGTCTTTCATCGTTAACGGCATCAAATCCGTCACCTGCAAGGGGAACTTCGTCAAGACCCATAATCTCAACGGGAACGGACGGGCCTGCTTCGTTGACTTTTCTGCCCTTATCGTCGGTCATAACTCTTACTCTGCCGACTGCCGTACCTGCAACGATTATATCGCCCGATTTAAGAGTACCGTTCTGAACAAGAAGAGTTGATATGGGGCCTCTGCCCTTATCAAGTCTTGCTTCGATAACAACGCCCTTTGCGGAACGGTTGGGATTGGCTTTAAGCTCCTGAACCTCGGCAACAAGCAGAACCGATTCAAGCAGCTTATCAATGCCCATCTTGGTGTGTGCCGAAACGGGAACGCAGATTGTTTCGCCGCCCCATTCCTCGGGAACAAGCTCATATTCGGTGAGCTGCTGCAAAACTCTGTCGGGATTTGCTGTGGGTTTATCCATCTTGTTGATGGCAACGATTATCTGAACACCGGCTGCCTTGGCGTGGTTGATTGCTTCAACGGTCTGAGGCATAATACCGTCATCGGCGGCAACAACGAGAATTGCAATATCGGTTGCCATTGCACCTCTTAAACGCATTGCGGTGAATGCGGCGTGACCCGGGGTGTCAAGGAAGGTAATTTTCTGACCGTTTATCTCAACGCGGTGTGCGCCGATGTGCTGAGTGATTCCGCCTGCCTCGGTAGCTGTAACGGCAGTATTTCTGATAGCATCAAGCAGAGAGGTTTTGCCGTGGTCAACATGACCCATAACAACAACAACGGGGTCTCTGGTGATAAGGTCTTTTTCGTCGTCAATGCTGTCGTCGATAATTCTGTCTTCAATCGTGACAACAACTTCTTTTTCAACCTTTGCGCCGAGCTCCTCCGCAACGATTGCGGCGGTTTCATAGTCAAGCACATCGTTGATTGCCGCCATCTGACCGAGAGCAAAGAGCTTTTTGATAACCTCTGCCGCCGTCATCTTAAGCATTGCGGCAAGCTCACCTACGGTGATTTCTTCGGGAAGCTTTAACTGAAGCTGAGGCTTCTTTTCTCTTTCCGCTTTGATACGGTTGAGTCTCTCGGCCTCGGTCTCACGCCTTGAGGAACGCATACCGCCCTGCTTTCTGTACTGCTGGCTCTTCTGCTTTATCTTCTGCTTTCCGAGCGAATTTGCGTGCTGCTGAGTCTTATTCGCCGGAGCTATGTTTTCATATTTTTCGTTATATTTTTCAAGGTCAATATTATCCGCTCTGGTATCAACCGTACGGATTTCGCCCTTGGTTCTTGACTGCATCGGCTTATTTTCTTTTTCTTTCTTGGGTGCAGTCTGCTTCTGCGGCATCGGAGGAAGCTTTGTCTTTTTATTCTGATTTTCAGCCGGAGCTTTTGTTTCCTTTGCGGCAGGCTTGCTTTCGGCTTTCTTCTCTGCCTCGGGCTTCTTCTCCTGCTTCTTTTCGGGCTTTTTCTCGGGCTTCGGCTCTTCTTTTGCTTCTTCCTTTGCGGCGGGCTTTTCGGCTTTTTTCTCTGCCGGTGCTGCCTTTGCTTCGGGCTCTTCTTTCTTCTCAACCTCTTTTGCAAGATTGAAATATACATCGAGATTTTCAAGCTCGTGTTCCTTGGTGAATGTTTCAAAGATTATATCAAGCTCGTCAACCTCAAGAGCCGATGTAGTCTTTTTTGTGTCCGAAAAATACTTTGCAAGCACATCGGACACTATGTTATTTTTTACGCCGAAATCTTTTGCAACTTCGGATAATTTGTATTTATTTATCATAAGTTAACCTCCCCTTTGGTATTCAGAAGCCTGAGCATTGATTTTGCAAAGCCTTCATCGTTTACAGTCAGCACGGCGGATTTAAGACCCGTGGCGTGCTTTATATCGTCCATTGTCGAAAGCAGAACGGCAACCGGAATGTCTCTTCCGCCGAAGCCTGCTTCCCTTTCCGCTTCTCTGCGCAGCCTCTCCGAAGAATCGCTGCTCAGCAGACAAAGCTTTGCAACTCCGCTTCTGACCGAATCTATCGAGCCGTCATGTCCGCAGCTTAGCTTTCCGGCTTTACGGCACATTCCGAGAAGTGAGAGCAGCTTGGGGTCATCATTCATTTTTTAACTCACTCTCCATCTTTTCATATACCTCGTCCGGTATGGCACAGGAGAATGCTTTTTCAATTCTTTTTGCCTTTCTCGCTTTTGAAAGGCACTCCGCATTGCGGCAGACATAAGCGCCTCTGCCGGCTTTTTTGCCGGTAAGGTCGAGCGAAATTTCACCCTCGGGACTTCTGACAACTCTCACAAGCTCCTTTTTCGGCTTCATTTCGTTGCATCCTGTGCATTTTCTCATCGGAATACTGCGGCTTGTAGGCATGGGTTCAGCTCCTTAAAGCATTTTATTCAACATCAAAATTGATTGTGGGTTCTTCCGTTTCGGGATTTATATCTATTTTCCAGCCCGTAAGCTTTGCGGCAAGTCTTGCGTTCTGACCCTTGTTGCCGATTGCAAGTGAAAGCTGGTTATTCGGAACAACAACTCTGCATGAATGCTCATCGGCATTGAGAACCGTTACCGATATAACATCTGCCGGAGCAAGAGCGGCGGCGATATATGCCGCGGGATCGTCGCTGTAACGGACAACGTCCATTTTTTCTCCGCCGAGCTGGTCAACGATTTTGTTTATTCTTGCGCCTCTCTGACCGATGCAGGCACCTACGGGGTCAACATTTTCATCTGAGCTGAAAACGGCAACCTTGCTTCTTGAGCCTGCTTCGCGGGAAACGGATTTGATTTCAACCGTTCCGTCGAATATCTCGGGAACTTCGCTTTCGAGAAGTCTTCTCACAAGGCCGGGGTGAGTTCTTGAAATTGTTGCTCTCGGGCCCTTTGCGGCGTCCTTAACATCTGCAATGTAAACCTTTACAAGGTCGCCCTCTTTAAGATTATCCGTCGGAAGCTGTTCAGAACGGGAAAGTCTTTCGGTAAGCTTGCCGATTTCAACATATGCGTCCTGAGTAACGGGGTCAACTCTTGCAACCTTAACGGTGATAATATCCTGATTCTTATTCTGAAATTCCGCGAAAAGCTGATTCTTGGAAGCCTCGCTGATAACCTGACGGAGAATATGCTTTCCTTTTTCGGCGGCTATACGGCTTACCTCTTTGGTTTCAAGCTCTATTTCGATAATATCGCCCGCAACGGCTGAGGGCTTGAATCTCTTTGCCTGTTCAACAAGCAGGTCTTCATCGGGGTCAACGATTTCGGCAACAACATTCTTGCGCACGAAAACACGCATCGTATTTTTATCTGCGTCCATTTCGCAGAAAACTATGTCCTTATTGTTATAGTCTCTTTTAACTGCCGTAACTATCGCTCTCTGAATGCCCTCAAGAAGAATATCAACGGGAACATTCTTTTCAACGCTCAGGAGCTTAACTACCTCAAAAAATTCTTTGTTGTCCATTTTTATAAATCAATCCTTTCAAAAATCAAAATCGTCAAGCTTTATATAACTTGTTTCTTTTTTCTCAAATGAAATCGAGTGACCGTCGTCACAAAGCAGGGTGACAAGCTTTCCGTCAAAGCCGCTGAGAACGCCGCTGTATTCACGCTTGCCGTCAACGGCACGAATGAATTTAACCTTGATTTTTTCGCCTGTGCAGGCTTCAAAATGGGTGTCTCTCGTAAGCTCTCTTTCAACTCCGGGGGACGAAACCTCAAGGCAGTAGCTCTGCTCAATCGGGTCAGCCTCATCAAGCGGTTCATCAATCGCACGGCTCATATTTTCGCAGTCCTCAATGGAAACTCCGCCGTCCTTATCAATGAAAATGCGCAGGAACCAATCGGAACCCTCTTTAACGAAACGGATATCCCATATCTCAAGACCGAGCTCATCGGCGATGGGCTTTGCAATATCCCATACGGCGGCAACGGTATTTCCGCCCTTTCCTTTAGCCATATTTTTTCTCCTTTTTTCAAATTGGGATAACATAAACAAAAGAGCGGGTCACAACCCACTCTCATAAAATACATAATCCTAACATCGCATATTTTAACACATATTTTCGGAAATATCAACCCTTTTTTAAAATATTTTCAAATAAAATTGATATTTATTAAGAAACATATTGATATATGCGAATTTTCGTTGTAAAATAGAAGAAATTATTTTTGCCTGAGTTCATCAAGTGTCAGCTTATATGCCGGCAGAAATTCTTCGATGAATATTTTTGCTTCGGGAATATTGAGGGCTTCAACCGCCTTTTTAAGTCCGGCTGCGGCGCTTGAAAATTCGCTGTTTCCGGCTTTCTTTTCCTCAATGCACTTGATAAGCGCGCTGATTTTGTCGGCAGCCTTAACAAGCTTCCAAAGCTCCGAATCTTCTTCTTTCGGAATGAACATTGCTTCGTAATCCCCTTTGAGGTCATCGGGAAGCATTGAAATAAGGCTCTTGCAGGCGTTTTCCTCAACCGTTTTATATGCCGCTCTGACCTCATCGCTGTAATATTTGACGGGTGTGGGCATATCGCCGGTGAGCGTTTCGGGCGTATCGTGATAAAGTCCGAGCAGAGCCGCTTTTTCTCCGTTCAGATTTTTTCCGAACCGTCTGTTGCCGATAACCGCAAGTGCGTGAGCGATAACGGATACCTCAAAGCTGTGTTCGGTAAGATTTTCGCTGTGCTCGTTTCTCATAAGTGCCCAGCGGTTTATATATTTCATTCTCGAAACCATTGCAAAAAATCCGTTTTCCATATCAGAACCTCCGTTCGTAAGGATATGTTACCACATCAAAAATAAAATTTCAATAGAACCCGTAAAGGAATGTTAAAAAGTGACAGAAACAAGATTATCCGATAAAAATATCAAAAAAGAAAATACGGTTGCCGATATAAACGGCGTTAAGATAGGCGACGGAAGCTTCAAATTCATTGCAGGTCCTTGCTCGGTTGAATCAGAGGAGCAGATTTGCGCCATTGCCGAAGCGGTTAAGGCGGCGGGAGCTTCCATGCTCAGAGGCGGTGCGTTCAAGCCCAGAACCTCGCCCTATTCATTCCAGGGTATGGGTGTTGACGGGATAAAGCTGCTTGAGGCGGCAAAGAAAAAAACGGGTCTGCCGATTGTTACGGAGATAACCGATATTTCTCTGCTTGAAGCTTATGAAAATGTTGATGTTATTCAGGTCGGCGCAAGGAATATGCAGAATTTCGAACTTCTTAAGGAGCTCGGAAAAACCCAAAAAACCGTTTTGCTTAAGCGCGGCTTCGGCTCAACGGTTGATGAGCTTCTGATGAGCGCAGAATACATAATGGCTGAAGGAAACAAAAATGTTATCCTCTGCGAAAGAGGAATAAGAACCTTTGAAAATTCAACGAGAAATACATTTGACATTTCGGCAATTGCACTGCTGAAAGAGAAAACGCATCTGCCGGTTATTGCCGACCCGAGTCACGCTTCGGGAAGGGCTTCACTGGTGAAGCCGCTTACCCTTGCAGCCTGTGCGGCGGGAGCGGACGGCGCAATGATAGAGGTTCATTATGACCCCGAAAATGCGCTCAGCGACGGAATACAGGCGATAACGCCCGAAGAATTTGCAATAATTGTCGGAAAATCGGCGGCAATAAGAAAAGCCGTTTCGGAAAGGTAAAATATGAAAACCGTTCACATAAAAGCCTCAACCGAATATGATGTTTTAATCGGCGGCGGTCTGCTGTCCCGAACGGGAGAAAAATGCAGAGCGCTTTTCGGCGAATGCAGCGCGCTGACAGTTACCGATTCAAATGTTGAAAAGCTTTATCTTGAAAAGGTTAAAAACAGTCTTGAAAAAAACGGAATAAAAGTTTTTTCTTTCGTTTTTGAAGCGGGAGAAAATGCGAAAAATAAAGATACTCTTTTTGATATTCTTGAATTTGCGGCTGAAAACGGCATTGACCGAAACGGGATTTTCATTTCTCTCGGCGGCGGTGTTGCGGGAGATATAACGGGTCTTGCCGCATCGCTTTATCTGAGAGGCGTTCCGTTTGTTCAGCTTCCCACAACTCTGCTGGCGGCGGTTGACTCCTCTGTCGGCGGAAAGACGGCGGTTGACCTTGCTCACGGCAAAAACCTCGCCGGAGCGTTTTATCAGCCGTCGCTTGTTATCTGCGATACCGATACCTTTGAAACTCTTGATAAAAGAACCTTTGCCTGCGGAATGGCGGAGGTTATAAAATACGGAATATTATTCGATGAAGAGCTTATTGAAGCTCCGACAGAGAATATTGAAAACACGGTTTATAAATGCGTTGAGCTTAAAAAGAAATGCGTTGAAGCCGATGAATTTGACCGCGGAGAGCGCAGACTGCTCAACCTCGGGCATACCTTTGCACACTCGGTTGAAAAGCTTTCGGGATTTGAGATACCGCACGGAGAGGCGGTGGCAATCGGGACGGCTGCGGCGGCTGAATTAAGCCTGAAAATGAACATCTGCTCTGCCGAAACGGCTGAAAGAATCAAAAAGGCTTTTGAACGGCAGGACTTGCCGGTTTCAACCGATTTCAGCCGTGATGATATAGTGCGTGAAATGATGAACGATAAAAAACGCTCGGGCGATGAGATAGCGTTTATTCTGCCCGAAGAAATCGGACATTGCATAATAAAAAACATAAAGTATACCGAAATCTGAGGGGAGTGGGCATAAATGGATATTATCATTCGTCCGTCGGCGCTGTCGGGTGAAATATCCGCTCCGTCCTCAAAATCCTATGCCCACAGGGCACTGATTTGCGCCGCACTTGCAGACGGAAAAAGCACGGTGAAAATAAACACCGTTTCCGACGATATTGCCGCAACGGCAGACTGCCTGAAAGCACTCGGAGCGGATATTACGGAAAATGACGGCGTATTCACCGTTCAGCCGATTGGCGTTCCGAACAAAGATGCCGTATTGAACTGCCGTGAAAGCGCTTCAACGCTCAGATTTCTTATGCCGGTTGTGTGTGCTCTCGGCTGTCCGGCGGTTTTTAAGGTGAGCGGCAGACTTTCGGAAAGACCGATTGAACCGCTCAGAGAAGTGCTTCAAAAAGAGGGCATAAAAATCTCCGACGGGTTTCCGATGAGCGTATCGGGTAAAATTCCGGCGAATGAATTTTCCGTTCGCGGAGATATAAGCTCCCAGTATGCCTCGGGCTTGCTTTTTGCCATTTCGGTTATCGGCGGCGGAAAGCTTGAAATTATTCCTCCCGTTGTTTCAGAATCCTATATTGAAATGACTGCCGATATGCTCCGCAGGTTCGGAGTAACGGTGAAAAAGGATAAAAATATATATTCGGTAAGCGAAAAATGCAGAGCGGCTGAAATCGAGGTTGAGGGAGATTATTCAAATTCTCTTGTGTGGCTTGCTCTCGGAGTGAGCGTTAAGGGATTAAACGAAAATTCGCTTCAGGGTGACGGGAAAGCCTCAGAGCTGCTCGGAAAGCTCGGAAACGGTGCGGCGGTTGATGCCTCCGATATTCCCGATTCCGTTCCGATTTTGGCGGCAATGGCGGCGGTTTCCGCAGGCAGAACCGTTATAACCGGTGCTTCAAGGCTCAGATTCAAAGAAAGTGACCGCCTTTCATGCACGGCTGAGATGCTTTCCGCACTCGGAGCGGATACAGCCGTTACGGCTGACGGGCTTATAATCAACGGCAAACCGAAGCTTGACGGCGGCAGAGTTAAGTCTTACGGCGACCACAGAATAGCTTTTGCGGCGGCACTTGCGGCGGCAAAATGCAGGAACGATGTTATAATTGAGGGTGCGGAATGCGTTAAGAAATCTTATCCCGATTTTTTTGAGAAATATAATGAACTCGGAGGAAAAGCTGATGTCGTGCAGTATCGGTAAAAATATTGTTGTAACCGTTTTCGGTCAGTCACACTCTCAGATGCTCGGTGCGGTCATTGACGGCGTTCCTGCGGGAATTGCGGTTGACGAAAAGAAAATTTCAGAATTTATGCTCCGCAGAAGCGCAAGGGGAGAGCTTGCAACTCCGAGGCACGAGGCGGACAAAGTGAAAATAGTTTCGGGACTTGTTGACGGCGTTACCTGCGGTGCTCCGATATGCGGAATCATCGAAAACGGCGATGTAAATTCATCGGCTTATGAAGCATATAAAAATATTCCGAGACCGTCTCATGCCGATTTTGCGGCATATATGAAGCATAACGGCTTCAACGATATAAGAGGCGGCGGCAATTCAAGCGGCAGAATGACTGCGGCACTCTGCTTTGCGGGTGCGGTCTGCATTCAGCTTCTTGAAGCAAAAAATATTTTCATCGGCGCTCACGCCGCTTCGGTTTATGATGCCGAAGATAAACACTTTGACCCCGTGAATGTTTCGGCATCGGAGCTTGAGAAAATAAAGAAAAAGGAATATCCCGTAATTGATGACGGCGCACTTGAAAAAATGAAAGCCGTAATCAGCGAAGCAAAGGCGAAAAACGATTCGGTTGGCGGCGTTATCGAATGTGCCGTTATCGGTCTTGAGGTGGGAACGGGAGAGCCGATATTTGACGGGCTTGAAAACAGAATAAGCGCCGCGGTATTCGGCGTTCCGTCGATAAAAGGAATCGAATTCGGTTCGGGCTTTGGCGGAAGCAGACTTTTCGGCAGCGAAAATAATGACGGCTTCGCTTATGAAAACGGCAGAGCCGTAACGCTCGGCAACAATCACGGCGGTATACTCGGCGGTATGGCTTCGGGAATGCCGCTGATATTCAGATGTGCGGCAAAGCCCGTTCCGTCAATCGGAACGGCGCAGAAAAGCATAAATCTCAAAGACGGTTCGGAATGCGAAATAACCGTTTCGGGCAGGCATGACCCGTGTGCGGTTTTCAGAGCGGTTCCGTGCATTGAAGCGGCGGCGGCAATCGCCATAGCGGATTTGATATTTTAAAGGTGAATTATGGAGCTTGAAAATTGCAGAAAAGAAATAGATGAAATTGATGAAAAGCTTACGGAGCTTTTTGTTGCGAGAATGAAAGTATCGGAGCGCATTGCGGAAATAAAAAAAGAAAATTCCCTTCCCGTTTTCAATGCGGAAAGAGAAAAAGAGGTTAAGAAAAACGCAGCTTCACGCGCTCCCGATGATATGAAAGCTTATGTTGCGCAGCTTTACGATAAAATTTTCGAGCTGAGCAAGAGGATTCAGAATGACAGATAAAAAATTCGGTCTGCTCGGCGAAAAGCTTTCGCATTCGCTTTCTCCGCAGATACATTCACTTATCGGGGATTACGAATATAAGCTTTATCCCATGCCTCGGCGGGAGCTTGAAAATTTTTTTGAAAATAATACGCTTGACGGCTTTAATGTTACCATTCCGTATAAGATAGCGGCTGCGGAACATTGTGCCGTGCTTTCCGAAGCGGCAAGGCTGACGGGAAGCGTCAATACCGTTATCAGAATGCCGGACGGCACATATTACGGCGATAATACCGACCTTTACGGCTTTGAATGTGCGGCAAAAAAATGCGGCTGCGATTTCAAAGGAAAAAAGGTGCTGATATTGGGCTCCGGCGGCGCAAGAAGAACGGCGGAACAGTTTGCGGTTTCTTCCGGAGCGGCTGAAACCGTTATCATTTCAAGAAGCGGCGAAAATAATTATAACAATCTGTATCTTCATAAAGATGCGGATATAATCGTCAACACCACGCCCGTCGGTATGTATCCGGATAACGGCATTTCTCCGATTGACCTTTCGGATTTCCCGAAATGCACAAAGGTGATTGACCTTATTTATAATCCGCTTCGCACCGTTCTTATTCAGCAGGCGCAGGCGCTCGGAATTGACTGTGTTAACGGGCTGTATATGCTCGCTTCTCAGGCGGTGCGCTCGGCTTCCGCTTTTCTCGGAGAAAAAATTCCCGATGAAAAAGCCGATGAAATATATAATGTTATTTTCTCAAAGCAGAGGAATATAACGCTTGTCGGTATGCCCGGGTGCGGAAAAACCGAGGCGGGAAAGGCGCTTGCCCTATCTCTCGGCAGAAAATTTACCGATACCGATGAGGAGATTGAAAAATCGGGCGAAGCCATACCCGAAATATTTGAAAAATACGGCGAAGAAAATTTCAGAAGCCGTGAAACCGATATAATAAAAACGGTATGCAGAGAAAGCGGACTCGTTATCGCAACGGGCGGGGGAGCGGTGCTGAAAAAAGAAAACAGAACGGCGATAAAAGAAAATTCAGCCGTGATTTTTCTTGATTCTCCGCTTGAAAAGCTTGTAACCGACGGCAGACCGCTTTCACAAAACGGCGAAGCGCTGAAAAAGCTTTATTCCGAAAGAGAAAAATATTACAGAGAGTGCGCCGATTTTACCGTGACTGTTGATGAAGATATAAACGAAACGGTGAGGAGAATAAAAGAATGTTTATTCTTATAATAAACGGTCCGAACCTCAATATGCTCGGAATCCGTGAACCCGATATATACGGAAAGAATACCTATGCCGATTTGTGCGGAATGATAAATTCATACGCTGCCGAAAAGGGTGTTGAGACTGAAATTTTTCAGTCAAATCACGAGGGCGAAATAGTTGATAAAATCCAGTCCGCTTACGGAAAAGCAGACGGAATCATCATCAATCCCGCCGCCTATACTCACACAAGCATCGCAATTCTCGATGCACTCAAGGCGGTTGATATTCCTGCGGTTGAGGTGCATATTTCCGACATTTCAAAGAGAGAGGATTTCAGAAAAATATCCTATGCCGGAATGGCGTGCACAGAGCATTTTATCGGGCTGGGCTTTGACGGATATTTAAGGGCGATTGATTATCTGACCGCTTGAATCCTCTATATTCATAAGCTCGCTTTTGCCGATATTTTCAAGGCATACGGCATTTCCGCTGATGATACAGCCGTTATCCGTAACGGAAATTTCCGTTGCGATTTTTTCGGGCTTAACATATTTAAGCGTGCCGTCACACTTTGAAAAATAATCCGAGAGAGCCAGAAGCATACAGCGGTTTTCGCTGATTTCGGCGGTATATCCGCCCGTTTCGCAAGTGCTTTTCCGCGTAACGCTCAGCGGCAGAGTAACGCCGTTTATTCTGACCTCACTTTTAAGCTCAAAGATTTTTTCGCCGCTCGGTTTTCCGAGAGGAATATTCAGCCCGAAAAATCCGAGCTCATAGGAATTTTTGATATTGACGCATTTTTCCGCGTTTATGCTTCGCTTTGCGGCGGAGCTTATTTTTTTGTCCGTTTTCGCTACGGCATAGCCCTCGGCATCGCAGAAATTCACCGAAAAGTCGCGATTTTGTTCAATTCCGCTTATCAGCAGGTCGCCTTTCATAACTGCGTTTCCGGTTTTCGCCTCAGCCGTACCGTTGAACGGGCGCAGGATAACGAGTATTCCGTCAGATGCCGCAACGAGATTTGACGGTTTGCCGTCACCCGTTTTATCTTCATTTTCAACGGTTTCACGCACTTCGATGAGCGCCGAGCTTCCGCGGATATTGATATTTACCCACGATATTCCTTTCAGCATCGGCTGAACGATATATTCAATTTCGGAGGAGTTTATTTTTGAAGTGGGCATACCTTTTTTTACTCCGGCTTTTTCAAATGCGGAGATGATTTCTTCCGATGAAATATTCGTATTTCCCGTAACATCAATGCTCCAGAGCCTTGTTGAGAGAATCGTGATTACCGCCGCCATTATGCACATTCCGGCGATAAGCCCCACTCTGCGGCTGTGGCGGTTGAGAAAAAACGAAAGTCCCGTTTTCTGCTCAATCCGCATTTTCATTCCCGAGCTTTTGGCAACAGCACGCATCTTTTTATATGAGTTTCTGTCCGCAAAGCCGCTGAGAATATTTCCGTCACAGCGTACATTCCAGAGCGATATTCCCCGAATACGGCAGAGGTTGAGAAATCTTTCGGGAAAGCCTCCGCAGGCGGTAAATTCAACATATCCGAGAATGAATCTGACAATATTCAGTATCAGCATATTCCACCTCAGTTTTCAAAGCTCATATCCGATATGAGCCCTTTTATAACTGCCTGACCGTTCTGCATTGAGGCTATGCAGAGGTCGCAGCCGCAGAACCTGACAGTCAGCTTTCCCGTGTTCAGCGCAATGCGGCAGTCGCTGTATTCAAGTACTCCGCGGCAGCCGTCAACCGTTGCTTCACGGTTTCCGCATAATTCAATATGTGCATAGCCCGAAAGGGCATCGGCGGGAATATCCATACTTCTTGTAAGCGCTTCCAATATCCGCTCGCTTCCGGCGGTAAATCTGTTTTCTTTCATTCGCATCACCCGTATAATTTATGAAAATCATTCAATAAAAAGAACGCCGCCGAATAGAATTGAACGGTGATGCTATGAAAAAGGAACGCTGTTTATCATTTATTGTCGGCGCGGTGCTGTTTGCGGTGATATTCATATTTCCCGAAAAATTCGCTTTGGGCGTGAAATACGGACTTTATCTCTGCGCCGAAACGGTTATACCCTCGCTTTTTGCGTTTATGTGCGCTTCAACGCTTGCGGGCTGCGGAGAAATGCCGAAACCGCTCAAAAAATATGCCGCACTCTTTATGAAGCTCTTTTCTCTGCCTGCCGAAGCGTTTCCGGCGGTGCTTCTCGGAATGCTCGGCGGTTATCCCGTCGGTGCGAAAACCGCTTACGCTCTCTGTTCATCGGGCAGAATTACGGCTTCTCAGAAAGAAAGGCTTACTCTTTTCTGTGTTTGTCCGGGGGTGGGATTTTCGGTCAATGCCGTGGGAATATCAATGCTTTCATCAAAAAAAGCGGGTCTGATAATTCTTGCTTCGGTCTGCTTATCGGCGCTGATTCTCGGCATTTTCTGCGGAATCAACGCAAAGAGTGAAGAACCCGTGCAGACGGCTGAAATTGCGGATATTACAATAGGAGAGGCGGTTGTTAAAAGCGTTTCCTCCTGCGCTTCTTCAATGCTTGCAGTGAGCGGCTTTGTTGCACTTTTTTCGGGAATAGGCGAAATTACGGCACTTATTCCGATGAACGAAAAGGCGAAAATTCTTTTATCCTGCTTCCTTGAGGTGACGGGCGGCTGTGCTGCGGCGGCGGGAAAGCTGCCGCTTCCGCTCATAGCCGGAATATGCGCATTCGGCGGAATATGCGTGCATATGCAGATAATTTCAATCTGCGGAGAACCGCTCAATAAAATCAGATTTATTTTTTTCAGACTGCTTCATTGTGCGCTCTCCGTGCTCATTTGTATAATTCTTTTAAATCATTTTCCCGTTGAGCTTCAGACAATCGAAATATCAAAAGAAAGCTTCGTGCTTAACTCTTTTTCCGCGCCGGCATCGGTTTCCCTGCTATTTTTATCCGCACTTATAATATTAGACCTTGATAATGAGAAAAGAATATGTTAAAATATACTGTATATTTTTTTGATGGCGTGAAAGGATGCCGAAAAATGAAAAAAAAGCTGATAAACGCCAAGAATTACGCTCCGGCGTGCATAAACTGCCTTAACGGAAAGCAGACACCCGACGGAACAATGATTATGTGTTCCAAAAAAGGTCTGACCGCTCCCGATTTCAAATGCAGGTCATATAAATATGACCCGCTCAAGCGTACGCCGAGAAAAGCTCCCGAGCCGGAAAGCGCTGACCCTGCCGATTTTGAACTGTGAGGTAAATAAAAATGAAGTATTTAAAAGAATTTGTCTGTGAAAAGCTCCCCACCGCAAACTGCCACGCTTCAACCGTTCTTCCGCTTGATGACGGAAGCGTTGCTGCCGCATGGTTCGGCGGAACAAAAGAAGGAAAAAACGATGTTGATATATGGTTTGCAAGGCGTGATGAAAACGGCTGGAGCAAGCCCTCAAAGCTTACCCATGCCGATAAAATTCCGCATTGGAACCCCGTTCTGTTCCTCAATTCAAAGGGTGAGGTATGTTTATTCTTCAAGGTAGGAAAGCATATTCCCTCATGGCGTACATATTTTGCCGTTTCGCCCGACGGAGGAAAAAGCTTCGGCACTCCCCGTGAGCTTGTTGAAAACGACAGAAGCGGCGGCAGAGGTCCCGTTAAAAATAAGTGCATAAGGCTTGCGAGCGGCAGAGTGCTTGCACCCGCTTCAAGCGAAAACAGAGGCTGGAACTGCTTCATTGATATTTCCGATGATGACGGAAAATCATGGAGAAAAACCGCCAAAGTCCCCACTGAAAAAACTTCTCCCATTCTCAACAGTCTTAACGGAAACTGCACAAATCTTATTCCGATGATTCAGCCGACTCTCTGGGAGTCCGAGCCGGACAAGGTTCATATGATAACCCGTACCGCAGTCGGAAGGGCATACAGAAGCGACAGCGCAGACGGCGGCGAAACCTGGTGCACCGCTTATCCCACCGTGCTTCCGAATAACAACAGCGGTCTTGACCTTGTTAAAGCCACCGACGGAAACATATATCTTGTTTCAAATCCCGTTTCCGAAAACTGGGGAGAGCGTTCTCCGCTTACGCTTCAGCGCTCGGCTGATAACGGCGTTTCGTGGGAAACCGTTCTTACTCTCGAAGCCGAGAAAATCGACAGCGAATTTTCCTATCCCGCAATCGAATGCAGAAACGGAAATCTTTACATAACCTATACATATGAGCGTGAAAATGTTGCATTTGTAAAAATCTCACTTGAGGAGCTTTCAAAGTAAATGGTACTTTATATTGCGGCAATTGCGGTTATCGCCCTTGCAGGCATAAAATTCAGCTTCAAAAAAGGCTTTGAGGATTATATGTCCCCGAAGGATACGGGAGCGGTCAAGGGCTTATTCGTAATTATAGTTTTCTTCTCGCATATCAGGCAGTACTGCACCGTTGCGCCCGATGAGCTCAACAAGCCGTATCTTGATGTCATGTCGTGGTTCGGTCAGCTTATGGTGGTTATGTTCCTTTTTTATTCGGGCTACGGAGTTTTTCTTGCAATAAAAAATAAAGACGGCTATGTTAAAACAATGCCGCTGAAAAGAATTTTAAAGGTCTGGTATCATTTTGCGCTTGCCGTTCTGCTTTATCTCGCTTTGGGACGGGCCATGGGCAAAAACTATACATGGGAAATGTACCGTGATGC
The DNA here is from genome assembly GCA_045600535.1 of Acutalibacteraceae bacterium. GTDB lineage: Bacteria > Bacillota > Clostridia > Oscillospirales > Acutalibacteraceae > CAG-177. The sequence goes on along the minus strand of JAZRYD010000090.1, from coordinate 26,628 downwards.
GATTATCGGAATCGGCGGTCTCGGCAACAGCTCATGGTTCATAATGGTTATTCTTCTGCTGTATCTTGCAACCTTTATCGCATTCATCTTCATCGGCAGAAAGCATATGCTTGTCGGAACAATCTTAACAACCGCTCTCGGTTTCGGAGTTCTGATATGGCTTATGAATGTTAAAGCGGACGATTACTGGTGGTATGATACGCTGATGTGCTATCCGCTCGGAATGTGGTATGCGCTTGCAAAGCCGAAAATCGACAAATCGCTGCTGAACGATTTCGGAAAATGGTTCTCGGCTTCGGCAATAACGGCGGTAATATTTTTCATTATGAAATATTACCTTATGCCGCTTCATACCTCAAGCAGAAATTTCTTTATGATTGAAGCACTTGTTTTCGGTATTCTCATAACGCTTCTTTCAATGCGAATCAAAATCGGCAACTCCGTTTTAAGATGGTTCGGAAAGAGAATAATGGGTATATATATTCTTCAGCGCATTCCGATGATATATTTTGCTTCAATCGGTCTGAATGCTTATCCGAAGATTTTCACGCTCTGCTGTCTTACGGCAACGCTCATAATTGCCGAGCTGTTTGACCTTGCAACGGGCGGACTTGATATTCTTTTTCATCTTTCGCCGAAAAAGAAGAAAAAATCAAAGGATTTGTTGAAAAATCAGGAAAAATAATATAGAATGATATAAAAAATTTACGGAGGAAACCGAAGTGAAAAAAGAACCGACTGTAAATATGAATGCCGCGGCAAAAATATTTGCCGTGTTTTCGGCTGCTTTTATGCTCGGCTGTGTGCGGAGCTTTAAAGGCATCGAAGCATTCGGCAATTTCGCTTCGGATTTATGCTTTTTCCTTTGCTTTACGCTGATTATATTTGCTTTTTTCGGAAACAGAAGAAAGATAAAATATGAAACAATACCCGCTGCGGTAATAGCGGGACTGCTGACTTACGGCAGCGTGAATACCTTTGTTTCTCAGATGAGCGGAGGTGTTGCGGCTGCGGAAGCTTTTCCCGCCTGCAACGATTTAAGAGCGGTTGCGCCGCTTTCGGGGCTTGCGATAACGTTTATTGCGGGCTTCGGAATGCTCACCTTGTTTTTTGTTTTCGTTTCTTCACTTCTCTCCGAGAAGAAATACAGGGCTTATGAATATCTGATTATGCTTGCCGTGTTTTTCGTTTCGGCGTTTGCATTAAAGCTCACCTTTTCTCACGCCGCCGTGAGCGCCTTATGCCCCGATGCGGTAAAATATTTTGCCGATGCTCTTGCTCAGAACGGCATTGAGCAGACCCCGATGAATTATTATCTGCACAATCTCGGATTTATTCGCCTTGACTGCGGTATACAGTTCGGAAAGAATTACATAATGAGCGTTCAGGCAGTCTCCTATGCCGCCGCCTCGGTGATAACCCTGTTAACCGTTTTCTTCGCTTTCAAAGATAAATTTACGGCTCTGCTTTCGCTCGGGGGAAGCATTTCCGCCGCGGTTTCGCTTTCACTTGCGTGCTTTATCGCTTCGCTGAGAACGCAGACGGGCTTTATCGGCAGAGTGGTTATTCCGCACCGTTTTCCCGTTGACGATATTTCGCTTGTTCATTTTATGACGGGCTTCTTTATCGGATTTTTGTTTATGCTTATTCTCTGCTGCGTATCACCGAAAGGTGAGGGCAGGTTCAGATACGAGCCCGCATTTTCAAGTCCGTATGTATGTATCTTCTTTGATACGGCTTTCTGCTTTGCGCTTCCGTTCGGAGTGTCGCTCGGCAGACCGCTCGGAAATGCCTTGACAGTAAGACTTGTTAAAAAAGGCTTGATTTCGGAAAATGTGTTTGTCAATTCGGACGACCTTGTTTTTATGTGCACGGTATGCCTTGTGATACTTGTTTTCTTTGCGGCGTTTGCGGTTATTAAAAAGAATATCATTATAAAGGGCGTTCCCGCGCCGATTGCAAAAAGAACCGAAAAATTTTCTTTGCGTGCGCTTCCGGCTTTATTTGCGGCATATTTTGCGGTTTATCTTACCGCCGGATACGGCAATTTCCGCACGCTGCTGAAAATAATAAAAGCTCCCCGTGAACTGTTTTCAACGGGAAGCTCATATGAATTTTGCTTAGCGGCAATCTGCACAGCCGCAATACTGTTCTTTGTGAATTATGCCATAGCGGCATCGGTTTCCTCAAAGAAATCAAAAGGATAAAAGAATTTTACGCATTTCGGAAACATCCTTTGCCAGAAATTCCGCACCCGATGAAAGAAGCTCTTCTGCAGTTCCGTAGCCGTGAAGCGCGCCTATGCTTCTCACTCCGGCATTGACCGCGCCTTTCATATCAAATCTTCTGTCACCTATCATAACTGTTTTTGATTTATCCGTTCCGAGATTGAGACAGGCTCTTTCAATAAGCTGAGTTTTGTTTTCGGGGTGGGCATCGTCCTTGGGGCAGGAGATATAGTCCATTTCATTGTAAATGCCGATATGGTTTAATATTCTGATAACGAAATGCTCGGGCTTTGAGCTGACAACGGCGATTTTTGTTCCGTTTTCCTTAAGCTCCTTAAAAAGCTCAAGCATACCGTCATAAATACGAAACCGAAGTATTCCGTCTTCGGAATAATATTTTCGGTAAGCCTTTGAAAGCTCTTCACTTGTTTCATCGTCGCAATGAGTTATATCCTTGAATGAGTCGAATATCGGCGGCCCGATAAACGCAGTGAGCTGAGCCTCGGTTGCGGGAGGATAGCCGAGCGATGTGAGCGCATACTGAGCGCTGATGAATATTCCCTCTCCGGTGTCGGCGATAGTGCCGTCAAAATCAAAAAATGCAGCATCAAAATTTCTTTTCATAAAAAACACTCCGAATGATTTACTTTCTGAATTATAGTTTATCACAAAACAAATGTCAATAACCCGAAAGGATGATATAAATGGATTACAAATTTTCAAAAGGCGTTTCATCGCTTCAGCCGTCGGTAATCAGAGAAATTCTCAAAACCTCGGCAGGCAGCATTCCTCTTGCGGCGGGCAACCCCGCACCCGATGCTTTTCCCGTTGACGATGTGAAAAAAATTCTCAATGATGTTATGCAGAATGAACCCGTTCTTGCTCTTCAATACGGAATTTCCGAGGGCTATGCTCCGCTTATTGCCGAATTGACCAAGCTTGCAAAGGAGCGTTACGGCGCAATGGGTGAAGATGATGCGCTTATCATCACCAGCGGTGCACAGCAGGTTATGAGCCTTGTCAGCCAGTGCTTCATTGATTACGGTGATGTTGTGCTCTGCGAAGAGCCGTCGTTTATCGGCGCTCTCAACTGCTTCAGAAGCTTCGGTGCGACTCTTTCCGGCGTGCCGACCGACAGCGACGGAATAAACATAGAAGCACTTGAAGAAAAGCTGAAAACAGAAAAGAATGTCAAGTTTCTCTATACCATTCCGAATTTCCAGAATCCCGCAGGCGCAACAATGTCGTTTGAAAAGAGAAAAGCTGTTTATGAGCTTGCAAAGAAATACGGAGTTATTATTCTTGAGGATAATCCTTACGGTGACCTGCGTGTTTCGGGCGAGGAAGTGCCCGCAATAAAGAATCTTGATAAAGACGGCATCGTTATTTATTCGGGTTCGTTCTCAAAGATTGTAGCACCCGGTATAAGAGTGGGTTTTGTTACGGCTTCAAAGCCCGTTATCGCAAAGCTTACCTGCGCAAAGCAGACTCAGGACGTTCACACGGTTATGCTTTCTCAGCTTGTTGTATATAAGTGGCTCACCGAAAGCGATTTTGTTGCCCACATCGAAAAAATCAAGGCAATTTATAAGAGAAAGCTCAATCTCCTCTGCGACTGCATGGATAAGGAGCTGGGCGGCTTCCTTGAATATAACAGACCCGATGGCGGACTTTTTGTATGGGCAAAGGTTAAAGACGGAGTTAATATGAGAGAATTTGTTACAAGGGCGGCTGCCGCGGGAGTTGCGGTAGTTCCCGGAAACGCATTCCTCACCGATATGACCCGTGAATATAATTATATCAGACTTAATTTTTCGACTCCCTCCGATGAGGATATAATCAAAGGTGTTAAGATTCTCGGAGAAGTAGCCAAAACATTCTGAAAGGAATAATCAAAATGGAAAATACAGAACTTAAACCGATTGTTTTAAGTGCAATTCAGCCGACCTCCGTTCCCACGCTCGGCAATTATCTCGGAGCGCTCAAAAACTGGAAAATGATGTGTGAGGATTATGACTGCCTTTATGCGGTTGCCGATTTGCACGCTCTGACGGTTCACCCCGAGCCGGCTAAGCTCCGTCAGCAGATACTTGAAATGTATGCAACTCTGCTTGCCGTCGGACTTGACCCCGAAAAGAATATTGTTTTCATTCAGAGTCAGGTTTCCGCTCATGCCGAGCTTGCATGGATACTTGATTGCTACACCCAGTTCGGTGAGGCATCGAGAATGACGCAGTTTAAAGAAAAGTCACTTAAGCACGCCGATAATGTAAATGTGGGACTGTTTGCATATCCCGTGCTTATGGCGGCGGATATTCTGCTTTATCAGGCGAATTTCGTTCCCGTGGGAGCAGACCAGAAGCAGCATCTTGAAATTGCAAGGGATATTGCGGTTCGCTTCAATACTCTCAGAGGTGAAACCTTTACTTTGCCCGAACCGTTCATCGGCAAGGTGGGCGCAAAGGTTATGAGCCTTCAGGACCCCACTCAGAAAATGTCAAAGAGCGACCCGAACCCGAAAGCTTCGATTTCGCTGCTTGATACTCCCGATGTTATCCTTAAGAAATTCAAATCCGCAGTTACCGACAGCGAAGCCGTTGTGCGCTATGCCGACGGCAAAGACGGCATAAACAATCTTATGTCGATTTATTCCTGCTGCACGGGTCTTGATTATGCCGCCATCGAAAAGGAATTTGAGGGCAAAGGCTACGGCGATTTCAAGGTTAAGGTTGCGGAAGCGGTTATCGAAGAGCTTCGCCCCGTTCAGGAAAATTACAAACGCTTTATGAGCGACAGGGAATATCTTCTCAAAACCGCCGCCGACGGAGCGGAAAAGGCTTCGAGAATCGCAAACAGAACTCTTACCAAGGCAAAGAAAAAGGTCGGACTTCTTCTCGGCTGATATTAAATCCGAAAAAACGCATAAACATTCAAAAAGCACTTGATTTTTTGAATATAAGTTGTATAATATTTGCATAAAAGAAAGAAAATGAAAGGTTGAAACTGAAATGAAAGAAATCAAAAAAGTTGTACTTGCTTATTCGGGCGGTCTTGACACCTCAATAATCATTCCCTGGCTCAAAGAAAACTACAATAACTGCGAGGTTATTGCCGTTTCGGGTGACGTAGGTCAGGAATCGGAGCTTGAGGGTCTTGAAGAAAAGGCCATCAAAACCGGTGCTTCAAAGCTCTATATCGAAGACCTTAAAGATGAATTTGTTAACGAATATATTTTCCCGACCCTCAAAGCGGGTGCGGTTTATGAAAAGGATTATCTTCTCGGTACTTCCTTTGCCCGTCCCATTATCGCAAAAAGACTTGTTGAAATCGCAAAGGCCGAGGGTGCAGATGCTATCTGCCACGGCTGCACCGGTAAGGGCAATGACCAGGTAAGATTTGAGCTTGCAATCAAGGCTTTTGCTCCCGATATGCAGATAATTGCTCCCTGGAGAATCTGGAATCTTAAGTCCCGTGAAGAGGAAATCGAATACGCCGAGGCGCACAATATTCCTCTTAAGATAAACCGTGAAACCAATTATTCAAAGGATAAGAACCTCTGGCATCTTTCACACGAGGGACTTGACCTTGAAGACCCCGCAAACGAGCCGCAGTATAATAAGCCCGGCTTCCTTGAAATGGGCGTTTCTCCCGAGGCTGCTCCCGATGAGGATACTTATATTACCATTCATTTTGAAAAGGGTGTTCCCGTTTCCGTTAACGGAAAAGAGATGGGCGGCGTTGAGCTTATCAAATATCTCAACGAAATCGGCGGCAAGAACGGTATCGGTCTCAATGACCTTGTTGAAAACCGTCTTGTAGGTATGAAGTCAAGAGGCGTTTATGAAAATCCCGCAGGAACAATCCTTTTCAGAGCGCACGATGTTCTTGAAACAATCACCCTTGACAGAGATACTCAGCACTATAAAGAGATTATCGCTCACCGTTTTGCAGAGCTTGTTTATTTCGGTCAGTGGTATACTCCGCTTCGTGAGGCTCTTTCGGCTTTTGTTGATAAGACTCAGGAAACCGTTACGGGCGATGTTAAGCTCAAGCTTTATAAGGGCAATATCATCAATGCCGGCGTAACCTCACCCTATACTCTTTACAGCGAGGATTTCGCAACATTTGATGCCGATGAAGTTTATAATCAGAAGGATTCGGCAGGATTTATCAACCTCTTCGGTCTTCCCATCAAGGTAAGAGCCATTCTTGAGGCTGAAAGAAATAAATAATCAAAGAAAGGGCTTGTGAAATATATTTTGTCACAAGCCCGTTTCAGTATAAATTCCGAATTATAAAAAGGAGAAAATATGAAGCTTTGGGCAGGTCGCTTTTCTAAGGAAGTAGACAAAAAAACAAACGATTTCAATTCATCAATAGCAACCGATTCCAGAATGTATGCGCAGGATATTGAGGGCAGCATAGCCCATGTTACGATGCTTGCGGCGCAGGGAATAATTTCAGCCGATGACGGTGCGGCGATTGCGGCGGAGCTTGCGAAAATCAAAGCCGAGATAACCGACGGCACTCTGATTATCGACCCGAACGCCGAGGATATTCACACCTTTGTTGAACAGACTCTCACCGAGAGGCTCGGAGATGTGGGCAAGCGTCTGCATACGGGCAGAAGCAGAAATGACCAGGTGGCGCTCGATGTCCGCCTTTATCTGCGCGATGAATGCGTTAAAACATCGGAGCTTGTTTCTCAGCTTATTGAAGCACTTGAAAATAAGGGAAACGAATATGCCGATGCAATTATGCCCGGTTATACCCATATGCAGAGGGCGCAGCCGATAACCTTTAAGGCTCACCTGACCGCATATGTTGAAATGCTCAAAAGAGATTTGAGCAGAATAGAGGACGCCAAAAAGAGAATGAATTCATCGCCTCTGGGCAGCGGCGCTTTAGCAGGTACAACATATCCGATTGACCGCAAAATGACCGCTTTTCTGCTGGGATTTGACTCCTATACAAAAAGCACGCTTGACGGCGTTGCGGACAGAGATTTCTGCGTTGAGCTTGCCTCTGCGCTTTCACTCGTTATGGTTCATCTTTCGAGAATGTGCGAGGAAATTATTCTCTGGTGCTCGTGGGAGTTCAAATTTGTTGAGCTTGACGACGCTTTTTCAACGGGCTCAAGCATTATGCCGCAGAAGAAAAATCCCGATATTGCGGAGCTTGTAAGAGGAAAAAGCGGCAGAGTATTCGGCGACCTCGTAACACTTTTAACCGTTATGAAAGGTCTTCCGCTTGCATATAACAAGGATATGCAGGAGGATAAGGACGCAATTTTTGACGCCTTTGATACGGTCAAAATCTGCGTAACAACCCTTATTCCGATGATAGACACAATGAAGGTTCTCCCCGAAAATATGAGAAAAGCGGCTGCGGGCGGATTTATAAATGCCACCGACTGCGCTGACTTCCTTGTTTCAAAGGGTCTTGCGTTCCGTGACGCATATAAGGCGACGGGTGAGCTTGTGGCTCTCTGCATAAGAACGGGCAAAACTCTTGAAACGCTTGATATTTCGGAATATAAAAATATCTGTGAGCTTTTTGATGAGGGCGTTTATGAGGCAATCAAGCTTGAAAACTGCGTTAAACGCAGAGGAATGTAAAGGAGAGAAGAAAATGAAAACTTTAAAAATAGGCTTGATAGGAAACGGCGGTATCTGCAAGGGCGCTCATGTTCCGGCATATCTCGATGACCCGAGAGCGGAAATCGTTGCGGTTTGCGATATTATAAAGGAAAGAGCCGAATTTCTGAAAGAAACTTATTTCCCGAACGCAAAGGTTTATACGGATTATAAAGAGCTTATCAAGGACGAAAATGTTGAATCAGTTGATATCTGCACTCCGAATTATCTGCATTCGATAATCGCCGTTGATGCGCTCAATGCAGGCAAGCATGTATTCTGCGAAAAGCCCGATGCAATCAGCGTAAGTGAAGCGCTTAAGATGAAAAAGGCGGCAGAGGAAAGCGGCAAAACTCTTATGATAATGAGAAATAACCGTTTTGTTTCAAGCTCAAAATATGCCAAAAAGTATATTGAGGACGGCAGAATGGGCGAAATCTATGCCGGCAGATGCGGCTGGCAGAGAAGAAGAGGAATACCCGGCAAGGGCGGCTGGTTCACCACAAAGGAGCAGTCAGGCGGCGGTCCGCTGATTGACCTCGGTGTTCATATGATTGACCTTGCGATATGGCTTATGGGCAATCCCACTCCCGTTGCCGTAAGCGGAAATACATTCTGCAAATTTGCCGATACCGATACGAGTGACTCGGTAAATTCTTCGTTCGGAGATAAGAAATCGGACGGTACATTCGATGTTGAAGACCTTGCAATGGGTCTTATCAGATTTGATAACGGCGCAGTGCTTCAGCTTGAATTCAGCTGGGCTTCAAATGTTAAGGAAGAAAAGCGTTTCGTTGAACTCAGAGGTACAAAATCGGGTCTTAAATGGAAGAACGATAAGCTTGAAATTTACACTGAGGAAAACGGTCAGCTTCTTGATATAATCCCTGCGGGAAATATCGACACAAAGGGACACAGAAACAACCTTAAGCATTACCTTGATGTTGTGCTTGACGGCGCAGAGCCTTGCTTCAAGCCTCAGCAGGGTATTGATATGATAAAAATTCTCTCGGCAATTTACGAATCCGCCGAAACGGGATTTGAAGTTAAGCTTTGATAAAAAATCCGCCGCAATCTTTCAATGAGACTGCGGCGGTTTGTTATCTGCGCTTTATTCTGTATGAGAAAAGTCCGTCCTTATTGCAATAATACAGAATGGTTTTTGTTCGGTTTATCTTAAATCTTGCTTCCGAATTCCCCTCGGGATAGAGCTTTTTAAACTGCACGGTGTCGTCGGAAACGGCGGCGATAAACGAAATATAATGCTCCTTTGTCATATTGTGGTTAACCGAAACAAAGTATTCGTCCTCAACAACTTCAACCGTAATGCCGTGATTTTCGTCGGGCTCTTCGGCGGTCAGCGACGGAAGGCTGATTCCGTGGCAGCTTATTACCGCTTCGCCCACGCCGTGAATGATATTTCCGCATACGGGGCAGACATACCATTTTGTTCTGAGCATATTTGAAGAAATGTTTGCGTTTGCAATATCGTTGCCGGAAAGCAGCTCGATAACCGAAATTCCGAGAGCCTTTGCAAGCGGTTCAATCAGCGAAATATCGGGATAACCCTTGGCGTTTTCCCATTTTGAAACCGTTTTATCGCTCACGCAAAGCAGCTCGGCAAGCTGATTCTGTGTCATTTTCTTATTTTCACGCAGCCTTTTAATCATAGCGCCTGTTACATACTGATTCATAAATTCATCACCTTTCAAAAAGATATTATCACTTTTCCGTATGATGTTCAACCTACTCTGCGTAGAGATAAATAAAATTTGACAAAGTTTTTACTATGTGATAATATAACTGCGGTGTGAAAACGCCCTCAAAGGCAGCTATATACGGTAGGCGGTTGGCTCTCTATCCCAAGAGGGCAGCTTTTCGCCCTCGGAAAGGGGGCGGTGCTGATGATTACACTGACAGAGGTAATCTTATTACTTTCTTTAATCGTTGAAATCATCTCGCTTGTTATAAACATAACAAAAAAGAAATAAACCGCCAATCTCCCAAATTGCGGTTTATTTCCATAACCAATATTTGAGCTAACCGTCTATCGGTTGCCTTTCTGTTATTATTATATCACATAATGAATTTTTGTCAACAGGTGATTATAAAACCACGGAGGAGCTTATGATCGAATTAAGAAAAGAATATCTCGGGTCGGGGATAACGGCGCTGGTTTCGGATGCTCATTCATTCGGTACTGATGCCGTATTGCTTGCCGATTTTGCTTCTCCGTCAAAAAGAGCCGTCTGCTGTGACCTCGGTTCGGGCTGCGGAATAATTCCGCTCCTTTGGTGCAAAAATCAGACGGGACATATTACGGCGGTTGAAATTCAGCCGCAGGGGGCGGAGCAGATAAGGCAGGCGGCGGAGCTTAATTCGCTTACGGAAAGAATTACCGTTGTTAATGCCGACCTCTGTGACCTGAAAGGCAAAGTACCGTTCGGAGCATTTGATATTGTTACCATGAATCCGCCGTATAAGGCGAGCGGAGCGGGAATAGAGAGCCGTTCCGATGCCGATAAAATTGCAAGACACGAAACGATGTGTTCTCTCTCGGATATATGCAAAGCATCGGCAAAGCTTCTCAATTTCGGCGGAAGACTTTGTATGTGCATTCGTCCGGAGCGGATATGCGAGCTTTTCTGCGAAATGAGGGAAAGCGGAATCGAGCCGAAAAGACTTAAGCTTGTGGCAAAATGCCCGGGCAAAGCCCCGTGGCTTGCTCTGATTGAGGGCAGGAGAGGCGGCAAACAGGGAATGACCGTTGAACCCGAGCTTTTCATATACGCCGATAACGGCGAATATTCGGAAAAAATGAAAGAGATTTATGCGGATTATCTGCTTGAAAACAGAGGTGAGAGCTGATGAGCGGAAAATTATATATAGTAGGTACTCCAATCGGAAATTTAGGAGATATTTCTCCGAGAGCGCTTGAAACGCTTGAAAATGCGGATTTTATTGCCGCAGAGGATACCCGTGTTACATTAAAGCTTCTCAATCATTTTGAAATAAAAAAACCTCTTGTGAGTTATTATGAGCATAATAAGGTTGAAAGAGGCCCCGAAATAATCCGCAGACTGCTTGAGGGCGAAAACTGCGCACTTGTTACCGACGCGGGAATGCCCGCAATTTCCGACCCCGGTGAAGATTTGGTAAGACTCTGCATAGAGCACGGCATAAAAACCGAGTCTGTTCCCGGGCCGTGTGCATTTGCAACGGCGCTTGCAATATCGGGTATGCCGTCACGCAGATTTGTTTTTGAAGGCTTTTTGCCGATGGAAAAGGCGGAAAGAAAAGCGGTTATGGCTTCTCTTATTAAAGAACAGAGAACGCTGATATTCTATGAAGCACCGCATAAGCTTTCAAATACTCTTTCCGACCTTTATTCCGCGCTCGGAAACAGGAGCATTGCGATAGTCAGGGAGCTTACCAAGATACACGAGGAGGTTATCAGAACCGACCTTGAGGCGGCGGCTCAAAAATATTCAAAGGAGCAGGCCAAGGGCGAATTTGTGCTGATAATCGAGGGCGCAAAGGCTCCGGAAACGGAGAATATGAGCCTTGAACAGGCGGTTGCCTATGCTTCGGAGCTTGTTGAAAACGGCGAAAGCAAAACCGAAGCTGCAAAGCAGGCGGCAAAGGAAAGCGGATTCAAAAAAGGTGAAATATATAAAGCATTGCTTGAGGAGAATATATAATGTATATTGAATATTTTAAAAATAACCCGCTGATTGCGGCGGGACTTCTGGTGCTTGCGGTTATTGCGGTTATAGTGTGGGTAAAGGTTCTGGGCGACAGAAAAAAGCACAACGCCGAAAATGAAGCGCTGATTGAAAAACTGAAAGAGGAAAACGCACTTCGCAATGAGTTTGCAATTCTCAGCGAAAGACTTGCCGCCGAATCCGATGAAATACGGCTTTTCAGAGGCGTTTCACTCGGCTTGCAGAAGCGTGTCTCCGACGCAGAAGATACGGAAGCGGAATTTTACGGTCTTAAAGAAAAGCAGAGGCTCATATATGCGCTCAGCTTCATTGCCGAAGACGGCGGCGAAAAGCTCAGCGGCTTTTTCTCAATAAATGCCAGCCCGCTGACCGATGAGGCAAAAAAAGCGGCTGAACTTATTCTGCCGGGTGAAGCTTATGAGATTTTCGCAAAGGAATTTGCCGCATATGACCCCGACGATGAGGGAGCATCGTTTATCGGTGAAGAAATCGAAAAGCTTGACGAAAGCTTTTCCGCACTCATTTCAGCCGATGATATTATGCGGCTCGGCGGAAAATATATCAAAGAAAATATTTCGGAATTTATATAACAATATATCGGAGTGAATAAAATGCTTGACAGAATTATGGAACTTCTTAAATTTGCTTACCGTCAAAAGGAAGCAATATACCGTGTGGGCGATGTTGTGAATTAATTTTTACAAACGGGTTCCGACCGAAAAAATTTGTCTCATAACAGTAATTGAAAGGAGCCGGATATGTCTTGGTTTATATTTGCTTTGATATGTTTGCTCGGCTGGGGATTTGCTGATTTATTCTATAAAAAAGGTACGGATAACGATGACCGATATTCTCATCTGAAAATAGCTGTCTGGGTGGGACTGGTCATGGGTGTCTGTGCTCTCGGATTTCTTCCTTTTTCCGAAACACTTAAAGAAGGCAGTGCTTCTGATTTTGTAATTAATGCCGCTAAATATCTTCCCGCTTCACTCGGTTATATTATTTCAATGGTTATCGGTTATGCGGGGCTTCGCTATCTGGAGCTGTCAATTGTTTCTCCGGTACAAAATGCTTCCGGTGCTTTTTCTGCGATTGCCATGTCGGTATTTTTTGTTATAACTTCACAGAATGTGCTTGAATCCATATCAGACGAAACAGGATTTACCTTCGGAGATGTATCGGGGACCGCTCTTTTGAATAATGCCCTGATTATCTGCGGCATTTTGGCCATTGCAGCAGGTGTCATTCTGCTGGCAGTGGTCGAACAGAAGCTTTCAAAAGGGGAAGTAAGCGAACAAATCAAAAACCGTAAGTACCGTATCGGTGCACTTGCGCTTATTTTTCCGATTCTTTACTGCGCGTTTGATACACTCGGCACGGCTGCGGACGGAATCATTCTCGATGAGGAAAGTGGTCTCGGGCTTGGCGAGATTGATGTGATTATTTTGTATGGTTTGACATTTTTCCTTGCGGGGATTGCTGCATGGATATTTCTTTGGATAAAGGAAAAAAGGCCGTACAATCCGTTTGCCGGAAAGGAACGAACCAAAGGTATTGCGGCAGTCTGTGAAGAATTCGGTCAAATTTTTTATGTCTACGCCATGGCGGAAAAACCGGTTCTTGCTGCGCCGGTGGTCGCTTCTTACTGCATCATTTCAGTGCTGCTCTCACGGATTTTCATAAAGGAAAAGCTGAAAGCATCCCAATATGCGTGCGTTTTTACCGTAATCGCCGGAATTCTGATGCTCGGAATTTCGGAAGGAATCGGAGAAATGTAAGTATAATAAATCTGATAATACTGGTTTCCAGAGTCAAAATCAAAACCACCGGTTCAGCCGGTGGTTTTAATTTAAAAAAATAATATCAGTTTAAATTAAGAGCCTTGCGGCATTCCTCAACGATAGCCGACATTTCGTCCATATGCTTTTCCATTTCTTCAACAAGCTTGAACTGCGTGCGGCATCTGACAAGGTTATGCTCGGGGTATTCTGTCTTGAAATAAACATCACCGTTTATGAAGTCACCGAGAAAACGCATTCCGCATTCAAGAGTCATAAGCTTTGCCGAGAACGGAAGATACTCAATTTCGGTATCGGTAAGGCTTTTGCCTGCAGCGGAGAGATAACCCATTGTGTAGGCTCTGAAATGCTCAAGGCTGAGCGCAACCTTTGAAAGGTCTTTTTCGTCCTCATCGGCGGTGTTTGCGCCGAAGCGTATGCTGTCACCGAAATCATAGAGCGAAAGTCCGGGCATAACGGTATCAAGGTCGATAACGCATATGCCTTCACCGGTTTCAACATCAAACATAACGTTGTTGAGCTTGGTGTCGTTATGAGTAACTCTCAGCGGAAGCTTGCCCGCATCAAGCAGGTCAAGAAGCACGGAGCAGTCCTTTTCGCGGGCGAGAACAAATTCGGTTTCGGGTATTGCCTGACCGGCTCTGCCGGAAAGATTGTCGGCAGCCGCCTTTTTGAAATCGGCAAAGCGGGAAACGGTGTTGTGAAAATTCGGTATTGTTTCGGCAAGCGTTTCTCCGGGATAATCCGAGAGAAGCTGCTGGAATTTTCCGAATGCCCTGGCTGCCTTGCTGAATATCTCGGGAGTTCCTGCGCTCTGGCAGGAATGAGCGTTCGGAATGAAGTTATAACAGCGCCAGCATCTGCCGTTTGAGTCTCTGTAATACGGCTTGTTATCCTTTGTATAATAGACATACAGACCCTCTCTGTCGGGGTCGCCGCCGTTTTCAAGTATTTTTTTATGTATATGCTCCGTAACGCTTACGATATTTTTCATAAGTGCATCGGGGTCTTTGAAAACATAAGTGTTGATAACCTGAATGAGATAGGATTTTTTATCGCCGTTTTCGGTGCGGAAATCAAAACGGTAAGTATCGTTGATGTGACCGTGAATGAGCTGTTCAAAGCCCTCGAAAACGCCGTCAAATACAAAAGCGCCGAGCAGTTCTTCAACATTGGTAATGGAATCGGACATCTTTTTTCAAGCCTTTCTGATAATGATTTTTCCGAAACATTCGGGATTATGAAATCCGAGCGCTGCGGAGGAAACGGGAAAGCATGCGCCGTAATGCGGATGCACCGAGAGGTCGGCGCATTTATAGAAATTACCTTTAACTTCTGATTCGTCCGTAATGAAGCTTTTGCCGTATACCGCAGAGATAAATTCATCGGGCAGGAATATTTCATATCCCCACGCCGTTTTGCCGTTTTCGCCGAATGAAAACGGCGTAATTTCCGGCTCAAGGTCGGTAACTTCCTTAATGAATTTTCTGTTTTCTCTGCGTTCGCCGATTTGAGAAAGATATACGCCCTTCGGATTAACCTCAAAATTCATATATCTTTTGTCATCGGCAAGGGGCATAATGAAAAATTCGAGACAGCTGTCGGTATAAACAGGTTCGTCACGGTTTATACATTCGCAGCGGATATCGTTTTCAAAGGAATACAGCCTTGCATATATCCCTTTGCCTTTTACGGCGTACATTCCGAAAAAGCTTTCGGGTCTTGAAAAATGCGGCTGTTCCCAATGAAACGAAGCAATTCTGCCGACCGGAACATCGGAGAGCTTCACCGATGCTTCGGCTTCAAACAGCGGAGCTGAATATATCATAATATCAAAGAGCGTCAACAATAGCCTTGGTATCTCTTGCGATAACAAGCTCCTCGTTAGTGGGGATTACGAAAAGCTTAACCTTTGAACCGGGAACGGAGATTTCAACCTCTTCGCCTCTGATGTGGTTCTTTTCTTCGTCAATTGCAGTGCCGAGGAAAGCAAGGCTTTCGGCAACTCTTGTTCTGTACTGCGGGTTGTTTTCACCTATTCCGCCGGTGAATACAACGGCATCAACGCCGCCCATGGCAGCGGCAAAACCGCCGATATATTTTGTAAGCTGGTGGCAGAGCATTGACTCAACGAGCTTTGCTTTTTCGTCACCGTCTTTTGCCATACCCTCAATTGTACGGTTGTCGCTTGTGCCGGCGATGCCGAGCATACCGCTCTTCTTATTCATAAGGTTATCAACCTCGTCGGGAGTGAGATTGCGTGATTTCATAATCGCGGGAACGATGGCGGGGTCGATTGAACCGCAGCGGGTGCCCATTATGATACCCTCAAGGGGAGTAAGTCCCATGGTTGTATCATAGCATTTTCCGTCTTTAACAGCCGAAATGGAAGAACCGTTTCCGAGGTGGCAGGTAACGATTTTCGTTCCCTCTGCCTTGCCGCCGAGAAGGTCTATGCAGCGGGCGGAAACATAGCGGTGAGAAGTGCCGTGGAAGCCGTATTTACGGATTCCGTCTTTCTCATAGAACTCGTAGGGGAGAGCATACATATAAGCATAATCGGGCATTGTCTGATGGAAGCCGGTATCGAAAACGGCAACCTGAGGAACGTCCATAATGCTTTCGCAGGCTTCGATACCCTTGAGGTTTGCGGGATTGTGGAGAGGGCCGAACTTGAAGCATTCTCTGATAGCTTCTTTAACTGCATCGTTAACGAGAACCGATGCCGAGAATTTTTCGCCGCCGTGCAGAACTCTGTGTCCTACAGCGCCGATTTCGTCCATTGAAGCGATAACGCCGTTTTCTTTGCTTACGAGGGTATCAAGAACAAGCTTTATTGCTTCGCCGTGGTCTTTCATGGCATGAGCTTCCTTGATATTCTTTTCGGCGCAGGAGGGAACCTTGTGGGTGAATGTTGCGTTTGCATCGCCTATCTGTTCGCAGATACCTTTTGCAAGCAGGTCTTCATTTTCCATATCAATAAGCTGATATTTGAGAGATGAGCTGCCGCAGTTGATAACAAGAATTTTCATATTAACACTCCAAATTGTGAAATTTTGCTTGAATAAAGCACTTAACTTTTATATTATATACTTTAGTGTAAATATTTGCAAGGGTTTTTATTCAATTCACGATAAAAATCATTTTATTCAATTCACGATAAAAATCCTCTTGAAGAATGAATGCCGTTATGATAAAATAACTTAAAAACAGAACGAGATTGCAGAACACACAGTCAGGAGATTTGAGAATGAATATTGATGCGGAGTTAATCGGTCTTATAAAAAAAGTATATGAAAATGTTGACCACTGTATCGGATATCCGGTTTGCCAGTTTCCGAATATGTCCGGCTTCGGAGAATGGTATGCAAAGACCGGACTTTGCGATATGGGAATCAACAATGCCGGAAATCCGTTTGACGGGGAGCAGTATTCGTTAAACTCGGTGAAGATTGAGCAGTATGTTATTCAGACGTTTGCACCGCTTTACGGCATTCCGGAAGGCCGTGAATGGGGATTTGTTACCAACAGCGGAACAGACGGAAATATGCACGGAATTTATTACGGCGCAAAGAAGCTTCAGGCGGAAACGGGAATGCTTCCGATTGTTTATGTTTCCAAGGAAGCGCACTATTCTTCATTCAGACTGTGCGATGTTCAGAATCTCGAGGTCAGACTGATTGATTTTGACAAAAACGGCAGTATGGATACGGAATGCTTAAGAAGAAATATCGACCCTGCCAGACCTGCATTGGTGATTATTGCAATCGGTTCAACCTTTATGGGTGCAACGGACAATCAGGCGGAAATACAAAAGGTGCTTGATGAAGTAAAACCGGTTGCGGTTTATAAGCACCTTGATGCCGCTTTGTTCGGAGGCTATCTGCCGTTTACGGAATACAGAGATATTGTCAATATGGAAAAAAACGGTTATGATTCGATTTCAATCAGTGGTCATAAGTTTTTCGGCATTGATGAGCCGTGCGGTCTGTTCCTGAGCCGTATGGATATTCTGGAAGCTCAGCAGGCGTACAAAGTGCCTTATCTTCACAATGCCATGCCGCTTATAAGCTGCTCCAGAAACGGATTGACGCCTTTGAAATTTTATTGGGTTCTGAAATATATCGGATTTGACGGTCTTACAAAGGAAGCAAATTCAATGCTTGAAAATACGAAATATCTCCGGAGCAAATTTGATGAAATCGGTTATCCGGCGTGGCATATGCCTTACAGTAATACGGTGTTTTTCAAGCGTCCGGCAGAGTGGATTCGGAAAAAATATACTCTTGCAGAGGGGTATCTGCCGGAATACGGCGGTGAGCTTTGCCATATTGTTGTGATGCAGCACGTAAATAAAAATATCATTGATGAGTTTATAGCGGACCTGACGGGTAATGAGGAATCAAGGCCATGAAAACTGTCGGAATAATTGCGGAATATAATCCGTTCCATAACGGACACGCTTATCTCATTGAAAAAGCGAGAGAAGCGGGCGCAGACTGCGTTGCCGTTGTGATGAGCGGAAACTTTGTTCAGCGCGGTGATGCGGCGGTATTCAGAGACGATGTGAGAACCCGTGCGGCGCTTGAGGGCGGTGCGGATATTGTTATTCAGCTTCCCTGCGTTTATGCCGTTTCGGGCGCGGCGAATTTTGCTTCTGCGGCGGTAAAAATTCTCCATTCGCTCGGCTGCGTTGATATGCTCGTTTTCGGAAGCGAATGCGGAAATACCGCCATGCTTCAAAAAACCGCGGAGCTTCTGGGCAGCGATGATGTTCAGAACGAAATTTCAAAAGAAATAAAAACGGGTATCACCTTTGCTGCCGCAAGGGAAAACGCATTGAGAAAGTTTTCCGCGGAGTGCGCCGATATAATTTGCAATCCCAATGATATACTGGCGGTTGAATATATCTCGGCTCTTAATTCGCTGAAAAGCGGCATAAAGCCGTTTGCGGTAAAAAGAACGGGCGCGGCGCACGGCTCGGATATTATAAACAATAATATTGCTTCCGCTTCGGCAATAAGAACGCTGATTTCCGAGAGCGGCGAATGGGAAAAGCTTGTGCCGGAAAGCGTTTATAAGGTGTATTCTTCCGCATCGGAAGAGCAGAGGCTGACGGATAAAAGCAAGCTTGAAACGGCGATACTTTATAAGCTTCGCACTTGTTTGCCTGCGGATATTGCCGCCTGCCCCGATGTTTCGGAGGGAATCGAAAACAGAATTTTCAAAGCCGCAAAGGAAGCCGTTTCGCTTGAAGAGCTTTATTCGGCGGTTAAAACAAAAAGATATTCTCACGCAAGAATAAGGCGCATAATACTCAATTGCGCGCTCGGAATAACGGCTGATGATGCCGCAATTTCCGTGCCTTATATACGGGTTCTCGGCTTCGGAAAAAGGGGAGGGCAAATGCTGAAAGAAGCGTATAAAACCTCTTCGCTCCCGATAATCACCAAGGCGGCGGAGCTTAAGAATGCCGGTTCTCACGCCGAAAAAATCTTCGCCGCAGAGTGCAGAGCAGGCGATATTTACGCTCTGTGCGCCGATAAAACCGGAGAATGTTCGGTACAATCAAAAGGAAAAATAATAAAATTATAAGCATTGCGGGAGGAACGGAATACGCCGTTCCTCTTTCTGCATATTGCGATAAAAGATTTTCAAAGTTATTGTAAAAATATACAAAAGTTGAAAAATATTGCATAAATTTTAATCACAAAATTTAGAAAATTTCATATGAATGCACAAAGATTTATTTTTGCTATTAGTTTTAGTTGACAAAATAAAAAAAAGTATGTATAATTTTTGACTGTATCTTAAAATGGAGAGGGTTGCCCTGTAATTTTCTCTATATATGCGCTTATATTTAAAAGATTTAGGGCGATTTTCACCGAAAAACAAATTTTTACAGCAATGGAAATTTCAATGAACGGAGGATTAGCTAATGCTGAAAGTCAATCCCGTTAAACGAGGAAGCTGTACCCGCATGAGCTTCGGAAAAATCAACGAGGTTATGGATATGCCCAACCTCATTGACATTCAGAAGTCTTCCTATGAGTGGTTCATCAACACGGGTCTGAAGGAAGTTTTCCGCGATATGGAGCCCATAACGGACTTCTCGGGAAACTGGGTACTTAAATTCGTTGATTACACAATCGACGATAAGCCCAAATACTCGGTGCGTGAGTGCAAGGAAAGAGACGCAACCTACAATGTTCCCATGAGGGTAACTGTTCGTTTGCAGAATAAAGAAACGGGCGTTATCAAAGAGTCCGAGGTCTATATGGGCGATTTCCCCAAGATGACCGAAAGCGGAACGTTTGTTATCAACGGTGCGGAAAGAGTTATTGTTTCACAGCTCGTCCGTTCCCCCGGCGTCTATTTCGGAATGACCCACGATAAAACCGGTATCGAGCTTTACACGAGCACAATCAACCCCAACAGAGGTGCATGGCTTGAATACGAAACCGACCCGAACGATATATTCTATGTCCGCATAGATAAGAACAGAAAAATCTACATCACAACCTTTATCCGTGCTCTCGGCTTAGGCACAAACGATGATATCCGCCGTTTCTTCGGTGAGGATGCAAAGCTTGAAGCCACCATGGAAAAGGACGAAACCAAGAATACGGAAGAAGCCCTTATGGAGGTTTTCAAAAAGCTCCGTCCCGGCGAGCCCGTAACTCTTGAGTCTGCTCAGCAGCATATTGACCAGCTTTTCTTCGATCCTCACAGATATGATATTTCCAGAGTCGGCAGATATAAATACAACAAAAAGCTTTCAATGCTCAACAGACTTCCCGGCTGCACCGTTGCCCAGCCCGTTATTTCCGAATATACAGGCGAGCTTATTGCAGAGCCCGGTGAGATAATCACAAAGCAGAAAGCGATTGAGATTGAGAATGCCGGTGTTATGAAGGTTGTTGTTGCCTGCGAAGACGGCAGCGAGCTTTTCGTAATCTCCAACGGCATGGTAGAGCCTACTGCGGTACTGCCCGAGAGCATCACCAAGGAAGAGCTTATCAATGCGGCAATCAATGAAAAAGTACGTTACTCCGTTCTTCATGAAATCATCGGGAAATGCGGCGATGATAAAGAAGCGCTTCTTGAAGAAATGAGAGTACGCTGCGATGACCTTATTCCCAAGCATATCATCGTAGACGATATATTCGCATCGGTCAACTATGTTAACTGCCTCACCAAGAGAGTGGGCAACATTGACGATATAGACCACCTCGGCAACAGACGTATCCGTTCGGTAGGCGAGCTGCTTCAGAATCAGTTCAGAATCGGTATTGCCAGAATGGAAAGAGTTGTCCGTGAAAGAATGGCAATCCAGGCTCAGGAGGACGATGATAAGATTACCCCGCAGACACTTATCAATATCCGCCCCGTTATGGTTGCAATCAGAGAGTTCTTCGGTTCATCACCGCTCTCACAGTTCATGGACCAGACCAACCCCCTTGCCGAGCTTACTCATAAGAGACGTCTTTCGGCTCTCGGCCCGGGCGGACTTTCAAGAGACCGTGCAGGATTCGAGGTTCGTGACGTTCACTATTCGCACTACGGCAGAATGTGTCCCATTGAGACCCCCGAAGGTCCCAACATCGGACTTATTTCCTACCTTGCAACCTTTGCAAAGATAAATGAATACGGCTTTGTTGAAGCTCCGTTCAGAAAGATAGACAAAGCAACCGGCACCGTACTCGACGAGGTTGAGTATATGACAGCCGACACCGAGGACGAATATATCGTTGCTCAGGCAAACGAGCCCCTCGATGAAAACAACCGTTTCGTAAGAAGCAAGATTACCGCAAGATACAGAGACGAGTTCCTTGAAATAGACAATACCATGGCTGACTATATGGATATTTCTCCCAAGATGGTTGTTTCTGTTGCTACAGCGATGATTCCGTTCCTTGAGAACGATGACGCAAACCGTGCTCTCATGGGTTCAAACATGCAGAGACAGGCAGTTCCTCTTCTCAAGACCTGCGCTCCGATAGTCGGAACAGGTATGGAATATAAAGCAGCCGTTGATTCGGGCGTTACAGTGCTTGCAAAAGAGAGCGGCGTTGTTTCAAAGGTCTGCGCAGACAGCGTTACAATTCTTGAGGACGGCGGCAACAGCCGTTACTATGAGCTTATCAAGTTTATGAGGTCCAACCAGGCAACCTGCATCAACCAAAGACCCATCGTTGAGGTAGGCCAGAGAGTTGAAAAGGGTGAGGTTATTGCCGACGGTCCCGCAACAGACCACGGCGAAATAAGCCTCGGCAAGAATGCACTTGTAGGATTCATGACATGGGAAGGCTATAACTACGAGGACGCCGTTCTTATCAACGAAAAGCTTGTTCGTGACGATGTTTATACATCGGTTCACATCGAAGAATATGAGACCGAAGCAAGAGATACCAAGCTCGGTCCCGAAGAAATCACAAGAGATATTCCCAATGTCGGCGAAGATGCTCTCGGCAATCTCGATGACAGAGGAATTATCCGCATAGGCGCAGAGGTTCACTCGGGCGATATCCTTGTAGGTAAGGTTACTCCCAAGGGCGAAACCGAGCTTACCGCAGAAGAAAGACTTCTCCGTGCAATCTTCGGCGAGAAGGCAAAGGAAGTCAGAGATACTTCTCTTAAAGTTCCTCACGGCGAATACGGTATTGTTGTTAACGTTGAAGTATTCACCAAGGAAAACAGCGATGAGCTTTCACCCGGCGTAAACAAGGTTGTTCGCTGCTATATCGCTCAGAAGCGTAAGCTTTCGGTCGGCGATAAGATGGCGGGTCGTCACGGAAACAAGGGCGTTGTTTCAAGGATACTTCCTCAGGAGGATATGCCTTTCCTGCCCGACGGTACTCCGCTTGATATAGTTCTTAATCCTCTCGGCGTTCCCTCCCGAATGAATATCGGTCAGGTTCTTGAGGTTCACCTCGGATTTGCCGCAAGGTCACTCGGATATAAGGTTATGACTCCCGTATTCGACGGCGCTCACGAGGGCGACATCACCGAAGCATTTATGGAAGCCAACCGTCTTACCATGGAAAAGGCGAAGAAGGAAGCGGAAGAAAAGGGCGAAGAGTTTGACCCGTCAAAGGTTCCGCAGCTCCGTCTTGACTGCAAATCAATTCTTACTGACGGCAGAACGGGCAGAAGATTCGATAACCCCGTAACCGTAGGTGTTATGTATTACCTTAAGCTGCATCATCTTGTTGATGATAAGATTCACGCCCGTTCAACAGGTCCGTATTCACTTGTTACCCAGCAGCCCCTCGGCGGTAAAGCGCAGTTCGGCGGTCAGCGTTTCGGTGAAATGGAAGTTTGGGCTCTCGAAGCTTACGGCGCAGCTTATACTCTCCAGGAAATTCTTACCGTTAAGTCCGATGATGTTGTGGGCAGAGTCAAGACCTATGAAGCCATCGTTAAGGGCAAGAATGTTCCCTCTCCCGGTATTCCCGAATCCTTCAAGGTTCTTGTTAAGGAGCTTCAGTCACTTGCTCTTGATATCAGAGTTCTTGATGAAAACGGTGAAGAAATCGACCTTCGTCAGACCTATGACGATGAGGAAGGTTATGTAACCGATACCAAGGCGTTCCAGAGCGTCAACGATGCAGAGGGTAGCGATGAATTTATCATTGATGAAGACAGCGAAGAAAATGACATCTTCATCAGAGATACCGATGCAGGTGACGAAGACGACGGAGACTTTGACGGCATAGATGATGTTGATATCGGTGATTTCGGAATTGATATTGACAGCTCGGAGGACGATTATGAATAATCGCCGTATCCCAAACCAAATTAACGGAAGGGGCATCGTTTAATGGAAAATATTACAGAATCCGTAAATAATATTTCTTTTGAATCCATAAAGATAGGCCTTGCTTCGCCCGACCAGATAAGAGAATGGTCATACGGCGAGGTGAAGAAGCCCGAAACAATAAATTACAGAACTCTTAAGCCCGAAAAGGACGGTCTTTTCTGCGAAAGGATTTTCGGACCCACAAAGGACTGGGAATGCCATTGCGGAAGATATAAGAGAGTTCGTTATAAGGGTAAAATATGTGAACGCTGCGGCGTTGAAGTTACAAAGGCAAAGGTTCGCCGTGAGAGAATGGGTCATATCGAGCTTGCGACTCCCGTTTCACATATCTGGTATTTCAAGGGTATACCCTCAAGAATGGGTCTTATGCTTGATATATCCCCCAGAGACCTCGAAAAGGTACTCTATTTTGCAAAGCATATAGTTATCGACCCGGGCGATACGGTACTCAGAAAGTGCCAGACACTCGACGAAAAGGATTATGAGGAAGCCAGACTTGCTTATGAAGATGACTTCAAGGCAGGCATGGGCGCAGAAGCCATCAAAGAGCTTCTTGCCGAAATCGACCTTGACGAGCTTGCAGAAGAGCTCAGAGAAGAGCTTGAAAGCTCCTCCGGACAGAAGAGAGCAAAGGCTCTCAAGCGTCTTGAGGTTGTTGAAGCGTTCAGACAGTCCGGCAACAGACCGGAATGGATGATTCTCGATGTTATCCCCGTAATTCCGCCCGAGCTTCGTCCCATGGTTCAGCTTGAAGGCGGCAGATTCGCCACCTCAGACCTCAATGACCTTTACAGACGCGTTATCAACAGAAACAACCGTCTTGCAAAGCTCATTGAGCTCGGTTCTCCCGAAATCATTATCAGAAACGAAAAGAGAATGCTCCAGGAAGCCGTTGATGCTCTTATTGATAACGGCAGACGCGGCAGACCCGTTACGGGCCCGAACAACAGAGCACTCAAATCTCTTTCCGATATGCTTAAAGGTAAGCAGGGCCGTTTCAGACAGAACCTTCTCGGTAAGCGTGTTGACTATTCGGGCCGTTCCGTTATCGTCGTAGGTCCCGACCTCAAGCTTTATCAGTGCGGTCTTCCCAAGGAAATGGCACTTGAGCTCTTCAAGCCCTTCATTATGAAGGTTCTCACCGAAACCAAGAAGGCCAATAATGTTAAGTCAGCCCGTAAGATGGTTGAGCGTTCAGCTCCCGAGGTATGGGATGCACTTGAAGTGGTTATCAAAGACCACCCCGTTATGCTTAACCGTGCGCCTACTCTTCACCGTCTCGGTATTCAGGCATTTGAGCCGGTTCTTGTTGAAGGCAGAGCAATCAGACTTCATCCTCTGGTTTGTACCGCTTTCAATGCCGACTTCGACGGCGACCAGATGGCTGTTCACGTTCCTCTTTCGGCTGAGGCTCAGGCAGAAGCAAGATTCCTTATGCTTGCCGCCAACAACCTCTTAAAGCCCTCGGACGGACGCCCCGTTACCGTTCCCACGCAGGATATGATACTCGGTTCTTATTATCTGACTATGGTCAATAATAATAACCCCGCAAACTCGGACTATGTTCCCGAGAACCCCTGCGAGCCGGGTGCTCCCACCGAGTTTATTGACGAAAACGGCGAAAAGCATCTTATATATAAAACATTTAATACTGTTGGCGAAGCAATGATGGCTTATGACGAAGGCGATATCGGACTTCATGTAAGCATCAGAATCCGTATGACTAAGGAAATCAACGGCGAAAGCGTAACGAAGCTTGTTGTTACCACTCTCGGTAAGATAATCTTCAATGACCCGATTCCTCAGGACCTCGGCTTTATCGACAGAAGCAATCCCGATAACCTCTTCACTCCAGAAGTTGATGTTCTTGTTGACAAGAAATTCCTCGGAAAGATTATTGACCGCTGCATCAAGGTTCACGGAACCGCCATTTCGGCTGATGTTCTTGATAAAATCAAGGCTCAGGGTTATAAATATTCAACACGAAGCGGTATCACCGTTGCCGTTTGTGACGCAACAATACCGCCCAAGAAGAAAGAACTTCTTGAAGAAACCGAAGCAAAGGTTGCCAAGATTTCGGCATACTATGAGAGAGGTCTTATTACCAACGATGAGCGTTCCGCAGGCGTTATAAAGGCTTGGGAAGATTGTACCAAGGAAGTTTCCGTTGAGCTTAAGAAGAACTTCAACAGATACAATCCCATCAATATGATGCTTGATTCCGGTGCCCGTGGTAACGATTCTCAGCTTCGTCAGCTTGCCGGTATGCGCGGACTTATCGCCAATACCGCAGGTAAAACCATCGAGGTTCCCATCAGAGCCAACTACCGTGAAGGTCTTAATATTCTCGAATACTTCATTTCATCGCGTGGTGCCCGTAAAGGTCTTGCCGATACCGCACTTCGTACCGCTGACTCGGGTTATCTTACCCGCCGTCTGGTTGACGTTTCTCAGGATGTTATTATCCGTGAAGAGGACTGCCACTGCAAAGACGGTATCAATGTTTACGATATTTATGACGGTGACCCCAAGCACGGCGGCAGAAAGATAGTCGGCCTTGCAGAAAGACTTACAGGCAGATTCCTGCTTGAAGATTATTTCGACCCCGAAACCGGCGAAATGCTTGCAAGCAAGGATAAGATGGTAACCGATACCGTTGCCGAAAAGGTTGCCGCAAGCGTTCAGAAGGAACGCGACAGAAAGGTTGCCGCAGGCGAGCTTCCCGAGACCGCAAAGGCTCAGATTAAGATTCGTTCGCTCCTTTCCTGCGATTCCGAACACGGTGTCTGCATCAAGTGCTACGGTGCAAACCTTGCTTCCGGTCAGCCCGTAACCGTAGGCGAAGCGGTTGGTATCATTGCCGCTCAGTCAATCGGTGAACCCGGTACACAGCTTACAATGAGAACATTCCATACCGGCGGTGCTGCCGACCAGTCCGATATTACAACCGGTCTTCCCAGAATTGAAGAACTCTTTGAGGCGCGCAAGCCCAAGATGCTCGCAATTATGAGTGAGATTGACGGTGTTGTTTCGTTCAGAGAAATCAAAAAGACTCAGCATGTTGTTGTTACCGCCGATGACGGAGACGAGAGAGCATATCTTATTCCTTACGGCTACCGCATCAAGGTTGAGGACGGTCAGAAGGTTCTCAAGGGCGCTCAGCTTACCGAGGGTGCTCAGAACCCGCACGATATTCTTGCAATTCTCGGCGTTGAAGCTGTTCACGATTATCTTATCAGAGAAGTTCAGAGAACCTACCGTATGCAGGGTGTTGATATCAACGATAAGCATATCGAGGTTATCGTTCGTCAGATGATGAGAAAGGTAAGAGTAGCCGAAGAGGGCGAATCCAAGTTCCTGCCCGGTACGGTTGTTGAGAAGATTGACTTCCGTCTTGAGAATGAACGCATTGCCGCA
>JAZRYD010000089.1:0-10006 GCA_045600535.1 Acutalibacteraceae bacterium | reverse complement strand
TGCTTCGGATAGGGTTTACATGGCCGCACGGTCTCCCGTGCGCCGGTGAGCTCTTACCTCGCCTTTCCACCCTTGCCCGATAAATCGGGCGGTATATCTCTGTTGCACTTTCCCTAAGGTTACCCTCGGCGGCCGTTAGCCGTTATCCTGTTCTGTGAAGCTCGGACTTTCCTCACGCAGTTAAAAAACTGCCCGCAACTGCCCGGTCCACCCGATATTGCTCCGTAATATTGTAAAACACCTTTTAACAAAAGTCAACATTTTTCAAAAAAGCTTGTAAATCCCTGCAAATTGAGTTAAAATATCCGTATTACAACCCGGTTGACCGAAAGGAATAAAAATGAAAGATATATATATTTCAAATAATAACCGTGAGCCGGTTGAGGTTGATGTTTTCAACGCTCCCGAACCGCCGAAAAAGAAAAAACACCGTTTACTTAAATTCATCTGCATACTGCTTGTTATCGCCGTTATCCTGCCGTCTGCCGTGATGGCATTCGTTGCCGCAATATCGGGCTATACTCACGGAGAACTGAAAGAAAACGAATATGTTTCTTCATCTGAGCTTCATTCAAGCCCGCTTGTTTCAAATATACTTCTGCTCGGCGTTGACGGTGAAGCGGGCAGCTCTTCCCGTTCCGACTCAATGATACTCGTTTCACTCGATTTCGTTCACGGAAAAATAAAGCTCTCCTCTTTTCTGCGTGATACCTGGGTCAAAATTCCGTCAAGAGAGAAAAAGGCAAAGCTCAACGCTTCCTATCCCTACGGCGGTGCTCAGCTCACCTGCGACACAATCGAATATAATTTCGGCGTGGATATTGACCACTATGTGAAGGTCGATTTTGAAATGTTCAAGCTGATAATTGATAAGCTCGGCGGAGTTGATGTTGAGGTTACGAAAAAGGAATCCGATTTCATAAACCGCACCACCAGACAGCATATTGAAAGCGGTGACAGCGTTCACCTGAACGGAGAAGAAGCGCTCGTTTACTGCCGCATCAGAAAGCTCGATACCGATTATATGCGCACATTCCGTCAGAGAAAAGTCATTTCGGCTCTGCTCGAAAAGGCAAAGCACGCGGGAATTTCGGGACTCATTTCAATGGTAAAAGAAGTATTTCCGCTGATTGAAACGGATATTTCACCGTTGGAGGTCGCTCCGCTCGCATATAAAGGCGCTGCCGCACTTGCGATGTTTGATATTGTTCAGACAAGAGTTCCCGCCGATGACCAGTTCTACACCGACACCGTAAGCGGTCAATGGGTCGAAATTCCCGAGCTTGATGAAGTTAAGGAATATCTTTACGAATTTATTTATACAAATAAAAAGCTTACCGAATGAGTTTCAAAGCTCATTCGGTAAATTTTTTGATTGATTTTGTTATCTTATTATTTCTGCTTTGTGAGCGTAAGTGTTTCCGAATCGGAAATGAGGGTAAGAACATCTTTTTCGACCTTGAACGAATACACCGTTGTTTTTGTCAGCACGGAATTATAGGTTATCGTCAGCTTATCGTCATCAACGGTATAATCAAACGCAACGCCTATTCCGAGCTTGCCCGAAAAATTGCCCGTGCCGTCTTCTCTGAATGTGTATTCGGTTTCGGTTGATATTCCAAACACCTCACCGTCTGCCGACCATGTTCCGATTAACTTTTTCTGCGCCGAGCAAGATGACAGCAGTAAAAGCAGAGCCGCCGCCGACAAAATTATGCTGATTATCTTTTTCATTTTTCATCACCCGTTTATTTATTTTGGTTTATTATAATTATATCAATCATTTCTATTTATGTCAACCGAAAAAAGATGTTGACGGTAGGATACAACCGTGCTATAATATATGAAAACAAGGAGGCATAGCTCAGCCGGTCAGAGTGCCTGCTTCACACGCAGGAGGTCATGCGTTCGATCCGCATTGTCTCCACCAGAAAAATCAACCGCTGTTCAGTGAAAATGAACAGCGGCTGATTTTTTATCTTATCAAATCTTTCAGATATCTTTTCTGAGCCGAAAAATTAAAGACATCGTATTTCCACTCGTTGATTTTTTGAGCTGCCGTATACAAGCGTGTGCTGTCCGGATTCATAATATATACAGTATCCGAAATATCCGTATCTTTAATTCCGACAGTAACAAAGCAGGTTTCTCCATGCGGACATTTAACGGTCACGGTATCTCCGGATAATTCCGCAGAACATTTTTCGCTGTTTGTATTACAATATATTTCATTCTCCGAATACCGATTGCAGCCGTATCTGTATATTTTGAACGTTTCCCCACCGGATTCATCTATTACATAGTTATATATGAAATCATCTTCTTCATTCATCAGCTTTATGTATGAAGCTTCTTCAAATTCCGCGCTTGAATATACCTCCGTTTCGGTAAGTCCGGCTTTATCTCCCTCGGATTCGATTATATAAATATCAATTGAAGAAACGGCTTTCTCATCAAAATCCACAACCGTTCCCGAACCATTCGGATTCAATTTTCCTGTCTGAATTTTTGTTCCGTCATCAAAAACAACCACTGCATTATTGATATTGTCATTTAACGAGGGATTATCATACAGTACAAGGCATGAGATTTTTTGCTTTTTCGGCAGTTCAATGTGTACATTCTTCTCCTCATCGGAACTGTTTGCAATCCACACACCTGTTCCTCTGAAAAAACCGTCTTCAAAATTTCTGACATCGTTACTGTCAAATATTTTAAAGTCGTTCAGGCACTTCGGATTCCCGCTTGAAGCCGTGATTTTTGAGCCGTATATCAGGGAATCGGTTCTTCTTTTCCAGAAAACGCGGTCACCGTTAGCCGATTTTCCGGCACCATTAATAACTGTCTGTGATACGTATAATTTTAAAGCCCTGTAAATACCGTTATCATTGAGATTAGAGGACAAAACAGTTGAAGAAATCGGCATTCTCACTCTATCCGACCAATTATAAACATTGGTTTCCTGCATAAACGGAGTTGTATACGGATTCTGAGTTGATTTTATATTAACAGCAGAATAATCATCAACCGCCTTTAATGAATTTGAATATGCAAAGCCCTTATAAACAATCGGATAATATTTGTTATCAGGCTGAGACAACAATTCGCCCAACGCTTCTTCAAATATAAGCGATGTACCGATATGGTCACCGTGTGCATCACAGTCAATGCAATATATAACGTCGGGCTTTCTTTCGGAAACAAGAGATTTTATGTCATTCTTCAGATTGTTTCTTGTATATGTCTGTCCGTCATGATACGCAGGATGATATGATAATCCGAATGTCTTATCCGCTCCGTTAGCCGAAATACGTTCTTTATCCGGAGCAGAATTATATATATGTTCTTCCGGCCACTCATTTCCGTACCCCAGGAAAACAGTATCGGCTTCATCAATACCGTAATAATTCATAACGCTGAGAGTTTCTTCCATGCGCCATTCACTTATGCCGTTATAATCACCGCTGGTTGAAAAAGCAACCGTTACATCACTTCCGCCGTTAATATAATTTTCAATTATGCCGCCGCACAGCAAAACCTCGTCGTCCTGATGCGGCACAATAATCATTACTTTTTTGTCCGAAAATAAATTATCTTTTCCGGTATCAAGATTCGGGACATAGCCGAAATGCGATATGGCAAATATTATTATCAGGAAAATCGCATATAATGCCGGAGCTATGACCGCAAAAATTATTTTCTTTTTTATACCGAATGAAGGACAGCAAGTGCATACAGCATTAAATATAACGGTTAACACAAATGCAATAAAGCATAAAATTATTATCTGATGCTTGGTATTATTAAGGTGAACCGTCAGTTCAAATATAATACAAAACTCAGCCGCAGCAATCAAGCTGTAAATCAGATTTGACAAATATCTTTTTAACATTATTTATCATTCACCAACTATGATAGAATCTTTTGAATAATACTCAGCCATTGCCATGTTCATACCGTCTTCTGCATCTTCCGTAATATCCGTAAAATAGATTGTATACGGCTTTGATTCAAATGCCGGCAATACAATATTTTTTTCATCGCTGCTGAGGATTTCTATTCTTTTTTGTTCGGTTTCGTAATATTCTTCAGCCTCGCCGCTTATCAGAGACTTCACTGCACTATAAGATGTTACCGGAATTTTTACCGTTGCAACCATTCCGAAAATCACACCCACAGCCAGCACAGCGATAAAGAAAATATTTATACCATTATCCCATTCCGAAAGCCATTTAATATCCGCGTGCTTTGAAATCCATCCGCACCAATAATAAAGGTTACATATTATGAGCAATATAAACGCAAAGAAAATAATATTTTTCACTCTGCCCTGCCCCATCGAATTCATACCGAAATAAGGAGGATAAAACATTGCCGCTAAAAAACATACCGATAAAGCTGAAACTACAGCAGGATATCTGAACTCCTTATCGGATTTTGATGCCATACTCCATATAATCGGTATAATAAGCAGAATAAACATCAATACCGGTATTGACAGCCAATCTTCAGCCGAAAGTGCAACTGCTCTGAAAGCAAGAAAGAACGATTTCACCAATCCGGCACCGCCGCCGACAGCTTCGGAGCGCACTTTATTTCCCGGTGCAATAATCAATACCGTAAATGCAATCATCCAGAAAATAAGTGAAGGCAAATAAAAGAAAAATCTTTTTTTATTAAATACCGATACAATAATAAGCGATACCACCACAACACCGGTTACCAAAGAGGTAACATGGTTTCCGCCGCCGAGAACAAATGCCAGGAATGGGCACAGCACCAATACCAACATTTTATATTTTTTCGATTCGGAATAATAAAACCTGAGCGCAATTGATGCCAAAATCAAAAACAGGGAAAAATAAAATGTATATGTTATTGCTCCGACATACCAATAAAAGCCCTCAATGGAAGACGGGAGAAACTGTGTCATAACTATTATTGTTGCAAGTTCAATTATTCTTGATTTCGTTTTATCGGACGGATACAAATATGTAAAAAAAGTTTTTTCAAAATATACAACTCCGAATATAAGTGAAAACAGCATAATAAACGGTGTAATGAAATAAAGCGACTCGCCGAAAGTGTTTGGTGCAAGAGCATCAAACACCTGAACGGTAAATGTACCGGAAATATTATTAAAACAATATCCCACCCATTTAAATGCCGTTAAAACAGTCTGTAAAACCGACCCCGTTTGCTCATATACGGGATGCGTCCATACGCAATGTCCGAAATCATCGGAGCTCGGGATATCATATCGGCCTATGAGCAGCATGGGAATAAGCAATACAGCAGTCAATGTCAATAAACAGATATACATTTTTTTGTAATTCATTCTGCAATTACAGATTTTTTTTGAAATTTTTTCAAATCTCTCACTTATCTTCATTCTGCTAACCTGCCTTTAAACGTATAATATTCGTCGAAACGATAATGTTATTCAAATATATACACTCTTGCTTCGTAGGGTCTGGTCATAAAGTTATTAAGGCTGTTATCGGTTACATCGTAGTTTGAAACGGCAACCTTACCCTTGCTCAAATCGAAGCCTTCGGGAGCTTTGAAGTGAACGGGAGAAGCGGAGAACGAGCAGACAACAAGCATTCTTTTGCCGTTGTAATTTCTTTCG
This sequence comes from Acutalibacteraceae bacterium, assembly GCA_045600535.1. GTDB lineage: Bacteria > Bacillota > Clostridia > Oscillospirales > Acutalibacteraceae > CAG-177. The sequence continues at coordinate 4,374 of JAZRYD010000089.1, read as the reverse complement.
TAAACAAAGAGGTCCTTGCTCATCTTATAATGCTGCTTGAAATCGCCGTAAATGCAAACTTCGTTTTCCTTGCGGAATTTTATAAGCTTGCGGTAATAATTCAGAAGCGAATTTTCGTCTTTTTCAGCCGCTTCAACATTTATCTCGGTATAATTCGGGTTGATATTGAACCACGCTTTATCCGCCGAGGTAAAGCCGGCATTCTTATCGCTGCTCCACTGAACGTGAGTTCTTGCGTTTTCACGGTTGACCTGACTTGAAAGCTTGAGGAATTTTTTATCGCTGAAATGCAGAATATTCTTGAACAGGCGATAATTATTGAACGTCATAACGTCCTTATAATCGCTGACCTTGTCAAGCTCGATATTCGTCATACCGATTTCCTGACCCTGATAGATGAACGGCGTTCCGCATTGCATCATATACATTGTTGCAAGCATTTTGCCGCTCTCAACTCTGTAATTCAGGTCACCGTATCTGTCGATTATTCTTGCATGGTCGTGATTTTCGATGTAAAGGCAGTTCCAGCCCTTACCGTACATCGCATTCTGCCATTTATCAAAGGTTGATTTGAGCTTTCTGAGGCTGAACGGAAGCTTTATCCAGTCAACCATAAAGCAGTCGGCATTCATATGGTCAAACGAAATGAGCATATCAAGCTTTTTATTCGGGCCTTCGGTGCAGAAATTAACCGCATCTTTGAGAGTGGTCTGCGGGCCCTCACCTACCACGAAGCAGTCATACTTTTCCTGAACGGCTCTGAATTCGTCAAGATATTCTTCAAGGTGCGGGCCGTGCTTATAATGCTCAATACCCGTTGCAAGCGGAAGCGGGAAACCGTTGGGAAGTCCCTCTTTCTTTGAAATAAAGGTTATAACGTCCTCACGGAAGCCGTCAACACCCATATCAAGCCAGAAACGGATTATACTTTTAACCTCTTCCCTGACCTTGGGATTATCCATATTGAGGTCGGGCTGTTTTTTTGCGAAAACATGAAGATAATATTCATCTATATCTTTATTATATTCCCATGCGCCGCCCTCAAAAACGGAGAGCCAGTTATTCGGAGGCCTTTTGCCCCTGCCCTTGCGCCAGAAATAATAATCGTGATAAGGGCTGTTGATATCCTTTGCGCCCTCTTTAAACCATTCGTGTTCGTCGGAGGTATGGTTTACAACCAAATCCATAAACACTCTCATTCCTCTTTCGTGAGCGCCGTCAAGAACCATTTTGAAATCATCAAGCGTTCCGAATTCGGGATTTATATTTTTATAATCGGATATATCATAGCCGTAATCCGCATTCGGAGTGGGATATATCGGCGAAAACCATATTCCGTCAACGCCGAGACTCTTGATGTAATCAAGCTTGCTGTAAACGCCGGGAAGGTCACCTATACCGTCGCCGTTGCTGTCACAGAAGCTTCTTGTCCATATCTGATAAACGGACATTTCCTTATACCAATGCTTTTTAATTTCTGCCATTATGATACCTCCCTCTTATTTCCTACGCAAAAACCGCCCACAGAAAATACTGCGGGCGGCTGAAAGCTGATATTATTCTGCTGATTCCTCAGCTGCCTCTTCAGCAACCTCTTCGGCAGCTTCTTCTGCTGCTTCTTCGGCTTCCGGCTCTTCCTTTTCGATAAGAGCTCTGATTGAAAGGCTTACGCGTTTCTTATCGTAGTCAATTGCGATAATCTTGCAGGTAACCTTTTCGCCAACCTGGAGAACATCGGCGGGCTTTTCAATGCGGCGGTCGGCTATCTGAGAAATATGGATAAGTCCCTCGATGCCGGGGATAACCTTTGCGAATGCGCCGAAAGTGGTAAGGCTTACGATTTCAGCCTCGATAACGGAGCCTTCGGGATAGGTCTTCTTGAGGATTTCCCAGGGATTATCCTCGTCTTTTCTGTAACCGAGAGAAATTTTCTTCTTCTCGGCGTCAAGAGCCTTGATGTAAACATCAACTTCCTGACCGATTTCAAAAATCTCAGAAGGATTCTTGATTCTCTTCCAGCTCATCTCGGAAATATGTACCATACCGTCGATGCCGCCGATGTCAACGAATGCGCCGTAGCTTGTCATTGACTTAACAACACCGTGATACTTCTGACCTACTTCTGCCTGAGCCCAGAAAGCTTCGGAAGCTGCTTTCTTTGCGTCTCTGAGAACTGCGCGAACCGAGCCGACAGCTCTTCTGCGATGCTTGTCTACCTCAATGATGCGGAACTGAACGGTCTTCTTGAGAAGATCTTCAAGAGAATCGTCCTTGCGCTCTGTTGCAAGTGATGCGGGGATAAACACGCGAACGCCGCTGCAGGCAACGAGAACGCCGCCCTTGATAACCTCGGCAACCGTTCCTTCGAGGATTCTGCCGTCTTCTTCTGCTTCAATGATGTCAATCCATGATTTCTGAGCATCAAAACGCTTCTTGGAAAGCATTACCGTTCCTTCTGCGTCATTGGTCTTCATGATGATAAGGTCGATTTCATCGCCGACCTTAAGCTCTTTTGCGGCATTTGCATTGGGATCAGCGCTGTATTCGTCCATGGGAACGAAGCCGGCATGCTTTCTGCCGATATCAACCTGAATTTCGGTGGGTGTTATGCCCATAACGATACCCTTAACTTTCTGATCAGTACTCATGCTGTTCAGAGAAGCTTCAAGTGCTGCCGAAAAATCCATCTCTTCAGTCGTCATTGCTTCAGAAGGCACCTCCTCTACCTGATTATTTGCGGTTTCATTTACTAATTCGGACATTGCTAAAAGTACCTCCTTAATTATTGCGGAAGGGGTTGAAGCCCCTGCCGTCACGCCGATTTCGGCGTATTTGGTTAAATCTATGGTTTTGAGCTCTTCGGCTCTTTCCACCAAAAATGTGTCACAGTTTTCGCTGCATACGGCATTAAGCTTTGCCGTGTTTGAACTGTGTCTGCCCCCGATAATAATCATGGCATCGCATTTCTTTGAAAGAAGTGCCGCCTCGTCCTGCCTTTTTCGGGTTGCAACACATATTGTATCAAAAAAAATCGGGTTTGTACAGTATATTTTTATTTTTTCTTTACATTTTTTCCATTCATTTTGCGAAAAAGTGGTCTGAGATACGATTATTATTCTTTTTTCGCATAATATTCTGTTTTCGGCAAACAGTTTCTCGGCATCATCGGCAGATGAAATTATATAAACATCTCCTCTGCAATGCCCCTTTATACCCTTAACCTCGGGGTGGTTGGGGTCGCCGGCGATAATAACGGGAGTATTTTCATCGGAATTTTCCTTGACTATATCATGGATTTTTTTTACAAACGGGCAGGTGGCATCGCAAATCACCGCACCGCGTTCTCCGAGAATATCATAAACGCTTTCGGGCACTCCGTGGGCACGGATAAGAACGGTCTGCCCCTCTTTTGCTTCCTCCGGAGACTCGATTTCGGCAATTCCGCGCCTTGCAAGGTCTTCCGTTACCTGCGGATTGTGAATAAGCTGGCCGAGCGTTACCGCATCGGTTTTCTTTTCGGCAAGCTCATAAGCCATTCCGACTGCACGGTCAACGCCGAAGCAGAAGCCCGCCGTTTCTGCGGAAATTATTCGCAATGTCCTTCCTCCCAGAGCTCAACAATTCTGTTCATAATCAACTCGGAGGCATTTTTCAGTTCTTCCTTTCCGCCGTCCTCGGTAAGTCCGAGTTCTTCAAACGGAATGAGCTTTCCGAATCTGATTGTATATTTTGAATGCTTCTTAAGTCCCTCGTTGTTTATTATCGCAACGGGCAATATGTCCGCCGATGAAGCTTTCGCTATTTTTGCAATACCGCTCTTTGCTTTCTTCGGAACCTGGTCGGAAGAGCGCGTGCCCTCGGGGAATATACCGAGAATATGGCCCTCCTTGACAAGTCTCACCGCAAATTTGAGCGCTTCGGAATCCGCGCCGCCTCTGACAACAGGGAAACCGTTGAGCTTCTTAAGGAAAAATCCCGTAAACGGATTTTCAAAAAGCTCTTTTTTTGCCATAAAATGAAGCTGTCTGTCTTCAATGGCAAGTGAGATTGCGCCCGGGTCAATGGCGTGAATATGGTTGGAAGCAACTATAAATCCGCCTTCGGACGGGATATTTTCAAGTCCGTCATAGCATATTTCAAACATACGGTATCCTATGAATTTCCCGAGCGGACGGAATGTATCGTAAAACTTACTGTGGGGTATTTTTGAATAATCGAAGCCTTTCATTACATTTTCTCCTGTTACAATATATTTGCCGTGGTGAGCATACCAGCCGGGTATGCTCGCTTCGTTCTTATTCCTAAGCTATAATGGAAGGGCGAAATGGTCTGACGTATTTCTCCTTGGGCTTTTACGCCCGTAGTAAAGACAGT
>JAZRYD010000088.1:0-39990 GCA_045600535.1 Acutalibacteraceae bacterium | reverse complement strand
TGATGGTTCTCGGATCGCAGTTAAACTGTCTGCCAAGCTTTGCATAATTTATCTTTATTCCCGGGTTTTCTTTCAGCATAAATTTCACCTTCTCATAAATATCTTTTCTTATGTTCACCCGACGCACCTCCCGACTTGCTGTTTTTTTATCATACAGCAGTCGCTCGTGCCTCTTCCATAAAAAACGACATTTTATGTTGGCGAAATACTACATTTTCATTTTAGCGTTTACATATAGAGCAAGTTCGAATTTCCTTTTACTGATATACTTTAACAGGTTTTTTATTGCGATTTCAGACATCATTTTTTGTGTAATCATTTTTGAATAGTTTTCTGGATTTTCATATTCTTGAAAAATTATGCTATCACATTCCCTGCATATTATTTGAAATGTGCCAGAATTATTTATTCCCAATTGTTCTTTTCCGATTGAGGCTCCCATAATTGGTAAATTTAAAATGATGTTTGGAGTAAAAACAGAACCGTCTTTCGCTATGTTTTCCAAGCAAAATCTTGGTATAAAATGTGAATTGCAAAAGCTTGAAACTTCTTTGCCACAGAAAAAACATTTTTGTTCAGTATTATTCTTTTTTGCCGTTTTTGTTAATTTGGAAGTAAGCTTAGCAAGAACTATTTTTTCTTCTTCTGATAAATCACTTTTTTCTATTCCCCAATCAAGTTTTTCAAAGTGCATAAATTATTCTCCCTAAAGATGATAATTTAAATTATATACCATAAATATTAACAAAATGTTACAAGTTTGATTCGGTATTGATTATTTATTATTAAGGTATTTTTGAATTAAATTTTCGTCATAAATTGAAATGAGTTATTTTCGAAAATTTCGTCAGTCTTCCGGTATTCTTTGATTGGAAATTCTTTTACATTTTCCACATAGCATTTCAAAATCTGATTGAGAAATCTTTGAAAAACGCTCGAAAATTTCGCTGAAAAAATTGCTGGAAATCGGGGTGCTTATTAAATGAATATGTTTCAAGATAATTCCGAAATATCCTATCTATCATTCCCGTTCTACACCAATCTTTGATAATACTTGAAAAAATTATCAAAATATGATATAATAACGCTATAAAATCGAGAGGTGTTTGCTATGAACTTTTCTGATGATATAAAAGCAATACGGAAAAAGTGTTTTTTGAGCCAGGACGCATTCGCAAAAGAACTTGGTATTGCATTCTCTACGGTAAACCGTTGGGAAACAGGGAAGGCAAAACCGAATTATAAAACGATGAAGTTGATCGATGATTTCTGTAAAAAGAAAGGTATTGATTATGACATAATAAAAGAGTTGGAGGCGAAGAAATGAGCACGATAAATCCGAAATGCCAAATGACCGAAGAAGATATCAAACTCAATTTCATAACTCCTGCCATTCAGTCAAAGGGCTGGTCTGATAAGATTACTATGGAAACATCTGTCGTTTTCACAGACGGAAAGGTAAATATCAGAGGTAATCTGACATCAAGAGGTTCAAAAAAGAAAGCGGATTATGTTCTTTATATCAACGCCAACAATCCTATTGCAATCGTAGAAGCAAAAGATAATAAACATTCAATTTCTGACGGTATCCAGCAGGCAATAGACTATGCAGTGAATCTTGATGTTCCGTTTGCATACAGCTCCAACGGAGACGGTTTTCAAGAGCATGATATGATAACTGGGATAGAAAGAACGCTCGGTATTGATGAATTTCCGACCTATGACGAGCTTGTTGCAAGATACAAAGCGGAATCGGGAATTGACAGCAATCAAGAGAAAATTATAAATCAGCCTTATTACAGCAGTCAGAAAACATATCCTCCGAGGTATTATCAGAGGGTTGCAATCAACAGAACTCTCAGCGCCATTGCAAAGGGTCAGGACAAGCTTTTGCTTGTTATGGCAACTGGAACAGGTAAAACCCACACCGCCTTTCAGATTGTTTATCGCCTGTTGCAAAGCGGTATGAAGCAAAAGATCCTTTATCTTGCCGACAGAAACATTCTTGTTGATCAGTCCATTGAGCAGGATTTCTCGCCGCTTGAAAAGGTCATTCACAAAATCAACTTTGCCAAGGATGACCCCACAACAATAACATCTTATCAGGTTTATTTTTCGCTTTATCAGCAGCTTGCGGGAGATTATGAAAATGATGATGAACTTGAAGCGGAAACCGTTTCAAAACTCAGCCAGCTTTTCAGACCTGACTTTTTTGATTTGATAATTGTTGATGAGTGTCACAGAGGTTCGGCTAAGAAAGACAGCAACTGGCGAAAAATTCTTGATTATTTTGATTCTGCAACACAGATAGGTATGACCGCCACGCCGAAAGAAACAAAGTATATTTCAAATATTGATTATTTCGGCGAACCGATTTTCACATACAGCCTCAAGGAAGGCATCGAAGACGGATTCCTTGCTCCGTTCAAGGTTATCAATATCAAGACCGATATAGGCGACGGTTGGAGACCTTACCGTGGTCAGTTGGATTACTTTGGGAATCTTATTGAAGACCGCATATACACCAACAGCGATTTTGATTACAACATAATTATAGAAGACCGTATTCAACAGGTGGCTTCGGAGATTACCGAATATATGAAAACTACCGACAGAATGCAAAAAACCATTGTGTTCTGCGCAACAGAAGATGCCGCCGGGCGTATGCGTGATGCACTGGCCAAGCTGAACTCGGATATGATGGCTGAAAATTCCGATTATGTTGTGCGCATTACTGGCAGCGATACCACCGGAAAAAGCAAATTGAAACCTTTTATTTCCACTTCTCAGGCATATCCCGTCATTGCCACAACCTCAAAGCTGCTTTCCACCGGAGCGGACTGCAAAATGACAAAACTCATAGTCCTTGATGAAATGATAGGTTCTCTGACCGAATTTAAGCAGATAATCGGCAGAGGAACCCGCCTGCGCCCGAAAGAAGGCAAAATGAGCTTTACCGTTATGGATTTCCGTAATGTCACCCGACTTTTTGCCGACCCCGATTGGGACGGCCCCATTGAGCAGGCAGACGGCTTTGACCCCAACCGTGAAACCGAGCAAAAAGAGAAGCCGGATATAAACGGCGATATGCCGAATGAAAGGCACGAAAAGCCGTTTATTTCTGCCGATGATTTGCGTGTGAATATTATAAATAAGGTTGTTTCGGTATATGATTCCGACGGAAAACTTCTCCGTCAGGAAAATATTATTGATTATACAAAATCAAATATCCTCGGTCAGTATGCTTCGCTTGAAAGCTTTATCCGCAGATGGACTGCCGAAGAAAAGAAATCCGTCATTCAGTCAATGTTGAACGAGCGTGGAATAGATCTTGACGCCCTCAAGGCAGACCAGGGAATGGAAGATGTTGATGATTTTGATTTTATCTGCTATGTAGCCTATAATCAGAAGCCGCTCACCCGCAAAGAGAGAGCCAACAATGTTAAGAAGCGTGATTTCTTTGCAAAATACAGCGGTGCGGCACGAGAGATTCTCGAAGCCCTGCTTGAAAAATATATGAACGAGGGTATATATGAGATTGAAAATACCGAAGTATTGAAGCTTGACCCGTTTATGAAATACGGCAAGCCGTCAAAAATCGTCGGTTTATTCGGCGGTAAAGACGGATATTTGCAGGCAATAAAAGAACTTGAAGAAGAATTATATTCAGATGAGGCGATGTAATGAGCAATTTATCGGGATTTGTTAAAAGAATAAGAGATATTATGCGCAACGATGCCGGCATCAACGGCGATGCACAGCGTATTGAGCAGATAGCATGGATGCTGTTTCTGAAAGTATATGATGCAAAAGAGCAGGACTGGGAAATTGATGAGGATAATTATGTTTCGATAATTCCCGATAACTGCCGCTGGTGTAACTGGGCAGCCGACCCTGACGGCAAAGCTATAACGGGCGATACTCTGCTCAATTTCGTCAATAACACCCTTTTTCCCACTCTCAAAGCTCTGCCTGTTGACAGCGATACCCCTATCAAAAAGGCGATTGTTCAGACCACCTTTGCCGATGCCAATAACTATATGAAAGACGGCGTTCTGCTTCGTCAGGTTATCAATATCATTGATGAGCTTGACCTCGGAGATTATGAGGAAAGCCATACTTTCGGTGAAATTTATGAAACAATATTAAAAGAACTGCAAAGTGCGGGTTCTTCCGGAGAATTTTACACGCCCCGTGCCGTTACCGACTTTATGGCACAGATGATTGAACCGAAAATCGGAGAAAATATGGCAGACTTTGCCTGCGGAACAGGAGGATTTATTACAAGCTGGCTGAAAGAACTTGAAAAGAAGATAAAGACCACCGCAGACAGAACCGCTTATTCCAACAGCATTTACGGTGTTGAGAAAAAGCAGTTTCCGTATATGCTTTGCATAACAAATATGCTGCTTCACGGCATAGATGTGCCGAAAATTTATCACGATAATTCGCTGACTAAAGATGTGCTTGATTATACCGCCGAAGACAAATTCGATGTTATTCTGATGAATCCTCCTTACGGCGGAAGCGAAAAAGCGGAAATTAAAAATCATTTTCCCGATGACCTTGCATCGAGCGAAACGGCAGACCTTTTTATGGCTGTTATTATATACCGCTTGAAGAAAAACGGCAGAGCTGCGGTTATTTTGCCCGACGGTTTTCTGTTCGGCACGGATAATGCAAAGATAAATCTCAAAAAGAAGCTGCTCAATGAATTTAACCTGCATACCGTTATCCGTATGCCGGGCAGCGTATTTTCGCCTTATACTTCAATTACAACGAATATTCTTTTCTTTGACAACACGGGCAAAACAAAAGAAACATGGTTTTACCGTCTTGATATGCCTGAGGGTTACAAGCATTTCAGCAAAACGAAGCCGATGAAGCTGGAACACTTTGCCCCCGTGATTGAATGGTGGAATGACCGCACGGAGCTTACGGTTGACGGCTTTGACAAGGCAAAGAAATATACATATGAACAGCTTACTGAAGAACTCGGTTATAACTTTGACCAATGCGGTTATCCTCACGAGGAAGAAGAGATACTCGACCCGCTTGATCTTATTCAGCGTTATGAAGAGGAACGGGCATCGCTTAACGCCGAAATCGACCGTGTACTTGCGGAAATTACCGCTAAACTTGGAGGAATCAAAGATGAACAATAATTTGCCCATTGACGAAAACAAAGGTGATATTATTATTTATCAATCCGAAAACGGTGATACAAAGATTGATGTTCATTTTCAGGATGAAACAGTATGGCTTACTCAGGCGCAGCTTTGTGAACTGTATCAGAGCAGCAAAACCAATGTAAGCGAGCATATAAAAAACATTTTTGAGGAAGGCGAATTGGACGAGGGAGCAACTGTTCGGAAATTCCGAACAGTTCAAACAGAGGGTGATCGTTCCGTAAACAGAGAACTGACTTACTACAACCTCGATATGATTATTTCCCTCGGATATCGTATAAAATCTTCCATTGCAACGCAGTTTCGCCGCTGGGCGACCGCTCGGTTAAAGGAATATATGATTAAAGGCTTCACCATGGATGATGAACGGCTGAAAAATCTCGGTGGCGGTAACTATTGGAAAGAACTTCTTGACCGTATTCGTGATATTCGTTCCTCTGAAAAGGTGATATACCGTCAGGTGATTGACCTTTATGCCACAAGCGTGGACTATAATCCGAAGAGTACCGAATCTATCGCATTTTTTAAAATGGTGCAGAATAAACTGCATTATGCCGCACACGGACATACCGCCGCAGAAGTCATTTATGAGCGTGCAGATGCTGAAAAGCCGTTTATGGGTTTAACATCATTCCCCGGTGATTTCCCCACTATGAAAGATATTTCCGTTGCAAAGAACTATCTTTCCGAAGATGAACTTAAAATTCTGAATAACCTTGTTTCGGGATATTTTGACTTTGCGGAAATTCAGGCAATGCGCCATAATCCTATGTATATGAGCGATTATGTTGAAAACCTTGTCCGTATTCTTTCTTCAACCGGAGAAGCTCTGCTGACCGATGCCGGCAAAGTAAGCCATACGCAGGCACTTAAAAAAGCAAAGGCGGAATACAGAAAGTATCAGGTGCAGAATCTTTCCCCCGTCGAAGAAGAATACCTGCAAACCATTCGTGCCATTGAAAAGACGGCAAAAGAGGGGGACAAGAAATGAATATAACTAATATGCTCGAAAATTTTTTGTCAACACTTATGAGTGCTGGAATAATATCCATCGCTGTTAATTTGACTGCCAGTAGAATTGAAAAACATTTAGAAGCTTCTTATCAGTTGAAACTTGATAAAGAATTAGAAAAATATAAAAATTTATTGGACCAAAAAAATTATATAAGCAAAACAAGATTTGATACCGAATTTACTATGCACCAAGAATTATCAGAAAAACATATATCGGTGGTATATGATGCAGGTGAAACTGTATTGCTTGTGCGTATGGCAACAAAAAGTAAAATTGAACCAAATGAAATGTCTGCTCATATTGAGAAGTTTTGTCAAGACATTAATAATGCAGAAATAACGACAAAGCGTTATGCACCATTCATTTCAAGTGAAATGTATGAAAAGTATATTGAAATTGATAAAAAAAGCGCTCATATTTTTGATTTATTAAAAACATGGAATAGTATTTGGACGGATTCGCTTCCTAAATCTTTCAATTTAAAATCGGAAAACGGAGAATCCATTGCCATAACACAAACAAGCATAAAGCAAGAAATTGAAAGAGAGCAAAAAGAATTATCTTCTTTGTTGAATGTGTGGTTAAATTCTTTAAGAGAGTATTTATCCAATTTGGATGTATTGGAAGGAAAATAGCATGGAACATTCAATGACCCCGCAGGAACTTAAAAACAGCATATTGCAGCTTGCCATTCAGGGCAGGCTTGTCGAACAGCGCCCGGAGGAAGGTACGGCGGAAGAACTGTATCAGCAGATACAGGCCGAAAAACAGTCGCTGATTAAATCCGGAAAAATCAAAAAGGAAAAACCTCTGCCCGAAATAACCGATGACGAAAAGCCGTTTGATATTCCCGAGAGTTGGAAGTGGGTACGGCTGGGAGATACTTTCGCTATTGAAATGGGACAGTCACCTGACGGGAACTCTGTATCAGAATTTTCTAATGGAACTGAATTCCATCAAGGAAAGGTATTCTTTGGTGATAAACTGTTAAAGAAATCTCCTCAAAAAACATCAATGCCTACAAAGATTGCGCCAGCTTATTCCGTCCTCCTTTGCGTTCGAGCACCTGTTGGAAAAGTAAATATTACTGATAGAGAAATCTGTATTGGACGAGGGTTGTGTTCGGTTGCCTCTATTGCGGGTATACCAACAGATTTTGTATATTATTTGCTTGCAACATACGAAAACATTTTTATCAAACAAGCGACAGGAACTACTTTTGTTGCGATAACGGGGGCAGTAGTAAAGAATCAAGCAATTCCACTTCCACCCCTTGCCGAGCAGAAGCGAATTGTTGCCAAAATTGAAGAACTGCTGCCGCTGATCGACCGTTACGAAAAAGCATGGACAAAGTTTGAAGACTTCAACAAGCGTTTCCCCGGCGATATGCAGAAATCCCTTCTGCAAATGGCAATTCAGGGCAAGCTCGTCGAACAGCGCCCCGAAGAAGGCACCGCCGAGGAACTCTATGCCCAAATCCAATCCGAAAAGCAAACCCTTATCAAATCCGGCAAAATCAAAAAAGAAAAGCCCCTCCCCGAAATCACCGACGATGAAAAAGCGTTCGACATTCCGGAGAGTTGGAAGTGGGTGAGGCTTGGAACAATTACATATAATTTCGGTCAAAAAACACCGACAGAACGTTTCTGCTATGTGGATGTCGGTTCAATAGACAACAAACATCACAAACTAAATGATACTGATTCAATTGTTGAAGCAAAAGATGCATCGTCGAGAGCGAAAAAGATTGTAAATTTTGGAGATGTGATTTTTGCAACTATACGGCCATATTTACAAAACATCTGTATTATTGATCGTCATTTCCCATACGAGCCAATTGTAAGTACTGCATTTGCTGTAATGGCTTGTCCTGATGGATTATTAAATAAATATCTTTTTTATTCATTGCTCTCACCATCATTTATGGAATACGCTAATGCAACAGATAAAGCAAAGGGAGTAGCTTATCCAGCAATCGGAGAAAAAGACTTTTTTAATGGAATTGTACCTCTCCCACCCCTTGCTGAGCAAAAACGCATTGTCACAAAACTCGAAGAACTCCTGCCTCTGTGCGAAAGATTGAAATGAGGTAACGAATATGTGTGAAAAAAAGGAATGCCCTCTTTGTGGGGAATCAGCGCAATGTCAACTTGATTATCAGGACAGCTCAGCTTTTTATATATGTCCGGTTTGCGGATGCTATGAGCTTAAAGCATCACGCAATTTTAACCCGAACACAGTTGCGCCATATATCTTTTATGATAGATTTTTATCAGATTCAAATCTAATTGAATATAGATATCATACTTTTTGTACAAAGGAAGATTGTGATAAATACAACAAAGCTTTTGTCAATGGTGATAATGTTAAATGCCGACCGGTACATATGGATAATGACCTAATTGAAGCGTGGTATCCAAAAACATTTTCCGAACGTGTCGATTACATCATTAAATATCTTGGAACACATATTGAACATATCGGGCAGCGGATTATATTTTCTTATCCCGAAATGCTTAGTTTGCTTTTCATTGACAGAATAGAAAATAATAAAACCGAGATGCTAAACCGGAATAAGCGAGAACGGTCAGATTGCTTTGATGAAGCAAAATATATGTTGGATTCATTAGAGAAGTCAGATATAATTCAATATGAATTGAAGCAGGATGATGCCGAATTTGTGAGTATTAATCTTACGCCCAAAGGCTATGCCCGTATCGATGAACTGCAAAAAAACACAGCATACGGAAAAGCTGTGTTAGTTGCAATGAAATTCGGCGATGATACGATTCCTTTGCGTAAAGCTATCCGAAAAGGAATTACAAATGCCGGATATGTTGCCGTGTTTATTGATGAAGTTCAGCACAACGATTTTATTACACCGGAATTGCTGAAACACATTCGTGACAGCAAATTCGTAGTTGTTGATCTGACGCATCAGAATAACGGTGCTTATTTTGAAGAAGGTTACGCAATGGGACTCGGGAAGCCCGTCATTCAGCTTTGTAAACATGATACGAAACTTCACTTTGACATCGCACAGAAAAATACAATTATGTGGCAAACCGAAGACGATATCCCGGAGAAACTTTGCAATAGAATCAAAGCGACGATTGATTGAGTAAAATTCGCATAACTTTGATTATGATACAGGCTTCTGAAATATCCATGGTTTTATATTTTCAATACGGGCAAGCAAGGCGAACCTATATAAGAACCTGTCTGCGGCAGAACCTTGTTACTCGCTCTGCTCGTAATAGGTTTTGCGAATTTGCTTGTAGTGTAAAGCTCAAGTCCTTTACACATATGAAATGAATTTTCAAAGCAGACGCATCAAAGATGCTCAATAAAATCAAAATCCGTTGTATGAATCAGGTATTCATACAGCGGATTTTGTGTTATTAAATAGTACTGTTTGCTGCATCAATGATGTTTCAAAATATATACTATCATCTGCATTATTTTTTGACATTGCCTGCAACATACTTTTGATTTTTGCTTGTGGGTTTATCGGGTTCGGTAGGCAGTAATCTTCCGCTTTCCAAAAGGGGTTTAAGATAATGTTCGCCAAAGGATTTGATACTTTTATATCCAAAATATTCGACTATTTCTTTCTTTGAGCGAGGAATAATGCAATACTCCAGAATTTTAGAATAAATATCATCTTGGGTGTTATCTTGCGTGTTATCTTGGGTGCTCATGTCTACAGGATATTTGAAAGACACCACAAGATAATGCTCTGAAATATTAAAAGCCGATTTGTCATATGCTTTCAAAATTCTGCTCATGCCCGAACCGAGCTGCTCAACAAGTCCGATATCTTTGAAAACACGCATAAGCTCACGGTTCCTTGACATAGAACGGCAGCCGAAGAAATCCTCCTCGGATAATCCCATAGGAAGTCCGCCGTATGAGGTGATTTCGATTCTGTCGGAATAGATTTCAAAAACAGGCGGCACTTCTCTTGTATAATCATTGTGAACAACTGCATTTATTACGGCTTCACGAAGTGCAACAGGATTAACAAGCCGTTTTTCAATTCGTTCCTTGCTCGTTATTTTTGCAAAAGTCTTATTTTCAATTTCAAGGCGGTCAAGAACACTCTTTGTTGCCTTTATCAGAGAACAATATCCGTATTCTTCATTCTCAATGAGGTCAACTTTATCTTTGCCGGCATATTTTGCAATTTTAACCGAAACGCCGTTATTATCCGCAAGCAGATAAGCGATATAATTATATTTTCCGTCTTCGGTCAGCAAATCCAGATTTTCCGCAAATTTTTCATTGAGTGTTAAACCCTTTGACTGATAATAAATCTGCAGCTGTTCAAATGTAAGATTCTGTCTCGGAGAAACAATTTTGCTCAGGGAATTATGCGTTCTTCTGGCATAAAGGTCATCTATCATTGCCTGAGTCATAGGCTGAGAAGCTGTACCGATTCTGATAAAGCAGCCTGACGGAGACATTCCGTGACGGTTGATATAATATGGCTTTTCCGAACCGCTTGAAATAATAATGTGAATGATTGATTTGCCTTGATATTTTTCTTTTACAATGTCAAACAGACCAAGTGCTGAAGGCTGAATTCCGTTTTTTATCCGGTCGGCAGCTTTAAGCTGAATTGCATCAATATTATCTAATTCAACGGCATTCCCGTCATTATCAACACCGATATACAAATCTCCGCCCTCACGATAATTCAAAAAAGCGACTATTTCTTTTTCAAGCTTATCATTCAATTCACTTTTTAATTCAACGATATTGGATTCACACAAAATGTCGCTCATAAAATTAACCTCCGAATTATCATTGTCCCCAAAACGCTATAAGATAATATTCGTAAATATTTTGGCATTTGTTTTCAGTAATTATTATAGCTATTTTTATTCAATAAGTCAATGCCGCAGCATTGCATCCGAAAACTCTGATTGAAGAAATCACAAATGTTTTTTGTAAAACAATCAGAGTTTTCGCAGCAGTCATTGAAGCAAAATATATCAAAATGCAAAAACATATATAGAAATGACTGCCGGATGGGTAAGCCGAAAGGGAAGATTCTTCCCTGCGGCACACGATTTTCACTGCGTGAAAGTCTAGTGTGTTAGACTTTTGCAAAAAGGTGCTTGCAAATAATAATATTATGCGTTAATCGCAAGCACAAGTCGGTTCAATTTGTTGAATAATTCAGTTATGAAACAAATTGAAACTGACGAAAAAGCCGATGATGTTCGCAAATAAAACATCATCGGCAAATTGCAAAAGTCGTAAAGCTCCCGTCTTTCCGCAGAAACAAAAATCGTTTTCGGTAATTATAATTTTTTGAAAGCAATCAGTTTTTTCTTCGGCAAAAATGATTCGGGAACGGATAAAATATATTTCGCTGCGGCTTTAGCGTGAGCGTTTGTTCTTGCATCGTCTCTGTCGGCCGGTCGGACAATATCATAAGTTCCGCTCTCAAAATCAAAAGCGATAACGCCGTCGCAGTCGTCATCTTCGGAGCCATAAGGGCGGTATGAATATTCGGCGTAAACGGTTTTTCCTTTTGACTTTTTTCGGCTCAACTGATTTATCTCAACCGGATTTACAAGTCCCTCGTTCCAAAGATAAACCGCCATTTTTTCAAGTGCTTTCGTTTTTGCTTTTTCGATTGAGGATTCAGATGCCGATGAGCCTTCAAGCAGCTCCGAAATATCTCTCAAGCTTTTTGATTTGTTCATCGGCATTGCTTTTCCGCAGTCGGGACAAATTGCATAAAAGCTTTTCAGAATGAAACGCTCTTTCTCCGTCAGGGACGAAAGGGCGTTTCTCATTTGGCTGACGAATACAGATTTATCATAGAGATATGTTTTGTTTGAAAATGAATCTTCGATTACATCTTCAAGCACTTCATCGCCGCTTTCATCATCTTTGCAGCTTACAAAATAATCCGTTCTCGCACGGTGTTCCGATGCCGAGATAATAATTTTCTCTGCCGTTGCTCTGCTGTATCCGCTTTTGCGTATGAGCTCATCAACAGCTTCCGAAAATTTGCCGTCACATTTTCCGAGAATATATCCGGCTGACATTAAAGCTTTGTACTGATTCAGCGAATCATAGCTCCAAGGTTCTTCATTGCAGAGAGTACCGATTATCGGATTTGCTCTGCCGTCAAAAATGAAAGTTGTAAATTTTACACTGCGTGTTTCATCATATTTCAGATACGCTTTCATCAGAAAGATGAGAAAATCACTTTTGGCAATCATAAGTCTTTCGGGGCTGCAACCGTTTTTATCCCTGCGGCTGATTTCACCTTTGATAATGTCGTTCATATCCGGCTCAAAATGATGCAGAAAAAACCAAAAGTATTTCATATTGTTTTTCCGTTTCGCCATAACAATATATTCGTTGTAATCGTCAAGCTTTTCGGGTTCGGGATAAAGCCGGAACATCTGCTCCGAAAAATTTTTAATATCATTTACGCCGGCTGTTCCGTGACGGTATCCGTCAAGGGTATCACTTTTACTCAGAATTTCTTTCAGCTTTTTACTTTCACTATCCGTTAATAACACGGAATAATCTTTAACCATCCCGGCACACCTCACAAAACGATATTGTTTCGCAACTCGGAAAGAAGATTGTTATACTTCAATTCATCATGATATGAATTATTGAAGTATTCATTATCCGTTGCGGCACGGATAAACTTTCTCTCGATTATTTCCGAGAGTGTCTTTGCTTCATCGGGTGTGATATTTGTCTTCCTTTTGTGATAACGCACTCTTTCAAGTGCGGCGTTCTTTTCGATTATTCTCGGATTGTCCTCGGCTTTCTCCCGCATAAGTACGCCTTGTGCATTTGCAATCTGTCTGCATGTTCTCATCTTTTTATCGTCCTTGAATATATCATTGCAATACTTTGTAGCTCTGTTATCCGTTGAAAGAAAATATTTGCCGCATATGCCGCACTTAACAGGAATATGATTATCTTTAAGTCCTGTATGAAAGTCAAATTTAAATAAATCGGAATAATTTGTAAAGTGATAACACAACATCACTTCGTTATCTTTCATATATGGCGTAATTCCGACACGACCTATTGCCGATGAAAAAATATCTTTGATATCCGTATTCAGAATTTTATTGTAATTATCAGAATAGCTCTCGTATGAGTGTTTCTTTTCAATATCAATTTTGTCGATGGTAGCAATACATATCCTGCCTCTCGGACCCATAGTCAACATTGTTATGTACAGTCCGGAGAGAAAAGAAAAAATATCGTATGCTGCACTTTTGGCATTACTCATGGGCTTTGAAACATTTTCTATATTTTCGGGCAAGAAAATATTATTTATTCTCGAAGCGGCAAAGTCTTTATCAATGTATGAGAAAGGCTTGACATCTTGTAATTTTTCCAAAAGCTCTCTTGCTTCTTTAATCGTAACGGCAAACTCGCCCAGATTGATTTTCCGTGTTTGAAATATATGGTCGCATAACGCTTTAAATTTCTTTGTGAATGAATTTGCGTTCAGCAACACATCATCCGGAAAATTCAACAAATCACAAGTCAAAGTTCCTGTAGGAGCAACCGTATCAAAATATCTGAACTCTCCGTTTCTGAGTTCATAAGAATATATTCCGAAATCGGGATTTTTTTCTTTTTTCTTGTATGGGTTCACATTTTCGTATACCGCCATATTTATAATGTCCATTTTATTTTTCATTCAAATCACCATCTTTTATCGCATCAGGGTGCAAAGTATCTTGAATACCTGCACGACGGCGAATATGTATCCGTATTTTTTATATATCCTGTTTTTTCACGGGGCTTTGTATATCCTGCATAAATCGAATCCGTAAAAACGCCTGTTTTATTGACGACTCCGCTTTTTCGTTTTTGACCGCTCCGCCTTTTTGACCAAAATTTTAAAATCCCGTCATAATGTATATGAAAGGCGGTGAAAACGATGATAAATTTTCCGACGGGATTTACCTGACCGCCGTAAAACCCCACTTTTATCGAACAGAAACATTCCGAAAGAACAATTCATCATTTCGGAAAAACTGAAAGGACAAAGGTACGATTTTACGGTACGGAGTGCCGAGAAATTCCCCGAAAAAACACACTCTTAAAGAAATAATAACTCAACAAGCGGTGATATTTTGTCAAAAAAGGTAATGGAAGCTCATTTATTTTACGGAATCGGAGATAATGAAATACAGGTTGACAGCTTTGATAAAAAACTGAATAAGGAAATATTGGAATTGTAAAATGTAACCTGTAACCGTGTAACCGCAAAAAACTTTTTTCAAAGTTACGGTTACAAAGTTACATCAGTACGAAGCAAAGGAGTGAAACACAACGGCAAAATATGCAATTATGCGTTTTATGAAAATCAAAGCTGCAGGCTGCGGCGGTATTGAAGCTCATAATGAACGCCAAAAGGAAATATATGCTTCCAATCCGGATATTGATCCGAAAAGAACCGAACTGAACTATCACCTGGTCTATCCTACGGATTCATACAGAAATCGCTGTCAACAGAGGATAAGTGAAGAACGGGTAAAGCGTGTCAGAAAAGATGCCGTAATGATGGTGGAAACGGTAATAACAGCTTCAAAGGATTTTATCGAAGAAATGAACATTCAGCAACAAAAGGCGTTTTTTGATTGGGCATTGCAGTTTTATCAGAAAGAAATCGGTGAAGAAAACATAATATCGGCAGTGGTGCATATGGACGAGAAAACTCCCCATATGCATCTTTCTTTTGTCCCGATAACAAAAGACGGACGGTTATCCGCAAAGGATATTATCGGCAACAAAAAGAAGCTTTGTGAATGGCAGGACAAATATTTTGAACATATGAGCCTGAATTATCCCGATATGAAAAGAGGCAAGGCGGCACTCGTTACCGGCAAGGCCCACATTCCCACCGAGCTTCTGAAAAGAATGGAAAAGCACGACAAAAAGCGCAACAAAATCGTTTCAAGGATAACAGACATAACGGCATTCACATCCAAGGATGAAAAAGCGGCAATCGCAAAAGAGGTTACAAAATACCTCAAGGAGCACGATTCGCTTGTTACGGAACTGAAAAGCATCGGCATAAACAATGATGTGCTTCAAAAAACAATTGATGAGCTGACCGAAAGCAGCAAGCATCTGGAAACTGTTGTCAAACTGAAAAATATTACAATCAACGGTCTGAAAAGTGATTTGGATATTATCCCCGATGAGGTGATTCAGTATTACCGTGACCATCCCGAAAAGCAGAAAGGCTACGCCGAAAGAATGGCTGCCGAGGCAGAAGCCCGAAGAAAAGCCGCTGCCGAAAAGTATGCCGAAGAGGAAAATTCCGTTCTCGGCAGATTGGAGCACAGAAAAAAGGAAGCTGCCGCAAATGATATACGAAAATATCTTCATCGAAAAGAAATAAGCAATTCCAAAGAATAACATTTCAATTACCTGCCAAAAATATGAACGGAAAATTTTTATGTATCCTGCCGCAATTCAGACAAAAAACTATTTTAAATTAAATACAGAAATAATTATAAAAGGAGGATTTTTATGGGAAATATTCATTCCGAAGAACCTAAAGCAAAAATAACTTTCCCGGATTCTTCAACCGGAAATTCCGAAAAAAAGATGAGCAACGCTAAAAAAGCCTCAGTCCTTGAAAAGCTTTGGCTTCATTATTATAATGATGTGCTGTATTCTCAGAAAATCATAACTGAGGAAGAACGGAATAAAATGAGCAGAAAAATCAATGAACGATAAACGGAGATTGCATAAAAGCTTTCTCCGTTTTACAATTTTCTATTGAAATAATATAAAAAGTATGGTAATGTAATAATAGTGATGATTTTACGACAAATAACGGAGGTATTAAATGGATATTCACGAAATCAGAGAAACTATGCGTTTCAAAAGTATTTATGAAATCCCGCTTCGTGTAACATACTATGCACGAGTATCAACCGATTCCGATGTTCAATTAAATTCATTGAGCAATCAGATTAAATATTATGAAGACCTCATCAGAAAAAATCCTGCTTGGACTTTTATCCCCGGCTATATTGATGAAGGCATTTCGGGCATCTCAACAAAGCACAGAGAAAATTTTAACAGAATGGTTGAAGATGCATCAGCAGGAAATTTTGACCTCATTATCACAAAGGAAATTTCAAGATTTGCAAGAAACACG
Source organism: Acutalibacteraceae bacterium (assembly GCA_045600535.1). Lineage (GTDB taxonomy): Bacteria > Bacillota > Clostridia > Oscillospirales > Acutalibacteraceae > CAG-177. The sequence goes on along the minus strand of JAZRYD010000088.1, from coordinate 23,606 downwards.
CTTGATTCAATTCAGTACACAAGAACACTTCTCAGTTACGGAGTGGGAGTATTTTTTCAGAACGATAATATCAACACCTTTGACGAAGATTCGGAGCTGCGCCTTTCCATTATGTCGTCAATGGCACAGGACGAACTCAGGAAGCTTTCAAGTCGAATAAAATTCGGTCATCAGCAGGCAATCAAGTCCAATGTTGTTCTCGGAAACAATAATCTTTTCGGATACAGAAAAGACAACAAGCGGCTCATCATTGATGAAAAAGAAGCCGAAATGGTCAGAACAATATTCGAGCTTTACGCAACCGATGAATACAGTATGAAACAGATTGAGCAGATATTATGGGACAAGGGCTACCGAAACCATAACGGCAACAAAATCAAGCACAACACTATATCAAATATGATTTCAAATCCGAAATATAAGGGATATTATGTAGGCAACAAGGTTAAGGTTGTTGATATGTTTACAAAAAAGCAGAAGTTCCTGCCTCCCGAAGAATGGGTAATGTTCAAAGACGAAACGGGCGAAATCGTTCCTGCAATAGTAAGCGAGGAGCTTTGGGACAATGCTAACAAAATACTGAATCGCAGAAGTGAAGATGTTAAGAGCAGACAGGGAATCTGCAATCACGCAAACCTGCTGACAGGAAAAATGTACTGTGCGGACTGCGGCACGCTTTATTATCGTAAAGAAACCGGCAGGAATGATAAAGCCAACAGCTGCTGGGTATGTTCAAACAAAATAAACAACGGAGCAAAAGCTTGCAGGTCATTTGCAATTTATGAAGATGAGATTAAAGAAATTCTGTTCGATGTTTTCAAAAATTCAAAAGCTTCTTCCGATGCAATGATTGAAGAATATCAAAGAATGTACCGTTCGCTTTCCGAAGACGGCAATCTTGAAAAGCATATTGAAGCTCAAAAGAAAAAAATCGAAATGGCTGTCAGAAAAAAGAACGCTCTTCTTGAGCTTTTTGCACAGGGCAACATCACCGGCGCTGATTTCAAAAAGCTTTCGGCGGACTGTAACCGTGAACAGCTTGATGCTGAAAATGAAATTATCGAGCTTGAAAGCAAATTTATTTCAAGCGAGGAATTTAAAAAGCAGATGAATGAAATCAGAACCGTTCTTCAAAGAGCCGAAACCATTGCGAACAAAGAAGCCATAAATATAAATTTTGTCAACACATTTGTTGATAAGATTTTTGTTACACCGATTGATGAAACAACCGCTCAGATAAGCATTAAGATTTTTACGGGTGAAGTGACCGAGCAATATATCGAAAAACTTAAAAGAAGAAGCCGTAAATCCCTTGATAAACAAGAGAATACGGCTCAGAATCATGAGGATAAAACGGCTTGCGATGATATGGTACACGGCGAAAAAGCTGCCGCCGTAACGGGTACTGATTACGAAAGTTGTACGGGTCATATGTCATTGACCATCTGGCCGCCGACTGAACCTGCTTCCTTGGAAGAAAGGTCACCGTTGTAACCGTTCTTAAGGTTAACGCCTACCTCTTTTGCGGCTTCCATCTTGAACTTATCAAGAGCATCTCTTGCCTGAGGAACTGCTGCGTTGTTCTTTGACATTTTCTTTACACCCCTTTGCTGTGTTTTCTTGCGTTTGCCTTATTATTGTTGCACGCATTCGGGGCTTTATTATTGTTAATTTCTTGAAAATATATCGTGGAATTATTATCTTGATATTTTCGGTAATCAATGATATATTTTTAAAAAAGAGGTGTCATTATGTTCTTTGAAAAATTATTTTCATTTTTTATGGCTGGCGTTATTGCCTTATCGTCTGCGCTTTCTTTCATACCCGAGTCGGTTTGGTTCGGCGATGAAAAATATTCCGTATCGGACGAAGAAAGCATTCTTCTGAATGTTGCTCTGATAAGCGACACTCATTCAAGCTCCGAGCTTTTTAATGAAAGAAGCGCACTTCTCAGGAAGCTTCTCTGCGGAATTTCACACACGGAGAATATTCCCGATGCTCTTGTTATTGCAGGCGATATTTCAAACGCCTCCGACCCTAAGGAATACCGTATGCTTGAATGGTCAATGGGTACGTTCAACAAAATTCATGCCGTTATTCCCGCCGCCGGAAATCATGATGTGAGAGCCTGCGACACCTATGATGAAGCAAAAGACTATTTCTGCGATTTTGCCGCATTCTGCGGAATCGAAACCGATAAAACCTATTATTCGTCAAGCGTTAGCGGCTTTACATTTATCGTTCTCGGCTCCGAGGATATGCTCAGTCTTGAAGCCGAAATTTCCGATGAACAGCTTCAATGGTTTGAAAGCGAGCTGTTAAAAGCGATGAAAACCGACAAACCCGTTTTTATTGTTTGCCATCAGCCGCTTTATAATTCAAACAACTGTTTTTATAATCCCGAAGCCGAAAAACATTACGGCGTGGGTGCTCAGTCCGAAAAGCTTGAAGCAATTTTCAGAAAATATGTTCCGGATTACGGCAAACCCGTATTTTTCATAAACGGTCATCTGCACCGCAGCTATTCCGAATACAGCACAGATAAGACATTCTGCAAAAATCTCATATGCGTTAATCTTCCGAGCGCAGCCAAAACCGAAAACGGCGGTCTCGGAATGGCAATGGAGGTTTATCCCGATAAAATTCTGCTCAGAGCAAGAAATTATATTACCGGAGAATGGCTTGAAAATTACCGCACGGAAATATTGACGGATAACTGAGCTTCTCGAAACGGCAAAAGGCGGCGTGATTAACGCCGCCTTTATTATTTGCTGTTCTCTTTTGCCATACGCTTTTTCATTTTTGTTTTATATGAATTAAGCGCTTTCAGTGCCGCATCGGGAGTTGAATACTCGCCGACGGACATTGGCTTCTCGGAATACATTCCTCTGAATTCCGTTCCGCCGAGAGTAAGCAGTCCAGCCTTCTTCGCCTTGGCAAGAAGCTCTTCCTGCTGCTGTTCGGTATTTGACGGGTGCCAAACCTCAACGCCGTCAAGGCCTTCGGCAATAAGCTCGTCAAGCAGCTCGAAGCTGTCATATTTTCCCGGGTGGGAAAGCACCGCTATTCCGCCTGCCTCGTGGATTGCCGCAACAACCTCAGACGGCTCGGGGTAATTCGCTTTAACAAGTATGTTCTCGGGACTGTCGGGTGAGAAAAGCTCCTCATACAGCCCGCCGTAAATTTTATCCGTAAGTCCGCACTCCATAAGTGCGTGCATAATATGCTGCTCAAAAACCGCCGTTGAACCTGCGGCGCATTTCAGCACAAGCTCGGGAGTTATCGGGTACTTTCGGGCGATTTTCAGAGTCATCATCTGGCTTGCCCTTTTTCTTGCCACAACATTACGGTGGCAAAGTCCCTCAAGCCTGTCCGGACTGTCGCTCATATAGCAGATTATATCCGCATATCTGCCCCTCTTTGAATCGTAAGCCGATATTTCAACGCCGGGAATAACATTTATTCCTCTGCGCTCACCTATTATTTTTCCTCTTACCGTTCCCGCAAGACAGTCACGGTCGGTAATCGCTATTGTGTCAATTCCACGCCTCTGGGCAAGCACAATAAGGTCATCAATACCCATTGAGCTGTCGGAAAGCCTGGTATGACAATGCAAGTCTGCTGCCATAATCCAATAAACCTTTCTCAAAAAATGCGTAATACCGCAATTTACTATGTTTATTATATCTCTTTTTTCCCGTTTCTGCAAGGCTTTTTTTCCTTTTTTAAAAAATTTTTCAAAAGTATTGGCTTGTAACGCGGAATATGGTAGAATGTTTTCGGTGATAATTATGAAAAAAGTCGCAATCGGCATAAGCGGAGGAGTTGACAGTGCTGCTGCCGCTTATCTTCTGAAAGAACAGGGAAACGAGGTTTTGGGAATAACTCTGCGCCTTAATAACGGCGAAAAAGAGCTTGCCGATGCCCGTGCGGTTGCCGAAGCTCTCGGAATCGAACACAAAATTATTGATTTAAGAGATTTTTTCAAAAAAAATATAATAGAACCTTTCGCCGCCGAATATGTTTCGGGCAGAACGCCGAATCCCTGCGTTGAATGCAACAGGCTTATAAAATTCGGTAAAATGCTTGATTTTGCGCTTGAAAACGGGTGTGACGCTCTCGCAACGGGTCACTATGCCTCAACGGTATGCGAAAACGGGAAATATCTTCTCAAAAAGGCGGACAGTCCGAAGGACCAGAGCTATTTTCTTTTCAGGCTTGACCAAGACCGCCTTTCAAAAATAATTTTTCCGCTTGCCGGAACGGATAAAGCCGAAATCCGTGAGCTTGCCGCAGGGGCGGGCATTCCCGTTGCCGATAAGCACGACAGCCAGGAAATCTGCTTTGTTCCCGATAACGATTATTCGGCTTATCTTGCCTCGCTCGGAATAACCTCTCCGAAAGGGAATATCATTGATAAAGACGGAAATATTCTCGGCACTCACAGCGGCATAATCAATTATACAATCGGTCAGCGAAAAGGACTCGGCGCATTCGGGAAACCGATGTTCGTCACTTCTCTGAGCGCCGCCGACAACACCGTTACGGTCGGCGAAAACGGCAGCCAATACAGCGGCGGACTTGTTGCCGACCGTGCAAGCTGGATAAACGATATACCCCGTGAGCCGTTCAGAGCGGAGGTCAAAATCAGATTCCGTGCAAAGGAAGCACCCGCGCTGATAATTCCCGACGGCGAAAACGGTTTTTCGGTCAAATTCGATGAACCCCGGCGTTCGGTAACACCGGGGCAGAGCGCAGTTATTTATAATGGTGATACCGTCCTCGGCGGAGGAAGAATAATCAGTCAGCTTCCGTAAACACGCTTTCAATTACCCTTTCGCTCTCGGCAGGCGAATATACCCAGCGGTCAATATGACCCGAGGTGATGAAATATCCTGGCGGGTCAACGGGATAATCCGCCATAAACGAATCAACGATAATAAGCTTTATTTTCATCTTTGACGGAATTATACTCTTTACATAAACCCCTGCATGGCTTCCGATTTCCACGCCCTCCGAATATTCGGCAAGCCCGGCAAGGTTAGGAGCAAGCTCCACGAAAATACCGTATTTTTCAACAGAACGCACTATGCCGGGCACGGTTTCACCGATGCTCACCGCAGAGGCGTTCTGTTCCCATGTTCCGAGCAATTCGCGATGACTGAGAGTGAGTCTGCCGGATTCATCAATACTCTTTACCACTGCAAATATCTTTTGCCCGGGAACAAATCTTGCCGACGGGTGCGGAATCCGTGAAACGGAAATGCTGTCAATCGGCATAAGCGCATTTATTCCCGCACCTATATCGCAGAATACCCCGAAGCCCTCAATATGCGTTACGCTTGCGGGGATAACGTCTCCGGGTTTAAGTCCGGAAACATATTCTCCCGAGCACGCCTGCTGAACCTTTTTCCTGCTCAGCAGAGCAAATTCCTTTCCGTCTGCGTCCTTTTCAAAACCCGTTACCGTAAAGGCAACGGGCTTATTTACTCTGGAAATCAGAGCGATGTCACGCACCGTGCCGTCATCAATTCCGATTGCCCCCTCACATCTCGGGATTACGCCTGCCATACAGCCGAGGTCAACATGGAGATTATGCTCGCTGTCGCACCTTGTAACTCTGCCCTCAAGCACCGCGCCCGAATAGCAGGCTTCCCTGATTCCCGATTGACCCGATAAAAATCTTTTGTTTTCTTCCGTTGCTATTATCTGACCTTCAGGCTTATATATTTTCATTTTAAACCACCATTCCGTCGGCTTTTCGCCGCAAATTTTTTATAAATTATATGATACTCAACGTCCTTAAAGAACCGTTTTTCAAATTTCTTCCGCCAGCACCGTAACCACGGTCATATCGTCATATGCCTTGCCGCATTTGCTTATTGCAGTGTTTAAAATAAGCTCCGAAAAAGCCTGCGGGTCGGAAACACCGTCGGCGGCTCTGATTTCATCGGTTATCCACCCCGTTCCGCTGCCGAGAACGCCGTCGCTGACCAACACAACAATATCACCGCCCTTTAATCTGAACTCATATTTGCTGAATTTTGCCTTGCTGAGTATTCCGAGCGGAGTTGACGGAATTTCAACCGTTCTCACTCTGCCCGAAAATGTGTGATACGATGCCGCCGCTCCGGCTTTGAATATCATTGCAGAACCCGTAAACAGGTCGATTTTCGCCATATCGAGGGTTGAAACCGATTCATCGTCGGATTTGACTGCAAGGGCTGAATTTGTTATGCTCAGCGCCGTATCCGCACTTAAGCCCGCCTTTAACATTCTTGAAAAAAGCTCAACAGTCATCGTAGAATCAACTGCCGCTCTGCCGCCCGTTCCCATTCCGTCGCTGAGCACGATATAGGCTGAATTTTCCGTGCGGAAATATTCGTAATAATCGCCGCAGAATTTCTGCCCCGAACAGCTTGCCCTTGCCGTTCCGACGGTCACTCTGAATAATTCTTTTCTGAGAAAAACAAGCTCCTTATTCTGCCTGATTTCTCTTATTTTAGGCGGCATAAGCTCTGCTCCGACCTCTCTCGAAAGCTCGGCGGTAAGGCGTGAAAGGCTCACTCCGACGGGTATGCTTTTAACGGTACATTCTATTCTCAGTGCACCTGACGGCGGACAGAGGCACTTCACCGAAACAAGCTCAAATCCGCAGTCGGTCAGCACTCTTGCCGCGGTTTTTTCCTTTTCAAAAAGAAATGTTGCACCCTCTCTTGTCTGCGCCGAAAGCTCTCGGAGAAGTTCTGCCATCCAATCAAACTGACCGCAGGCAAGCTCACGGTTTCTTGCCGAATTTGCCTGAAGCGCATTGAGCGCCTTTCTGCCGGAATATATGCGGTTGAAATTGTCGGCAAGGCGCGGAACGCTCGGACATTTTGAATTGAAATCAAGTGAAAAATCAACCGCACTTATCTCCTCGCCCTTTGATAATTTTTCGGTTATCTGCTCAAAATCGCCGTTCTCGGGGCAAAATGTATCTTTCAGTCTGCAAGAGGAACAGACCCTTTCCCGAACCCTCATGCACACAAGCATATCCGTTGCCGGTGACATTGCGCCGATGCCGTTTGAAACAGAGGCAACACAAGAGGAAACCGAGCCGAGTGCATTCGCCGCATCTTTGAGGCGTTCACCTGCCGCAGTAAACTCGGCTTTCATTCTGCCTGCCCCGGGATTCTTTATTCTGCCTTTTACCTTGGCAAGCTGTTTACCGGGTATCAGAACAAAAATCAGCGCCGCCGCTGCCGCCTGAGCAAAAACGGCTATTCCCTCCGCGGAGGAATCAATCAGCGCAGTTATTCCCGCAGTTAAGGAAAACACCGCCGCACCCGCAAATCTGCCGAATTTTGAAAAAATTCCTCCTAAAAGTCCGCATATCCCGAGGCTGAGCGCCAGCGCCGCACTCGTTCCTCCGACTGCGCTCCCCACTCCCATAACTATTCCCGCAACGCTTCCGCCCGACTGCCCGAAAAGATAGGCGGCGGTAACGGTTACAAACGCCGCAAAAAGTCCGGCAGGTCTAAAGCCCGCAAAGCTTATTTCCGATGAACCGAGAAGCAGCGAACAAAGGCTCACCGTTATGCACACAAGGTCGTGGTCATCAAGCATATAAGGGCTTCTTTTCCCCCTTATGCAGCCTGCCGTTCCCGAATAAAAAGTTACCGAAGCCGCCGTGAGACTCGATGAACACAGGCACAAAAGCACCGCGTTGAGCGACGGCTCACCCGTGAAAACCGTCACCGTTGAACACAGAAACGTAAGCAGCAGAACGCAAAGCGGAAGCGCGGCTCTGCTTTTCGGCTTATAGCCGGTTTTTTCAAAGAAAAATTTCAGTCCCGCCGCCCCGATAAGCGGCACAACGGCGTTTATCAGCTCCGCACCCGAAAGCCGCAGAAAGCCTCCGAGCGCCGCTCCGGCTGCCGCCGCAATAAAAGCCGCCCCCGGGCACGCCGCCGCAAGGCCCGTACTCAGCGGAACATGAACCGAAAAAAGTCTTGCCCCCGATAATATAAATCCGCTCACGAAGCAGATACTGTAAAAAAGTATGCTCACTCCCCTGTCCCACAGCCTGTCCAGGTTATCCTCCTGACCGAGCGATTTTATGTTTTCCATTGATTCAATTCCTTTCAGCGTTGTATATGATAATTTTAAATCAGAATACACCGTGAAACAGGTCGAATTACGGAATATACGGCTTTGGTAAAGATATAAATTTTTCGCAAAATTTTTATTTTTACTGTTTATTTTTATTTTTTTATGATATAATAAATTGATTATAGACATTTTACGACAAGGACGGTAATCCTTTATGGAGATACAGAATGAACACGAAGGACTCATAATCGGCAGAAACGCAGTCGCCGAAGCAATCAAAAGCGGCAGAACAATTGACAGTCTGCTTGTTGCAAAGGGCGAAAGAGGCGGTTCGGTAGGTCCGCTGATTTCAAAGTGCCGTGACAGAGGAACAGTTGTCAAGGAGGTTGACCGCAGAAAGCTTGATAAGCTTTGCGGCGGCGAAAATCACCAGGGCATTGCGGCGTGGGCTTCCGTTCACGAATATGCTTCCATAGAGGATATCCTCGAAAACGCCCGTTCAAAGGGTGAACCGCCGTTTGTGATAGTATGCGACGAAATAGAAGACCCCCACAATCTCGGTGCAATCATCAGAACCGCCGATGCCTGCGGAGCGCACGGAATAATAATTCCCAAACGCAGAGGCGTTGCACTCACCTATGCCGTAGGCAAGGTTTCCGCAGGAGCGATAGAATATGTTCCGGTTGCAAGAGTTTCAAATCTTGCCTCCGCTCTTGATGAGCTCAAGGAAAAAGGCTTCTGGGTTTACGGTGCGGATATGGACGGCAAGCGCTGGGACGAACAGGATTATTCGGGCAGCGTTGCTCTCATCGTCGGCTCCGAGGGAAAGGGCATCAGCCGTCTGGTTAAAGAAAAATGCGATTTTATCGTCTCTCTGCCGATGAAAGGAAAAATAAATTCACTTAACGCCTCCGTTGCGGCAGGCATACTTATGTACGAAATAGCGAAAAAGAGGTGAACAGCTTGAGCGATTTTATAAAGAAGAATTATTCCTCAGATGATATTGACAGCATTCTCGAACAGGTTCGTGATTTGCGCGAAGCGGAAAAAATCGAAACGGGCACTCCCTCAAAGGAATGGTCGGTTGAGGATATTGACCGCCTTATCGCGCAGTCAAACGGCGAAGAATACATTCCGCCGAAAAAAGAGGTTCTGACCCCTGCCGAGGATTTTGAAAGAATACTCAGCCGTGAATTTGATACGGGAATTTTCACCGTAAAACCGCTTGAAGCCGACACCGTGCCCGAAATGCAGGATATTTCATCGGGCGAAAGCGAAGCCGAGGTGGAGGGCCAGGAAAAATTCTTTTCCGAAAAATCCGAAGATGATTTCGATATCTCGGATTTTGAAATAGAAACTGTTATAATTCCCGAGGACGAATCCGCTCCGCAGACCGAAACCGAACCCGAGGAAGCGGTTCGTACAAATTCGGATATAAAGCTTTTTGAAGACGCTTCGGAATCGGTTGAAAAAATATTCGGAAAAAAGAGCGGGGAAGATAATCCTCACATTGCCGAAAGCGAATACCGCACAAGATTTTTCAGAAAAATTACGGTTGCGGACACCGCCGAAATAGATGTTGAGCCGACAGGTCCGATAGAAAAATCGGGTATTCTTGTTGAAAAAGGCTCAGAGCCGTCGGAAGCGGGGCTTGACCCGATGCCGAAGGTTCTTGCCGCAGAAAAGGCAAAAGAGCTTGATGACGAGAGAACCCGTGTTATGAGGAACGCCGATACCTCTGCCGATTTCCAGCCGAAAAGCGATGATGTTGACGGTCAGATAACGCTCTCCGGTTTTGACAATATTCCCGAAGAAACTCTTCCCGAGCAGTCGAGTGAGGACGATGTTGAGGAAACACTTTGGGAAAAGCGGCGCAAGAAAGCCGCAAGCTTCACGCTTGCGGACAGCATTGATTTAGACAGCGAATTTGAAGGTGAATTCAGCGCTTCTCCCGATGAGGTTGCCCGCGAGGAAAAAGCACGCAGAAAAGCCGCACGCAGGCTGGAGCTTGAAGAAAAAATCGAAAATAAAGCGGTAGGTATCGAATACACCAACCCCGATGAGCGCGCCGAAATGCACACGAGACTCACCCGCAGGGCTTCAAAAGCCGTTAAAAGCCTTATTGTCTCCGGCGTTCTTGAAATAATACTTATTATAGTTAATCTTTTGCCGTCAATAACCGAAAAGCTCTCAATCGAAACGGAGATTTTTGCAAAAGGTTCTTTGGTATTCTATATAATAAATGCCGTTCTGCTTGCCGTTTCGGCGGTAATTTACGGCAAAAAGTTTCTCGGCGGCTTCTCCGATATTATCGGCGGCAGGGCAAACTGCGATTCCGCCGTGTCGCTCGCAATCGCAATCGCATTCATTCAGAATATAGCCGTCTGCATATTCTCAAACGGCGAATATTTCCCGATATTCACCGCCGCCGCAGGCTTTTCGCTCATTCTCTCAAAAGCCTCCGATGTGCTTGATGCCGAAAGAACCCTCGGCAACTTTGAAGTATGCGCTTTCAAATATGAGCATAATATGTATGCGGTGCATTCTCTTGAAAACGAAGCCGAAATATTTGAGCTCGGCAGAGGCCTTATGATGGGTAATGCCGACCTGCTCTATTCCTCAAAGCTTGCTTTTCCGTCCGATTTCATCAGAAATTCCGTTTCGGAAAAAAGAGGAAGCAATCTTGCAAAAGTTATGCTGCCGTTTTCGGCGGCGGCAAGCGTTATAGTTGCCGCGCTTGCGGGAATATTCACAAAGAACGCCGTTACGGCAGTTTCGGCTCTTGCCGGAAGCTTCTGCATCTGTGCTCCCGTTTTCACCTCATTTATTCCCTCGTTTATAATGGGCTTTACCAATATCGGACTTAACAAGGCAGGCACAATGATAGTAAGCCTTGACGAAGCCGAAAAAATTCAGGCGGCAAACGCCGTGATTATGGATTCTGCGGATATATTCAGCCGTTCACAATGCACAATGCACGGAATGAAGGACTTCAAAAATATCCGCATTGACGATGTTCTGCTTTATGCCGCGGCTCTCGTTATAAAATCGGGCGGCCCGCTTCGTGAATGCTTTGAGCAGGTCATCAGCGGCAGACAGGATATTCTGCCCCCCGTTAAGGAACTGAATTATGAAGATAAGCTCGGCATTTCCGCAAGGATACACAACCAGAAGGTGCTTCTCGGAAACCGCAATATGCTTATTCACCACAATATAGATGTTCCCGATAAGGCGGTTGAGGATAAATATGCCCACTCCGGCAGAAAGATAATCTATCTTGCCGTTGCGGAAAAAATTGCGGCAATGTTCGTTGTGAGCTATGCCGTTGATATGAATCTCGAATCCTATCTGCGCATTCTCGAAAGCAACGGAATACAGATGCTTGTCAGAACCAACGATGTTAACGTTACCGAAGAGCTTATTGCTTCAAGCTTCGGTCTGCCGCAGGAGAATTTCAGAGTGCTTTCCTCCGTTGCCGGCAAGCTCTTCAAAAGGCGCCGCGATGCCGTGAGCGATAAGCTCCCTGCGGGAATAGTTCACGACGGCACGGCATATTCAATGCTGCGTGCGGTTGCCTCCTCCTGCAATATGGCATCAAAATCCAAGCTCGGCAATGTGCTTCAGGTGATATTCAGCACACTCGGATTTGTGCTCAGCGCCGCACTTTACTGCACAAACAGCGCCGATTTCTTCAGCGGCACGGCAGCCGTTATATTCCTTGCCGCGGGAATAACCGTTTCATCGGTTCTCACCTTCCTCGGCAGAACAAAATAATCAATCGGGAGTAAACTATGAATCTTACAGAAAAAACGGTAAACAAAAATTATGTGTATAAAGGCAGAATAATCAGAGTTCGCTGTGACGATGCACTTCTTCCGACGGGCGATGCCTGCATTCGTGAGGTTGTTGAACATAACGGCGGAGTCTGCATAGCTCCGATAACCGATAACGGCGAGCTTATTTTCGTCCGTCAGTTCAGATATCCCTATTCAGAAGTAATTCTTGAGCTTCCGGCAGGCAAGCTGGAGCTCGGAGAAGACCCGTTTGAAGCCGGAAAGCGTGAGCTTGAAGAGGAAACGGGAACGGTTGCCGAAGAATATTTTGATTTCGGAAAATTCTATCCGTCACCCGGATACTGCGGAGAAATAATTCACCTCTATGCCGCAAAGGGACTTAAAGCCACACAAATGCACCCTGATGATGATGAATTCCTCGAGGTTGAAAAAATCCCGATTGCCGAAGCCGTTGAAATGGTTATGAACGGTGAAATAAGAGACGGCAAAACCCAGGCGCTTGTTATGAGAGTTGCCGAAATGCTTCGCAGAGGAAAATAAGGAATGAAAAAAATAATTTTAGCTTCCGCTTCTCCGCGCCGCAGAGAGCTTCTTTCAACGGCAGGCTTTGAATTTGAGGTTTGCGCCGCCGATGTTGACGAAAGCGTTCCCGACGGAACCGCTCCTGCCGATGCCGCCGAAATGACGGCCTCAAAAAAAGCGTTTGAAGCAGCAAAAAATTATCCCGATGATATAGTTATCGGCGCCGATACGATTGTTGTTGCCGACGGCAAAATTCTCGGAAAACCGCACAGCAAAGAAAATGCCGCCGAAATGCTGGCTATGCTCTCGGGCAAAGAGCATAAGGTTATAACGGGAGTGTGCATCGTCTGCGGCGGAAAGGCCGAAATTTTCCACAAGGAAAGCAAGGTAAGATTTTATCCTCTTTCCGAAAAGGAAATTGCGGATTATGTTGCCACGGGTGAGCCTATGGATAAGGCGGGTGCATACGGCATTCAGGGCAGAGGCTGTACCCTTGTTGAAAGCATAGAGGGCGATTATTTCAATATCGTCGGTCTGCCCGTTGCCGCTGCCGCAAGAATATTAAAAAAACTTTTATGAAAAATACTTTTCCCGATTACTATAAAGAATTTGTCTGCATTGCCGACCGCTGTCCCGACACCTGCTGCGCAGGCTGGGAGATAGTTGTTGACGGCAAAAGCGCCGAAAGATATTCCGCAGTCGGCGGAGACTTCGGTGAAAAGCTCCGCAGAGTAATGTGCACCGATGCCGAAGGCGACCTGATTTTCAAATCGGTCAACGGCAGATGCCCGTTTTTGCTTGAAAACGGTCTTTGCGAAATGTATGAAAAGCTCGGCAAGGCTTCACTCTGCGAAACCTGCACCCGTTTTCCACGTCACACCGCATATTTCGGCTCAAGAAGCGAAACGGGTCTTTCACTCTCCTGCCCCGAAGCGGCAAGGATAATAATGCATCACTCCGAGCCGATAAAATTTATCACCCGGGAAAACGGAGAAAATTTCGTTCCGTCGGATTTTGATTCGGAGCTTTATCTGCTCCTTCTGAAAATACGAAGCCGTATAATCGAAATCATTCAGAACAGAAGCCGAAGCGTTGAGGCAAATTTTGCAGATGCTCTGCTGCTCTGCGAAAAGCTTGACCGATACATAAAGCACGGTGAATATTACGGCGCCGAAAAGGTACTTTCCGATTTTAAGGAAAACGGCGGTTTTCCCGAACACCGCCCGTCTGCGGCAAAAAAGGCTCTGAAAAAATATATTTCAGACCATCTTGAAGCCGAAATGCTTGACCACGAATGGAAAAGCATTCTGATTTCCGCAAGACTTGACGGCGATTATCCCGATAAATCCGAGCTTGAAAATCTGGCGGTATATTTCATTTTCCGTTATCTCATTCTTGCCGCCTATGACGGCGACCTGAGCGGAAAAATCAGGTTTTGCGCTGCGGCATTTACGGTTATAAAAGCTCTCTGCGTTTCCGAACCCGATAAACATAAGCGCATAAGAATAATGCAGAGATATTCGCGGGAAATCGAAAATTCCGCCGATAACACGGCGTTTTTAAGCTCCCGCATAAAGAAAAGCAGGTATTACGGCTTTTCAAATTTAATCAACATTTTGTCCTCAAAGGAGATTTGAATATGAAATACTGCGACCTTGTTAATACGAAGCAGGGAAGCCGCTCCGTTCACCGTTTCAGTAACGGCAATACGCTCCCGCTCGTTCAGCTTCCGTTCGGAATGACGGCATTCTGTCCGCAGACAAGTGACGGAAATATCAGATGGTATTACCACCCCGAAAACCGTTCGCTTGAGGGAATACGCCTTACACATCAGCCGTCACCGTGGATAGCCGATTACGGCGCAGTTGTTTTTCTTCCGCAGATAACGCCCTTAAAGCTTGACGGTGAGGACAGATGGTCGGGCTTTCGTCCGCAGGACACGGAATTAAAGCCCTATTATCTCAAATACAGACTTCTGCGCACCCGCTCGACAATTGAGCTTGCTCCCGCGGAAAGGTGCGCCGTGTTCCGTGTAACCTTTGACGTCAAAGGCGAAAATTATTTTTCCGCTCTGCCCGTAAGCGGAAATTATTCCTACGAATTTAAAGCCGATAAAAACAGGCTCTATATAAAAACGGACAACCACTCCGGCGGTGAAGCGGTTGATTTCTGCGAATATGTTGTTGTTTCTTTCCCCGAAAACTCGGTGGATTCTGATAAAATCAAGGTTCAAAGCGGCGATAATGATGCCGAAAACGGTTCTGAAATAAGCGGAGAAACCGCGGCAATTCATATTGCACTCAAAAATTCCGAAACGGAAATTTCCGTTGCCGCTTCATATGTTTCATTTGAACAGGCGGAAATAAATCTTGAAAGAGAAATCGGAAGCCGTTCCTTTGAAAAAATAAAAAACAATGCGGAAAAGATATGGGAAAGTTATCTTTCACGCATTGAAATCGAAGCCGAAAACGAAAATCAGCTTAAAACATTTTATTCGTGTATGTACCGCGCATTCCTCTATCCGCACAAATGCTCCGAGCTTGATGCCGACGGAAACGAAATACACTACTGCCCGCACGACGGTAAAATTCATTCCGGTGCGCGCTATACCGATAACGGCTTCTGGGATACCTACCGCACGGTTTACCCGTTCTTTTCAATAGTTGCAAAGGGCGAGCTTCGTGATATGGTTAAGGCATTCATCAATGAATACAGAGAATGCGGCTGGCTTCCGAGGTGGCTTTCAATCGGCGAACACGGCTGTATGCCCAGCACCCTGATTGATGCGGTTATCTGCGATGCCGCCGTAAAGGGATTTATCGAAAAAGCCGACCTTGAAACGGCTCTTGAGGGTATGCTCAAGCATTCAACCGTTGATTCTCCCGATAAGCGCTTCGGCAGAAACGGTGCAGAAAGCTACTGCAAGCTCGGTTATGTTCCGTTCGATGAGGAAAGAGAATCGGTTAATCTCACTCAGGACGCCGCTTACGGTGACTGGTGCATAGCCGAAATTGCAAAGCTTCTCGGCAGAACCGATATTGAAAAGGAATACCGTCTGCGTGCGGAAAATTATAAAAATATCTTTGACCCCGAAACGGGCTTTATGCGCCCGAAGAATAAAAACGGCGCTTTCCGTTCCGATTTCTCCCCCATCGGCTGGGGCAGAGATTATACCGAGGGAAGCGCATGGCAGAATTCATTCGCCGTGCCGCACGATATGAACGGTCTTGCCGCTCTTTACGGCGGAAAAGATAAGCTGATTTCCAAAATCGACGAGCTTTTTGCGGCTGAGCCCGATTATGAAATAGTAGGCTACGGCTGTGAAATTCACGAGATTACCGAAATGGCGGCAGTTGATTTCGGTCAATGCGCCATTTCAAATCAGCCGAGCTTCCATATACCTTATATATATTCCGAACTCGGTGAAACCGAAAAAACCGCCTATTGGGTCGAAAAGCTCTGTAATGAAGCATTTTCATATGAGGACGACGGCTTCCCCGGCGACGAGGATAACGGCACAATGGCAATATGGTATATTTTCGGCGTTCTCGGATTTTATCCGTTCTGCCCCGGCAGACCCGATTTTATCAAGGGCAAAAAGCAGGTTAAAAAATCCGTCATTTTCGGAAAAGAGTTTGATGCGGATAAATTTTCAGACAGAATATCCTATGATATTTTCAAATAAGGAAGGAAGAAAATTATGGACAGATACCTCATTATCAATGCCGATGATTTCGGAATGTGCAAAGGTGCAAACCTCGGAGTTATGGATTTGCTCACCGACCCGAACAGCGCTCTGACCTCTTCAACGATTATGACTCCCTGCGGCTGGGCTCCCGAGGCCTGCCGTTTTGCCGCAAAGCACCCCGAGCTTGCAATCGGCGTTCACCTCACCCTCACAAGCGAATGGGGCGATTATCGCTGGGCCCCCGTTTCGGCAGACAAAACTGCTTCCCTGCGTGACGAAGAGGGCTATATGTGGCATGAGAGTGTTGATGTTGAAAAGCACGCCGACCTTGAAGAGCTGAAAGGTGAAATTCTTGCTCAGATTGCCCGCTGCCGTGCTCTCGGCGTTGTTAATCCCTCTCATCTCGATAACCATATGGGTTCACTTTACGGAATTGAAACCGGCAGATTTGAGCTTCTTGAGCTTACTCTCGGCATCGCCGGTCAGATGGGACTTCCGTTCCGCTTCCCCGCAAAGTTTACCGAAGAACAGTTCAGCAACACAATGCTTGATATAAAAATCGACAAGGAAATGATTGAGGGCGTATTCTCAAAGGTAGTAGGCTTTACCAATCAGCTCGGCGTTGCAATTCCCGATTATCTGCTTCCGAATGAATGGGCTGCTCCGCAGGAAAACAGCTATGAAGATTTCAAAGAATATCTTTATGACCTCTATGCAAATATGCCCGATGGCGTAACCGAAACCTATCTTCACCCCTGCATTGAAACCGAGGATTTAAAGGGCACCTCAAGCGTATGGTATCGCAGAACCTGGGAATATAAGGTTATGAAAGACCCGCAGACAAAACAGCACATTGAGGCTCACGGAATCAAGCTTATCAATTACCGTGACTTGGCTCAGATGAGAAAAAACAAATAATAAAAGCAAAATCCACCGTTTATGCCGAACGCATAAACGGTGGAAATTTTTAATGATTGAACATCAGAAGCATAAATCCTGCGGCGACGGCTGAACCGATAACGCCCGCAACATTCGGACCCATTGCGTGCATAAGCAGGAAGTTTTTCGGGTTATATTTTCTGCCCTCAACCTGTGCAACACGGGCTGCCATCGGAACTGCGGAAACGCCTGCCGCGCCGATGAGCGGATTTATCTTTCCGCCCGTTACAAGATAGAGAAGCTTTCCGAGCAGAACGCCGCCTGCGGTTGAGAAGCTGAACGCAACAAGTCCGAGCACAACGATAAGCAGAGTTTTAACCTGAATGAAGTCCTGACCGTTTGCGGTTGCTCCGACTGTTGTGCCGAGCATAATCGTAACTATGTTGGTCAGAGAATTCTGAGCGGTATCGCTGAGTCTGTCCGTAACTCCGCATTCCTTAAAGAGATTTCCGAGCATAAGGAAGCCAATAAGCGAAGCGGCATCGGGAATAAGCAGAGCAACAATGATGAAAACAACAACGGGGAAAATTATCTTTTCAACCTTGCTGACCTTGCGAAGCTGCTTCATCTCAACTTCTCTTTCCTTTTTGGTGGTGAGAAGCTTCATAATCGGCGGCTGAATCAGCGGAATCAGCGCCATATATGAATACGCGGCAAGGGCTATGGGAGCAAGCAGATGCGGTGCAAGCTTTGAGGCGGTGGATATCGCCGTCGGGCCGTCCGCTCCGCCGATGATACCGATTGCCGCCGCTTCACCTGCGGTAAACGCAACTGCACCGCCCGTGAGCTTTCCGATTGAAATTGCTATAAGAAACGCAACATAAATTCCGAGCTGTGCCGCCGCACCGAGCAGTAAGCTGATGGGGTTTGCAAGCAGAGGGCCGAAATCGGTCATTGCGCCGATACCGAGGAAGATAAGGCATGGGAATATCGAGCTTTTAACGCCTGCGTAAATCAGCCGCAAAACGCCGTCCTCATACCAATGTGCCGGCTGAACGCCTTCTTCAAGCTCCGTCATAAGTCCGGCAGGGTCTGCCATAAGTCCCGTTGAGGGCATATTGGCAAGCAGAATGCCGAATGCAATCGGAACAAGCAGAAGCGGTTCAAATCTGAATTTTGGGTGAATGGCAAGGAAAAGAAAAACCAACGCAACGCCAATCATTACAAGGTTTTTCCAGCCGTCCGCCGTAAAGAGCTGTGAAAAGCCGGAGCTTTCCCACAGACCCGATAAAATACTTAATATACTCATTACTGCCCTCCTCAGCCGATAACGGCAAGAACGGCATCGGTTTCAACAGTCGAGCCTTTCTGAACGGTAAGCTGTCTGACCGTTCCGTCGCAGGGAGCGACAATTTCATTTTCCATTTTCATGGCTTCGAGAATCATTATAACTTCTCCGGCTTTGACTGCCTGACCCTGATTAACGCTGACCGAAAGAATTGTTCCGGGCATCGGTGCGCTGACCTTTGTTCCGTCTGCCGAAGCGGCGGGAACGGGAGCGGCGGCAGGTACTGCGGGAGCTGCCGGAGCGGCAGGTGCAGGTGCGGCAGCAGCAACGGGTGCTGCATCGGTAACCGCAGTTATAACGGCATCGGTTTCTTCAACCTCAACCTCATAGTTTTTTCCGTTAAGAGTAACGATATATTTCATAATTATTTATCCTCCGTCTTCCTGATTGACTTGAAATTGAGTCTGTTGAGCGGTATTCCGCTCTTGTCGCTCACTATCGCCATAATAACAGCCGCCGTCGGTTCGTCAACCTCAATAAGGTCGAGCTTGCCTGCCGAGCTGTTATCGGGAAGCGGATTTCCCGAAGGCGCAGGAACAACAGCCGGAGCAGCAGCCGCAGGAACGGGAGCGGCTTCCTTTTCATCTTTTTTGGCAAAAAGGCTGAATATTTTTGCCATCAGGAGGATAAATCCCGCAAGGAGCGCAAGCTCAAGCATAACAACAAGAATGCCGATAAGCGAAATGAGCAGCGCCTCGGGAATTTCCAGCACGGAACCCGGATTATAGGTTTTTGCCGCAAGGGCAATTGCATCAGTATTCATCTTTCTCTCCTCAGTCAACTTTCTTTATCGCATATGCAAAGGTGTTTTTCTTCTTTGCATCACGCTTTTCAAAGAACGCCTCCGCCTGAGTGGGGAACGCAATATATGAAAGCACATCTTCATCGCAGGTGGCTCTTTCACCGAGATAAGCTCTTGCAGCCTCAACACCGGGCTCAAGAGTATCGGCATATCTGCCCTTAATGGGTTCTTCATCACCCAAAACAAGCTTCTGAAGCTCTTTGCTTACTTCGCCCGGGGCTTTTCCGTATTCGCCCTTGATGTAGCTCTTAACTTCCTTTGAAATATTTTTATATCTTTCACCCGCAAGAACATTCGCCGTTGCCTGAACGCCTACCATCTGGCTCATCGGAGTAACGAGCGGAGGATAGCCGAGGTCTTCACGGACTCTCGGAGTTTCAAGCAGAACCTCGTCAAGCTTATCAAGCTTATTCTGAGCGGTAAGCTGAGCCACAAGGTTGGAAAGCATTCCTCCGGGTATCTGATAGGTAAGAGCATCGGTCTGAGTGCCCATAACAACGGGATTGAGCAGTCCGCTCTGAAGTGCCTTTGCACGAACGGGCTTGAAGAAATCGTTGATGTCCTTGCAGATATTCGGGTCAACGGGAACATCGTAACCAAGCTGCTTAAGTGTATATACCATTGTTTCGGTTGCAGGCTGAGAAGTTCCGCCCGAGAAGCAGGAAATAGCGGTATCAATAACGTCTGCTCCCGCTTCAACGCATTTGAGCAGGGTCATAAAGCCGAGACCCGTTGTTGAATGCGTGTGAACAACGATGGGAACCTTAACATTTTCCTTAAGAGCCTTAACAAGCTCATAGCCCTCCTTCGGGCTCATAATTCCCGCCATATCCTTGATGCAGATTGAGTTAACACCGAGTACTTCAATGCTCTTTGCAAGCTTCACATAGTTTTCAAGGTTATGAATGGGGCTGAGAGTATAGCAGATTGTGCCGGAAGCGTGAGCGCCGTTTTTGAGCGTTTCGTCAACGGCAACCTCTATATTTCTCACATCGTTGAGCGCATCGAAAATTCTGATTATATCAATTCCGTTTTCAACGCTCTTCTTTACGAAAAGACGGACAACATCATCGGGATAATGCTTATAGCCGAGAATATTCTGACCTCTGAGAAGCATCTGGAGCTTTGTATTCGGGCAGGCTTTTCTGATTTTGCGAAGTCTCTCCCACGGGTCCTCGTTGAGATAACGCAGACAGGAGTCGAATGTTGCTCCGCCCCAGCATTCAAGTGAATAATATCCGGCTTTGTCCATGGTTTCAAGTATGGGTTCAAAAGCCTCAAACGGCATTCTTGTTGCAATCAGAGACTGGTTGGCGTCTCTGAGCACGGTTTCGGTGAAATTAACTTTCATTTATCTTTCTTCCTTTTGAAACAAAGTCATTATATTTTATACGCTCAGAACGAAATGCGTGAGGATATATAATCTTCAAGCGCATCAATCGAAATTCTTTCCTGCTGCATGGAGTCTCTTTCTCTTACGGTTACGCAGTTATCTTCGAGTGAATCAAAGTCAAAGGTGATGCAGAACGGTGTTCCGATTTCGTCCTCACGGCGATAACGCTTACCGATTGAGCCTGTTTCGTCAAATTCAACCATAAATTTCTTCTGAAGCATCTCATAAACCTTGAGAGCATCGGGAGAAAGCTTCTTTGAAAGAGGAAGCACAGCCGCTTTGAACGGAGCAACGGCGGGATTGAGATGAAGCACGGTTCTTACATCGTTCTTCTCCGCGTCGATAACCTCTTCGTCATATGCTTCGCAGAGAAGTGCAAGCACGGTTCTGTCAAGTCCGTAGGTTGATTCGATGATGAACGGAATGTATCTTTCGTTGGTATCGGGGTCAAGATAATCCATTTTCTGACCGCTGTATTCCTGATGTCTGGTAAGGTCAAAGTTTGTTCTGTTGTGAGTGCCGTTGATTTCGCCCCAGCCGAACGGGAAGAGAAATTCTATATCGCAGGCTGCCTTTGCATAGTGCGCAAGCTTCTCATGGTCGTGATAACGGAGATTTTCCGGAGCTATGCCGAGGTCTTCAAAATACTTTCTGCCGTATTCCTTGAAGTATTCGTAAAGGTCGGTATCCGTTCCCTCTTTGCAGAAGGTCTGGAATTCCATCTGCTCAAATTCAATTGTTCTGAATGTGAAGTTGCCCGGGGTGATTTCGTTTCTGAAAGCCTTGCCTATCTGACCGATTGAGAACGGAAGCTTGGCTCTCATTGTGCGCTGAACATTCAGGAAATTAACATATTCACCCTGAGCGTTCTCGGGACGGAGATATATAACGCTCTTGCTGTTGTTCGTAACACCTCTGAAGGTCTGGAACATCAGGTTAAATTCTCTTATATCGGTAAAATTATGCTTTCCGCAGTTGGGACAGGGAATTGAATGAGCCTTGATATAGTCAAACATTTCCTCTTTCGTCATTCCGTCTGCGTGTGCATCGGGGTCAAAATCGTCAATAAGGTTGTCCGCTCTGTGACGCATTTTGCATTCCTTGCAGTCAAGAAGAGGGTCGGAGAAGCTGGCAACATGACCGCTTGCCTCCCATACTCTCGGGTGCATAAGAATATCGGCATCAACCTCAAAGCTGTTTTTTCTTTCCTGAATAAATCTTTTTCGCCATGAATCCTTGACATTGTTCTTCATTCTCGTGCCGAGAGGACCGTAATCCCATGTGTTTGCAAGACCTCCGTATATGTCGCTGCCCGGGAAAATAAAGCCTCTGTTTTTGCATAATGCAACGATTTTTTCCATTGTTTTTTCGGTGTTCTTCATCATAATCCAAAACTTCCTCATTATAATTTTATACTATATATGATACAATAATTATTCCCCAAAGTCAACGATATTTGACTAAATATTTGCATTTTGATATGTTGAATCTGCCGTTTCACGGCGCACGGCGATTTTTCTTGTATTTTGCATTTTTTTGTGATATAATTTAAGTGTGTAATTTGGGTTATTATTTTTAAACGGGGTGACACAATGCAAAAGGATACAAAAACGATAATTTCCGAAACCTTTCTTGACCTGCTTTCTCAGAAGCCCTTTGACAAAATCACGATAAAAGATATTGTTGAAGCCTGCAGCATCAATCGCAATACATTTTACTACTATTACAGCGATATCTATGACCTGCTTGAAGAAATTTTCAAAAAAGAGCTTATCGAAATGCTTGATAATTATAAGCATTACGGTTCATGGGTTGAGGGCTTTATAAAAATGCTCACGATTGCCTATAATCACAAGAAGGTTATAAACAATATCTGTTCTTCGAGAAGCTATGATTATTTTGAGAGCTATATGTATAAATCATGCAGCTCGATAATGGTTGACCTTGTGAGCTATCACGCCGAGGGTATGACCGTTCCCGATGAAGATATCGAATTTATCGCTTCTTTCTATGAATATGCAATGGTCGGAATCCTTTCGGAATGGTTCCGCACGGGAATGAGAGAAACTCCGGCTAACCTTGCGGGTCAGCTCTGGCTCGTTATTGATAACATCAAATTTTCACTCAGACGCAGTGAGAAGCGTGCAAGGCTGAACAAATGAATATTCTTTTTGAGGATAAAAGCATTATCGTCTGCATAAAGCCGAAGGGCGTACTCAGTCAGCTCGGTAACGGAGAAAATATGATAGCTCTGCTCAATTCTCATTTTGCGGAAAACGGCAAAAACGCAGAAGCATTTCCGGTTCACCGTCTTGACAGAGAAACCGAGGGCGTTATGGTTTTTGCAAAAAGCTCACGCTCGGCGGCGGAGCTTTCAAAACAGATAACCGAAAACCGCTTTCAAAAAAGCTATTACGCAATTATAAAAGGCTCACCTGCCGAAAAATGCGGCATTATGACGGATTTGCTTTTCAGAGATAAGGTAAAAAATAAATCATTTGTTGTTGACCGCAAACGCAGCGGCGTTAAAGAAGCTTCGCTCGAATATAAAATAAAAGCCGAAGCCGACGGCTTCAGCCTTGCGGATATTCTGCTGCATACGGGCAGAACACATCAGATAAGAGTGCAGTTTTCAAGCCGAGGTTTTCCGCTTTACGGTGACAGAAAATACGGCGGCTGTGCCGGAGAGCTTGCGCTCTTCGCTTACCGACTTGAATTTTTTCACCCCGTTACAAATGAAAAGCTCTCATTTAATGCCTCGCCCGATTTTAATGTTTCTCCGTGGAATTTGTTTAATTCGGATTTAACTTTCAACTGATAAATTCGTGTTGATTCGGAATTAATGACGGGTTTCACCCGTACCCATTATATAACTGCTAAAATATAACTTTTCGCTTCCGAATTGATATTTGTTATTTATTCAGAAGTATAAAGTTTAAAAATTACCCATATAAAATCGGCACGACAATTCTTAATTCTCTTTGGTGCTCCGCACTGCCTCATCCGACGGCTGCGCCGCCACCTTCCCCACGGGGAAGGCTGAGAAGCGGCTTCCCTTGGGGGAAGCTGTCACGAAGTGACTGATG
>JAZRYD010000087.1:0-43051 GCA_045600535.1 Acutalibacteraceae bacterium | reverse complement strand
GTATACATTACCTGCGGTCGGAGTTCCGCTTATTGTTGCGGGGCTTGCATTTCCGTCGGCATCTGCCCATCTTGAATATGTGCTTTCCACCGTTGAATCAATAAGCGTTCCGGACGCTTCCTCATACAGTACATTCGTCTGCGGATAAATCTTTATATCCTGCGTTACGGTGGATTCATCCGAATATTCCAGCGTTAAGGTGAATATATCCGCACTGCTCCATGTCATATCGGTCGGAGTGTAGGTAATACCCTTTTCGTCATTCGTAACCGTTATTGTTCCGTGAACGGTTGTACCCGATTTAGCCGCTGCACTTATGATTGTCAGGTCAGAATTTTCAATCAGAGTGACCGTTTCATTTCCGCCGATAGCAATATCCGTTTTTACCCAGTTGGCAGTATAGGTTTTATCGCCCGTGCTTCCCTTGGCAATTGTAACGCTCGTTGAGATTCCCGTTATTCCGGTTCCCGACCAGCCGAGGAATGTATATCCGGCTTTGGTGGGATTGCTCAGAGTTATATCGCTGCTTTCAATTGTGTAGTTTTGCGGATTATTACCAGTTGCCGTACCGCCGTTAAGATTATATGCGATTGTGTAGGTTATCGCTGTCCGCTCTATCGTGAGGGTTGCGTTTCCGTATGCTCTGGTAATATTGGCTCCGGCACCATATGTACTTTCTATATTCCAGAAGTCTTCGTCGTCTGACTTTGCTGTTACTGTCCAAAGCGTGCCGAAAGTATATCCCTCTTTTGCGGGTTTGAGCAAATCAATACTGCTTTCGATGGTATAATACTCCTTTTTCAGCTCATTTCCGTCACTGTCCATATAGGTTATGGTGTATTCTTTCGCCGTCCATACCGCATAAAGCGTTACCGTTGCACCGTCGGTTTCGGTAAGATTCTTAACTGTTGCACTGTCAGCGTATACAACAGCACCGCCGTTCGATGTTGCCCAACCTGCGAAGGTATAACCGTCTCTTGTACCTGAATATGAAGCAAGAGTTACCTCATTATCATATTTCACTCCGTTTACTTTGCTCATTGAGCCGGAGCCGCCTTTTAAATCGAACGCTATATCATATGATATAGGCTCCCATATTGTATTGGCGATAATGAGCTGACTGTCGATAGGTAAAGAAACTCCCGTAAGAACCGACGGATTCAAATTGCTGTCTGTATTGGAGTGGAGAGGGTCGGGAGCCCAACCTTTTATTTTATATCCGGGTCTGATGAAATGGCTGCCGGAAAGGTTGAGAGCGCTCATAATGCTGTTGGGATAGCCGCTTTTTACTTCACTTGCATCAAGGACATTTACCTTGAACCTGAAATTATTAAATGTAGCCGTTTCGCCGTTTATGCGCCAATATATATAAGATGTTGCTTTTTTATACGGGTTTTCGGTTGATGTGAATACGGAAAATGTTGATGTTTGCTGCAAATTCCAATCATAAGCTTGAAATAAAGGATTATCACCCGCCGGACGCCTTCCGCTTGCATCTTGAAGGTCAATACATAAATCGACAAGAGGTAAAGAACTGGTTTCCGTAATCGTGCCGTCAATATACTGATAGACAAGTGCGGCAGAGCTGTATTCTCCGGGAAGGTTAATTTCAAACAGACGCGAGTCTCCGCTGCCTCCCGATACAACATTGCTGAATGTACCGTTTATTGTGAATATTCCGGTTTCGGGGTCGTAAGAAACTTTTCCGGTGTCTTTAACGGTAACGGCGCTTGCCGGAAATTCATCATAATTCTTAAGCACAACACCCTTGTACTTCAAATCATCGGGCATACTGCTGATAAGAAATTCAAGCAAGTCGATTTCTTCCTGAATATCCATAACATATTCCGGTTGATCGTTGCCGTCTTTGAAAAACCACACCGGATAACCTGCCGCCCACGTATCAACAACACTTCTTGAATTTAAAACGCAGCAGGCAGCATTATATATTTTATGAAGATCTTCAACTACATCTACCGAATAATCTGATGTATATGTCCATTTATCAACAGATTCAATCGTGATACCCATTTCCGACAATTTGGAGTCAACCATAGCTTTGCTTGCGGCAAGCGCTCTTTTATCAAGCCATTTAGCCTTTAAGGTTACATTTCCGTATTTGCCGGAAACGGTTTCACCCGCCTGATGAACGCTGCCCTTTACCCAGCTTCCGTCGGTTTCGGACACAACCTCCCAGCCTGCAAAGGTATAATCGGTAACCTCGCCTTTTGTGGGCGCAGCAGGAAGATTAAATGCCGCAGTTTCAATGGTATAAGGCTTGGCGTCAATCGCTGCCGGTGTTCCGCCGTCGGTATCGTAGGTTATGGTGTAATTTGTAACTCCCCAAACCGCATAAACATTAAACGGTCGTTTATCCGTAGACTCATAATTATCGCTTTCCAAAACACGGTTGGTTGAAACCGTAATTACACTTGCTCCGCTGGGATAGTTAACAGTTCCGTCAAGCGCATAGTCAATGGTTCCGGCACTTGCACGGGTATCCGTATCAGCCCAGCCGATAATATGATAACCTGCCTTTGTGAATTTATCCGCAGGAAGCTTAATCGGTGTTGATGATGTATCTCCGCTGCCGCTGCTTACCGTTTCGCTCGGGAGCAGTACGGTATCACCGTATGTATAAAGATGAGTTGAATCGGTAAAGTTCTTTCCGCCGTTTAAAGCTCCGTTTACATAATTGATTCGGAATTTATACGGTTCCCAATGAGCATAAAGAGTCGTTTCCTCAACATCTTTATCCCACGCTTTAGCACTTAACCCTTCGGCATTATAATACATCACGCCATCGCTGGTAAAATATCCGCAAAAAGCATTTCCTGTTTTTTCAGGCTTTGTTATAGCGGGCATTGCTGCTCCGCAGATAGGGTTAACAGTTGTTGTTCCTGATGATGTCGCGCCCTGATTATCCAGGGTTATCTTATAGCGCTTTAATCCTTCTATGGCAGTACTAAGAGCTTCTGTTGAAGTACTGTCCGAAGTCGGGTCACCGAGAGCTATACAAGCATTTTTAAGTGCTGTCTGAAATTCACTCCATGATGTTGAAGTATAATATTCTTCCTGATAGGAATTTATAGCATCTTGAACTACTGAACGGAGACCGGATTTGTCAATGCGAGTTACATCCAAATGAATATACATATCAGCAAGTGTTCTACCTGTGTTACAATCGGAATTTTCATATATGTATATATGTCCGCCAATGATACGGTTATCCGTTCCGCTTCCGGAAGCCATATCACCTCCTCCGACAATAGCTCCGCTATATACTGTCTTTCGACGAATACCAATAATGTCTTGACTTTGGTCTGATGATGTACTGGTATTTCCGCCTATAACATAGTTTCTTGTTCTGTTCCATTCGGTTTTTCCGTCATTGGTTGTACCTCCGCTATCATGATCACCCACAGTTTGACCAGTGTAATCCGCAATAAATGCATATTCTTCGTCGGCATTTTCACGCGTGTCCGAAATAGCTAAACCACATGTAAGGTTAGGAACCTGACTTAAATTTTTATATCTGCTTCTATCAACAAGGATACTTCCGGTACCCG
This sequence comes from Acutalibacteraceae bacterium, assembly GCA_045600535.1. Lineage (GTDB taxonomy): Bacteria > Bacillota > Clostridia > Oscillospirales > Acutalibacteraceae > CAG-177. The sequence goes on along the minus strand of JAZRYD010000087.1, from coordinate 39,482 downwards.
CATGCACACATTTATTCCAGTTTTGGCTTCCGCTGCTATGATATTTATAGAACGAACCCATCGGGTATCCGTTATCTGTAGCTGTAACCCAAATTTCATCGGGTGAACCATCACCGGTTGCCGGGTCAGTATACACTCCCTTTAGTGGAAACATAAGAGAATATCTGTTTGAAGTGCTAAGCGCATTTATACTGTGTATTCCGCTTATCCATGTAAATCCGCCGCAATAAGTTTTCGCTGTTCCATTATTGTTGTATAAATCTAAAGCACATACAATCGGCGAAACAAACGGCGCATATGCAACTGTATATGCATAAGTTGTTTTATTAACACCATTATATGTATATTTTATAGTCCATTTAAGCACTTTGGTTGATGTTGTACTATTGGTGGATTCGTCAATTCCGGCTGAAAGACTTCCCGTAAACGAAGCGGCTGTTCCGTTTGTTAGCGTATAAGCTCCCGTTGTCGCTGTTCCGCCATTATAACTTACGGACGAATCGCTCAGCTGCACGCTGATATTTGATGCTCCAGAAAGGGAAAAATATACAGAACCCGCGGTATGCGGAGCGGTCTGCGTTATGTCAGGCATTCCGTCTGTTTTGTTATTTATGAAAAATTGAAATGTACTGGCCTTTCCGTTAGAACCGGGCTGTAAGTATATTGTTTCAGGCACAACAATAACGGGATTAGAACCTTCCGCTTTAGCCTTAGTTTCAAACAGTGACATAAATCCGCCGAGACCCACGCCGAGCGTTCCCGTCAGCATAAGCACCGCCAAAACCGTTGCTAACACTTTTTTCGGCAGCTTCACTAAAAAACCTTTAACATCATAGAAAAATCTTTTGACTTTTTTCATTGCCTTTCCCTCCATATGTAAAAAAATTATTTGTAAATTAGGAATTAGGAATTCGGAGCATAAATGCCTTCCCCTCGAGGGGAAGGGGGACCGCTTGCGGTGGATGAGGTGGAAAACTGAAATTTCTATCCAATATTGCCGTTTCACGGCTGTTTCAAATTCGGAATTCGGAATGCGGAGTTCGGAATTAATGACGGGTTTCACCCGTACCCGATTTTTAATTAGGAATTAGGTTTTGGGTTTCGGTAGGGCGGGATGACCACATCAATGTCATTACGTTAAGGCTTTTTCTTCCTTCTCCTTGAGGAGAAGGTGCCGAGCTTGCGAGGCGGATGAGGTGTAGCCGTGAAACGGCGTTAATACTCGGTATTGACATTCAACTTTTCCACCTCATCCACCACCTTCGGTGGTCCCCCTTCCCCTCGAGGGGAAGGCTGTTTCAGTTAGAAGTTAGCGGTTAAAGGGCGCAAAGCGCCGGATTTTTTAATTCGGATTTCGGAGTTCGGAATTCGGAATTAAGGGGCGCAAGCGCCGATTTTTATATGAGTAATTTTTAAATTTATACTTTCTGAATAAATAACAAATATCAATTCAGAAGTAAACGCTATATGTAAGCAGTTATATAATGGGTACGGGTGAAACCCGTCATTAATTCCGAATTCCGCATTCCGAATTTTAAATAGCCGTGTCGGCGGCATGTGGTCATACCGCCCTACAATGTGGTTTCATTTCGGCTTCCCTCGAGGGGAAGGCTGTTTCAGTTAGAAGTTAGCGGTTAGAAGTTAGTAGTTAAAGGGCGCAAGCGCCGATTGTAATTGATTGCAAGTTAGAAGTTAGAAATTAGCAGTAGTTTTCTTGAGATTTCTTCCTTCTGAATTATTTGCATATATAAAATTACTGTTCTTTCTTTGCGGCTTTTTTATCTATGTGATTTATTATTATCAATCCGGCTGTACCTACGACCACCATCGACAGTGCCCAGAAAGCAAGGTTTGATATTCCCCAAACTGCCTGATGTGTTTCCGTACTGTAAGCAAAAGACATTTTTCCGAATACAACAAGTTTTTTGTTATCACGGAAAAATTCCCAAACAAATCTTTGCGCTCCGTATGCCAGAAGCATTATGAAAAATGCTCTGCCGCCCATATCATAATTGCGCTTTCTCAAAGCAATCCAAAGTATAAGCGCAATCAGCAATGCACATATGCTTTCTGCAAGCTGCTGCGGAAACATATCCTTTCCCGTAAGAAAATGCGAGATGTTATAAAGCGTTGTGCCCTCATTATAATGGAATGAATGACAGCAATAAGGGAACAAACACGCCAAATGTCCCAAGCCGTACCATATCATAGGCCACAGGCTCTGATAATCAAGATTTTTCCGAAAATCAAGATTGAATATTTTTGTTTCAGACCAAATTATGGGAACGATGAATATAAACATTCTAACGGCATTCTGTGCTCCGAAATCTCTGAATCCGCTTTCAATCCATGTCAGAATAAAAATGCCGAAATATGTGAGAACAAAAGAATAAAGAGATACTATAAGAGATTTGGGCTTGCTCAGGTTCATATGTTTTCCGTAAAACACATAGAAAACTATCCATATTACAATTGATAACGCTTGGATTAATTTATACACTCTTCAGTTTCCTCCTTTTTTTCACAAAAATCTTCACCGCACGAAATATTAAATCGGTTTCAGCCGTCTTTCGTCCGTCAGTAAACTTTTCATGCAATTCTTCGTCGGATAATTCCTTAAATGAATTAAAATACCTGTCAACTATATTCCGAACCTTTTCGGGATTATTGTGAAATTTTTCGGATTTATTTATTCCGTTTCTTTTGCATATAATATAAAATATCGATGATATTACTTTCTGATAAAATTCTTCAAATTTTATGTTCTTTCCTGTTGTTAAAATCAATATTACTCCGGCAATAAGCGGAATCAAGCTTTTAATGAGACTACCAGATGAAAATGTTCTCATAAATTTTGTGCAATACATAATCGAAATAATGAAAAGTATTACCGCCGCTTCCCATGCAATAAGCGATATATTGATTTTTTTCATAACCTCACCTTGCTGATTATGGATTATTTGGTTGGAAATCGGGCATTCTGACCATACCCATTTCAAATAAAATTAAAGGGCTTTTAAATGCGGAATTCGGAATGCGGTTTTGGGTTTCGGTAGGGCGGGATGACCACATCCCGCCGTTTCGTTTGCACAAGCAAACGAAAATCAGTTAGAAGTTAGCGGTTAGAAGTTAGTAGTTAAGGGGCGCAAGCGCCGGATTTTCGGCTTCCCTTGGGGGGAAGCCGCTTTTATCGCTCCGTGAATCCCTCATCAGTCACTCCGTGACAGCTTCTCCCAAGGGAAGCCGCTTTTATCGCTGCGCGATTTCACGGTTGGTTTCATAAGCCCGAAAGCACACTATTCCATAATTATTTAATATATATATAATATAATGTTTAATTGACATCTGTTCAACAGAAATGTAAAATTTTTGTGAACAAATCCTCGGAAAACACAAAGATTTATTATCCGATTACGGTCAATCCGCCCTTAACCGAAAATTATTCTGATTTTGGAGAAAAAAGCGGAAATTTGTATGAACAAATTGTTAACAAAGTACTTTACCTTATCAAGAAGTCCGTTTTTGACTTCAACGGTGCGTTTTTCGCTCTGAATTTCGCCTCCGTCAAGGTCTTTTCCGACACAGTAAATCTCAAAATTCTCTTTCGCATCGTTCACCGTGCAGCTTCCGTCCCCGGAAATAAAATAATTCTCCGCATCGGTTCGCCATTCGATTTCACCCGCATTTATCCCCTGCGCATAAAAAGTCTGCGCCGAGCGGTATTCCATAGGTTCTTCGCCGCCGGTTATGATTATTTCGGGTTCGGCTTCGGTTGTAAACGCCTGAATATAAAAATTTCCTATGCCTCTTTCGGACGCATCGCACCAGCCGTCATATTTATCTTTCAAAAGGCATACGCTCTGACCTTTTTTGTATCTGTAAGCGCAGTCGCCCGATTCCGTATTCAGCTTTTCAACCGGAACATAAACCGTTCCTTTTTCGTGAGAATACGTAACCGCAACCGCAAATTTTTTATGTGCCTTAAGCCCGACGGGTTTCGTCAGGTCAACAGTATAATATCCTTGATTTTCAAAGGTTTTCGCCGTTGAATATACGCATTCGCAGGCAGTCGGGTCAAGCGTATTTTCATCAAGACCCGTATAGATTTTTATTTCGATTTCCGTTCCCGGGTCTGCCGTATAAAGCGACACCGCACGCAGACTTTCATCGCATTCGGTCTCAAAAATATTTGCCGTCACCGCACCGCACGAATGGAGCATACAGGGTGAAAATCCCGCACCGTTATAAGTATAATTTTTGTCAAAATCGTCCGCACTTCTCACGGAATATCCGGCAAAGGTTGAAAGATTTTTATCGCAGTATGACAGCCAGTAATAGCCCTCGGAATGATAATCCGCGCCGAAGCTGTCTTTAACAAGCCACGCACCGTCACGGACCGGCTTATTCAGGAACGAAGCAGCCGGAAATTCATCATTCCAGCCGATAAGCGTTATCATATGGTTCGTTCCGTTTGCCGTTCCGCAATAATAATATGCCGAGGTTTCGGTATTCTCGTAATTTTTGCTCCAGAGTATGGTTGCCGTGCAGCTTCCGTGATTGATTATCCAATCTTTAACCGCTTCTTCGGTTCGCAGAATCTCAACCTCATTCAGAATCAAGCCCGATGAACGGTCATATCTGCCGCTTTCATCATAGCTGCCGAGCGAAAATTCCTCAAAAGGATATTCCGTTTCGTTCGCTATTCCCGACCATTTTGCAAGCGTTCCCGCCGCTCTCGACCAGTTGCCGCCGAGACTGTACGGCGATTCGCTTTCATAGCCCTCACCGCACAGCGGGTCAGCTTCGGAAACGGCTCTTGTATAGGTAAACCATGCAAGATGTGATTCGGAAAAATCAGCGTTTTCAAGCGCTGTCAAGCCCTGCGTTACCGCATCGCTCTCAAGTGCCGAAACAGTTGAAAACGCCCAGCACGCGCCCGTTTCTCCCTGATTTTTAACCGATGTTATAACCCCGTTTTTGCGGGCATCATACTGCTTTGGCAGTCCGTCGTAGGCAGGGCAGAGCGCGGCACAGATTATTATGTAAATTGCCGCCGTAAAAGCGGAAACCGTGCGTTTCAGTCGCATCAAAATTCCTCCGTCCGAAATTATACCGATTATATTCTATCATATATACATTATATAATCAAGGCGAAATTTTGGACAATTTGACTGAAATGCACGGTTCGGATTTATACTATGTATTTCTTAACTATCGGGATTTGATTAAGCAATGCGGAGATTATCAGCGACACCGCAAATGTTATAACCGCAATCAGCGGCACACCGATAACCGGATTGAGTGAAAGCGTTGTAAATTCAAGCTTATCTCTCATAAATTCAAGCACAACAAGGTGAGAAAGGTATACTCCGAAGCTGTATTTTGAAAGCTTTAAGATGATTTTTTCTTTTCTCTGAGATATTTCGCCTTTTCCTGCATTAAATTTGAAAAATACGAATATTCCGAGTGATTCAAGAAAATTATTCAGCATAAAATTATCAAGGAACGCCGTCATGGGTTTACCTCGGTAAAGCGAAGTATGAATTGAAAGCGCTATTGTGCACCCTGCTCCGAAAATTCCGAGAAAATAAATTATTCTGCGCTGTATTTTTGAAAAATCCTTATTTTTCAGGTAAAATCCGAGCACGAAATAAAAAATATATCCTCTGAGCATAACCATATCGGCATTCGATGTGAGGGCGCGGAGCCTGTCATACCATGCCGCATTCAAAAATGAAAGCGACGATGAAAGCGTGGGAACGATAACCGAAAAAACAAAGGAAATTATCAGCAGATATTTTGTCAGCTTTTCGGATTCCGTTATCTTTTTCAGCAGCGGCACAAGCAGATAAATTCCGGCTATCACGAATATGTACCACAGGTGATAATGGCCTTTGATAAACTGCGTTATGCCGTCATCAAGTGTATATTTTTTGCCGAACGCAATATCCGTTCCCACATAAACCGCCGACCAGAAGCAAAACGCCGTGAGCATTCTCACAAAATGATTTTTGAAAATATATTTTATTCCTCTTTCTTTGCCGAGGAAAAGCGCTCCGCTTATCATAACGAACGCAGGGACAGCCCATCTTGAAAAAGAATTGTAAACATCAAAAACAATCCATTCAAACGAACCGACCTCGGAAACATACCAGTTCTGCGCCGAAACATGAATCATAATCACCGCAAAAGCCGCAAAAAGCCGCAGAATATCAAAATATAATATTCTTTTCTTTTCCATTCCCACACCTCATATATTATTTACATTATAGTATAGTAACACACCGCAGCATCATTTTCAACAATAATTGTAATTTATACCATTGACAATTTTTCGCAGTATGCTATAATTTTTTTATAAATGCTTCGGAGGCGATTTTTACGGCTGATTTTCTTATCATTCTTGCCATTCTCGCTCTTATTGCGATAACTCTTTTTGCCTCGGGCAAATGGAAGTCACTTATATCAAAACCGAAAATCAAAGCCGATAAAAAGGATATGATTTTATCCTCAAAAGAGGCTCTTGCCGTTGCAGAAGCAAGGAGAGCTGCTTATGCAAAAAATAACGAATCCGAAAAAGACGAAGAAACGGTTCTGTGCGAATTTTGCGATTCGTATGTTGAGATTACCGAAAACGGAATCTGCCCCAACTGCGGCGGTTCGCTCAAGGAAGCAATCGAAAAAGAAAACGAGAAAAAAGCGCTGATTAAGCTTGAGATGATGAAAATCGAAAGCGAAATGGAAAAGAACCGTCTTGAAGCCGAGCGCAAGGATAAAATGCTTGATTTTGCCAAAGGTGCAATGGTTTCAATGGTTTCGCCGATAGCCGGCGCCGCAATGCTCAAATCCGCAAAGGATAAACATAAGAATAAATAATAAAAGCACCCCGAGGGGTGCTTTTATTGTGGAGCTAGTAGTCGGACTCGAACCGACGACCTGCGCATTACGAATGCGCTGCTCTACCAACTGAGCCATACTAGCATATTCTTTTTGAGGTACGCAACATATTATAAAGTATAAAATCACATTTTGCAAGTGTTTTTTTATTTTTTATCGGATTTTTTCGTTTGTTACAATTTTGCAACAATTTCTTTACAAAATGGTTATGATAATTTCTTAAACTGCACTTGATTTTATTTGTGAAATAGTCTATTCTATAATTACAAAAAAGCAGCAAAATCCGTTGCTTAACTTTTTCCGGGAGGAAATCGCATATGAAAAAAAGCATAATTGCAATAATACTTGTGTTCTCACTCTTGTTCGGCTTTGCCGCCTGCCGCAAAATCGAGAAAAAAGGCGGAGAAGATGCAACCGAAATTCAGAGTGAAGTTTATATCGTTGATGAGGAAGGCTCAACTCACGATGTTCAGGCGGGAGTTGACGAAAACGGTTCAACGCAGTATTTCTATATCGGCGAAAACGGCGAAGAGGTTACGGTTGCGCCGAGCAATGTTGTTGTTGAAACCAAGGCAGTCAAAAAGACCGAGGCAATAAAAGCCACCAATCCGGACGGTTCTCTCACTCCCGAGGCTCAGTCGCTTCTCGATAAGTTCAACGACCCGAGCTCAATCGAGCAGTTTATTGACAACACCTCACCTGCTCCCACACTTGCAATAGGCGAAACGGTTGTTGACGAAAAAGACATAAAAGAGATAAAGGTTGACACTGATAAAAACGGTAAACCGCTTCAGCCGATAATCAACAATCAGCCGGGCGCGGAAAAGGTTGACTATAAAGAAATCCTCAGCGGTGACAGATACACGGCTTCGATTAACCTTAAAACGAGCGTAAACGGCGGAGATGCAACAACAATTCCCATCACCGTTTCGAGATACGGAAATATGTTCTATATGCAGACGCTTATGCCCATCAGCGAAAAGGGTTCAACCGAATCAAACTTCCTTCTCCGCGACAACAAATGTTATCTGATAATTCCGGCAATGAGATGCTACTATGTAACCGAGGTTGAAGAGGTTGATGATATATTCAGCGCAGAGGTATTCGACCCCAATTCCGTTGAAAGCACTTTCATTTCCAGAGGCGAGGTAGTTATCGACGGTGTAAAATATATCTGCGATACCTATGAATCAAACGGTCAGACCGTGAGATATCTCTATCTTAACGGCACTCTCAAGAGAATTGAGATAATTGACGGTCAGGACAGCACCATTATGGAAATAAGATATATCAGCAGAAATATAACCGCTTCAAACTTTGAGGTTCCCTCGGGTTACCTTGATATGGCTAAGCTTATGGGTGAAGAAAATACTGCTGCATAAGGAAAAACTATGAATAAATGTGCGCTTGTTACCGGAGCTTCCGGAGGCATAGGCAGCGAGATTGCTCTCCGCCTTGCCAGAGACGGCTTTGATATAGCCGCCTGCTATCGTTCGGACGAGGATGGTGCTTCACAGCTTGATTTTACACTCACTCAGATGGGTGTTAAGCATAAGATGTACCGCGCCGATGTTTCCGACTTTGAAAAAATGAAAAGCGTATTTGCAGACGCCGCCGAATATTTCGGGGGCGTTTCTGTGCTTGTCAATAACGCCGGAATTGCACAGCAAAAGCTGTTTACCGACATCACCGAGGAAGAGTTTGACCGCATGACGGCGGTTAACTTCAAGGGAGTTTTCAACTGCTGCAAGTGCGCCGTTCCCTATATGATTCACGAGAAAAACGGCAAAATAATAAACATTTCCTCAATGTGGGGCATACACGGTGCATCGTGTGAAACGGTTTATTCCGCAACAAAAGCAGCGGTTATCGGGCTTTCAAAGGCTCTTGCCCGTGAGCTTGCGCCAAGCAACATTCAGGTTAACTGTGTAGCCCCCGGGGCAATTGATACCAAAATGAACAACAATCTTTCCGATGAAGAAAAAATCGCCTTTGCCGATGAAATTCCCATGGGCAGATTCGGTATGCCCGAGGAAATTGCGGGAATTGTTTCGTTTCTTGCGGGCGGAGATTCGGACTATATTACCGCTCAGGTTATCACCGCAGACGGCGGTTTAATATGATAATAGTCAATATGACAAAAAACCTTTGCTTTTTTTAGTTATAGTTTACAATTGATTTAATTCGTGTAATATGATAAAATAAAATGAAAATTTATTTACTCAAGCAATGGAGGAAATGTTATGGCAACTTGTCCTAAATGCGGTCATAAACTGACATTATTCGATTGGAAACCGAACTGCCCTGAGTGCGGTATCAATCTTGTATATTACGGAATGGACGAAAAGCTCATGAACGAGGCAGATGCCGCTGAGGTTGAGCATGCCCATCTTCAGAAGAAAATCGACAGACTTAAAGCATCGTTCGTCGGCTCTCCCCTTGCAATCGTGAGAATTTTTCTTTCGCTTCTGCCCATCGGTGCTCTTATGCTTCCGGTTTGCAGTCTCTCATTCTCAGGCCCTCTTATTGAGCAGACAACCAAAAGCATAAATGCAATTGAAATATATAACTATGTTTCATCGCTCGATTTCGGTGCGCTCTTTACAATGATGGGTTCAAAGCTCGTCGGCGGAGCATTCACCTCATTCTTCATCTCCATCGCGGCGATTCTGCTCTCCGTTGTTTTCGTTATAGTCAGCCTTGTGGCACTTGTTGCCGCCTGCGGCCCTCACGGAAAACAGAGAAATTATATTCTCAACAGCCTTTCAATCATCTTTGCCGCTGTTGCCGCAATGTTCTTCTCAAGATTTGCATCTCAGATAAACGGCGTTTTCCCCGAGTTTGTTTCGGGAAAGCTTGAAATCGGCGTTATCGTTTACCTTGCCGCACTCTTCATTCTGCTCGGAATAAACATTCTCATCGGAGCAAAAGGCAACAATGTAAAATATAAAGAATGCTTCGTAGGCGGCATTCCCGCGGAAGAATACGAAAAGCTCGTTGCAGACGGCGTTGACATTGAAGAAATTCATCAGAGAATGATTGAAATTCTCGATAAGAAAGCCGCCGAAAGAGCGGAAGCCGAGAGAAAGAAATACGAAGCAAAGAAAAAGGCGGAAGACGAGGAACTCGCCAAGAAAGCCGGAAAAGCATGATAATAAACGGGATTGTGACAAATCACAATCCCGTTTTGGTTTTTTATTTAAGAAATCCGCTGATGATTACCTCTTCCGCTTCTTCCTCGCTCATACCGAATGTCATAAGCTTAACAAGCTGGTCATTGTTTATTCTGCCGATTGCCGCCTCGTGAACTATCTGCGCGTCGGCACAGTTTGCGGTAATTGCGGGGATTGAGCTGACCGTTGCATTATCCATAATAATGGAATCGCATTGAACATGGGCACGGCATTCCGCATTGCCGATTGCGTTCGGGTGGAAAATCTGCTTTGAATTATCCTTTGCAACGGAGCGTGAAATTATCTGCGATGAAGCGCCCTCGCCGTTAAGGCTTACCTCCATATCGGAACGGGCATACTGCTCGCCGTGGGTCAGCAGTCTTTCGGTAACAATCAGCTTTGCGCCCGCCGCCAATGAAGCCTTGGTATCTCTTACGGTTGAGTCAACGCCTTTTATCTGCACCATTTCCATTTCGCAGACGGAATTTTCGTCCTGTTCAACAACGGTAACGGGGTTCAGAACTCTCGCTCCGCTCCCCTCGCCCTCGCCGTAATGCTTTTCGATATATTTTACTTTTGCATTTTTGCCGATATGGAAGCTGTGAATGCCGTCATGCTGTGATTTCTGGTCGCCGCAGTTGTGTATTCCGCAGCCGGCAACAATCATAACATCGGCATTGTCGCCGATATAAAAATCGTTATAAACAACATCTTCAAGTCCGGTTTCGGTTATGATTACGGGAATATGAATGCTCTCGTTTTTGGTATCGGGTGCAACAATAATATCAATCCCGGGCTTGTCCGATTTCTGAACTATATCAATATTCGCCGTGGTTCTGCGTGAAAAGCCCTCACCGTTTTTGCGTATATTGTAAGCTCCCTCGGGAATTTCGTGTATATCCGCTATAGCTTCAAGAAGCTGAGAATCAATCTTATCCATTATTCATTCCCCTTTCCTCTGAAGTCACAGCTCTGATTAAATTCGCCCATAAGTCTCGGGAAAATTTCATCCTTTGTGCCTATATCCTTAACCGTGCCGTCGGCAATAACAATCATCTTATCGGCAAGCTGCATAATTCTTTCCTGATGTGAAATAACAAGAACGCTGTTGTGGCTCTCCTTACTCATCGCCTTGAATGATTCAACAAGCATTGAGAAGCTCCACAGATCAATTCCCGCCTCGGGTTCATCGAATACGGCAAGAGCCAGTTTGCGCGCCATAAGGGTTGCGATTTCAATTCTCTTTGCCTCGCCGCCCGAAAGAGAAGCGTCCATTTCACGGTTTAAATAATCCTTTGAGCAAAGTCCCACACTTGTGAGATAGCCGCAGCATTCGTCCTCGGGAAGCTCGCTGCCGGCGGCAAGCGAAAGCAGACGGCGCACCGTAAGCCCTTTGAATCTCGGCGGCTGCTGGAACGCATAGCCTATTCCGAGCTTCGCTCTTTCCGTAACCGAAAGAGCGGTTATATCCGTTCCGTTAAATATAATTCTTCCCTCTGTCGGCTTTTCAATACCCATAATCAGCCTTGCAAGGGTTGATTTTCCGCCGCCGTTCGGGCCGGTTATAACGGTAAAAGCGCCGTCGGGTATCTCAAGGCTTATATTTTTGATTATATCAAGCTCGGAGCTGTTGTCCCCGACCGTGAATGAAACATTTTCAAGCTTTAACATATTTTTTCTCCGTACATAGTAATTCGATTTATTATATCTCATATAAAATTTTTTATCAAGACACAATTTGCATAAATAATCGAATATCGGACTTTTATTTTAAAACAATTCGTGATATAATAGTAAAAAAATAATTTATCGGAGGTAAATTATGACTGATTCTCTTACCAAAAAGAAAAAGCTCGGCTATTGCTCGGGCATAGTTACGGAGTCGCTTCTTTATAATATGTTCTATACATATTATCTTGTTTTCCTCACCGATATTATTCATATGAAACCCGTTCTCGCAGGAACGGTAAGCTTCATTTCAATAATATGGGACGCAGTTACCGACCCGATTATCGGCACCTTTGCCGACAGAAACGGTGCGGATAAGCGACGCTTTATGGCAAGAGCCGCATTCCCGATGGGTCTGCTTTTCATAACCTCATTTATCAATATCGGCACTCAGTCCTCCGCAATTCAGTTTGTTTATTACACCGCCATGGCAATGCTTTTCTGGCTTGCTTATACAATATACACCATTCCCTATTATGCGGTTGTTGCGGAAATCACTCAGGATTATGACGAAAGAACATCAATCAGGGGAACAAGCTCGCTTATCAATACTGCGGCGATATTCCTCGGGAACGCCGTTCCCGCCGTGCTCCCCGGCATATTCGCAGGCCTTGTTATTGCGGGAAAGAATATTTCGGATTCCGTAAGCTGGACTCTGACCGCCGTTGTTATGGCTGTTCTTTCAATCATATTTGCGTTTATCGCAACGGGTTCTCTTAAAGGCGTTGCACTTCAGAAAGCCGATGCCGTTGCAGATGCCGCCGATAAAAAGAACATTGCCGCCATATTCAAAGAATTTTTTGAGGTTCTCAAAATAAAGCCCTTCAAATGGTTTGCAATGTTTATCGTATTTTTCCTTATTGCATCTTCTATGATACAGTCATCGTTCGTATATATGATAAAGGACTGCATCGGACTTGATGCCGACACCTATATGGTTGTTGTCATTGTTGAGCTGGTTGCGGTTATGGCTGTTTTCATTCCGGTTGTTACCAAAATAGCCGAAACAAAGGACAGACGCTTTTCAAGCATTCTGTTTATGAGCATTATGTGCGTCGGTCTTACGGTATGCAAGCTTATCGGCGTTCATTCCCTCGCTTCGCTTGTTGCGGTTACATTCTTTATGGCAATGGGTATGGCGAATTTCTGGACCGTTTTCTATTCAATGGCTTATGACCTGGTTGAGGTTGACGAATTTGCAAACGGTTCAAGGCGCGAGAGCGTTATCACGGCTCTGCCTCAGTTCTTCCAGAAATTCGGTGCGGCTATCGGAATGTGGACCGTAAGCCTTATTCTCGACTTATGCGGATATGATGCTTCAATCGCAGTTCAGAGTGTTAAGGTTGTTAACGGAATTGAAAATATCGTAACCTTAATTCCCGCCGCCTTCCTCATTTTCTCAATCATCGGAACGGTTATGTATCCCGTAACCAAAGAAAGATTTGAGCTTCTCAAGCTCCGCCTTGATGAAAAGAAAAAGAGCGGAAAGGCAAGCACAGACGGTCTCGAAAAACTTGTTTAAGGGTGATTTTTTATGAAAGAAATTAACATCAGAGATATTAAAATAAGCGCTCCCGAGCTTATCAGCGACGGCTGGGGACTTGTTACCGCCGGAACCGAAAACGGCTTCAACACCATGACCGTTAGCTGGGGCGCACTCGGTGAAATATGGGGAAAAGATGCCGCATTCATTTTTATCCGTCCTCAGAGGTACACAAAGGAATTTCTTGACAGAGAAGAATATTTCACGCTCTCTTTCTACGGTGAAGAATGCAAAAATGCTCTCAGAATATGCGGAGCAAAAAGCGGCAGGGATATTGATAAGGCAAAGGAAGCGGGGCTGACACCCGTTTTCACGGACGGAACGGTAACCTTTAAAGAAGCAAAATATACCGTTGTGTGCCGTAAAATTGCCGTTCAGGCGCTTGACCCCGCGGGATTTATTGATGACGGAATCGAAAGCAATTATTCAAGAAAAGACTATCATATTGTATATATCGGAGAGATAATAAAAGCTTATGAAAACTGAACTTAAACCCGAAATACTGAAATTTGCAGACGGCTCAGAGGTTAAAACCGCCGCCGATTTTGCAGAACGCAGAAAAGAAATGCTCGATATTCTCGCCCGTGAGGAATACGGATATATTCCCGAAAAGAGCGGCGAAACCGAAATAAAATTCATCGGTGAGCCCCGAAGCTGCTGCGCCGGCTTCGGAATTTACCGCAATGCGGAAATTTCGTTTGATACTCCGAAAGGAAAATTCACTTTTCCGATAAAAACCGCCGTTCCGAAAAACGGAAAGAAAAATCCCGGATTTATTTTCATAAATTTCAGGAATTATCTCTATGACAGTTATTTACCCACCGAGGAGGTTATCGAAGCGGGCTTTTCCGTTGCAACCTTCAACTATGAGGATATAACGAATGATGACGGCGATATGAACGATAAGCTTGCCGGAATGTTTGACCGTCCGACCGACGGCACGGGTTACGGAAAAATATCATTATGGGCGTTTGCAATCAGCCGTGTTATGGACTGTCTCGGCGAATGCGACGGCTTTGATACGGAAAACATTGCCGTTATTGGACATTCACGCCTCGGTAAAACCGCTCTCTGGTGCGGCGCAAATGACGAAAGATTCAAGTTCGTCATTTCAAACTGCTCGGGCTGCGGCGGCGCTTCATCTGAAAGAATAAAGCACGACGGAGCGGAAAAAATATCGGATATGAATATCCATTTTCCGTATTGGTTCTGCGAAAACCGTCAAAAATATGCAGGCAGACCCGACGAAATGCCGTTTGACCAGCATTTTCTGCTTGCCTGCTCCGCTCCGAGATTCGTTTCGGTAGGCAGCGCAATTGAAGATGCGTGGGCAGACCCGTATTCGGAACAGCTTTCCTGCGTGAATGCTTCCCCTGCGTGGGAAATCTGCGGATTCAAAGGCTATATCGGCAAAACCGAACCTGCCGCCGCAGGAGAAAGCTTTGAAGACGGCAGAATAAGCTACCATATCCGCACGGGCGCTCACTTCCTGAGCCGTAAGGATTGGCTGTATTACATAAAGGTTATGAAAAATGAACTCGGAAGATAAAATATTTCTTGCAAAAGCGGAAGATAAAGCCCGTATGTGCAGCGACAATTCAATGCTCACAAGCACCGATTTTCTCGATATGCACCAACGCTCAGAGCTTTGCTCAATGCGCTTCCCTTTCCGTGATGTAAAGCTTGTTTTTTACGGCGGATTTGAGGGAGCTGAACGCAGTATAGGCGTTTTTCTGCCCGAATATATCGAAGCGGACAGCGAGAAATCACTCGGTGAATATTTTGAACTGAACCCCGATGAAAATCCTTTGAGAATAATTAAGGTTGAAAAGGACAAATTTTCACCGAAGCTCTCGCACCGTGATTATCTCGGAGCGCTTATGGCACTCGGCATAAGGCGTGAAATGACGGGCGATATAATCGTAACCGACAGCGGCTGCCGAATGGCGGTTCTTTCAAAAATCGCACCGTTTATCGTTGATAATCTCGATAAGGCGGGCAGAGGAACTCTCACGGCAAAAATAATCCCCGTTTCCAAAGCGCAAAAAAGCTCCGCTCCGACGGGTAAGCCGGACAGCTTCACCGTTTCTTCTCTCAGGCTTGACAGCCTTGTGAAGAACGGCTTCGGCGTATCCCGCTCAGCCGCCTGCGAAGCGATAAGCTCGGGCTTGGTTTTCGTCAACGATACCGAATGCCTGAAAGCCGATAAAAAAATCGGAAGCGGAGATAAAATCGTTATGCGCCATAAAGGCAGAATGATTGTCACCGATTGCTCGTCGCTCTCCAAAAAAGGCAGAGTGATAGTCAATATTCTGCGTTTTATTTGATAAACCCCTTGACAAAACGGCTCGATATAATATATAATACCAACTGCAACGAAATAAGGTCGTTTAGCGCAGCTGGTAGCGCACTCGCTTGACGTGCGAGTGGTCACAGGTTCGAGTCCTGTAACGACCACCAACAGCAGACACTGCATTTGCGGTGTCTGCTTTTTGTTTTTTCAGTGCTTGATTTTTTCAGATTTTCTGTAGTCGGCAAATAACAATATTATGAACATAATGTAAACAAATCGTTTTTTTCTTGACAAATCGGTTTATTCCGGATAAACTAAAGCTAAGGTTTATTCGCAGTAAACCAAGAAAGGGTGGTTGTGATGTTTGAAATAGAACTCGGAGAGGTTCAGGAAAAGTTTGCGGAAATTGTATGGAAGAATGAACCGATTGGTTCGGGTGAATTGGTGAAAATATGCTCGGAAGAACTCAACTGGAAGAAGCCGACAACTTATACCGTTCTGAGAAAGCTCTGCGAAAAAGGTATTTTAAAAAATGAAAACGGTATTGTTTCTTCCGTTGTTTCAAGAGAAGATTTTTATTCGGCAAGAAGCGAAAAATTTGTTGAAGAAACCTTTAACGGCTCATTGCCTGCATTTCTTGCCGCCTTTTCTTCGCATAAAAAACTGAATAAGGACGAAATTGATGAAATTCAGGAAATGATTGACTCATTCCGCAAGGAGGCGCAGCCATGAATCCTCATATTCTCACAACAATTTTCAATATGAGTGTTGAGGCAAGTATTCTTATCTGTGTAATCTGTATTTTCAGATTTATATTCAAAAAAGCTCCCAAGTGGATAACCTGCGCGTTGTGGGGAATTGCGGGGTTAAAGCTGGTTATTCCGTTTTCGGTTGACAGTATAGTGGGTATTCTTCCTTCAAGAAGTGCTGTTGAGCTTAATTCGGACGGCACATCGCTTTCGTTTTCATCCGAGGGTGTTCAGCATATCGTTGACAGAGTAATAACTCCCGCTGCGGCTGATATTGTAAGAGAGACAAATATAAGTTCGGAACAGTTTTTTGTTAATTTTATGTGTAAAATATGGACTGTGGGATTTATTATTATGGTGCTGTACGCCATTGTAAGTTATATCCGTATTTTCATAAAAGTCGGTGAAAGTATAAAATCGGATAAAGTATATATTTGCGATAAAATAGATACTCCTTTTATTCTCGGTTTCTTTAAGCCGAAAATATATGTTCCCTCGGGCATAGACGGCAGTTCTTTCGGCGCAATTCTTGCGCACGAAACGGCACATATCAGGCGTATGGACCATTGGTGGAAACCCGTAGGGTATCTGATTCTGTCTGTATATTGGTTTAATCCTCTGGTTTGGGCTGCATATATATTGCTTTGCCGTGACATTGAATTTGCCTGCGACGAAAAGGTTATTGCAAATATGTCTGCTGAGGATATTGCCGATTATTCTCAGGCATTGCTCAATGTCAGCAAGTCCGTCAGAATGGTTACCGCCTGCCCCGTTGCCTTTGGAGAAACAGGGGTTAAACAGCGCATTAAATCTGCCTTGAATTATAAAAAGCCGTCATTCTGGATAATCATTGCCGCTGTTATTGCCGCAGTATCACTGACACTCGTCTTTGCTACCAATCACAAGAAAAATGTTGAACCCGATGTGCCGAAAGCCGATGAATCAACAGTTTATATTGACGAAGAATCGGAGCTTGAATACGGTTATTATCATTGTTATTATTATTCAGATTTAACAGGTTCAAAAGGAATAGCAAAGAAGAATGCCAAAGGAGATATATCCGTACTTATAATGCCCGAATATGATTCGGTTCGGGTCGTTTCTCAAAACAGATTTATTGTTGAAAAACTTAAAAACGGAAAAACTTATTCTGCAATGCTTGACTTAAACGGAAATGCCGTTGTTCCTGAATTTGCCGGTGATATCAGGTGGATTGGCGGAACGGAAGGCAAACCGATTTACTGCGTTGATGCTTCCGGAAATAAAGGCACTTGCCGGTTCATTGACGGCAGCGGCAGCAGAATTTCCGAAGAGAATTTTACAAATGCAAATAACACTCCTTACGGATTGTTTTTCGGAATAAATGAGTCGGGATATTCGTTTTTCGATGAAAACAGCAAGCTGATTAAAAAAGCTTCGGTAGGCGAAAAAGCGGTTTTCAAAATTTTTGATTTGGGTCTGAGTCTTGTAATCAATTGCAATGGGGATTGCTTCGGATTGGAATACGGAGTATTGAATAAATCGGGTAAAATGATTATTCCCTGCGAATATTCGAGAATAGTTGTTTACCCGGACAAGAAAAGAATTGTTGCAAGAAAAGGCGAGGATTCAGGTCTTGAGCCGACTGATGTTGCGGATATTTTTGATTTATCCGGAAACAAGCTTACAAACGGCGAATATTCGAATATTTCACTTTATGAAAATTCATATAACGGAATTGCGGCAATAATGCACGATGATTTTTCCGTTTCGATTGTTGTCATTGATGTAAACGGAAAAAAGGTGAGCAAATATTATGACTATGACCAACTGGCAAAAGTTATGGACGAATACGCTATTACGGAGTTCCCGCAGGAAGCTGCCGAAGAATCAACAACTGCAGCTGCTGTAATAATTGATGACAGTTACACAAAGCCTTCAAAAGAAACCAAGTCAACAATAAAGGTGCAGAGTTTGCCTTCACAAAAAGAATATGTGATTGATTCCGTAACTGTTGATTACGATGATGACGGAGTTAAAGAGACAATTCAGGTTTTGCCGGGTCCGACCTCCGGAATACTGTCATTTACAGTAAAAATAATTGACGGAAAAAGCGAGGAAGTCGAGGATTTTCGCCCTGAAAATCAAGCCGAATTTAATAATATCCGTCTTGAATTGAGCGGAAATAAGGTGTACCTTGTTTATGATATTGGCGGTTCAACCGAAAAATATCAGGTTATGCTTAATCATAATGTTATTGTTCTTAAAAACGGTGAAAAGGAAATGCCGTATCTGACAGAAAAAATCAAATTTTATTTAACGGATAAATCAGGTAAAGAAACAGAAATATCCGACAGTGACAGCCTTGATATTTATTATCTGTTAAAACGGCAGAAAGCCGTTGAAAACAACAACGAAAAGGGTAATATAAAAATGCGGTTCGGCGGAAAAGATTATTTTTATAATTCAGATTCGGGATATTTTTCAAGCGATTCTTCTACATTTGCATTGATTTTTTCCGAAAATGATAAGGCATTATTGAATAAAATACTTGCCGAATATACCGATATCTGATTGATAAACATATTGAAATGAATTTAAGGATAATAAAAGTTTGAAACAGACGGACAGTAACAGAATTAAGCAGGAGGCTAATCAATTGATGGTTAGCCTCCTGCTCGATTACCTCTGCCACTCATTCTTTTTTTCCGAGCCGATGTCAAAGTGATACTGCGCTATGCCTAAATCCATTTCGGTATAAAATCCCGTGCCCGCCTTGGATTTCACCTTATCGCCGTCAAGCGAAAAATAAAACTTCTGCTGATTTACCGCCGTCGGGGCAAGCAAAACGGCTTCAATGCCTTTTTTATACCATTCCGGTGAAGCTTCGCTTAAATCCGAAATTTCGTTTACCGCTTTTGAATTATGCTGTTTGCCCTGCACTGCACCGTAGCCGAGAGAGATTACAACATGAAGCTTTTCCCCTTTTTCAAGGCTGTATTTTGCTTTTCGCTTGTTGAATGTCAGCGCAACCCAACAGGTGTTCAGTCCGAGCATCTGAGCTGCAAGAACAAGCTTTTCACCGTAGTAACCGATATCGCGGTCTCTGCCTCTGCCGCCCGCAAGCACAAAATAATTCTTAACTCCGCTGAAGCTTCCGTAATGAGCCATAGCTCCCGTAAAGGCATTCGGTTCATCGGTTACAAGCTGAAAATGAAGTCCCGTTTCGGCGTTGATTTCATCGCAGAGCCTTGAAAGCTCTGCGGTTTTTTCTTTTTCTATCGGCTTATCAAGATATGAGCGCACCGAATGGCGTTCTTTCATAGCTTCAAAAATATCCATATTATTTTCCCCCTTTATAAGATATTTTACCACATTATATCGCAAATGTATAACAAAATTTTACTTTTCTTCTGCCGATTGCAATACATTTCTTGACTTAAAAAAACAAGATTGATATAATTGTATATAATAACAGGCAAAAACTGCGCAGAGGTGATTCAAAACGAAACAGACAGATAAAATAAATAATTATTATGAAGCGGTTGAAGAAATATGCGAACGGCTGAGCTTTCCGCAGGACGCAAAGGAAGAATTTCTTTCGGTTGAACGAAAAATCAACGAAACTCCCGAGCTTTGTGAGGCACTCAACAAACAGGTATGGCGCTTCTCCGAGAGCGATTCGGTCAGCATACACGATATCACTCCCGAACTGGAAAAGTTTTCCGAAAAGCACGGAATAAACTGCTTTACGCTGAATTTTATTTTCATAATGCACTGTGCATATTATACACGAATACGCTATAAAGAAAAGGAGCTGCCCGACAGTCTTTTCTGGGACGGTCTTGCGGATATGAAATACAAGCTTTCCGAATGCCGTGAGATAAAAGGCGTAAACGGAACATTCGTTGCAGGGTGGTATGAGGGTTTCCTGCGCATCGGCAGATTTACACTCGGAAGATTCCAGTATGAGCCCTGCGGTTTATATGATGAAGAGGATATGAAGCTTGAATGCGGTTATGTTCTCAAAAAAGGCACACGCTATCTGAATATGCACATTCCGAACAGCGGCGTATCTCTGACAGACGATGTGCGCAGCAAATCCTTTGCTCTCGCCTATGATTATTTCCGTGAGTGGGTCGGCAGCGACACCGTTCTGATTCAGACGAACTCATGGCTGCTTTATCCGAGAACGCCCGAATTTCTGCCCGAAAATTCAAATATCGTTAAATTTATGAAAGATTTCGACATAATAAAATGGCAGGAAAGAGAAGAATTTTCGGACGCATGGCGCGTATTCGGAAAAAGTGCGGAGCTTCCTCCCGAGAATTGGTATGAAAACACTTCTTTACAGCGTGCATATAAAAAGTGGATTTTAAGCGGCTGCAAATCAGGCTACGGCACGGGATTTGTTGTAATGCACAAGGGTGAAAATGTTACGCATATCAAGGGATTTTTTGAGTAAGGAGAAAATATTATGGAATTTCTGCGATTCATTACATCGCTGTTTATGGCGATAATTCTTCCGATTGCAAACTATTTCGGCTCTCTCGGCGAACCCGCGGAAGCGTATTTTACCGACCCCGAGCCTGTAATCAAAGCTGAAAGAAAGACAGATGAATTTATTATGGGTAAAAATGATATTGTTCTTTCCGACGGAATCGGTCTTGAAGATGCCGTGGAAAAAATCAAATCCATGGGCGGTGAAGAAGTAACCGTATGGCTTCACGGCGGTACATACAATTTAAACGAAACCGTCAGCCTGAGCGGAATTAAAAATGCGTCGTTCCGCGCATACCCCGGCGAAAAGGTTTCAATTACCGCGGTTAAGGAAATCGGCGGCTGGGAGGAAACAACCGTCAACGGCGTCAGGGCTTGGGTTACGGATATTGATTCGGGCGCAAGCTTCAACACCCTTTTCAGAGGCGATGAAAAGCTTTCGCTGGCAAAGTATCCCGAAAACGGCTATCTGCTTGTTAAAGCTCCCGACAGAAGCGCCGCTCTGTTTGACGATGAAACCTCGCCGTGGCCCGGCTACGGCTACGGTGATACCGCATTCTACACAAACGATGACCTCAAGCTTGACAGCTTCTATAATGTAAACGATGTTCATATCAAGCTTATGCACTTCTGGTTCTGCGAAAACACCACTCTCACCTCATACGAAAACGGCAGAATCAGCGTTAAAATGCCTTGCAGCATGAAAATCCAGCAGAATGACAGATATTTCCTTGAAAATGTCTTTGAAGCTCTCAACGCCCCGGGCGAATGGTATCACGATACATTGAAAAACAAGATATACTATATCCCGCAGGAGGGTGACAGCATCGGAACAACGGTTCTCACCTTCCCGACAAAAAATATGTTATTTAACATTGCCGACTGTGAAAATATCAATTTCAGCGGTCTGACAATAAAAAATACGGATTGGTGCTATCTTACTCCCGAACCGTCGGTAGGCTGGCTCGGCGAACACGGTTTGCTTTTCCCGCAGGGCAATCTTGAATGCAGCGGCGTTTTCGATATCACGAGGTCAGCCAAAATCAATTTCACAAGCTGTGATTTTCTGAATATCGGCAACGGCGGAATCCGTTTTCAAAAGGTTTGCAACAACTGCACCGTAACGGGCTGTACCTTTAAGGAAATCGGTGCTAATGCCGTTTTCGTCAACGGTATCAACACCGAGAACGTTTCGCAGCAGACTTACAACATAAAAGTTGTTGATAATCTTATCGCAGGCTACGGCAGAAATTTCCCGTCGGGTATCGGCATTCTTTCAACCCACGCGAGAAACTGCACATATTCTCACAACGAAATTCATGACGGATATTATACCGCCATTTCATGCGGCTGGGTATGGGGCTATGCTTACAGCGTTTCCGACGGAAACGAAATCAGCGAAAACCTTATTTACGATATAGGTCAGGGCTGGCTTTCCGATATGGGCGGAATTTACACTCTCGGCATTCAGCCGCACACGGTTCTCAGTCACAACAGAATATATAATGTTGCCGCAGACCCCAACGAGGGCGGCTACGGCGGCTGGGGAATCTATCTTGACGAGGGTTCCTCGGGAATAACCGTTTATCAGAATCTTGTTTATGACTGCGGTTCAAACGGCTTCCATCAGCATTACGGAAAAGAGAATATCATCAAAAACAATATTTTTGCGCTCAGCAGAAACGGTGAAATTCAGGTCAGCCGCAACGAAGAACACAATATGCTTCATTTATCAAACAACATTATTGTTACAAACAATACTCCTGCTTACCGCCATGTTGAGAAAACGAAGTTTACCGACGGCGAAAATCTTTACTGGGATTATACAAACGGCAAATATGTTATGAGCAGTAAAAACGAAGACCTGATATTCAAAAATGTTCTGCATAAGCCCGTTATGGAGGCTATTGGGTACTATTGCGGCGGCGAATATGAAGACCCGCTGTTCCGCGACCCGATGAGCTTTGATTTCACGCTTGCCGATAACTCCCCTGCCTTTGAGAAAATCGGATTTGTACCGTGGAATTATAATAGCGCGGGAACGCTTACTCAATTCAATTGAGATATTCATAAATAATTTTTATAGGAGGAAAAATCATGCAGAAATTCATCTCTTCTTTTCTGAGTCTGCTGATGGTTGTTTTGCAGATGTTCGGAATAAATGTCAGCTTTCCCGATGAGAAATTCATTCCCGAAGCCGTTGTTTCCAATGTGTTAACCAACAGAGAATCAAATCCGGAAATTGTTATTTCTCTTAACAACACCTCATTCAATCCGAATATCGGAAACGATGACATACATTTATCGGGTGCGCTCAGAGGGCTTGAAATCGTTTCGGTAAACAACACGGATAAAACCACTCTTTCGGTAAAAACCGACGGAAAAATTGATGCCGATATAGGCAATAATATCGGTTATGTTGTGCTTTCGGAAAATGCCGCTAAATGCAAAACGGAGCTTGTTGCCGAAACCGAAATCAGCATATCAAAAGTCGAAATTCCCATAGTCCATGCGGGCACATCTCCCCAAATGCTTATTAAATCGCTTATATATATGGGCGTGGGCTGTTCGCACAAAGAGCTCGGTCCCATTGCCGCGTGTGCTCTTGACCCGATTCTTGCCGACCTGTTCGGCCTTAACGACACCAAAGAGGACGAAATTATCAAAAAACTTGATGCGCTCACCGCAGATGTTAAGGATATCAAGCTTTCTCTTGAGAAAAACACACAGGATATTCTTGCGGCAATGTATGTTCAGAATAATTTCGGCAGCTTTGATACTCAGCTTAACAGTCTGAAAACCGCAGTAATCGAAGCATACAGCCAGATTAAAGATATCGAAAATTCAGACGGCTCCGACTATTACAAGAGCCTTAAGGTTGCCGAGCTTCTCAGCTTTAAGCCCGACTCCACAACGAATATATTCAATATCACCAGAACTCTCGCCTCATATCTTACCGCCGATAACATTTCGTTTGACGGCGCAGAGGGATTATATACTCTCGCTTTCCGTGCCGCCTGCCACACATCAACTCTCGGCGGTGAAGCAGCTATTAAAGCCTCGCCATATATTAACGAGGTGAATGAGCTTCTCTGCAAGGCCTATGACCTTATGGCTATCGTTCTCTGCCAGAAGCTTTATATCGGAGAAAATCCCGATGAATATATTCAGGCTGCCCCCGATTCTCAGCTCGGACGCGCTTTTGCCGCCGCCGGAGGTGCCGCAGTATATATGGATTCGGCAAACCGCACCACATGGTCAAGACTTCTGAACGGAAACGACAACAGCCTTGCCGCCGAACAGAATAAGATTTTCAACGAAAAGAATCCCGAAAGCGTTGTTTCACAGTATAACAACATGATAATGAATCATTGGTTTACATATATCAGGAACGCCGATTATAAGAACGGAGTTTCCGAGATAGAATTTGTATATATAAACAACAAACTGAATGTAACCGACCCCACCGAATGCGGACTTAAAAGGAATGCTTCCTATTCTTCATTCAAGGGAATGATGGACGGCACAAATAAAAATCTGAATGACAAAATACATTTTGTTTTCAGTAAAGAAGAGCTTGAAAAGATTATCACCGCCCTCAGGTCTGCTCTTATCAACACAGACCCGTCGGCAACATTCTCAAAGCTGCTTTCGGATTACGGCTTTATTTTCCCCGAAAATATATCCGACCCGTATTTGGTAACAGACGCATCGTCCACCTATGATTCATGGGTAAATGTTAACAGATTCGGAGACGTGACCTCCAAAAACTGCTCCGGAACACTCAGCTTTACGGGATACAAGTGCGAAAAATCGGTAAGAACCTCCGTTCCCGAAACCGTAAAATATTTTGACGGTTCTTCAAGCTCGGTTAACGGCACTTCCGAAAGCGTAGGCTCAAAAGAATATTCGCTCTTATATTTCTCACCTGCTCCGGTTCAGATTAACGATAACGATTCGTTTATCGCATTCATTTCAAATATCGCAAACGGAAAAACCTATAAGAATATGGTTGTTTCGCTCAACACCGATATAGACCTGAAAACCGACGAATATATTGATATCTGGCCTCAGGATAAAGACACAAGCGCGTTCTGCGGAACATTCAACGGAAACGGTTTCAAAATCAGTTCTCTTGCCGATGCTCCCACAAATCATCACGGCGGTCTTTTCCGTACACTCGGCGACGGGGCAACCGTAATGAACCTCAAGCTTGAAAAGCCGGTGATAAATGCCAACGGCACAAGCAGCGGCCATGCGGCTCTTGCAGGCTGTATAACGGGAAATGTTATAATAAACAATGTTGAGGTAAGCGGCGGAGAGGTTGAAGGATATAACGATGTCGGAAGCATCGTCGGACTTATAAGCGGCGGCTCGGCAGTAATAAGCAATTGCTCTAACTCTGCAAAAATAACCGCTCTCAATTCTCACGCCGGCGGTATTACAGGATATTCTTCGGCAAGCAAGCCGCAGTATATTTCCTCCTGCAAAAACAGCGGAACGGTTTATGCAAACAGCGGCTCAGCCGGCGGTATTGCAGGCTGCCTCAGCGGAAACTCCGATACAAGCCATAATATTTCAGGCTGCGAAAACAGCGCGGACATAACGGTTTCATGCCGTGCCGGAGGAATTGTCGGTCATCTCGCAACTGACAGCCATAACCACACGGTTTACGGCAATCACAATTACGGCAGCATTACAGTTTCCGCAAACTGCGCCTCCGGCGGTATCATAGGCTTCATGGAGGGCGGCGGAAAATTTGAATCAAACACAAACGAAGGCTCTGTTTACAGCGAAAGATATTCCGGCGGTATTGCGGGAGAAATTGAAGATGACCCCTGCGTATTTACCGATTGTTCAAATTCCGGCGTCATCACGGCAATATCAAATGCCGGAGGAATTGCAGGATATGGCGGAAACGCAGATAAGGACAGACCGTATACGTTCACAGGATGCAAAAACAGCGGAAATGTCACTTCCGAAACCAATCACGCCGGAGGTATAGCAGGTTCGGTGAGCACCGATTCTCTTTCACACTCCGCATCATACTGCACCAACACCGCAGATATAAAGGGGGCAAGAAGCTCCGCAGGTATCATAGGCTGGATGGAAGGCGGCGGAAGCTTCTCCATGAATACTAATTCCGGCTCGGTAATCAGCACCGATTCCGATGCGGCAGGTATAATCGGCGCTATTGAGGACGATGCCTGCACATTCGGCAATGAAACAAATACAGGCAATATCAACGGTCATCTCAGAGCAGGAGGAATAGTTGGCGAAGCAGGCGATAACGACCACGATAAGGCGTTTACATTCACAAACTGCACCAACAAGGGATATATCGTATCCGAAACCTCCGATGCCGGCGGAATTGCAGGCGGCATTTGCTCGGATAACGGAGGACACATTGCCTCCGGAAACTCAAACTACGGCACCGTAAAGGGCTATTCCAGAACCGGCGGTATTATCGGCTGGATGGAAGGCGGCGGAACTTTCTCCGACAATATCAACTGCGGAGATATTATAGGAATAAATTCAACCGGCGGCGGAATCATCGGCAGCATTGAGGACGATGAATCTCATTTCACAAGATGCGCGAATATCGCTTCCGTTTCCGCAAAGCTCCAGGCAGGCGGAACAGTCGGTTACATCGGCAGCAAAAGCCAGGACAAAAAATTCACATTTACAGAGTGCTTCAATAATGGTGAAATCACCTCATACGAGAACGAAGCGGGCGGTATTATCGGTGTTCTCAAAACCGACAGCACGAAGCATCTGATTGATAAATGCGAAAACAGCGGAAATATAACGGGTCTTAAGGCCTCCGGCGGTATAATCGGTTATATGTACGGCGGCGGAACATTATCATCAAATGTCAGCAGCGCATCAATCACGAGTATTTCCGAAAATGCGGGCGGCATAATCGGAAGAATCGAAGACGACACCTGTAACTTTACCGACTGCGTAAGCCGCGGCAATATTTCCGGCGCACTCCATTCCGGCACTGTCTGCGGTTGGGACGGAAAAAGAGGAAAAGTTCTTTAATACAAAACTCTTGATTTAACTGAACAAATATGATATTATTTATTCATAAAATATCCGAAAGGAGAAAGATTTATGGGACTTATTAAAGCTATAACCGGCGCTGCGGGCGGCGTTCTTGCCGACCAGTGGAAGGAATTTTTCTATTGCGATGCACTTGATAAAGACACTATTATGGTGAAGGGACAAAAGCGTATCACCTCCCGTTCCTCCAACACAAAGGGAAATGACAACATCATCACAAACGGTTCGGGTATTGCCGTTGCCGACGGACAGTGCATGATTATCGTTGACCAGGGCAAGGTTGTTGAGATTTGCGCAGAGCCCGGTGAATTTACATATAATTCATCAACAGAGCCGAGCATTTTCTCGGGCAATCTCGGTGACAGCATAAAGGCAACATTTGAAACAATCGGCAAAAGATTCACATACGGCGGTGACACCGGAAAAGACCAGAGGGTTTATTATTTCAACACCAAAGAGCTGATTGACAATAAATTCGGCACTCAGAACCCCGTTCCGTTCCGTGTTGTCGATAACAATATCGGCCTTGATATGGACCTCGGCGTTCGCTGCAACGGTGTATATTCATACAAAGTTTCAGACCCGATACTTTTCTATACCAACGTCTGCGGAAACCAGGCTGTTAAGTATGACAGAAGCGAGCTTGACGGTCAGCTCAAATCCGAATTTTTATCAGCCTTGCAGCCGGTATTCGCAAGAATAAGCGAACTCGGCATTCGTTACAGCGCTCTTCCCGGTCACACCGAGGAGATGTGCAATATTATGAACGATGTTCTGACCTCAAAGTGGCGTGAAATCCGCGGACTTGAAATCGTTTCAATCGCAATCAATTCCGCAACCGTAAGCGAAGAAGACGAAAAGACCATCAAGGATTTGCAGAAGAAAGCCGCATATTCATCGGCAAAGCTCGGCGCAGGTGCTTACACCGAGGCTGCAACTCAGGCTATGAAGGATGCAGCCAACAATTCCGGCGGAGCAATGCTCGGCTTTATGGGTATGAATATGGCTCAGGGTTTTGCGGCAAACAATTCCGCAAACATTATGAGCGTTAATCAGCAGTATAATCAGCAGTATAATCAGTCACAGCAGCAGGCTGCACCTGCAAATGCACCCGCTCAAAGCGGTTGGAAATGCTCATGCGGAGCGGTTGCAACAGGCAATTTCTGCCCCGAATGCGGAGCTAAAAAGCCCGCAGCAGATGGCTGGACCTGCTCATGCGGTTCTGTAAACAAAGGCAAATTCTGCTCAAACTGCGGAGCTAAGAAGCCTGAGGGTGCACCGCTTTTCCGCTGTGATAAATGCGGCTGGGAACCCGAAGACCCGCACCATCCGCCGAAATTCTGCCCCGAATGCGGAGACATTTTTGACGAGAACGATAAAAAATAACTTTTTACGGGCTTGCGGCAACTGTCACAAGCCCGTTTTTTCAAATTTTTATAAATTGTTTAAAAATAACTATTCCATTTTCGGATAATATATGTTATAATCTTTATATCCATCTCATAGGTATCACCTGTGGGAATATAAAACGGAGGAAAAAACAATGACAAAAATCACAACAGCTTCAAAAAAAGCATTGTCACTCATGCTTGCGATGATTATGGCTTTTTCCTGCCTCGCCATTGCAGCAAGTGCAACAGGTTCGTTTGTAATTGACAAAAGCATCTGCAAGCTCGACACCGAAAAGAAAACAATCACCGTTACCGCATCAACTTATAATTACGAATTGCAAAACTATAATGTAGATTTTGCAATCACACCTGCCGCAGATAAACAGGTTCTTTATAACAGAGACACTCTGTTTTATAATCTTGAAGCAGGTAAGACCTATGTTGTCAGCGCAACCATCACACCCGCAGATGTAGCCATTCCGATTGGTGACCCCTATGAGATTAAACTCAAAAATTCTCAGAATGCTCCCGAGTCACCCGTTCCCGTTAAGGTTATGGCAAAATCAATCGAAATCAAAGCCGTTTCAGGTGCCGAATATGCCTGCATTCCCGCAAATTCCGATGTAGTTCCCGTTTACGGTGCTAAGACCGAGTTCACGGGTCTTACGGCTGAATCACAGTATACTATTCTTATCAGATATGCGGAAACCGATAATGCTTATGCAAGCTCACCTGCATCAATCAACATTAAAACTCTTAAAGCCGGTGACCACACCGTTCCCGCTACTCCCGTTCTTGCAGATAAAACAGATGTATCAATCACAGTTGTTCCCATCGAAGATTATGAATATTCAATCGACGGCGGCAAGACCTGGCAGTTTAAGAACATCTTTACCGGCCTTAAACCCAATACGGCATATTCAATAATCGCAAGAAAAGCCTTCGAATCGGAAACTCAGGAGGAAAATCCCTCAAGCGAACCTCTCGTTATTATTACCACCAAGAGAGCGCCCTATATTGCCTCAATTGATAAGTGCAAATTTGAAAAGACCTCGGAAGACCCCGTTTATGCCGAAAGAGCTTTCGAGTTTAAAATAACCTGCGATGCTCCCGCAAACGCAAACGAAGTTGTTTACGGCGACACAAGATACATTCCGTTCTCATATGAAAACAACCAGGTCGCAGGTACAAAATACTTCTCATCCTCTTCAAATAAGGGCACAACCGTTGCTTCTGCCCAGGGTACACTCAATATTAAGGTTTCATTTATAAAGCAGAAATACACAGGCTCAAAGTGGGAAGATGTTGCACTTGAAAGCAAAACCTTCAAGGTTGAAGTCGGTTCAAAATTCGGTTATATTTTTGACGGCTTCAAGAAGTTCATCAATCTCTTCCTCAACACTATTCCCGCTGCAATAAGCAAGTTCCTCAGCGGCGGCTCACTTTCAAAAATTTTCGATGCTATCGGAAATATCGGCAAAACAAACTGAATTTAACACATGAAACGAACCCGTCGGTTTTCCGACGGGTTCGTTAATTTTTAAAACTCGATAATAACTTTATGTTCTCCTGCTTCGGAATAAATTTTAACTATTGCTTCGCCGTTATCGCCTCTCGGCAGAAGCTCATATTTTCCGTCGCAGGTGATATTCTTAAACTGCTGCGGAATATATATTTCCGTCGGCTCCGAATACTCCTTATCCTGCGCATATTCAAGTATAAATATGTTCTTTTCACGGTCATGCTTATATTCTTTTATGTCTCCGCAAACTGCAACGGGTGCAGGTCTTTTAAGGCAGCCCATAACCGGAGAATCAAAAATGCCTTTGAAATATGCCCAGTAAGTATGACCCCATTTATTTTTATCAAACTTATCAAGCAGATATTCGATATGATAAAGCCAGTCCGTTCCGTCAGACTGTCCGCCCCATTCGCCGACTATTACCGGCATATCAAGTCTGTCCTGTGACCTTGCGTGTTCATCGAATATTGAACCGACTCTTGAATTGCTTGCGTATTTATATGCGGGAGTATCAACCATCAGGTCATATGCGTGCGGGGCAAAGCAGAGATTTTTTTCCCTTTTTCCGTCATAGTTGACTGCCGGTGTTGAATAAGGAATGCCGAGATTTGAATAGTAGCTGTTTTCCATCATAACTATTCCGTTATCGGTAATTTTACGAATTGCTTCGGCGGTGTTATTCAGGAATTTTGAATAGACGCCCGTATCAAATTTATATATGAGCGAATCCGCCGCCTTTGTAACCTTTCTGAAAAGCTCCTCATCAGCGAATGGCTCAAGCACTCTGACCGGATTTCCGCTGAAAAGCAGCTTCGCCATTCTGATTATTCCGCATCTCTTGTCGGTGATAACCGTTTTTGCTATGCTGCCCACAAGCTTTGCAAACACCTTGCCGCCATCGCTGCCCGGGAACGGTTCATTAAGCACATCATATCCGAAAAGTGCCGGATGGTCTTTGAATCTGTCCGCAACATGAGCCCACATATTGCGGTAATAAGTCTGAATTGTTTTGCCCTTAAGCGGAACATCGTTCCAGAAATTATCAAATGCTCTGTGCGTTGCCTTGCCCCAGAAATACCCCTCTGCCCACACAAGCTTTGCGGGCTTGAATTTTGCTCCGTCTGTTATGCACGCCCAATAAGGCGCACCGTCACCTGCCAGCCCGGGCAAACCGGTATAAAGGTCCTGGTGCATATCAAGATAAAAATAAATTCCGTATTTTTCGCAAAGGTCGGCAACCTTTTCCACTCTGTCAAGATATTCTTCATCGTACTGACCCGGCTCGGGTTCAACAGCGTCCCATGTCATGCCGAGCCTTACAAGATTAAATCCGTTCTTTGCAAGACCCGAAATCAGTTCTTCATCAAAGGCAAAATCATAATGATATCTTTTATCGCCCTTTTCGGCACTGCCCTTATCGCAGAGATTTATTCCGTTGAATATGCGCTGTCTGCCGCTTGAATCTCTGAAAGCTCTTCCTTCTGTTGATATTTTCAGCATAAATTCAGCTCCTATTGATTTATACGGAAATTATATCATATTATATGTTACAAATGCAACCTTTCATTTTTGTGAATTTTGCCATTGCGAAATTAAAATGAATATGATATAATTATAATGTAAAAATATGAAAAAAGAGGTATTTAATATGGCTGCATCAACACTTTATAAGGCATACTGCCGAACCTATCAGGGCGTTTTCAGACTTGCCGTAAACTTCCTTGATTGGACTGAGCCCCAGCTCGTTAAGGGCGAAGGCAGCATCAAAAAGCTTCCCGAAATCGTTAAGTCAAACGGTCACAACAGCGTTCTGATTGTTACCGATAAAGGACTTATGAACCTTCATCTGCTTGATAATCTCTTTGAGGGACTTGACAAAGCGGGAGTTAATTATGTTGTTTATGACGGCACTCAGCCGAACCCCACAATAGACAATATTGAAGAGGCCAGAAAGCTCTATATAAATTACTGCTGTACTGCGGTTATCGCTTTCGGCGGCGGCTCACCGATGGACTGTGCAAAGGCTTGTGCCGCAAGAATCGCAAGACCGAACCTCACCGTTCAGAAGATGAGAGGAACGCTCAAGATTCTCAAGAAGCTTCCCACTCTTTATGCTGTTCCCACAACTGCGGGCACAGGCTCGGAAACCACCATTGCCGCCGTTGTTTCAGACCCCAAAACTCACGAGAAATATGCTCTTCAAGACCCCGTTCTTCGCCCGAAGTATGCTGTTCTTGACCCTGCGCTTACAGTAGGTCTCCCGCCTCACATCACCTCAACAACAGGTATGGACGCTTTGACTCATGCTGTTGAAGCTTATATCGGTCACAGCAACACCAAGGGCACAATTGCGGCTGCCGAAAAGGCGACAAAGCTTATTTTTGACAATATCTTCACCGCTTATGAAGACGGTAAGAACATAACCGCAAGAGAGAATATGCTTGAAGCTTCCTATCTTGCAGGTATTGCGTTCACAAGAGCGTATGTAGGCTATGTTCACGCTATCGCACATAACCTCGGCGGTATGTACGGTACTCCTCACGGCCTCGCAAATGCAGTTATTCTGCCCTATGTTCTTGAGTATTACGGTTCAACGGCTGCCGAAGCGCTTGCAAAGCTTGCAGACATTGCAGGTCTTGAAACAGCCGGCATGAGCGATGCTCAGAAAGCGGAGCTTTTCATTTCCAACATTAAGGAATTTAACAAGATGATGAATATTCCCGAGCATCTCAAGATTCTCGAAAAGGATATTCCCACCATCGCTTCCAGAGCACTCCGTGAGGGCAATCCCCTTTATCCCGTTCCGAAGATTATGGATTATGATGACTGCGTATCCATCATCAAGAGAATTGCGGAATAATTCAATAAAAAACCCGCCGAGAAATCGACGGGTTATTTTATGCCATAATATATAAAAGGAAGATTTTTTTATGAAATATAATACCGTAATAATCGGTGCGGGCCCTGCGGGAATTTTCACCGCACTTGAAATGATAAAAAAAGGCAGTAAGCAGAAAATTCTGATTGTTGAAAAGGGAAAAGCAATCGAAAACAGAAGCTGTCCCAAAGCGAAAACGGGAAAATGTATGAACTGCAAGCCGTATTGCCACATCACAACGGGATTTTCCGGAGCAGGCGCTTTTTCAGACGGCAAGCTTTCTCTCAGCTATGAGGTGGGTGGAGATTTGCCGAGTCTTATCGGCGAAGACATTGCGCAGGAAACAATAAACTATACGGATAAAATTTATCTTGAGTTTGGTGCAGATGAAAAAATCGAGGGTATCAGCAACGGTGAAGCTGTTAAGGAAATAAGAAAAAGAGCCATTCAGACAGGACTCAAGCTTGTTGACTGCCCGATTCGCCACCTCGGAACAGAAAAGGCAAGAGATTTATATTACGCAATTGAGCAGGATTTGCTCAAAAGCGGCGTTGATATGATGTTCGGCTTTGAGTGCCTTGATGTCATTATGGATAACGGCGTTTGCAAAGGCGTCTGCATAACAGACGGCAAGGAAAGCCACGAGGTTTATGCCGAAAATACGGTTATTGCCGCAGGCAGAAGAGGTGCTGACTGGCTTGAAGAAAAATGCGCTCAGCACAATATTGCACATCAGCCCGGAACGGTTGACATCGGCGTAAGAGTTGAGGTTCGCAATGAAATTATGGAAACAGTAAATGAAACGCTCTATGAATCAAAGCTCATTGGTTATCCCCTGCCGTTTAAAAATAAGGTTCGTACATTCTGCCAGAACCCGGGCGGATTTGTAAGCCAGGAAAACTATGATAACGAGCTTGCGGTTGTTAACGGACATTCATATAAGGACATTAAATCCGATAATACAAACCTTGCAATTCTCTGTTCTCACAATTTCAGCGAACCGTTCAATCAGCCGATTTCATATGCTCAGAAAGTCGGAGAGCTTACGAATATGCTCGGCGCAGGTCATATTCTCGTTCAGCGCTACGGTGACATTCTTGACGGAAAACGCACCTGGCAAAAGGAGCTTGCTCACTCAAATGTTAAACCGTCACTCGTTGATGCCGTTGCGGGCGATATAACCGCCGCTATGCCCTATCGTGCAATGGTGAATATAATCAACTTCATTCAGGCGGTTGACCATGTTGTTCCCGGTTTTGCTTCAAGAGAAACCCTGCTTTATTCACCCGAGCTTAAATTTTACAGCAACCGTATTAAAATGGACAAGGATTTCAATACAAATGTAAAAGGACTTTACTGCCTCGGCGATTCAAGCGGCTGGACAAGAGGTCTGATGATGGCATCGGTTATGGGCGTTCTTATGGGAAGAAAGCTCGCCTTAAATTCGGAATTCTGAATTCGGAGTTCGGAATTTATGACGGGTTTCACCCGTACCCATTATATAACCGAAAACTACAGCCTTTAACTTCTGAATTACAAATCATTGTATATTAAGAGGTTAAAGGTTATATTACATATATAAAATCGGCACGAAGTGCCCCTTAATTCCGAATTCATAATTCATAATTCCGAATTTAAAAGACTCGGCTTGTGACTTTCATCACAAGCCGAGTCTTTTAACAAGGAGCAGTCTTTCGACTGCTCCCGTTTTGTTTTTAATTATTCGTTAATCTCGATAACAACGCCTGAACCAACGGTTCTGCCGCCTTCACGGATAGCGAAACGAAGTCCCTTTTCGATAGCGATAGGAGTGATGAGTTCAACTTTCATATCAACGTTATCGCCGGGCATGCACATTTCAGTGCCTTCGGGAAGGTTGATAACACCGGTAACGTCAGTAGTTCTGAAATAGAACTGAGGACGATAGTTGTTGAAGAACGGAGTATGACGTCCGCCTTCTTCCTTGGTCAGAACGTAAACCTGACCAACGAACTTGGTGTGGGGATGAATTGAACCGGGCTTTGCAAGAACCTGTCCACGCTCGATTTCAGTTCTCTGAACGCCACGAAGAAGAGCGCCGATGTTGTCGCCTGCTTCAGCGTAATCAAGAATCTTGCGGAACATTTCGATACCGGTAACAACGGTCTTTCTCTTTTCTTCCTGAAGACCAACGATTTCAACTTCCTCAGAAGTCTTGAGCTGTCCACGCTCAACTCTGCCTGTAGCAACTGTGCCACGGCCGGTGATTGTGAAAACGTCCTCAACGGGCATAAGGAAGGGAAGGTCAGCCTTACGGTCGGGAGTGGGAATATATTCATCAACAGCTGCCATGAGTTCCCAAATGGGCTTAATAACTTCGGCATCAACATCGTTGCCGTCATACTCAAGAGCCTTAAGAGCTGAACCCTTGATGATGGGAGCTTCCTCATCGAAACCGTACTCAGCAAGAGTTTCACGGATTTCCATTTCAACAAGCTCAAGGAGCTCGGGGTCGTCAACCTGGTCAACCTTGTTCATGAAAACGATAATCTTGGGAACGCCAACCTGACGGGCAAGGAGAAGGTGCTCTTTTGTCTGAGCCATGGGGCCGTCGGTGGAAGCGATAACAAGGATAGCGCCGTCCATCTGAGCAGCACCGGTAATCATGTTCTTGATATAGTCAGCATGACCCGGGCAGTCAACATGAGCATAGTGACGGTTTTCGGTCTCATACTCAACGTGTGCGGTATTGATTGTGATACCACGCTCTCTCTCTTCGGGAGCCTTATCGATGTTTGCATAGTCAACGAATGCTGCGCCGCCCTTCATAGCAAGGGTCTTTGTGATAGCAGCTGTAAGAGTGGTCTTACCGTGGTCAACGTGACCGATGGTACCGATATTAACATGGGGCTTACTACGGTTAAATTTTTCTTTTGCCATTGTGGTTTTCCTCCCTTATTATAAAGCAAAATTTAATCACTTTAAAATTATTTTACCAATTTCAGACTTAAAATGCAAGCCTTTTTTTAAAATTACCAAACAAATTATTTCTCGCTGACAATTTTTTCTGCAATGTTCTTGGGAACTTCGCTGTAATGGCTCGGCTCCATAACATACTGACCTCTGCCCTGAGTTTTTGAAC
The DNA here is from genome assembly GCA_045600535.1 of Acutalibacteraceae bacterium. Lineage (GTDB taxonomy): Bacteria > Bacillota > Clostridia > Oscillospirales > Acutalibacteraceae > CAG-177. Next base: position 3,642 of record JAZRYD010000087.1, on the reverse strand, counting down.
GCAGGGAGGTAGCATATCCGAACATATTTGAAAGCGGAATATTTGCATTGATTTGAACGGCACCCGTTCTTGCTTCCGTGCCCGAAATCATACCGCGGCGGGAGTTGATATCTCCGATAACATCGCCCATATAATCGTCGGGAACGATAACGGAAGTTTTCATGATGGGCCCCATAAGCACGGGAGCAGCCTTCTTCATTGCGTCCTTGAATGCCATTGAAGCGGCAATCTTGAACGCCATTTCGGAGGAGTCAACCTCGTGATAAGAACCGTCATAAAGGGTAACCTTAACATCAACAACATTGTAACCTGCAAGCACGCCGGAGAGCATAGCTCCCTTTATACCTGCCTCGATGGCGTTGAAATATTCCTTCGGAATAGCGCCGCCGACAATATTATTGACAAACTCATATCCTTTTTCGGGATTGGGTTCGATTTTGATTTTAACATGACCGTACTGACCTTTACCGCCGGACTGACGGGAATACTTGGTATCCGAATCAGCCTCTTTGGTGATGGTTTCACGGTATGCAACCTGGGGCTTACCGACGTTTGCTTCAACCTTAAATTCACGAAGCATTCTGTCAACGATGATTTCAAGATGAAGCTCACCCATACCGGCAATAATAGTCTGTCCGGTTTCTTCATCGGTATAGCATCTGAATGTCGGGTCTTCCTCGGCGAGCTTTGCAAGAGCGATGCTCATCTTTTCCTGACCGGCTTTGGTCTTGGGCTCGATGGCAACACTGATAACCGGCTCGGGGAATTCCATTGATTCAAGAATAACGGGATGTCTGGAATCGCAGAGAGTGTCACCGGTTGTGGTCTGCTTAACGCCTACGCAAGCAGCAATATCACCTGCATAGCAGCATTCGATATCCTGTCTGTGGTTAGCGTGCATCTGGAGAATACGGCCCATACGCTCGTTATTATCCTTGGTGGAATTATAAACGGTAGAGCCTGTTTCAACCTTACCGGAATAAACTCTGAAGAAGCAGAGCTTACCTACAAACGGGTCGGTGGCAATCTTGAAGGCGAGAGCAGCAAAAGGCTCATCGTCTGAAGAATGTCTTACTTCCTCTGCGTCTGTTTTGGGGTTAACTCCCGTGATTGCGGGAACATCCGTGGGGGCGGGCATATAATCAACAACCGCATCAAGCAGAAGCTGAACGCCCTTATTGCGATATGAGGTTCCGCATACAACGGGAACCATATTGTTTGCAAGAGTTGCCTTTCTGATACAGGACTTAATCTCATCAACAGTGAGCTCCTGACCGTCGAGATATTTCTCAAGCAGTTCATCGTCCTGCTCGGCAACATGCTCAAGCATTTCATCACGATATTTCTGAGCGGTTTCCGCCATATCGGCAGGAATATCGGCAACTTCAATATCAACGCCCATATCGTCTTTATAATAATAGGCCTTCATAATAACGAGGTCTATTATTCCTTTGAAATCCGATTCAGCACCGATGGGAAGCTGAATGGGAACGGCGTTACACTTAAGGCGCTCCTTAATCATATCAATAACATTATAGAAGTTTGCACCCGTAATGTCCATCTTATTGACATAAATCATTCTGGGAACCTTATATTTATCAGCCTGACGCCAAACGGTTCCGGACTGAGGCCCAACGCCGCCTTTTGCGCAAAGAACGGTAACAGAACCATCAAGCACTCTGAGTGAACGCTCAACCTCAACGGTGAAGTCAACGTGACCCGGGGTGTCGATGATATTTATACGGTGGTCCTTCCAAAAACAGGTGGTAGCCGCAGATGTGATAGTAATACCACGCTCCTGCTCCTGCTCCATCCAGTCCATTGTTGCGGCGCCATCGTGAGTTTCGCCGATTTTATGAGTTTTTCCCGTATAATACAGAATACGCTCAGTTGTTGTTGTTTTACCGGCATCAATGTGCGCCATGATACCAATGTTTCTGGTTTTTTCAAGGGATACCTGTCTTGGCATAAGAACCTCCGAATTTCTGTTGCGATTACACGAATTTTATTTCTTGCGGTAAGATTACCATCTGAAATGAGCAAATGCCTTGTTGGCCTCTGCCATTTTATGAGTATCTTCACGCTTCTTGAATGCCGAACCGGTCTGGTTAACTGCATCCATAATCTCGTTGGCAAGTCTTTCCTTCATTGTTCTTTCCGAACGCTGACGGCTGTAAGTTGTTATCCAACGAAGACCGAGAGTCTGTCTTCTCTCGGGACGAACCTCCATGGGAACCTGATAGGTTGCACCGCCGACACGGCGGGCTTTAACCTCGAGAACAGGCATAACATTTTCCATAGCCTCTTCAAAAACCTCAAGGGGTTCTTTTCCGGTTTTTTCTTTGATAATGTCAAAAGCCTCGTAAACGATCTTCTGAGCTACACCCTTTTTGCCGTCATACATAACGTTATTGATAAGACGGGTAACAAGAGTTGAATTGTAAAGCGGATCAGGCAAAACCTCACGTTTTGCTATATTGCCTCTTCTTGGCACGACGCTTCCCTCCTTCATAGTAATGATATCATAGGTACTCGAGTGACAAAATCCCGTGGCGCCAATGCGGAAGCATACTATATATAATATACTCTGCATTGGGTGAAAAGACTTTATCGCCTTTCAGCCTGCAAGATGATTTGTCGTTTTTAAACTTGCGGATTATTTCTTTGCTGCCTTGGGACGCTTTGCACCGTACTTTGAACGGGCCTGCATTCTGCCGTTAACGCCCTGGGTATCAAGTGTACCGCGGATGATGTGGTAACGCACACCGGGAAGATCCTTAACACGGCCGCCTCTGATGAGAACTACCGAGTGCTCCTGAAGGTTGTGACCAACACCGGGAATATAAGCTGAAACCTCAATGCCGTTTGTGAGACGAACTCTTGCGATTTTACGAAGAGCCGAGTTGGGCTTTTTGGGGGTTGCAGTCTTAACAGCGGTGCAAACGCCACCCTTCTGGGGTGAATCCTGATCTGAAAGAATATTCTTCTTTGAGTTCAGACCCTTTAAAAGTGCGGGAGCTTTGGGCTTCTTTTCAAGTGTTTCTCTGCCGTTACGAACGAGCTGATTAAAGGTAGGCAAAAACAATCTCTCCTTTCTTGAATTTTTATATCGTGTTAAGGGCTCCGCTCCGAAGAACGGAGTCCGTGACACCACAATTTAGTATTTTATCACAAGTGATTACCGTTTGTCAACAGTTTCTACAAAAATCACTCTGCGTTTTCGGCAATATTACCGAATTTATTAACTTTCTTAACATCAACATTGCTGTAGCACTTCATACCTGTTCCGGACGGGAGAAGTTTACCGATGATAACGTTCTCTTTAAGGCCGATAAGGTGGTCGGTCTTACCCTTGATGGCGGCATCGGTAAGAACTCTTGTGGTTTCCTGGAATGAAGCTGCCGACATAAACGAATCGGTTGCAAGCGAAGCCTTTGTGATACCCATAAGAGTGGGAACGCAGGTTGCGAATGCAGGCTCTCTGCCCTCTTCGGCTGCCTTTGCGGCAATGCGTTCATTCTCAAGACGGAAGTCAATCTTCTCAACAACCGTACCGGGCAGGAACTTGGATTCGCCCTCTTCGGCTACTCTTACCTTTCTCATCATCTGACGAACGATAACCTCGATATGCTTATCGTTGAT
>JAZRYD010000086.1:0-13223 GCA_045600535.1 Acutalibacteraceae bacterium | reverse complement strand
CATCAGTCACTTCGTGACAGCTTCCCCCAAGGGAAGCCGCTTCTCAGCCTTCCCCGTGGGGAAGGTGGCGGCGCAGCCGTCGGATGAGGCAGTGCGGAGCACCAAAGAGAATTAAGAATTGTCGTGCCGATTTTATATGGGCAATTTTTAAACTTTATACTTCTGAATAAACAACAAATATCAATTCAAAAGTAAAAATTTATATATGAGCAGTTATAAAATGGGTACGGGCGAAGCCCGTCATTAATTCTGAATTCACAATTCCGCATTCCGAATTAAAAGCCTATTAACTTCTAACCGCTTATTTCTAACCTATAACTATTAAAATTCGTCGCTTTGCGCTCTATCATTCTGAATTTTCGCGGCAGATATTGACTTTTGAAGTGAATAATTATATATTATATTATGTATAAATATATCACGGAGGAATTATGCTCGAACAGATGCTTGCAATATCCCGTTATGCGCTTCCGGCGCTTACGGTTATAATACTTGTTTTATGCTTTACGGCTCTTTTCAAGCGCAGAGCGCCGTCACTCGGCAATGCCGCACTCGTGAGCCTTGCAAACGGCGATGTTTTCAAGCTCACAAGCCGTGAAACATCAATCGGGAGATATAAAAACTGCGATATAGTGATGAATTACTCAACCGTTTCAAGACAGCACGCCGTTGTTGTATGCACCAAAAAAGGTTGGTATATAACGGGAGCAAAGGCGGCGTCCGAGGTGCTTGTTAACGGAAAAAATATTGATAAAAAAGCGTTTCTGAATAACGGGGATAAAATAACAATCGGCAGCATTACTCTCGTTTTCAAAAACGAACGGGTGAAATGATGAAAACCATTACATTTGACAACGGCTTTCGCATTGTAATCCGGAACGAAGAGTACGCAAAAACCTGTGCTCTCGGGATATGGGTTGCAAGCGGTTCGGCTTATGAAACGCCCGAAACGGCGGGAACATCGCACTTTACGGAGCATATGGTTTTCAAAGGCACTCAGAGCCGTTCAACGCTTGATATTGCCCGCGAAACCAACGCAACCGGCGGAGAAATCAACGCTTATACGGCAAGGGAATACACCTGCTTTTATGCCCGCGTTCTGCCGCAGCACGCGCCCGAAATTCTTGATATAATTTGTGATATGCTTCGTTTTCCGAAGCTTTTACCCGAGAATATCGAAACGGAAAAAAGCGTTATCGCCGAGGAGTTTTCAATGTTTGAGGACGACCTTGAAAGCCTTTGCAGCGATACATTCATAAAGAATATCTGGAGCGGCAGTATGCTCGGATACGATATTCTCGGTACCCGTGAAAATGTTGCTTCAATGACCCGTGAAAAGCTCGCGAAGCATATGAAAAAATTCTATGTGCCCGAAAGAACGGTTGCTTCGTTCTGCGGAAAATTCGATGAAGAAAAGCTTGTTGAAATCTGCAAAAAATATTTCGGAGCGCTCGAAAATACCGGCTCGGTTATATCGCCGTGCGGTGCGGAGTACAGAAAGAATATTACTTTGGTAAAGAAAAATTCGCTTCAAAATCAGCTTGTTATCGGTTTTCCGGGACTATGCACCTGCGACCCGAGACGGCATACTGCGGCGGTTATTTCGAGAATACTCGCTTCTTCAACCTCATCAAAGCTCTTTCAGCGATTAAGAGAAGAGCTCGGGCTGGTTTATTCGGTGGATTCGTCAAACACTAAACAGGAGAAAGCCGGATATTTCGCAATATATATGGCACTCTCTCCGAAATCGGAGAAAAGAGCGATTGAGGAAACGGTTAAAATCATTTCGGAATTTCCCGATACCGTCACCGATGAGGAGCTTAAAACTGCGATTGAACAGGGCGTTTCGGGATATGTTGCCGACAGGGAAAACATAACAGATGTTGCCGAGGATAACGCAATCGAAACGCTGTTTTATAACTGCATTGAACCGGTTGACGAGGTTATAAACGGTATCCGTTCGGTAACGGCAGACGATGTGAAAAAGCTCTCAAAAGAGATGCTGAATATAAAAAATGCTTCGCTTTGCGCAGTCGGAAATGTCAAATCGAAAAAGACTTATAAAAAATATCTGGAAACGGTGTGATAGATTATGATAAACAAAAAAGAAATAAAAAGACTTGTTGTCAAGGTGGGAACTTCAACTCTGACCTATGATACGGGCAAAATCAACATCAGAAGAATGTCAATGCTTGCAAGAGTGCTCAGCGACCTTAAAAATGCGGGTATGGAGATAGTGCTTGTAACCTCCGGCGCAATCGGTGTCGGCGTGGGCAAGCTCGGACTTGCTCAGCGCCCCAAGGACACCCCGGGCAGACAGGCGGCGGCAACGGTGGGACAATGCGAGCTGATGTTCCTTTACGATAAATTTTTCAGCGAATACGGCAACACAATAGGTCAGCTTCTTGTTACCCGTGACGATTTTGAGAATGAAGAGCGCAGAGGCAACCTGAAAAACGCATTTATGAAGCTTTTTGAATACGGTGCAATTCCCGTTGTTAATGAGAATGACAGCGTGGCTGTTGAGGAAATCGTTTTCGGAGATAACGACAGCCTTTCGGCTCATGTTGCAAGACTCACCCAGTCGGACGCGCTCATAATTCTGACCGATATTGACGGATTGTTCAGCTCAAATCCCCGTGAAGATGAAAACGCCGTTCTCATTCATACCGTTGAAGAGCTTAACGATGATATTTTTGCTCTTGCCGGAGGAACGGGAACAAGCAGAGGCACGGGCGGAATGATAACCAAGCTTCACGCCGCCGATATTGCGGCAAAGGCGGGAATTGATACCGTTGTTATGAACGGCTCAGACCCCGAGGATATTTATAAGGTGCTTGACGGCAGACAGCTCGGAACACTTTTCAAGGCTAAAAAGTAAGGGAGCGGACATTATGTATATAAAAGAAATAGGCGCACGCTCAAAGGCGGCGCAAAAAAAGCTTGCGGCTGCGGGTTCGGCGGCGGTGAATGCCGCTCTGCGTGAATGTGCAAATGAAATCAAGGCAAACAGCGAAAAAATTCTCGAGGCAAATGCCGCCGATATTGCGCTTGCCCGTGAAAACGGTATGGCGGAAGCGATGATTGACCGCCTCACCTTAACGCAGTCACGCATAGACGGAATGGCTCAGGGACTCTGTGAGGTTGCCGATGAACCCAATCCGCTCGGAAAGGTACTCTGGGGAGAGAACAGACCGAACGGGCTGAAAATAGAAAAGGTAACCGTTCCGATGGGCGTTATCGCCGTGATTTATGAGGCAAGGCCGAATGTTACCTCCGATGCGGCGGCAATCTGCCTCAAAGCCGGAAATTCGGTCATTTTAAAAGGCGGCAGGGAAGCGGCAAATTCCAACAAGGCCGTTGCGGATTCAATGAGGGAAGCGCTTGAAAAATGCGGCATTCCCGCCGATGCCGTTATTCTGATTGAGAATAATTCAAGAGAGATAACAGCAGAGCTTATGAGAATGAACGAATATGTTGACCTGCTCATTCCCAGAGGCGGTGCGGGACTTATCCGCTCGGTGGTTGAAAACGCCTCTGTTCCCGTTATTCAGACGGGTGTCGGCAACTGCCACGTATATGTTGATAAATATGCCGATATAAATATGGCGGCTGATATAATCGTCAATGCCAAAACCTCAAGAGTTTCGGTTTGCAATGCGTGCGAAAGCCTGCTTTTCCATAAGGGTATTGAGGAGGAAGCACTAATCGTTATAGGCGAAAGGCTCAAAGAAAAGGGCGTTGAAATCAGGGGCGATGAAGCAGTCTGCGCTGTTCTGCCCTATGCCGTTCCCGCTTCGGAGGAGGACTGGGGCAAAGAATATCTTGACCTCATAATCAGTGCAAAAACCGTTTTCGATATTGATGAAGCGATAGAGCATATTTCAAAATACGGAACGGGACACAGCGAAGTAATCGTTACGGATAATCTTGAAAGTGCAAACAAATTTCAGAACGAGATTGATGCGGCGGCGGTATATGTGAATGCTTCTTCGAGGTTCACCGACGGCGGAGAATTCGGCTTCGGTGCGGAAATCGGAATTTCAACTCAGAAGCTCCACGCAAGAGGCCCTCTCGGCGTTTCGCATATGGTCAGCACAAAATATCTTATCAGCGGAAACGGTCAGATAAGATAAGGAGATATTGAAATGGCAAAGAAAAAGAAAAACAGATTTGCGTTTCCGATAGGCGTAATTGCCCTGATTCTGGCGGTAATAGGACTTGTTTCCGTTATAAAATTCGGTATCGGAGCAGTAAAAAACATTACGGATAATTCCGCGAAAAAGGCTGAATATGAAAAGTTTTTAGCACCCGTTGTCATGTTCGACCCCGACCCGTTTGATGACCTCACTCAGGCTGATATTCCTCAGCTTGTGAACAGCGCCGTATGGGCACTTCTTAAGAGCGAAAACGGAACGGAGGGTTATGCCTATTCGGACGGCGGAATTGTTGTTCCGCAGGCTGATATCGAAAAATATTTCACATCGCTTTTCGGAAATGAAATTGACCTTCCTTCGCTTCATGCTTCCATAGATATGAGCGAGTATGATATAATTTATGATTCCGCAATGCAGAGTTATATTCTGCCGATAACGGGTATTGAATCGGCATATACGCCGAAGGTATACGATATTGAAAAGCAGGGCAGCTCCGTTATTTTAACCGTCGGATACATCGGAAACAAGGCGTGGGTTCAGATTGAAAACGGCGAAATGACCGCTCCCGAACCCGATAAATATATGAAAATCACGCTCCGTGAGCGTAACGGCGGAATGTATATTTCGTCAATTCAGAATGCCGATGCCCAGGAGGTTATAGCCGAAACGGCAAGATATGTAACCGAACCTGCCGAAGCTCAGACGGAAAGCGTTCCGGTTTCGGCTGCCGAAAGCACAACGGCTCAGCCGCAGACGGTTATTGCCGAGGTTACCGATGAAGACGGCGACACGATTTATGACGATAACGGTGCGGCGATGACGGAATATGTTACTGTTGAAGCAACCGAAGAAACCACTTCGGAAACAGTTGAGGAATAATTATGACTTCTTTTGAAAAGCACTCAAAATCACTTGAATTTGATAAGGTACTTGAAAAAGCGGCTGAATTTGCGGGCTGTGAGGACGCAAGGGAAGCGATAATGAGCTTAAAGCCCGAGAGCAATCTCGATTTGGCACGCTCTCTGATGAGTCAGACCGTTGATGCTCATATGCTGCTTGCAAGGTTCGGAGGGCCGTCATTCGGCGGCTTGAAGAATGTAAATAACGCACTCAGCAGAGCGAATGCGGGCAGCGTTCTGAACACAAAGGAGCTGCTGGATATTGCGGGAGTGCTCAGAGTTATCCGCACTCTTTCTCAATGGAGAGTCTCAAACGCAGGCGTTCAGACCGTGCTTGACAGTCTGTTTTATGCGCTTGCGCCGAATAAATTTCTTGAATCGTCGATATTTGATGCCATAGTTACCGAAGACGAAATTTCCGATAATGCTTCCCGTGAGCTTGCGGAAATCAGAAGAAAGATAAGAACGCAGGAAGCAAAGGTTCGTGAACAGCTTGAAAAATTCACCCGTTCGCAGACCCATTCAAAATATTTGCAGGAAAATATCGTCACTCAGCGCAACGGCAGATATGTTGTGCCCGTCAAGAGCGAATACCGCTCCGAGATTGCAGGACTTGTTCACGATTCATCGTCAAGCGGTGCAACGGTATTTATCGAGCCGATGGCGGTTGTTGAGGCGAATAATGAAATAAGAGTTCTCCGTTCAAAGGAGAGAGAAGAAATTGACCGCATTCTTGCCGCCCTTTCGGCTTCTGCGGGAGATTTTGCACAGAGCATAAAGAACAGCTACGAGTGTGCGGTTGAAATAAACGTTATTTTCGCAAAGGCGCAGTATGCTTATAAAATCAAGGGCTGGCCTGCCGTACTGAACGATAAAGGGATTATCAATCTCCGTCAGGCAAGGCATCCGCTGATTGACCCGAAAAAGGTTGTTCCAGTTGATATAATGCTCGGAAAGGATTTTGATACCCTTGTTATAACCGGCCCCAATACGGGAGGTAAAACGGTTTCGATTAAAACCGTAGGATTGCTTACGCTTATGGCAATGTGCGGACTGATGATTCCGGCGGGAGACAGAAGCGAGATTTCCGTTTTCGATGAAATTCTTTCGGATATCGGCGATGAGCAATCTATCGAGCAATCGCTTTCCACATTCTCGGCGCATATGACGAATATAATCGGAATTATGAATGCGGCAGGGGATAAAAGCCTTGTTCTGATAGATGAGCTCGGAGCGGGAACCGACCCCGTTGAGGGTGCGGCGCTTGCAATGGCAATTCTTGAAGAGCTTCATAATAAAGGCGCAAAAATTGCCGCCACAACTCACTATGCAGAGCTTAAAGCTTATGCGCTTGATACTCCGAGAGTTGAAAACGGCTGCTGTGAATTTGATATTGTTACTCTGCGCCCGACTTACCGCCTGCTGATAGGCGTTCCGGGCAAGTCAAATGCATTGGCAATCAGCGAAAAGCTCGGACTTTCGGATTCGGTTATCTCAAGAGCCCGTGAGCTTATTTCAAGCGAAAACAGGGAATTTGAAAATGTTGTTGACCGTCTTGAAGAAACAAGGCGCAAAATGGAGGACGAATACTCCAAAGCAAATGAGCTTTCGGAAAAAGCGGCAAAGGAAAAAGAAAACGCCGAAAAACTGAAAGATGAAATCGAAAAGCTTCGTGAACAGGAGCTTGAAAAGGCGAGAGCGCAGGCGGCAAAGGTTACCGAGCAGGCAAAGCGTGAGGCGTATAATCTTTTGCAGGAGCTTGAAAAGCTCAAAAAGGAACAGCAGAAAACAAAAGATGCAACCGAGCTTGCAAGGCGTGCAAGAGCGCTGGTCAAGAAAGGCGTTATTGCGATTGATGCCGCCGTTGAGCCGTCATTCGTTGTTGATGACGATGAGGATTATGTTCTGCCGAGAGCACTCGTAACGGGCGATACGGTTATAATCAGAGACATCGGCAAGAGCGCAAAGGTGCTTTCTCCCGCCGATAAAAACGGCAATGTTGAGGTTATGGCAGGCTCGATAAAAACGAGAGTAAAGCTTTCAAACCTGCGCCTTGACGAGAATGTTCCCAAAAAGGAAAAGCCGAAGTCAACGGCAAGAATGACCGGTGACAGCAGACTGAATATGGAAGCGAATACCCGCCTTGATTTGAGAGGAATGACAGTTGACGAATGTCTGCTTGAGCTTGACCGCTTTATTGACCGCAGCCTCAGAACGGGGCTGAATGAATTTACCGTTGTTCACGGAAAAGGCACGGGCGCACTCAGAGCCGCCGTGAATAATTATCTGCGTTCATCACCCTATGTAAAATCGCACCGCCTCGGAGTTTACGGCGAAGGTGAAGACGGAGTTACAATTGTTATACTGAAATAGCAAGATGGTACATTTAATTTTACTGATAGTTAAAATTTACGGTTCAACAGTAATTATATGTTTACTGTTAAAGAAATATTTGATACGAGGTTCAAATATTTAGTGTATGAAAAAACATTCAGGAGATGATAGTTTGATATACGGCATTGTATACGGGGATAAAAAATATGAAAATGCTAAAAGGTTGAACGAGTGGACAGCTATCAATAAAGGTAAGGTTGACAAGGTGTTTTCGTTTGGACCGGAGGACATTGACAAAGATTTCTATGAAGAAAACAAATCCATACTTGATGAAAAAAGAGGCAATGGCTACTGGTTGTGGAAGCCGTATTTCATTCAAAGAATATTAAACGAAACCAAAGAAGGAGATTATCTTTGTTACAGTGATGCGGGTTCTGCATATTATGCTCCTGTTATTGATATGAAAAATGCACTTGAAAAAACAGGGCAGGAAGTAATGTGTTATCAAATCGGAGTGGCTGAAAAAGAGTGGACTAAGAGAGATGCTTTTATTTTACTTGATTGTGATAGTGCCGAATATACCGATTCATACCAAAGAAGTGCAACACATATTTTCATGAAAAACACACCGGACACAAAGAAACTGGTTGCGGAATGGTTAAATTATGCCAAAGACAGGCGGCTGATAACAAACGATCCGAATGAACTCGGTAAAGAAAATTATGAGGGGTTTAAAGAGCATCGACACGATCAAAGTCTGTGGAGCCTAATTACAAAAAAATATAATATTGAGCCTTTCAGGGATCCGGGAACAACACCAAAGAAAAATGATTCCGAAGTTTATAAAAGAAGTACATATCCCAGAACTTTTGTCGACCATAGGAACGGTAAAATTTCAACATGGCATCAGGTTAAGAGAGCGGCATGTTTTATATATTTGTTTAATCACTTTAAATTTATAAGGACGCTTTACTCATTATACGGTAAAACCTATAGGCTGTATGCAAAAATTATAAAGAGATAATTTACCGGATTTTTTGTGTTAGAATCGTTTTGATGATAAAAAATCTCGGCTAAAATATGATGATTTCGTATTTTAGCCGAATTTTTTAACTTTATAGCATTAAACTAAGATAGTATGAAATTATATTTTTTAAAATTAAAAACCTAACAAGCTTTTATTTTACCATAAGCTCGCAGATAAGTCTGCTGTGCTCAACGGGGTCATCAACGGGCTTGCCGCCGATGAGGCATGCTTCACCGTAAAGCAGCTTTGCATATTTTCCGAGAGTTTCTTTATCATCTGCAAACAGTGCTTTCAGCTTCTCCGCTACGGGGTGCTTTGCATTGATTTCAAGAACAATCTGAGCCTTGACCTTGTTCTGTTCTGCACCCGGCATTGAGTTGAGAGTTTTTTCCATTTCAAGCGAAATGCCGCCCTCCGTTGTGAGGCAAACGGGGTGATTATTCAGCTTGCCCGTAAAGCGTACCGCCGAAACGCCGTCACCGATGGCGTTTTTCATTTCCTCAAACATATCCTTTGAATCGGCATTTTCCGCTTCAAGCTCTTTCTTTTCGTCTTCGGAGTCAAGGTCAAGCTGTTCATCGCAAATATTTATAAATTCTTTATCTTCATATTTGCCGAGCATTTTAAGCGCAAATTCGTCAACATATTCGGTAAGATAAAGAATTTCAAAGCCCTTTTCCTTAACGGCATCACATTGCGGAAGCATTTCAATCTTTTCTGCTGTTTCGCCGCAGGCATAGTAAATCGCTTTCTGCTCCGCACCCATTCTTTCAACATATTCCTTAAGGGTGACAAGCTTCTTTTCGTTTGAAGAAGTGAACATAATAAGCTCTTTTACGGCGTCCTTGTTTACGCCGTAATTATCGTATACGCCGAATTTCAGGCGGATACCGAAGCTCTTGAAAAATTCTTCATAGGCTTCACGCTCATTCTTGAGCATCTTTTCAAGCTCACTCTTGATTTTCTTTTCGATTGTTTTGGCTATGAGCTTTAACTGACCGTCGTGCTGAAGCATCTCACGGGAGATATTGAGCGATAAATCCTCGCTGTCAACAAGTCCTTTGACAAAGCTGAAATAATCCGGCAGCAGGTCGGCGCATTTTTCCATAATCAGAACGCCTTTTGAATAAAGCTGAAGTCCCTTTTCAAAATCCTTGGTGTAATAATCAAACGGAGGACGCTTCGGAACAAACATCAGCGCGTGATAGGTTGCCTGACCCTCAACGCTTGTGTGAATAACCTTTGCGGGGTCTTCAAAATCATAGAATTTTTCTTTATAGAAATTGTTGTATTCCTCGGCGGTTATTTCGGAACGGTTCTTTTTCCAGAGAGGTATTCTGCTGTTGAGTGTTCTTTCCTCTTTTACTTCCTCATATTCGCCCTCTTCGCCGCCCTCAACGGGTTTTGAGGTGGTGAACTCCATCTTAATCGGGTGACGGATATAATCGGAATATTTTTTTATAAGTGCGCTTATTCTGTATTGGTCAAGGAAATCGCTGTATTTTTCGTCTTCGGTATCTTCCTTGATGTGCATGGTAACGATTGTTCCGAAGCCGTCTTTTTCGCATTTGCCTATCCTATAGCCGTCTGCTCCCTCGGATTCCCAGATGAAAGCTTCATCGCTTCCGAAAGCCTTGGTTTCAACCGTAACCTTATCGCTGACCATAAATGCCGAATAGAAGCCGACACCGAACTGACCGATAATATCAACATTCTCGGCTTTCTCGTTTTCGTTTTTGAATGCGAGAGAGCCGCTTTTCGCAATCGTTCCGAGATTTGTGTCAAGCTCCTCCTCGGTCATGCCGCAGCCGTTATCAATAACACGGATAAGGCGGTTTTCCTCGTCAAGCTCAATGCGAATAACAAAATCCTCCGCTCCGAGACCCACCGATGAATCAGTGAGCGAACGGAAATAGAGCTTATCGAGCGCATCGGAGGCATTGGAAATTATCTCACGCAGAAAAATTTCTTTGTGAGTATAGATTGAATTTATCATCATATCCATAAGTCGTTTGGATTCCGATTTGAACTGCTTTGTTTTCATAATATCACCTTTCGATTATGTTTGCTCAAATTATAGCTTCCAAGGTGGAATATTCTGTTAAATAAATATGAACAATCTGTTAAATTAGCACTCTGATTGTATGAGTGCTAACGGGCATTCCAAAAAAATATAAAATAAAGTAAAATACCCTTGAATTATTATAAAAAGATGGTAGAATAAACTTATACCATATATAGGAGGTAGTCAAATGGCAAGATTTTTGTATTCGGCGTTTGCCGATGAAGCCTCTGCTTCGATTGCGGAGCAGATAGCGGCTTGCAAAGCCAACGGTATTGATTATATCGAGCTGAGAAACTGCGACGGCAAGAACATTTCAAATTTCACGGTTGATGAGGCAAAGGCACTCAAAAAGGTGCTTGACGAGGGCGGAATCAAGGTTTCGTCAATCGGCTCACATTACGGCAAAATCGAAATAACCGCAGATTTTGCACCGCATTTTGAGGCGTTCAAGAATACCGTTGAGGTTGCGAAAATACTCGGCACAAAATACATAAGAATGTTCAGCTTTTACTTCAATAACGGTGAAAGCTATGAAGAATATAAAGACGAGGTTTTTGCCCGTCTTTCCGCAATGGCTGATTATGCCAATGAAAACGGCATTCTCTGCTGCCACGAAAATGAGAGGGGAATTTACGGCGATATTCCCGAAAGAGCGCTTGAAATTGCCGAATATTTCGGCGACAGAATGGGCTGCATTTTTGACCCCGCAAATTATATTCTCAACGGCTCTGATACCCTTGCGGGTTTTGATAAGCTCTGCGATTATGTAACCTATATGCACATAAAAGACGCCGTTTATGAGGGCGGAACGGTTGTTCCCGCAGGAAAAGGCGAGGGTAAGGTTGAAGAAATTCTCCGCAGGCTTGACGAGCGTGAGGGCGTTTTCTTCCTTTCGGTTGAACCTCATCTGAGAGTTTTTGACGGACTTAAAGACCTTGAAGCAAGCAATGAAAAAGAGTTAAAGCTCAACGATGTTTATGTTTATCCCGATAACAAAACATCGTTTGCGGCGGCGTGCTCGGCTATTCACGAGCTTGTCGAAACGAAAATTCAGCCCGTAAGATTCGGCATTATCGGTGTCGGCAATATGGGTACATCACATATAAATATGCACGCCGAGGGCAACCATAAGGAGCTTCGCATTGTTGCGTGCGCCGATGTAAAGCCCGAAAGACTTGAGGTTGCAAAGGGCATTCTTCCGCATATCAAAACATTTGATACCGCGGAAGCGCTTATCGACAGCGGCGAGGTTGATGCGGTTGTTATCGCAACTCCGCATTATTTCCATTCTCCGATTGCGCAGTATGCTTTTTCAAAGGGCGTTAATGTTCTCACCGAGAAGCCTGCCGGAGTTTACACCAAGCAGGTTCGCGAGATGAACGAGGCGGCTGAAAAGAGCGGTCTCACATTCGGAATTATGTATAACCAGCGCACAAACTGCCTTTACAGAAAAATGCGTGAGCTTGTTCAGAGCGGTGAGCTCGGCGAAATCAGAAGAGTAAGCTGGATTATCACCGATTGGTACAGAACCCAGGCATATTATAATTCAGGCGGATGGCGTGCCACATGGGCAGGCGAGGGCGGAGGAGTTCTGCTCAACCAGTGTCCGCATAATCTCGACCTCTGGCAGTGGATTTGCGGTCTGCCCGTTAAGATAAGAGCATTCTGCCACGAGGGCAAATGGCACGATATAGAGGTTGAAGACGATGTTTCGATTTATGCCGAATATGCAAACGGCGCAACCGGAACATTCATCACAACAACAGGTGACTGCCCGGGTACAAACAGATTTGAAATAACTCTTGACGGCGGCAAGCTTGTGTGCGAAAACGGAAAGCTTATGCTTTATAAGCTCAACGGAACGATTTCCGAACATTGCGCCAATTCAACGGAAGGATTTGACCGACTTGAGGGTGAATGGATTGAGGTTGAAACCGACGGCAGAAACAAGCAGCACAGCGAGGTTATGAATAAGTTTGCGGCGGCGATGCTTCGCGGCGAACCCCTTGTTGCAAGGGGCGAGGAGGGCATAAGAGGTCTTTCAATCTCAAATGCGGCTCACCTTTCATCGTGGCTCGGAAAAGAAGTTGAAATCCCCGTTGATGAGGATATTTACTTTGCGGAGCTTCAGAAGAAAATCGCTGCGGGAAACGCAGACAAAAAGACTGTTGTTGAAAATATTCAGGGAGATATGAGCTCCACATTTTGAGGTCTTGTGAAATGAAAGTTGCGGTTATCGGATGCGGAAATATTTCCGCTCTGCATTTCAAAGCATTAAGCGGCATACCCGATGTTGAGATTATTGCCGCCGTTGACATAAAGCCCGAAAGGGCTGATAAAAAAGCGGCTGAATATTCCGCAAAGGCATATTACGGCATTGATGAGCTTTTCTTAAATGAAAAGCCCGATGCCGTGCATATATGCACGCCGCATTATCTGCATACGCCTATGGCAATCAAGGCTCTTGAAAACGGCGCAAACGTGTTGATTGAAAAGCCCTGCTCCGTAACGAGAACGGAACTGCGCATTTTGCGGAATATGCAGGAGATAAGCGGAAAGCAGGTCGGAGTATGTTTTCAGAACAGATATAACGCCTGTGTGCAGTATGTTAAAAGAATGATTGATTCGGGCGAAATGGGAAGCGTCAAGGCAATAAGAGCCTTTGTAACCTGGTCACGCGGAAAGGATTATTATTCGGACGATTGGCACGGCACTCTCGAAAAGGAGTGCGGCGGAGTGCT
>JAZRYD010000085.1:0-6510 GCA_045600535.1 Acutalibacteraceae bacterium | reverse complement strand
CGCATAGTCACCAAGCTTCATTGCCATTTTTGTAGCAATTACGGAATTACATCCGTGAGCTATATTTGCAAAGGGTCCGCCGTGAACAAAGGCTGGAGTGCCCTCTAAGGTCTGAACAAGGTTGGGCTTGATTGCATCCTTTAAAAGAGCGGTCATAGCTCCGACTGCCTTTAAGTCGCCTGCCGTTACGGGCTTATCGTCATAGGTATAGCCCACAATAATACGCGAAAGGCGCTCTTTAAGGTCTGTTATTGAGGTTGCAAGGCAGAATACCGCCATAATTTCGGAAGCGACGGTAATATCGAAGCCATCCTCACGCGGCACGCCGTTTGCCTTGCCGCCCATACCGTCAACGATAAAGCGGAGCTGGCGGTCATTCATATCAACGCAGCGCTTCCAGGTGATTTTTCTGGTGTCAATGCCGAGAGCGTTGCCCTGCTGAATGTGGTTATCAAGCATAGCGGCAAGAAGATTGTTTGCCGCACCGATTGCGTGGAAGTCGCCTGTGAAATGGAGATTGATATCCTCCATGGGAACAACCTGTGCGTATCCGCCGCCTGCCGCGCCGCCTTTAACGCCGAAAACGGGACCGAGTGAGGGCTCACGGAGAGCAACGGTAACATTTTTGCCTATTCTCTTAAGGCCGTCGGCAAGACCGATTGTGGTTGTGGTTTTGCCCTCTCCTGCGGGGGTGGGGGTAATGGCGGTAACGAGAACGAGCTTGCCGTCTTTTTTGTCGGTTTCATTGAGCAGAGCAAGGTCAACCTTTGCTTTGTATCTGCCGTACTGCTCGATGTACTTCTCGTCAACATTTGCAGCCTTTGCGATTTCGCTGATGTGCTTCATTTCGCACTGCTGTGCGATTTCAATGTCTGATAAGTAAGCCATAGTTATTTTCTCTCCTTATTTAAAATATTTTACTGCCGCTTCAAACATACGGATATCATATTCGCCGGGAACATTCTTATAAAGACCGCTTCCGATTCTTTCGCTGTGACCCATTTTGCCGAATACTCTGCCGTCGGGGGAGGTTATGCCCTCAATGGCGAACATTGAATCATTGGGGTTAAAGTGAATATCGTTAGTGGCGTTGCCGTCAAAATCAACATACTGCGTTGCAATCTGACCGTTTTCGGCAAGCTTTCTTATAAGAGCTTCATCGGCAAGGAATCTGCCTTCACCGTGCGAAATGGGAACGCTGTAAACATCGCCCACATTGGTGAGCGCAAGCCACGGTGATTTGTTGGAGGCAATGCGGGTGCGAACAATGCGTGACTGGTGGCGTGAAATGGTGTTGAATGTGAGAGTGGGGCAGGTTTCATCGGTATCAATGATTTTGCCGAACGGAACAAGTCCGAGCTTGATAAGAGCCTGGAAGCCGTTGCATATGCCGCACATAAGACCGTCACGCTTTTCCAGAAGCTCCGTAACGCCCTCTTTTATTGCCGTATTGCGGAAGAAAGCGGTTATGAATTTACCGCTGCCGTCGGGTTCGTCGCCGCCGGAGAATCCGCCCGGAATAAAAATCATCTGAGCCGTTTTAAGTTCATCAGCAAACTTTTCAACACTTCTGCGTATTCCTGAGGACGAAAGGTTGTTTATAACTATTATTTCGGGTTCTGCACCTGCATCACGAACAGCCTTTGCACTGTCAAATTCGCAGTTAGTGCCCGGGAATGCGGGGATAAGAACCTTCGGCTTTGCCGTTTTGATTGCGGGTGCCGGATAGCTTTCAGCCTTATAATTGAAATTCTCAACGGGAGTGCCGTTTTGAGAAATGTTGCAGCTGTATACGCTTTCAAGCTTGTTTTCGTAGTCAGAAAGAAGCTCACAGAGGCAGACCTTTTCGTCCTTGAGAACGATAGCTTTTTCTTCGGTAATCGTACCTACCGCAAAGCCTTCGTTAACATCTTCCGTAACCTCAAGTATAAATGCGCCGTAACGGTATTTGAAAATACATTTTGTGCAAAGGTCATCGGAATATTTAAATCCGAAGCCGTTGCCGAAGCACATTTTCATAACCGCTTCGCCTATGCCGCCGATACCCGGGGTATAGCAGGAAACCGCTTTGCCGCTTCTGATAAGAGAAGTGACGGTATCAAATGTTTTCAGCAGTGATGCAGTAACGGGCAGGTTATTTTCATCATATTCGGGGCAGATGCAGATAACCTTATTGCCTGATTTTTTAAATTCGGGAGAAACAATATCCTTTGTTTTCTCGGTTGTAACGGCAAATGAAACAAGGGTGGGGGGAACATCGAGGTCTTCAAATGAACCGCTCATTGAGTCCTTGCCGCCGATAGAGCCGATGCCGAGCTCTTTCTGCGCTTCAAATGCACCGAGCAGAGCTGCAAGAGGCTTGCCCCAGCGCTTGCCGTCTTTATTCGGGTGTTCAAAGTATTCCTGGAATGTGAGATAAACATCTTCAAACTTTGCGCCCGAAGCAATAAGCTTACTGACCGATTCAACAACCGCAAGATATGCGCCGTGATACGGGCTCTTTTCGGTTATGAACGGGTTATATCCCCAAGACATCAGGGAGCAGTCATCGGTGTGTTTTTTCTCAACCGAAATCTTCTGAACCATTGCCTGAATTGGTGTAAGCTGGTTCTTTCCGCCGAACGGCATAAGCACCGTTCCCGCGCCGATGGTGGAGTCGAAACGCTCCGAAAGACCTCTCTTTGAACACATATTGAGGTCGGAAGCGATTGCCTTATAATTTTCCGTGAATGTACCCTCAATTACTTTGTCGTATTTTTCGGGCTTTACGGGGGTAATATCTATGTGCTTATCCGCACCGTTGGAATTTAAGAATTCACGGCTGATGTCAACAACCTTTTTGCCGTTCCAGTTCATTGTAAGTCTCGGCTCGGCTTTAACCACCGCAACGGGGCACGCCTGGAGATTTTCGGAATCGGCAAGCTTGAGGAATGCTTCAACATTTTCGGGCTCGATAACAACAGCCATTCTCTCCTGAGATTCGCTGATTGCAAGCTCCGTGCCGTCAAGTCCCTCATATTTTCTCGGAACTGCGTTGAGGTCAATTTCAAGACCGTCGGCAAGCTCTCCGATTGCAACGGAAACGCCGCCTGCACCGAAATCGTTGCAGCGCTTAATCATTCTGCACGCTTCACCGTTTCTGAAGAGTCTCTGAAGCTTGCGCTCCTCGGGAGCATTACCTTTCTGAACCTCGGCGCCGCAGGTTTCAACTGAGTGGGCATTATGAGCCTTTGAAGAACCTGTTGCGCCGCCTATGCCGTCTCTGCCTGTTGAACCGCCGAGAAGAATAACAACAGCTCCCGGGGCGGGAACTTCACGGCGAACATTTTCTGCGGGAGCGGCGGCGATAACCGCACCGATTTCCATACGCTTTGCCGCATATCCGGGGTGATAAATTTCATCAACAATGCCGGTTGCGAGACCTATCTGGTTGCCGTATGAGGAATATCCCGCGGCGGCGGTTGTAACTAACTTTCTCTGCGGAAGCTTGCCCGGGATTGGTTCGCTGACGGGCTTTAACGGGTCAGCAGCACCGGTATCACGCATTGCACCGTAAACATAGGAACGACCCGAAAGGGGGTCACGGATTGCACCGCCTATGCAGGTTGCCGCACCGCCGAAGGGTTCGATTTCGGTGGGGTGATTGTGAGTTTCGTTTTTAAAGAGCAGAAGCCACGGCTCTGTTACGCCGTCAACATCAACATTGATTTTAACCGTGCAGGCGTTGATTTCTTCCGATTCATCAAGCTTGTTGAGCTTGCCGTTTGCCTTAAGATATTTAACCGCAACGGTTGCAAGGTCCATAAGGCATATCGGTTTTGTTCTGCCGAGCTCTTTTCTGACTGCGATATAATCGTCATAAGCCTTCTGAAGCAGCTCGTCCTCAAATTTAACGCTGTCAATAACCGTAAGGAATGTTGTGTGTCTGCAATGGTCAGACCAATATGTATCAATCATTCTGATTTCGGTTATTGTCGGGTCGCGGTGTTCGCTCTTGAAATAATTCTGACAAAATTCAATATCATCGGCGTCCATTGCAAGTCCGTAATCCTTAACGAACTGCTCAAGACCCGCTCTGTCAAGTGCCGTAAAACCGTCAAGAGTTCTGACCGTTGTGGGAATTTCATAATCCGTGTGAAGCGTTTCGGGCTTTTCAAGAGAAGCTTCTCTTGCTTCAACGGGATTTATAACATATTTCTTTATTTCATTTATGTCGCTTTCCGAAACTTCGCCGTAAAGAGCATAAACCTTTGCGGAACGGATAACGGGGCGTTCACCCTGAGAAATTATCTGAATGCACTGAGCCGCCGAGTCCGCACGCTGGTCAAACTGACCGGGGAGAAACTCAACCGCAAAAACAGCCGCACCGTCGGTATTTATCTCGGCAGAAGCCATATCAAGCTGAGGCTCCGAGAAAACCGTTTTAACGGCGTAATCAAACAGCTCCGGCGAAATATTTTCGGCATCGTATCTGTTGATTATGCGCACATCGGTGAGAGCGCTTATTCCGAGCAAACCTTTTGCATCGGAAAGCAGAGCCTTTGCTTCGTTGGCAAGCTCTTTTTTCTTTTCAACAAAAATTCTGTAAACCAATTTTAATCCTCCGTAGCCTTAAGAGCTTTTTGACCTATGTCATGACGGTAAAAAGCGTTTTCAAAGCTGATTCTTTCAACCATTTTATAAGCATCTGCCACAGCCTCGGAAAGAGCGGAAGCAACAGCCGTTGCACCGAGAACTCTGCCGCCGTTTGTGAGAAGCTTTCCGTTTTCCTCTTTTGCGCCTGCAATATAAACATTTCCGCCTATGCAGTCGGGAACGGTTATCTCAAAGCCTTTCTTATAGGAAACGGGATAACCCTCCGATGCCATAACAACGCAGCAGGCGTTCTTATCGCTGAATTTAACCTCTGTTTCGGAAAGCTTACCGTCTGTTACGGCACGCATTATCGTGAACAGGTCACTTTCAAGCAGGGGAAGAACAACCTGAGTTTCGGGGTCACCGAAACGGCAGTTATATTCAATAACCTTTGCGCCCTTGGGGGTCAGCATCAGTCCGAAATAAAGACAGCCCTTGAAGGTTCTGCCCTCGGCGTTCATGGCGTTGATGGTGGGCAGGAATATTTTTTCCATACATTCCTTTGCCGCCGCCTCGGTGTAATAGGGGTTGGGTGCAACCGTTCCCATTCCGCCGGTGTTCAGACCCTCATCATTGTCAAACGCTCTCTTGTGGTCCATTGAGGAAACCATGGGCTTAACGCATTTTCCGTCGGTGAATGCGAGAACGGAAACCTCGGGGCCGGTAAGAAATTCTTCAATAACAATCTGACTGCCGCTCTTGCCGAACTTGAGGTCTTTCATTATTGAAATAACGGCTTCCTTTGCTTCCTCTTTTGTCTGAGGAATGATAACGCCTTTTCCGAGAGCCAGTCCATCCGCCTTGATAACGAACGGAAGCTCTGCTTTTTCAACATATTCAAGTGCTTTTTCGGCATCGGTGAATACTTCATATTCTGCGGTGGGAATGCCGTATTTTTTCATAAGGTCTTTTGAAAAAACCTTGCTTCCCTCAATGATTGCCGCCTTTGCCTCGGGACCGAAGCAGGGGATACCCTTTGCATTCAAAGCGTCAACGCAGCCGAGAACAAGCGGGTCATCGGGAGCTACAACCGCATAATCTATATTTTCTTTAACGGCAAAATCAACTATTTTTTCAATCTCCGTTGCTCCGATTGCAACGCATTCGGCGTCCTTTGCGATACCGCCGTTGCCGGGGAGAGCATAGATTTTTGAAATTTCTCTGCTTTCCTTAAGCTTTTTGATAATGGCGTGCTCGCGTCCGCCGCCGCCTACTACCATTACTTTCATAAGATACATCTCCGTTTATCAGTGGTGGAAAAGACGCATTCCGGTGAATGCCATTGCCATACCGTATTTATCGCAGCATTCAATAACTGCATCGTCACGGATTGAGCCGCCCGGCTCTGCTATATACTTAACGCCGCTGCGGTAAGCTCTTTCGATATTGTCGCTGAACGGGAAGAAAGCATCTGAACCGAGAGCAACGTTATCCTTTGTTGCAAGGTAAGCCTTCTGCTCTTCTCTGGTGAACGGCTCGGGCTGACGGGTGAAATATTTCTGCCAGATACCGTCTGCGCAAACGTCCTCTTCATTCTGATTGATATAACCGTCAATAACATTATCTCTGTCGGGTCTGCCGATATCCTCTTTGAAAGGAAGATTGATAACCTTATCAGCCTGACGGAGGAACCAGGTGTCTGCCTTTGTGCCTGCAAGACGGGTGCAGTGGATTCTTGACTGCTGACCTGCGCCGACGCCGATAGCCTGACCGTCAACCGCATAGCAAACGGAATTTGACTGTGTATATTTAAGTGTGATAAGTGAGATGATAAGATCTCTCACAGCACTTTCGGGAAGCTCCTTATTCTGTGTAACAATATTTGAAAGAAGCACTCTGTTAATTTCAAAATTATTTCTACCCTGCTGGAATGTA
>JAZRYD010000084.1:0-34786 GCA_045600535.1 Acutalibacteraceae bacterium | reverse complement strand
CTCCTTGAGGAGAAGGTGGCGCGGCGCAAGCCGTGACGGATGAGGTGTAGCCGTGAAACGGCGTTAATACTCGGTATTGACATTCTACTTTTCCACCTCATCCACCACCTTCGGTGGTCCCCCTTCCCCTCGAGGGGAAGGCTGATTCAGTTAGAAGTTAGCGGTTAGAAGTTAGTAGTTAAGGGGCGCAAAGCGCCGGATTTTTTAAATTCGGAATGCGGAATTCCGAATTCCGAATTAAATTATAAATATCCGGGCTTGTGATAAAAATTTCACAAGCCCAGAATTATATATAAAAAAGGTGTTATAATGGCAACTTCAAAGGATTTTCACGATTATGTTACCGAGTGTCTGCAAAGTGCGGCAGACGGCATAACGACACGGCGTATGATGGGCGAATACTGTGTTTATTGCCGAGGCAAGATTATCGGTCTTATCTGCGATAATATTCTTTATCTGAAAATAACTCCGTCAACCGAAAAGCTGCTTGCGGACTGCGAAAAGGGTTATCCGTATGACGGCTCAAAAACGCTTATGCACATCGTTGACGATTTTGAAAATATCCCGCTTATGAGCGAGGTTATAAATATTCTTTATATTGAGCTTCCCGAAAAGAAAAAATAACCGCATTTATTTTGCGGATTTTACAAAATAGAATATGGCATTTCGGCATATTTTCCGTTTATTTTCGCATATAAAAATGTTATTATCTGTTGCGAAAGGAGAATTTTTATGGCAAAATATGAAAAGAGCGTTAATGAAAATTTTGATACCGTTCTCAATAAAATCAAAGTCGGAATAATGAACGGGAGCGTTTCCGCAACGCTTGAGGATTCTTCCGATATGGTGAGCGGAGATGCGCGGTGCAGCGTTCGGGTGTTTGAAAGATACAGCGCATTCGGTCAGAACAGAGTGAGTATGAATGTAACTCTGTTTCAGAACGGTGACGGGCCGGTGAGAGTCTGTGCAATAACCTCGGGCGGCAGTCAGGCGATGTTCTTCAAGATAAATACGCTCGGCGAGGATATGTTTCTTGACAAGCTGAAAGAAATTATTTAAGAAAGGATTTTTAACAATGCTCAGAATAAATAATCTTACGAAAACATACGGCGACAAAAAGGCTGTTGACGATTTGACACTTGAAATAAAACCGGGTGAAATTTACGGCTTTATCGGTCACAACGGAGCAGGAAAAACCACAACCCTCAAAAGTGTTGCGGGTATTCTGAAATTTGACGGCGGTGAAATTTTCATTGACGGCGTTAATATAAAAGATGACCCCATCGGCTGCAAAAAGAAAACCGCTTATATTCCCGATAATCCCGATATTTACGAGTTTATGACGGGAATACAGTATCTCAATTTCATTGCGGATATATTCGGCGTTTCAGCCGATGACAGGCAGAAAAGAATCCGTGAATATTCCAAAAAATTCGAGCTTACGGCGGATTTATCTCAGCCCGTTTCGGCTTATTCCCACGGTATGAGACAGAAGCTTGCCGTAATTTCGGCATGGATTCATCAGCCGAAGCTTATAATTATGGACGAACCCTTTGTCGGCCTTGACCCGAAAGCTGCTCACCTGCTCAAAGGTATGATGCGTGAGGTCTGCGACAACGGCGGAGCGATATTCTTTTCCACTCACGTGCTTGAGGTTGCGGAAAAGCTCTGCGACAAGATTGCGATTATCAAGAGCGGAAAATTGATTGTTTCCGGCACAATGGAAGAGGTTAAGGGCAACACCTCACTTGAAAATGTATTCCTTGAATTGGAGGGATAATTATGCTTAAAACCCTTTTTAAAAAGCAGTTTTTGGAAATTAACGCCTTTTATTTTCAGGACAGAAAAACGGGTAAAATCCGCTCAAAGAAAGGCATAATCGGTTTCGTTGTTCTGTTCGCATTCATTTTTCTTTCGGTTGCGGCTTCGTTTTTCGGAATGGCGTGCCTTTTTTCCGATGCGTTTCTTCCCATCGGACTCGACTGGCTGTATTTTTCGATGTTCGGTATGATGTCAATCGGTCTCGGTGTTTTCGGCAGCGCATTCAACACATTCGCAAGCCTCTATCTTGCAAAGGATAACGAAATGCTGCTTTCAATGCCGATACCTCCGTCATATATGCTCGTTTCGAGAGTAGCCTCGGTATCTCTTACAAGCCTGCTTTACAGCTCCCTTGTATGGATTCCCATAATCATCAGATATTGGATAGTCGGCTCTCCGAGTGCGGTCTGCGTGCTGTTCAATATACTTATGATGATTGTTATAACTCTGCTTGTAACGGTTTTAACCTGTGCACTCGGCTGGATTATCGCACAGATTTCAAACAGACTCAAGGGCAAAAGCATTTTAACCGTTCTGATTTCTCTTTTGGTTATCGGCGGATATTATGTGCTTCAGTTCAAGCTGAATTCCATGCTTCAGAATGCTGCTCTGAACGGCGAAAAAATCGGCTCTGCAATAAAGAACGGCGCTTATCCGATGTATATAATGGGACTTGCCGCCGCAGGTGACGGAAAATCAATGCTGATGTTTACGCTCGGCGTGCTTCTTATCTGTGCCGTCGGCTTTGCGATACTCTCAAAAACCTTTATCCGCGTGCTCACGGGTGCAAGAAGCGAAAAAAGAGCTGCTTACAAAGAGAAAGAAATAAAATCCTCAAGCGTTGATGCGGCACTTCTGCGTAAGGAGCTTTACCGTTTCTCAAAGAGCTCCGTTTATATGCTCAACGGCGGTCTGGGCTTGATTGTTCTGCCTGTTACGGCTGTTGCGGCTATTATAAAAAGTGATGTTTTCAATCAGGCAATAGAGATGTTCACGGCTCAGAATCCCGTATTCGCCTCAATGATACCTCTTGCGGTAACGGCAATCGTTGGCACGATAGTTTCAATGAACGCCATTTCATCTCCGTCCGTTTCTCTCGAGGGTAAAAATATCTGGATTTTGCAGTCGCTTCCCGCAGGAGCGGAAAAGGTGCTGAAAGCCAAGGAAAAGCTTCCGGTTATTCTGAATACAATTCCGGCACTTTTCTGTACGGTGACTCTGTGCATTGTTCTCGGAACGGGAGCTGCCGAAGCAGCAGCAGCCGGCATACTTGTTGAGGCTTATATCTTCCTCAATGCCGCTTTTGGGCTTGCTGTCGGCACTAAAAAACCGACTATGGAATGGACAAACGAAACAGTTCCGATAAAGCAGGGCACTGCAATTGTAATTGTGCTTTTCGGCGGAATGATAATATCATTCGGAACGGCGGCTTTATACTATCCTTTGTCGGTGATACCCGTAAGAATTTATATGCTGATTATTGCTGCGGTGTTTATCATCGCAAGAATACTTATTGACCGCTGGATTTACACCAAGGGTACGAAAATCTTTGAGGAGCTTTGATATGAATACTTCCGAAACAGAAAAAAGGCTTTTTGAATTGCAGGACGCGGAATACCGCAAATTTCAGGCAAAGCTTATGCCGAATGTTGACATTGAAAGAATAATCGGTGTAAGAACTCCCGAACTTCGCAAACTCGCAAAGGAGCTTGCAAGGGACGGCGAAATCGGCGATTTTCTTGAGGATTTGCCGCATAAATACTATGATGAATATAATCTTCACGGCTTCATCATTTCCGAAATCAAGGATTATAAAAAGGCGGTTGAAGAGGTTGGCAAAATCCTGCCCTATGTTGATAACTGGGCAACCTGTGACCTGCTCAGCCCCAAGGCATTCAAAAAGAACCGCACCGCACTCAAAGCGGATATTGACCGCTGGCTTAATTCGGATATGCCGTTCACAATAAGATTCGGCATCGAAATGGCTATGTCGCATTTTCTCGATGAAGATTTTGACGGGGAATATCCCGAAAAAATTTCAAAAATCAGAAGCGATGAATATTATGTAAATATGATGATTGCCTGGTATTTCGCAACGGCACTTGCCAAGCAGTGGGACGGCACGGTGAAATATATCGAAGATAACCGCCTTGATAAATGGGTGCATAATAAAACCATTCAGAAAGCGGTTGAAAGCTACCGTATAACCGATGAGCAGAAGGCATATCTGCGCTCAATGAAAATAAAATAGCTTTCTTATGGTATAATTCACAAAAATACGGTCTCCTATCTGTATATATTTAATAAAAAATAATTGGGTGTTGAAATAGCGACTAATATGTGATAGAATAAATTAGATATTCTTTGGATAGGAGAGAAAGATATGTCTACAGAATCAACCGCTGCTGTTCAGACGGCTGAAGAAAAGCCCGTAAGATCTGCGGCAACAATGGACCGCCGTTATGTCGGCACCAGGGAGACTGCGGCTTACATACTCTATGATATTGCGCAGAGCTTCAACATTTCAAAATATAACGATATTTTCGTAACCGATATTATCAAAATCGGTCTTAAGTTCCAGACGGTGGTTACCTTCGTTGTCGGTATCTGGGATATCATAAACGATATTTTCCTTGCCGCCATCGTTGACCGTACCCGTACCCGCTGGGGTAAATTCAAGCCGTGGCTTATCGTTTACGCAATCCCCGGCGTTTTCCTCAGCCTTTTCTTCTGGGCAATGCCCATCTTCTTCAGCGATAAAGGACTTTACGATATTTCAAAGTTAGTCTTTTATATGATATTGCAGCTGATTACCAACCTTGCTTCATCGCTTGCCGCTATTGCAAGAACCGGTATGCTCGCAACCATCACTCCGAATGTTATCGACAGAACCCGTCTTATCACCGAGGCTAACCTCCTTTCGGGCTTCGTTGAGAAAGCTCCCGAAATCATTATGGGTCTTCTCATTGACCTTGTAAGCCACGGCACTCTTAAGATTCAGATGCGTTCTCTCTATGTTTCGGCAGGTATGTTCACCGCTATCGTCAGCGGACTTCTCGCTCTGTTCTTTGCATTCGTTGCAAAAGAAAGAGTTAATCAGACCGTTGATAAGCCCAGCATTATGAGCGGTATCAAGTCGATTTTCGTCAATAAGCCGCTTCTTCTTATCACTCTTTCCGAGTTCCTCGGCGCATTCAGCCTTAACTCAGGCGTTAACTATTACTATATCAACGTTCTCGGACTTGCAACAATGTCCACCATCGTCGGTATCCCCGGCGCAATCGTTTCCCCCATCAGTTATTCTTATGTTCCCTGGGCAAGAAAGAAATTCTCAACCAAAACCCTTTGGATATTCGGTTCACATATCAGCGATTTCCTGATGCTCGGCGTTTTTGCCGTCGGTTCAATCAACAAGAATTACAAGAAGCTCGGTGCAATGATTCCCGCATTTATGCTTCGTGAAACAATATGGATGTTCTTCTGGGGCATCAGAAGCGTTATTCCCGAAGAGATGCGTAACGAAGCCATTGACTACGGCGAATGGAAAACAGGTTACAGAAACGAAGGTATGACCGGCGTTGCCAAGGACCTTGCAAAGAAGCTTGTTAATACTCTCGGCGCAACCCTTAAAGCATTCCTGCTCACAAAGATTGGTTATAATCAGGGCGCAGGTTTCGGAGGACAGACCGAATCCACAGAGTATTCACTCTTCTGGATGTGCACACTTCTTCCCGTTGTTACCGGTATCATCAGCATCGTTCCCAAGCTCTTCTATGACCTTAACGGCGAAAAGAAAGACCAGATGTACCGTGAGCTCTATGAGCGCCGCGCAAAGATGTCAAGCGAAATCAATTCGCTTAACAGCGTTTCGGAAGCTCAGCCCGAAGCCGAAGCATAAAATCAAAAATGTACATAAAAATCCGCCTGTTATCAGGCGGTATTTTTGCGCTTATTCGGAGCTTATTCGGTTATACTCAAAAACATATCCTGCGGTGAGAAACATTAAAAACGGAACAGATGTAATCAGCTTGCCCTGCTCAAATATCGTAAAGTTTTCCAATATCATCGAAATCAGAGCCGCAAGCGGGACAGCATAGAGGATATAATCACAAATTTCATCTGAAGAGCTGTATTTTTTTACTGAAGCTTTAAAATAGATTCTCAGCAAATTAAATGCAAAAATAAAAAGCATAATCAATCCGGGAATGCCGCAGTAAAGCAGAACGGTGATATATCCGCAGTGTATTCTTAACTTGTTCAGAAGATTTTCGTATCCGTTGCCGAAGAAAAGACTTTTCGGCATACCGTTTTCAAAGGCTTCAATATCCTTTGCCGCAATTCTTGTTCTTCCCGAGCCGTTTTCAATTTCGGATGTGATTTTTCTCTGCATATATTCGGACATACCGTGCTCGGGAATGAAATATTTGTTAATCAGGCCTCCCGCTTCCCACATTACGGCAATCAGCAGGATAAGCGCGGCAAGAATAATCAGAGCATAGGGTATGCACTTCATAAAGGATTTATCGGCGTGCTTACATCTTATATATATAAACCCGATGAGCAGAGCGGAGAAAAAGAGGGCAGCCAGGGTACCTCTGCATTTGGTAACGGTCAATATAAAAAAGAAACCGATAATCAGAATGCTGTCGATAACAACAAATTTCTTTTTTGAAATAAAGTAAACGGAAAGCCACAGTCCGAATAACGAAAGATATGACGAAGTATATAATGATAATCCGTTGATTGAAAAAATATTGGTTTTATTTAATCCGAAAGTCCAGTTTATCAGCGGAATTTTTATTGTCGTACCTGAAAATGTAGGGACAATTGTCAGAAAAACAAGTATTCCGAAAAGTATCATAATGAAATAAAGCGTAAAATCGAGATATTTTTGTTTTCTTGTTATTACGGAAAACGGCAATGCAATGCACAGTATACCGATTAAAAGAGAAAGAACCTCAGCATCGGAATATACCGGATAATATCCGGCGGAATATACCCTCCGGCATATGCAATACCATATGATGAAAACTCCGGCAAGTATATATATCGGTTTTTTGATGATGGATTTTTTAAATATACAGAGCAAAAGAAAAATAAAATCAAGAGCGAAAATGCAGTATTGAAAAGCCGATGCAAAAAAATCGGAGCATAAATAAAAAATATCGGTGCAGAAATTCACAAGAAAAATAAACACCGAAAATATACCCCATAGGTTTTCGAGCTTTTCTGATTTTGATAAGGTGTGTTCAGCGGTCAGATAAATCACCACACTTTAATTTCGGTTTATTTAAGCGGGGCTGTCGCATTTAGATGCAGAAACCGTTTTCTTCGTCCCGAAGGTGTATGCGATACTCCGAGAGGGCGAAAAAACGGTTAGAAAAACAGTATATTTCTTGTTTCTATATGAAAGCAGGAATTTTAAGGCTATCCGCGGATTCGGATAAACCTTAAAATTCCTTTTTTTATTTATTTGTTTTTCGTTCTGCGCTAAATGCGGACAGCCCCGCAGCTTTTAATTTAATCAGTCAGCCTTGGGAGCATAGAGTTCCTTGAGCTTGAGAAGATGCTCGTATCTGTCAACGGAGGTCTTTTCAGCCTTGTTGAAGAGTTCCTCTGCTCTTTCGGGGAAGGAGCGTGTAAGTGAGGAGTAACGGGCTTCGTTCATGATGAAGTCTCTGTAGCTCGTGGTTGCGGGCTTGCTGTCGATTGTGAACGGGTTCTTTCCTTCAGCTTTGAGAGCGGGGTTGTAGCGGAACATATTCCAGTAACCGCAGTCAACAGCCTTCTTCATCTCAGCCTGGCAGTTAACCATACCGCCCTTGATTGAGTGCATCTCGCAGGGAGCATAAGCGATAACGATTGAAGGACCGTGATATGCTTCTGCCTCGGTGAGAGCCTTGATGGTCTGGTTCTGGTCGGCACCCATAGCAATCTGAGCAACATAAACATAACCGTAGCTCATGGCGATTTCGGCAAGGCTCTTCTTTGCAACTGCTTTACCTGCTGCTGCAAACTGAGCAACCTGACCGATGTTGGAAGCCTTGGAAGCCTGTCCGCCTGTGTTGGAGTAAACTTCGGTATCGAATACCATGATGTTTACATCTTCGCCGGAAGCAAGAACATGGTCAACACCGCCGAAGCCGATGTCATATGCCCAGCCGTCGCCGCCGAATATCCAAACGGACTTCTTGGCAAGATATTCTTTGCTTGCAAGGATTGCCTTGCAGTTGTCGCAGTCAACGCCTTCGATAGCTGCAACGAGAGCCTTTGAAGCCTCTGCATTTGCTTTGCCGTCGTTGAGGGTGTCAAGGTAAGCCTGAGCGGCTGCCTTAGCTGCTTCGGGAGCGCAATCGGCGGAAACTATGTTCTTAACCTTTTCGATAAGGCTGTTGCGGATAGCGTTCTGACCGAGATACATTCCGAAGCCGTGTTCTGCGTTATCTTCAAAGAGGGAGTTAGCCCAAGCGGGACCGTGACCTTCTTTGTTAACTGTATACGGTGATGTTGCAGCGGGGCCGCCCCAGATTGAGGAGCATCCTGTTGCGTTGGAGATATACATTCTGTCACCGAAGAGCTGAGTGATAAGGCGTGCATAAGATGTTTCTGCACAGCCTGCGCATGAGCCGGAGAACTCAAGAAGAGGAGTCTTGAACTGGCTTCCGATAACGGTGTTATCCGCAAGGTCTTCCTTAACGGAAACATTCTTAACCATATAATCGAATACCGGCTGCATAGCATCCTGGCTCTCTCTGGAAACCATGGTGAGTGAATTGGTGGGGCAAACGCCTATGCAGACGCCGCAGCCCATACAATCGAGGGGTGATACTGCAAGAGTATACTTATAAGAATCCTTGCCCTTGCCCTTCTTATCAACGATAATTGCGTTTTCGGGAGCGGCAGCAGCTTCATCGGCTGTAAGAGCATAAGGTCTGATTGTTGCGTGCGGGCAAACATATGCACACTTGTTGCACTGTGCGCAGGTTGCGCCGTTCCATGCGGGAACCATAACGGCAACGCCTCTCTTTTCGTAAGCGGAAGCGCCCTGCTGGAATGTACCGTCAACAAAATCATTGAATGCGGAAACGGGAAGAGAATCACCGTTCATAAGGCCAACGGGCTTCATAATGCTGTCAACCTGCTTAACGAGCTTCTCTGCACCTTCTGATGCGGGAGCGGCAGCACCGTCAGCGGCATTTGCCCAATCGGCGGGAACATCAATCTTAACAAGAGCATCGGCGCCTGCGTCGATTGCCTTCTCGTTCATTTCAACGATTTCTTTGCCCTTCTTCATAAACTTCTGAGCTTTTTCCTTCATATAGCCGATAGCTTCCTCAGCGGGAAGAACCTTTGCAAGTGAGAAGAAAGCGGACTGAAGAACGGTATTTGTACGCTTGCCGAGACCAATCTTGGCAGCAATGTCAATAGCGTTGATGGTGTAAAGCTGAATGTTGTTCTTAGCGATGTAACGCTTTGCCTCTGCGGGCATCTTTGCGTTGAGCTCATCGAAATCCCACTGGCAGTTGATAAGATAAACGCCGCCGGGTTTAACATCGTTAACCATCTTGTAGCCTTTTTCAACATATGAGGGGTTGTGGCAGGCTACGAAATCAGCCTTGTTGATGTAATAGGGGCTCTTGATAGCCTTATCGCCGAAACGAAGATGGGAGATGGTGATACCGCCGGTCTTCTTTGAGTCATACTGGAAGTAAGCCTGAACGAACTTGTCGGTATGGTCGCCGATAATCTTGATGGAGTCTTTGTTTGCGCCGACTGTTCCGTCGCCGCCGAGTCCCCAGAATTTGCACTCGATTGTGCCTTCTGCTGCGGTGTTGGGAGCTTCTTTTTCTGCAAGTGAAAGCTCTGTAACATCATCGGTGATGCCGATTGTGAACTGAGCCTTGGGAGCGTCCTTTGCAAGCTCATCATAAACTGCGAATACGCTGGCGGGAGGAGTATCCTTTGAGCCGAGACCGTATCTGCCGCCGACAACCTTGATGTCGTTTCTGCCTGTTGCGCAGAGAGCTGCAACAACGTCGAGGAAGAGGGGCTCACCGAGTGAACCGGGCTCTTTTGTTCTGTCAAGAACAGCAACCTTCTTTGCGGAAGCGGGAATAGCTTCTGCAAGCTTTTCTGCCGAGAAGGGTCTGTAAAGACGAACCTTAACAAGTCCGACTTTTTCGCCCTTGGCGGTAAGATAATCAATAACTTCTTCTGCTACGTCGCAGATTGAACCCATAGCAACGATAACGCGTTCTGCATCGGGAGCACCGTAGTAGTTGAAGAGTTTATAGTCTGTGCCGAGCTTTGCATTAACCTTATTCATATACTCCTCAACGATTGCGGGAAGAGCATTATAATAAGAGTTGCAGGCTTCTCTGTGCTGGAAGAAGATATCACCGTTTTCGTGTGAACCGCGCATAACGGGTCTCTCGGGGTTGAGAGCTCCCTTGCGGAAAGCTTCAACAGCGTCCATATCGCACATTTCTTTAAGGTCTTCATAATCCCAAACCTGAATCTTCTGAATCTCGTGGGAGGTACGGAAACCGTCAAAGAAGTTAATGAAAGGAACTCTGCCTTTGATTGCTGCAAGGTGAGCAACGGGGCCTAAGTCCATAACCTCCTGCGGATTGGTTTCGGCGAGCATTGCGAAACCTGTCTGACGGCAGGCGTAAACGTCTGAATGGTCACCGAAAATGTTAAGAGCGTGAGAAGCAACGCAGCGAGCCGATACGTGGAATACGCAGGGAAGAAGCTCACCGGCTATCTTATACATATTGGGAATCATAAGAAGAAGTCCCTGTGATGCGGTGTAAGTGGTGGTGAGAGCGCCTGCTGCAAGTGAACCGTGAACGGTACCCGATGCGCCTGCCTCCGACTGCATTTCCGCAACCTTAACAGTTGTTCCGAAAATATTTTTCTGACCCTGTGCCGACCACTGGTCAACATAGTCTGCCATGGGGCTTGACGGGGTGATGGGGTAAATACCGGCTACCTCTGTAAACGCATATGACACGTATGCCGCAGCGTTGTTGCCGTCCATGGTCTTGTTTTTTCTTGCCATAGTTTATTCCTCCTGAAATATTTTTGGTAAAATGAGAGATAAAAATTAAATCTCGTCATTCCTTTACAAATTACCACCATATATACTAACACTTTTCATCTTGTTTGTAAACCTCAAATTTATATAAAAATTGTTTTTTTATAAAATATTTTATCCTCCGGCGGATTTAATTGGATATCCGGAACGGAAAATCCCGCACGAAAATCCGAATTAAAGAAAAACGGCTCTCCGGAACGGAAAGCCGTTAAATCTACCGAAAATTATTCAGCCTTGGGAGCCTCAACGGGGCAGGTACCTGCGCAAGCGCCGCATTCGATGCAGGTGTCAGCGTCGATAACATACTTGCCGTCGCCTTCGGAGATAGCCTCAACGGGGCATTCTGCTGCGCAAGCGCCGCAGGAGATGCACTCATCACCGATTACATATGCCATAGTGGTTCGTCCTCCTTATTCATTTATTTCAAGATAATTGTATCATATAATTTCAAAAATGCAAGCGATTTTGAAATTATTTATCTTCAATGCCCTTAAGAGCTTCAAGCTCTGCCTTGTCAACCCTTATACGTGCGTCCTTAACGAGCTTCACATCTCTGCGGTGGAAGGTTCTCGGCTGCGCATCGGGATTATTGTGTAGCTGAACCTTGAGCTTGCCCGTAAGCAGGCTGAAATCAACAACCGTTCCCGCACCGTCTGCGGTTTCCACTATTGCACCGGGCTTGGGTGTAATTTTCAGAAGATGCTCATAGGCGTCCTGCTCATATTTAAGACAGCACATAAGTCTGCCGCAAACGCCGCTTATCTTTGTGGGATTGAGCGAAAGTCCCTGTTCCTTTGCCATTTTGATTGAAACGGGCTGAAAATCGCCGAGGAAGCTGTTGCAGCAGAACGGTCTGCCGCACATTCCGAGACCTCCGAGCATTTTTGCTTCATCACGGACACCTATCTGGCGAAGCTCGATTCTTGTTCTGAATACGCCGGCAAGGTCTTTAACAAGGTCACGGAAATCGACTCTTCCGTCGGAGGTGAAGTAGAAAAGCACCTTTGAGCCGTCAAATGTATACTCAACATCAACGAGCTTCATATCAAGCGCGTGCTTCTCTATTTTTTCTTCGCATATCGTAAATGCTTCTTTTTCTTTACGGCGATTTTCCTTTGCTTTGGCAATATCCGTTTCGGTTGCTTTGCGTATGAGCTTTTTGAGCGGCTTTACTATTTCGCCGTCGTCAATATCGCGGTTTTCCATTGCAACAAGTCCGCATTCAATACCTCTGACTGTTTCAACGATAACATATTCTCCCTTTTTGAGGTTAATCCCGTCGGGGTCAAAATAATAAACCTTGCCCACTTCTTTAAAGCGGACGCCGATTACTTCTGCCATATGAAATCTCCTTATATTTTAATTGGCGGCGGCTCTGCGCAAAAGGGTGCAGAGTCTTGTCACCGTAAGATTATGGTTTGCATTCTGTCTGATTGAACCGAGAAGCGTATCAACGCATTCCGAGGCTTCAAGCAGGGCACGCCTGCTGAGCTTTGATGAAAGCTTTTCGGCGAACTGCTCAACATCGGGTTCAACATCGCCCGCACCGAACTTTATTCTGAGCGCCGATGCGAATATTTCCTGCATAACGGGAAGCGAGGCTCTGAGAAGCTCTGCGTCTTTTTCAAAAATCCCCGCAGCCTTGACCGTTTCAAAATCGTCACGGCTTATCAGCGAACAGGCGATGCCGGAAGCCGCTTCAATGAGCTTTTCACGCGGAATTGCATTTTCGTCCGAGACCTTGGCCTCTCCGATGCCGTAAACCGCCGCTCTTGAAAGCACGGTGGGCAGAAAGCCGGATTTTGAGCTGCAAAGAAGAATGAAATTTACATATGCCGGCGGTTCTTCAAGCACCTTCAGAATGGCGTTCTGACCTTCAAGACCCATTGAATGAGCATTTTCAAGGATAAAAACCTTTCTGTCGGCTTCGTTCGGAAGAATGTACGCTCCCGAACGGATTTCACGAACCGTATCCACCTTGAACGCTTTCGCCTTATCCTCGGCGGTAAAAACGGGTATATCGGGGTGAGAGCCTGCCGCCGCTTTGATACAGTCGGGGCATACTCCGCAGGGCTTTTCGCCCGTGCCTCTGCACACAAGAGCCGAAGCGATTTTGAGCGCAAGCTCTTTTCTTTCCTCGGGAGAGCCGCCCTCGATTATTGCGGCGTGCGGAAATCTACCGTGTGAAACCGCAGTATATATTCTGTTTTCACAGGGGTCGTTCGGATTAAAGCTTTCAATCTTCATAAATACTCAGATTTCTTTCAATAACTTTTTTGCCTCTCCATTCAAATGCTCTGCCGGAAATATCGGTATTTTTATCAAGGCGTGGAGAAGCTCCGCCGATAAATTCTTCTATATCGGTATGCTTTGCGCCGATGTTCATCGGGCACACCGTCTGACATATGTCACAGCCCCAGAGACAGCCGCTTTCTTTGATGAGATTTATTTCTTTTTCGGAAAGCTCACCTTTTTTCTGAGTTATATATGAAAGACAGCTTTCACGGATAATTCCGTCGGATATTGCCGAATCGGGGCAGGCGGAAACGCATTTTCCGCAGGAAAGGCAGAAAGAAATATAATTTTCCTTTGCCTCAATTTCCATATCGGTTACTATTTCACCGAGAAAAACATATGAGCCGTATTCTTTCGTTATGAGCAGGGAATTTTTGCCTTTTACTCCGAGTCCGGCACGGCAGGCAGCCGTAACCTCAGGTATCGGAGAGTTATCCGCAAACGGAATAAATTCATATTCGGGATATGCTTCTTTCAGCGCATTCGCCGCATTTTCAAGACGGTTCATAACCATGTTGTGATAATCGGGAACGGCGGCATAGCGTGAGATATTCAAGCCCGAATATTTTTCATCATCGAGCAGATACGGAAAGCAGACCGAAATAACCGTTTTTGCCTTTTCGGGCAGACGGCTTTTGGCTCTGCAATCGAGCAGGTTATTTTCAACATAACCGAACGGGCATATTCCCCAAAGGTGAAAAGCACCGTCGAGTATTTCTTTATATTCGTTATTATTTACCATTGCATTTGAGAAAGAGCGATAATAACGGGCATTGTTATTATCGAAATGGCGCTGACTGCCGCAACAATCTGTGAAGCAAGACCGACATTCTTTCCGTATTTTGCAGCAAACATAACGGTGTTATTCGCTGACGGAGCGGCGGCGGCAATCACAATAGAGGTGAGAAGCGTTCCGTCGAAACCGGCAAGCCGAAGTATTCCGATAAGCACAAGCGGGATAAAAATAAGCTTTACGAATGCGGTAAGATAGAGCTTTTTCTCTTTGAATATCGTTTTGAAATCGGCATTTGCGATGCAGGTACCGAAAATCAGCATTGCAAGAGGAGTGTTGAGATTTGCGGTCTGAACTATCGGAACACTGATTATCTCGTGCAAATTAACCGAAAACAGGAATATCGGAAGTCCGATTAAAACGGCTATTACACCGGGGTTCAAAATGAGCTTTTTATAATCGAATTTGCAGTTGTTTTTATCCGACGACATTATATAAACGCCGTGGGTGAAATTGAATATCTGGAAAACCGCAACATAAGCGGAGCAATAGAAAACTCCCTCCGTGCCGAGAATGGCGTTGGTCAGCGGCAGACCCATATATCCGCAGTTGCCGTAAGACGAAGCAAATATATATATTCCCGAGTTTTCGTCCTTTTTTCGTGCAAATGCCGCGGTTGAAAGCGCAACCGCCGTAAAATTCAGCAGAAAGCCGAGACCGAAAGCGACGAAAAGACTTTTCAGTTTTTCGGGACTGTATTCAAGAGTTATGAAGCTTTCGATTATTTTGGCGGGAGTGACTATGTAAAACAGCAGGTCGGCACACGCCTTTGCGGTTTTTTCGGGGAATATTTTCAGTTTATCGGCTATAACACCGACAGCCGCAAGAATGAACAGAATAAGGACCTGCTTCGCGGCAATTCCGATACTTTGAATCATCTGTTAATTTTCCTTTTCCTCTGCGGCTTCTTCGGGGATTTCGTCTGCCTTTGTGCTTATTCTCGTGAGTACCGTTGAAAGAATATACATTGCTGCCGCAAAATCGCAGTAGCAGGGAACGGAGTAGCTGTAAAGCAAATCGCTTCTGCCTGCAATAACGGCGATAAGCTGGGGAACGAAGCAAACAAGCGCAAAGAATGAGGCGATAAAACCGTAAGCGGCAATTTTCCATTCAAAACCGCTGCCGTTTACCTTTGAATTTACCTGAGCATAGCTCATAAACCAAACGATAAGGAAAATGAGCATAAACATTTCAAAGGTGAGCTGAGATACTCTCAGGTAACTGATTGTGATTGAAAAGCGGTATATTATTCTGAAAACATTCCATATAACGGGAGAAAGCGAGAGCAGACGGAGCTTTTCTCCGACTGATTTTCCCGAGATGAACGCTATGGCGCAGAGTGCAAAATATACGGCGGAAACAAGAGCAAACAAGCCTTCGAGTCCCACGATTTTTTCAACAACTCCGTAAAGCTGAGGCGCATCGCTCAATTCGGGATATTCGGGCATCATAAATATGCTCAGTCCGAGATTGAAGGTGTGGTTAAAGCTCATCATTGCATCGGCAAACGAAAATACGCTGAGCATAGCCGCGAGTATGCCGCAGCCAGGGCGCTTTTCGGGATTTACTTCAAGCACAAAATTTTTGCGTTTTATAAATGAAATTACGATTATTGCGGCGCAGGCGATAATCACAGCACCGTAAAGAATCCATATGGCGGTATTGTTTTCGGAAAAGAATCCCGTTGAACCCTCGATTATGTTGAAATACTGCCATGTTCTGAGCGGGAGAGCAATAATGAGAGCGGCGGCAAATATAAACGCGGGGATTGCCGTATCGGAAAAAGATTTTTTCTTCATTGAAAACACCTTATCTTTCATACATGGGAACATAAATATTCTTTGCGGAAGTGCTCTTGTATGCGGGACGGATTATTCTGCCGCCCGTGAGAAGCTCTTCGATTCTGTGCGCCGACCAGCCCGCAACTCTGGCGATTGTGAACAGCGGAGTGAAAAGGTCGGGCGGAATGCGGAGCATTTTATAGACAAGTCCGGAATACAGGTCAACATTTGCGCATATCATTTTAGTGTTTCCCTTACTGCTGAGAATTTCGGGAGTTACGGCCTCAATGTTGGTCAGAAGCTTAAATTCGTCTTCAAATTCCGTACCCTTTGCAAATTCCTCTGCTTTTTCGCGCAGGATTTTCGCTCTCGGGTCGGAAAGAGTATAAACAGCGTGACCCATACCGTAAATAAGACCCGATTTATCTCCGGCTTCCTTGGCTGCTATCTTGCGGATATAGTCCGCAACCTGACCTTCATCGGTTATATCGCTGACA
Organism: Acutalibacteraceae bacterium; assembly: GCA_045600535.1. Lineage (GTDB taxonomy): Bacteria > Bacillota > Clostridia > Oscillospirales > Acutalibacteraceae > CAG-177. The sequence goes on along the minus strand of JAZRYD010000084.1, from coordinate 18,499 downwards.
TTTTCTTTGATATAATCAACCATTTCGGAAACCTTGGCGTTTGCACCGCCGTGCTTCGGGCCTTTAAGAGAGCCTATGCCCGCGGCGATTGCCGAATATGTATCCGTTCCGGTTGAAGTGAGAACTCTGGTTGCAAAGGTGGAGTTATTACCGCCGCCGTGGTCGGCATGAACCATAAGGCAGATGTCAAGCAGCTTTGCCTCGGCATCGGTAAAGGTTTTATCGGCTCTTATCGAACGCAGAACGGTCTGGGCGGTTCGATATTCGGGCTTCATCGGGTGAATGTACATACTCTTTTTATAGTAATGTCTGCGCTTTACCTGATAGGCATATGCCATAATTGCGGGAACCTGGGCGATAAGATGAATTGACTGACGCAGAACATTTTCGAGCGTTGTTTCATCGGGATTGCTGTCATAAGAATAAAGCGAGAGAACCGAACGCTCAAGCTTATTCATAATGTTTGGCGACGGAGCTTTCATTATCATATCTTCAATGAAGCTTTCGGGAAGCTCACGGGCATCGGCAAGGGTTGAGCAGAAAGAATCAAGCTGTTCCTTTGTAGGCAGAGAACCGAACAGAAGAAGCCAGACTACCTCTTCAAATCCGAATCTGTCCTCGGCAATACAGCCGTTGACTATATCCTCCATGCTTATTCCTCTGTAATTGAGTTTGCCTTCGATGGGAACCTTTTCACCGTCGTTCAGGTGGTATCCGACAACGGAGCAGACATGAGTAACGCCCGCCATAACACCCGTGCCGTCAAAGTTTCTCAGGCCTCGTTTAACATCAAAGCGGTTGAAATCCTCGGGATTTATATAATTATTTTCCCTTATCTGATTACATAAGTTTTTTAATTCTTCTTCGGAAACATGAGATTCAATAATATCTATATCCACGGTTTACGCCTCCTTGTGGTTTGCTTAAATGATAATACCCCAGAATATATTCATAATATTATACACCCTACTATAATAAAAAGTCAAGCAGGAGAAAAAGAGAAATGAAACAGAGCTTTATTATTGCATTATCGCTTGCCGTTTCGCTCACGGTGTGTCCGTGCGCCGCATTCATTCCGCATTCCGAAAAAACGGAGCGTCCACGGATAACCTATGACGGAAATGAGGAATATATTTCCGTTATGCTCACGGAAAGCGGAAAAACGGGAAAGGTGACGATGCGTGAATATCTTATCGGCTGTGTTGCCGCGGAGATGTCGCCGATGTGCCACACCGAAGCGCTTAAGGCGCAGGCGGCGGCAAGCCGTACCTATGCCGAACGGATAAAAAAGGATAAAAAGAAATCCGACAAGGCGGATATAACCGATGACCCGTCAAGCCATCAGGGATATATCACCGAAGCGGAAAGGCGTGAAAGGTGGGGCGATAATTACGATAAATATGAAGTCAAAATCGAAGCGGCGGTTGATGCCGTTGAGGGGAAACTGATTACATATGACGGCGAGCCTGCACTGACGGTGTATCACGGAATAAGCGCGGGAAAAACGCAGTCCGCGCAGAATATGTGGGGAGAGGATTATCCTTATCTTCAAAGCGTTGAAAGCCCGGGAGATAAGCTTTCACCCGATTTTATCAATGAATATTCATTTACACCCGAAGAATTTTCCGATAAGCTTAAAAACTGCGGAGTTGCAATAAGCGAAAGTGACGGAGAAGTCAAAACCGAGGTTTCGCTCAATTCCGACGGCTATGCCGCTTTTGTGAAAATCGGTTCATCTCAGGTTTCATCACGGGATATAAGAGCGGCATTTTCTCTCCCGAGCACCTGTTTTGCTCTTGAATATGCGGACGGAAAGTATGTTTTCGCCTGCAAGGGAAACGGTCACGGAGTGGGAATGAGCCAGTACGGAGCGGATTATATGGCAAGGCAGGGGAGCAGTTGGGAGGAAATAATAATGTATTATTATAAAGGCGTTGAAATAATTCGGAATTAAGGGGCACATTCGTGCCGAATTTATATTTGCCTTCCCTTGGGGGAAGGTGGCACGGCGCAAGCCGTGACGGATGAGGGAAAAGCCCGATTTTACAAATATAAATTGATTTTATGCTCCGCATTGCCTCATCAGTCTCGCTGCGCTCGACAGCTTTGCTCGCCTGCGGGCTCGGTCCACTGGGGCTCTGACAGTCCACCGGACTGTAGGATGCGCAGTGCCGCTAAAGCTACCCACGGGGAAGCCGTTATCTGCAAACTATTATCTATATAATCGGGTACGGGCGAAGCCCGTCATTAATTCCGAATTCACAACTCCGAATTCCGAATTAAAAATCAAAACCGTCGACCTCAGCCGACGGTTTTGATTTTTATTAAACTCCGGTTTTTGTGTAGAGAACACCGGGATAAACTTTTTCGAGTTTTCCGCCGGTTACATATTTATATGCCTTGGAGCTGTTAGTGAGCTTCTTGATTGTGAAATCAGGTCTTCTTGCGCCGTAAAGGAACATAAACACAAGAGCGATTCTCGGTGAGAAGAGGAACGGAACAAATTTAACCGTGCAGGTGTTCCAGATGCTGAGAGCGAACCATACGCAGTTAAGTCCCCAGTTCCAATAGTTATGACGGTCAAGCTTTTTGCCGACTCTTTCAAGCTCACTTCTGCTTACCTTTGTTTTGATGTAGAAAGCTCTGCCGTAGGTTTCGTCCTTAACCCAGTATCTTTCAAGGTTGATGTGGATACCTGCGCCCATGCCTCTGTCTTTCCATGCGCCCATTGAAACAGCGCCGTGAGGCTCAAGCTTATAGGGCCCGATGTTGAGAGTCTCATCAGTCTCGTTTTCGATATATATCCAAAGATGCGGAATTTTCGGATTCGCACTTGTATATATAAGGTACATTGTGGCGACATTCTCAAATTTGTTTACTTTTTTCTCTTCTTCGACAGGTGCTGCCTCGGCAGCATCTTTTTTTGCCGCAAAGCCGTAAACAGGCATGGAGCAAAGAGTTGCAACTACAAGAAGAAGAGCAATGATTTTTTTAAAGCTTTTCATTTGTTTATCCCCCTATGAAAATTTTAACGCAAACATTTTACCACATAACTCCATATAAATCAATATCTTTTTTATACTTTATTAAATTTTATTTGCGGGCGAGTTGAGATTTTCCGTCATATAATGCAGAGAGGAGTGATTTTATGAAAATAAATTGGAAAAAGAAGCTGACCGACCGCAAATTCTGGGCAGCCGTTATCGGTTTTATTACTCCGACGCTCCTTGCATTCGGCGTTGCCCGCCAGACAGTAACAGAGGTTGCCGCAATAGTTATGGCAGGTGCAGCCGTTGTTTCATATATTATCGGTGAGGGAATGTCGAATTCCGGTTCAAAAGGAGGCAATGATGATGATAAAGACGAATAACGGTCTGGTTGAATATGCCATGGCTCAGCTCGGCAGGCCTTACTGGTACGGCACATTCGGTCAGAACGGCACTCAGGCGCTTCTGAGTGATAAAACGAAGCAATATCCGTCGCACTATATTCCCGCACGGATTCCGAAATATAAAACGCAGTTCGGCGAAAGAGTGCATGACTGCGTGGGACTTATCAAGGGCTATCTCTGGAGCAGCGGCCCGAATGCCGTTCCGAAATATAACGCTTCTCAAGATGTTTCGGCAAACGGTATGCGCGACTCCTGCAAAGAGAAAGGCACATTTTCAACCATGCCCGATATACCGGGAATACTCGTTTTTTCCGACGGACATACGGGTGTATATATCGGTTCGGGTTATGTGGTTGAGGCGAGAGGTTTTAATTACGGAGTGGTTAAAACTCCGCTTAACAGCCGCGGCTGGACATCATGGGGCAAATGCCCGTGGATAACCTATACGGTAAACAAATCGTATTTTAAAAAATACGGCGGAAGCTCGGTAAGCATAGTTGATGCGCTTGCTGCAATCGGCGTTCAGCATTCGTTTGCTTACAGAAAGCAGATTGCGGCGGCAAACGGCATTGAAAATTATTCGGGCACACCCGAACAGAATACAAAGCTTCTTTTGCTCCTCAAAAACGGGGAGCTTGTTAAACCGTAAACAAAAAGGCTGTGGCGGTTTCGTCACAGCCTGAGCTGAGAGGTAAGGCACTTAATTTATGTCCTCTTTCAGAGCTTCGATTATATTATCGTTCTTTATTCTGCCTACGGAATAGAGCAGGGAAAAAGCGATTATGGCAAATACCGCGGCAGCGGCGGCAAGGTATACGAGAGGCTGAGCAATAAAGCCGAAATCAAAGTCCGCAGCGAGGATTTTATAAAGAAGTATATGAATTGCAGCACTTATCGGGAGTGCCCACGCCAGAGCCTTTATTCCGTAACGGAAGCATTCATAATATATCATTCTGCGGAAGCTCTTTATTGTCATACCCACCGAGCGAATCATCGCAAATTCACGCCTGCGCTCGTTCATCGAATTTGAAATGGTGTTTATGATGTTCAGAACGGAAATCATTGTTATAAGCGTTATAAAGCCGTAAATGAACACCTTGGCGATGGTAAGAATATTGCTTTCGGACTGCATCTGTGAGTTTGAATCATATACATAAGCTCCGATATTTTTTATCGTTGTGTTATTTTCAAGCTCATCAAGCAGAGCTTCAGGTTCATCACAGGTTATACTTGCCGAATATTCAAATGTTTCACTGAATTCATTTTTCAGAAGCGTTTCGGCAAAATCCATTGAATAGATTATGAGCGGCATATTCTGATTCTGATAATAAAAATTGTCGTTATTCCAGTTTTTGTCCGTAACGATTCCCGCCGATACGGGAACCGGATGAACCGCATTCTTATTATCATACAGCACTTTCAGGGTACAGCTGATATTTTTGATGTCATCATCAAAGGGTTTTACCTTGATTTTCTTTGTGTCCGAGTGAACCAACGCCGCATTGTGAATAACGGCAAGGGGATTTGCGGAATCGTGAAACCTTTCGATATTCTTTTCACCGAGCTGTTTTAAGTAGCTGTCAAAGGACGGATTATCAAGAAAAACGATAAAGGCGATTATTTCGGGAGCATCGGTATATTTTCTTGCTTCATCGGAAAGAAAATTTCTGCTGAAATAAGCAGCCTCGGCGCAGCAGCCGAAATGTTCTTTGACACTTTTATTTTCATTCAGAACCTTTTCAAGCTCCGAAGCCTTTTTATAATCAACCGTTGCGGAAAGGTCGGGATAATCGGTGAAGCTCATTTCTATGGCTTTGCCGAAAAGAGCGCTGAAATTATTGACCGAAAGAAAAACGACAACGCTTAAGGCAAGCGAAAACACAATATTCCTTGAGCGTTTTCCGTTTCGTTTGAAGTTTTTGACCGCCATAACGCCCTCATAGCCGATAAGCTTTTCGGTAAGCTTTGAGGTTCTGAGTTTTTTTGCACTTTTGATTTTAACCGTTCCGCTCTGCTTAATCGCTTCAATGGCGGTTGCTTTTGAAGCCTTGCGGGCAGGAATATAGGCGGAAATAAATATTGTGAGCGCACTTGCGATTACCGTTCCGATAATGACAAACAGATTGACATAAACTCTCAGGGGCTTATCATATTCAACCGCAATTGTTTGAAGAATTGCTTCCTCAATACAGCGGAATGTTACGGCGATACCGCCGATGCCCGCACCGATGCCGAGCGGAATGCCGATAAGCCCGAAAATCAGTCCCTCAAAATATACCGAGGCTCTCTTTTGCTTTTTGGTGGCTCCCACGGAGGCAAGCATACCGAGATATTTTGCTCTTTCCTGATAGGAAACGGCGAAGCTGTCATATATCATAAATACCGAAACGGCGGCGATAATCAGAAGCAGAACCCCTCCGAAGGCGCCGAAGGTTACGATTATTTTATTATTTCTGGCTATTCCCGAATAGGCAAACAATTCGATATTGTATGAATATTTCTCAATTCCGACGGATTTCAAAGTATGGTCGATTTTATCCCATACGGAATTATCGAGCTTGTTATATCTTATGAAAACATTTATATTTTCGGCAGTTTTCAGTGCTTCATCGTCGGCGCAGGTATAGAAAACATTTTCATCGTTTGCGGAAACGGGAGAGTCGGTTATACCGACTATTTTATACTGCCTGTTTTCCGAAACGCCGTTTGCTCTGACATTCAGCGTTATTATGCTTCCGATTTTCCAACCGTTTCCGAAGCTTTCAAGCTTCTTTTTAACGGCGATTATTTCGCCGCTGTTTTGCGGATACCTGCCCTCGGAGAGCCTGACATTTCTTATATCGAGATAATTTTTGTTTACGGCTTGAATCGTATAATCCGGAGTATTGCTGTTTATATTGAGGGTGGTTCTGTAAAGCTTTGCGGAAACGCCGTAGGTATCAATATTTTCGTCCCGCGCGTATTTGCTTATGTTGCTTTTATAATCGTTATCTTCAAGGTGTATATGCCATTCGCCGTCAACGGCTTTGGTTATATTCTGAAAATATTTTACGAATGAGATTGTGCTTGTGAATACCGCCGTTACCATCGCAACGGAAACGATTATTGCCATAACGGTTAAAACGCTTCTTTTCTTATGAGCCTTTATGTGACGAAAGGTGAGCGAATTTATGATGTTCACTTATTTCACCTCGTCTCTTGTTATCCTGCCGTCTTCAATGGCGATAACTCTGTCTGCCGAGAGAGCGATTTTTTCATCGTGAGTGATGATGATAACCGTCTGATTTAATTCACGGTTAAAGCGCCTGAGCAGACTGATGATTTCACGGCTGTTTTCACTGTCGAGATTGCCCGTCGGCTCATCGGCAAGCATTATCGCCGGATTGTTTATCAGCGCTCTGCCGATTGAAACTCTCTGTTGCTGACCGCCCGAAAGCTGTGAGGGCAGATGATTGAGCCGCTTTTCGAGTCCGAGCTTTGATATGAGGGAATTTAGATGCTCACGGCTCGGCTTCCTGCCGTCCAGAAGCAGGGGAAGAGTCATATTTTCCTCAACCGTGAGAATGGGAATGAGATTATAGAACTGATAAACAAGTCCTATCTGACGGCGGCGGAATATGGCAAGTGCGGTTTCGTCAAGTCGGGAAATATCCGTTCCGCTGATAATCACCTTGCCGCTTGTGGCGGTGTCAACTCCGCCGAGAATATGCAGAAGCGTTGATTTTCCCGAGCCGGAGGGCCCGACGATTGCAACAAATTCTCCCTGTTCAACGGTGAACGAAACATTGTCAAGAGCGTTTACACGGGTTTCTCCGCTCCCGTAAACTTTGGATAAATTTTCGATTTCAAGAATTTTCATATTCTTTGTCTCCTTTCGTTCACCATAATACACGCTCAATATTACTTTTCGGTGACAATTTCGGTTACGGTTTTGTCACACAACGGATTTATAGAATATTATCCGGAATTTCGTGCCTTCTCCGATAATGCTTGAAGCCTCGATTTTCGCACGGTGCTTTTTCATTATCTCGTTTGCAAGTGCAAGCCCGATGCCCACGCTTTCCGATGATGAATTTTTGCCGTGATAAAATCTTTCAAATATATGCGGCAAATCCTCGGGAGCAATTCCGCAGCCGTTATCCTTAATAATCAGTTCTCTGTATATGTTGGTTTCATCGGCTTCAAACGAGAGTCTGCCGCCGTCGGGTGTATGCTCAATGCAATTTTTGATTATGTTGCTTATTGCTTCAACGCACCAGCCCTTGTCACCCTTGAAAATAAAATCCTTATCCTCGCGCTCAACGCTAATATTTTTAATATCAAGTGTTACGGAAAACGGCTTTAGGCTGTCGGTTATGACCTCTTTAATGCTAACGGGAGCTTCGGAAAATTCGGCAGTTCCGGCATCAAGCTTTGATATTTTCAGCAGGGTTGTAATCAGCCATTTCATTTTGTCAAGCTGAGATGCCATGATTTCGATAAATTTCTCCTGCCTGCTTCTGTCGCACTCCTCTTTCATAATATCGGTCATAACCATCATTGAGGTGAGCGGAGTTTTAAGCTGATGGGAAATATCCGCAAGAGAGTCGGCAAGATAGATTTTGTCGTTTTTCAAAGCCTCGTTGCTTGTGCGGAGCAGAACAACAACCTTATAAAGATTATTTTTGAGTATGGATAATTCGCCTTCGGTATTCTCCGAAATATCAAGGCTGTAATCACCCGTACACACGGCGGAAAGATAGTTATTAAGCTTTTCGATTTCATCATATCTTTTGCGGTTGTAACGGCAGAAAATAACGGTCAGAACCGCGCACAAAACGGCGCAGATTATTCCGCATACCGGCTTTATGAAAGCGCAGGAAGCCGCGGAAACCGTTCCGAGCACGGCGCAGGCGATTACGGTATTCTTTTCGTCCTTATTTTTCATTTTAATATATACCCCATACTTCTCACGGTCTGAATATATTTCGGCGTTTCGGCGTCGGCTTCGATTTTATCACGCAGGCGCTTGATGTAAACGGTCAGAGTGTTGTCGTTTACGAAATCGCCGTCAACGTCCCATATTTCTTCAAGAAGCTTCTGACGGGTCAGAACCTTTCCTCTATTGTTGATAAATGCGAGCAGGAGGCGGTATTCCATGGCGGTGAGTATAACCTCGTTTCCGCCGACAAAGACCTTTGCCTCGTTGGTGTTTACGGTAAGCTCTCCGACGGTTATTCTGCCGTCGGTGCAGTCCTTGCTGTATCTTCTGAGAACGGATTTTATTCTTGCCATAAGCTCACGCACTCTGAACGGCTTTGATATATAATCATCTGCGCCGAGTTCAAGACCCGTTACCACATTTATTTCATCGTCATAGGCGGTGAGAAATATAACGGGATAATCGCCCGAAGCTTTTATTTTTTTGCAGATATCGTAGCCGTTGCCGTCGGGCAGAGTGAGGTCAAGCAGATATAAATCAAACGCTTCCGAACCGATTATTTCAAAAGCCTGCGAAACGGTTGAAGCAAGCGACACCGTATAGCCCTCATTTTGCAGGGAATAGGAAAGACCTATGCCGATTGCGCTGTCGTCCTCAAGCACGAATATTTTCATTCAAACCACCTCACAAATATTCTATCACAGAAAAAATATATATTCTATTACATTTTTGTAATAAAAAGGAATCTTAAGGTTTATCCACTGATAGCCTTAAAATTCCTGATTTCATTCTGATTTTATATTGCAGTTTAAACCTGATAAATTTTTGTTGACAAACGAACGCTGAGAGCATATAATAAATACGGAAAGGCAACCGATAGACGGTTAGCCCTTAAGAGTAATTGAAATGAATCGCTTACTTGTCAGGTGTGGCGGTTCATTTCTTTTTTGTTATGTTAATAACTAATGCAATGATTTCAACGATTAAGGAAAGCAATAAAATCACTTCTGTTAAGGTCATCATATGCATCGCCCTCCTTTCAGAGGGCAAAAGACTGCCCTCTCGGGATAAGAGAGCTGCCGCCTACCGAATATAGTTGCCTTTGAGGGTGCTGTTACACCGTGAATAATAGTATCATACGAAAAGAAATTTGTCAAATAAAAGGGTCTGTCGCATTTAGCGCAGACCGAAAAACAAAAAAATAAAGAAAAAGGATTTTAAGGTTTATCCGATAATCAGATAGCCTTAAAATCCTTGTTTTATATATAAAATGAAAATAGATGTTGTTTTTCTAAGCGTTTTTTCGCCCTCTCGTAGTATCGCATACAACTTCGGGTCGAAGAAAACGCTTTCTGCATCTAAATGCGACAGCCCCTGTATCAAATTCAGTTCTTTTCTACTCCGAGAACAACCTTTTCACCGTTTATATCCCACTCCTTGGAATATGAGCCGCCCTCGCCGGAGATGATTTCCGTTGCAAGAACATCGTGGCATACGGAAGCGTTGTTCTTTCCGAGAATTGCTTCTATCTTTTCATTGCCGCTTGCATAGAGCTTGATTGTGTCCATAACCTCAAAGCCTGCGTCCTTACGCATGGTCTGAATCTTGGAAATAAGCTCTCTTACGAAGCCTTCTTCGATAAGCTCTTCGGTAAGATTGGTATCAAGCACAACGGTAACACCGCCGTCACTTTCAGCCTGGAAGCCTTCCTTCTGAACGGTTTCAATAAGCAAATCTTCGATTGCAAGTGAAATTTCCGTTCCGTCAACGGTGAAGCTTATGCATCCCTTTTCGTCAAGCTCTTTCTTTGCCTGAGCGCCGTCCATGCTCTGAAGATAGTTTCTGATACCTCCGAGCATCTTACCGTACTTGGGTCCGAGCGTCTTAAGCTGAGGCTTGAAATTATATGAAACATAGGAAGCGGAATCGTTTACAAATTCCATGCTCTTAACATTGAGTTCATCTTCGATTATCTCACGGTATTCATTGTCAAGCTCCTTGAGAGCCGTAACGAATATTCTGCCGAGAGGCTGTCTGTTCTTGATGTTTGCACCGTTTCTTGCGGCTCTGCCGAGAACAACTATCTTGAGAACCTCGTCCATTGAAGCTTCAAGCTCTTTATCAATGAGAGCCTTATCCGATACGGGATAATCGCAGAGATGAACGCTTATCGGTGCATCGGGATAAATATTGCAGACAAGGTTGCGGTAAATATCCTCGGTCATAAACGGTATCATCGGAGCGGCAAGCTTTGCAAGGGTAACGAGTGCGGTATAGAGGGTCATATAAGCGTTTATCTTATCCTGACCGAGTCCCTGTGCCCAGAAGCGTTCTCTGCCGCGGCGAACATACCAGTTGCTCAAATCGTCAACAAATTCCTGAAGAACTCTGCCTGCCTCGGGAATTGCATAGTTATTCAGATAACCGTCAACCTCGTCAATGAGAGTGTTGAGTCTTGAAAGAAGCCATTTATCCATAATGGAAAGCTTATCATATTCAAGCTCGTGCTTTGACGGGTCAAACTTATCAATATTCGCATAAAGAATATAGAAAGCATAGGTGTTCCAGAGAGTGCCCATAAATTTGCGCTGACCCTCAACAACAGCCTTGCCGTAGAAGCGGTTCGGAAGCCACGGCGCGGAGTTGGTGTAGAAATACCAGCGGATTGCGTCTGCACCGTAGGTGGTGAGAGCATCAAACGGGTCAACGGCATTGCCCTTGCTCTTTGACATCTTCTGACCGTTTTCGTCCTGAACAAGTCCGAGAACGATAACATTTTCATAGGGAGATTTATCGAACAGAAGCGTTGAGATTGCCATGAGGGAATAGAACCAGCCTCTGGTCTGGTCAACGGCCTCGGAGATGAATGCTGCGGGGAACTGCTGTTCAAACAGCTCTTTATTTTCAAACGGATAATGGTGCTGAGCAAACGGCATTGAGCCGGAGTCATACCAGCAGTCAATAACCTCGGGAACACGCTTCATCTGCTTGCCGCACTTTTCACATCTGATTGTAACATTATCAATATACGGGCGGTGAAGCTCTATATCATCGGGGCAGTTGTCGCTGAGCTCTTTCAGCTCTGCGATTGAACCGACAGCGTGTTTATGACCGCAATCGCATTCCCAGATATTGAGCGGAGTGCCCCAGTAACGGTTACGGCTGATGCCCCAATCCTGAATATTCTTGAGCCAGTCGCCGAATCTGCCCGTACCGATGCTTTCGGGAATCCAGTTAACGGTGTTGTTATTCTTTATAAGATTTTCTCTTACCGCAGTCATCTTGATAAACCATGATTCACGGGCATAATAGATGAGCGGAGTATCGCATCTCCAGCAATGGGGATATTCATGTTCAACCTTGGGAGCGGAGAAAAGAATATTTCTCGCCTCAAGCTCCTTGAGAACCTCAACATCGCAGTTGACTGCGCCTTCTTCCATCTCTTTCTGAGTGGGCTTGCAGCGCATTCCGGCAAACGGAGTTTCGGGCTTCATAACGCCGTGTTCATCAACCATCTGAACGAACGGAGCGTCATATTTTCTGCCGACTCTCGCATCGTCCTCGCCGAATGCGGGAGCGATGTGAACGATACCGGTACCGTCCGACATTGTTACATAGTTATCGCAATAGACGAAGAAAGCTTTCTTGTTCTGCTTGTCAACGGCATCTTTGGCGCATTGATAGAGAGGCTCATATTCTCTGTATTCAAGGTCTGTGCCCTTATATTCTTCAATTATCTCATAAGCGGGAACGCCCTCTTCACGCTGAATCGAACCGAGAACGGTATCAAGCAGAGCCTTTGCCATAACATAGGTGAATCCGTCGGCTGCTTTAACCTTAACATAAATCTCGTCGGGATTTACGCAGAGTGCAATGTTTGAAGCAAGAGTCCAGGGAGTTGTTGTCCAGGCAAGGAAATATGCGTCCTCACCCTTGATTTTGAAGCGGACGATTGCCGTGCGCTCCTTGAGAGTTTTATAGCCCTGAGCAACCTCGTGTGATGAAAGGGGAGTGCCGCAGCGGGGACAATAGGGAACGATTTTGAAGCCCTTATAAAGCAGACCCTTGTTCCATATTTCCTTGAGTGACCACCATTCGGATTCGATGTAGTCATTGTGATAAGTAACATAAGGATTATCCATATCGGCCCAGAAACCGACTGTGCCGGAGAAATCCTCCCACATACCCTTATATTTCCAAACGCTTTCCTTGCAGTAATTGATGAACGGTTCAAGACCGTATTCCTCAATCTGCTCTTTGCCGTTGATGCCGAGCATTTTTTCAACCTCAAGCTCAACGGGCAGACCGTGAGTATCCCAGCCCGCTTTTCTCGGAACCATATAGCCCTTCATTGTGCGGTATCTGGGAATCATATCCTTGATAACTCTTGTAAGCACATGACCGATATGCGGCTTGCCGTTTGCAGTCGGCGGGCCGTCATAGAAAGTATAAGTGGGGCAGCCCTCTCTGGCTTCAACACTCTGCTCGAATATTCTGTTCTTTTTCCAGAAATCAAGCACCGCTTTTTCACGGCTCACAAAATCGAAATTTGAAGAAACCTTTTCGTACATTCTGTTTTCCTCCGTATAAAGAATTAAAACGGCTCTGCCCCGCTGCGGGACAAAGCCGAAACTTTGTTAACCACCCGAACATAACAATCATTATGCGTCCGGTAACGGCGGACTGCCGTCAAAGCCTACTTGAGAAACTTTCGGTTTGAAGCTCGGGAGTGATATTCTTTTCTGCCGCGTCCGACGGGTTCTCACTGTCTCCGTCTCACTTTGGGACACTATGCGGAAAATACTGTCTCCGTCACAGCCTTTTTGGGATATATTTTATTTAAACCTTTTAGAAGTATATCACACGATTTTGTTATTGTCAACAATTTTGATGTAATTTCAGGCGTGAACCTTTCCGCAGGTGCAGTAGGTTTCGATATTGAATAATCTGCAGAAGAACATACGGATATTCCACAGCATTCCGATAAATCCGTTTTCGGAGTGGCAGAGGCAGTTATCGTCAAGTGCGGGATATACGGGCTGATTTACAGCGCTTCCCGTATTCTTTCTTGCCGCTTCCTCTCTGAAGCATACGCCGTCATCGCTGTATTTGATGAATATGAATTTATCGGGTGTGAACTGAATTATACCCATTGTGAGAACGTTGGTTGAGGTTTCGGATAAAGTATTGTCCGAATATCCGATGTAGCCGCAGTTGGCATAGATGAAATTCAGCTTCTGCGAAACGTTTGTCTTTTTGCCTTTTTCGGGAACGGGAATCCATATGCTGTCACCTGGCTTCATATAGTTTATTGAGCCGCCGATATAATCGTCATATGAGTTTGAATGATTGTGACCGAAAAGGAAAATTATATCAAGCTTTTCGGCTTTTTCGTTGATAACATCGAAAACATATGATGAATAGAGATTATCCCCGCCGCCGTTTCTCTCCGTATAATGAAGCGGAACATGGGTGAGGAAAATAACGGGTCTTGAATCACCGGCATTTATCATTGAATCAAGTGCGGTTTCGATATTTGCGGCAAGCTCTTTTACAACTTTATCGCTCTTGATGTTCTGCTGCCACGGGAATGAATCCTCGTTGATAATATAGAGCATGTAAGCACCCATATCATAAAATCCGGTTTCGGCAAATTCCTTTTTGGGATTATCGTGGTTGCCCTGAATGCAGACTATTGACTCGGGAACGGTATCGGGAAAAGCCGAGATTGCGGCGTGCCTTATCTTTGAAATACCGGGTACTGCATTATCAAAAAGCACCATGGTATAGTCTCCGCCCACAAGCACGGAATCAATTTTTGAAAGCCCGTCAGCCTTGGCAATTCCGAGCAGTCTGCCGAAGCGGTCATAAGCCTCGTTTCCGGAATGCTGAAAGTCCGAAGCCGTAACGATTGAAGCGTAAGCATCGGGCGCAAAAGTATCGCTTTTTGCCGAAGCGGTGAAGCATAAGCCGACAACTGATATAACGGCAAGAATTATTGCAAGTATTCTTTTCATGGAATCTCTCCTTTCAATTACCACAATTATATATGATTTTTATGTTAAATGCAACATATATCAAAAAAATGCTTGACAATTTGCCGAACCTCTGCTACAATACATAAGCGTCGCAAAGCGACAGGATTAAATGATGTTTTATTCCTTGTCACGGGCGAACCGTGACCAAAGACCATAAGGAGGTGCTAAAAGAATGTCAAACAACTATGAGACTATGGTAGTTTTTTCAGTTGCAAACGGTGAAGAAGCTGCTCAGCCGCTCCTTGAAAAATTCAAGGGCATGATTGAAGCGAACGGCACTCTTGAGAGCGTTGATGAGTGGGGCAAGCGCAAGCTCGCTTATCCTATCAACGATGAACTCGAAGGATACTATGTTCTCTACAATTACCAGTCTGAGCCCGAGTTCCCCGCTGAGCTTGACCGTGTGTTCAAGATCACAGACGGTGTTCTCCGTTCACTCATCATCAGAAAAGACTAAGGAGGCCGTGTAATGGTTAATTGTTCAGTAATAATGGGCAGACTCGTTGCAGACCCCGAGCTTCGCACTACAGGAAGCGGAATTTCGGTTACATCGTTTACCGTTGCCGTTGACAGAGGTTATGTTCGTCAGGGCGAAGAGCGCCAGGCTGATTTCATTGACATCGTTGCGTGGAGACAGACTGCGGAATTTGTCTGCAAGTATTTCCGCAAGGGCTCAATGATAGCCGTTCAGGGCTCAATTCAGACCAGAATGTACGAGGATAAAAACGGCAGCAAGAGAAAAGCAGTTGAAATTGTTGCGGATAACGTAAGCTTCTGCGGTTCAAAGAATGAATCCGGCACAGCAGCTAACACCACATACGCCGCTCCCGTTCAGCCTGCTCCTTCATTCGCAACTGCGGACGAAGGCGACTTCAAAGAAATTCCCGAAGATGATCTCCCGTTCTGAGAGACATCCGTTTTTAAACTGAAAAAGGAGGTTTAATCCATGGCTTACGAAAAAAGCGACAGAAGACCCAATAAGAAGGGCCGCAGAAAGGTTTGCTCTTTCTGTGTTGATAAGGTTGAAAGCATCGACTATAAAGATGTAAATAAGCTCAATAAATTCACATCCGACAGAGCAAAGATTCTTCCCCGCCGTGTAACAGGCACCTGCGCAAAGCATCAGCGTGAGCTGACCATCGCTATCAAGCGTGCCCGTCAGGTTGCTCTTCTTCCTTACACAAGCGACTGATAATATCAAAAATTACGCTGTTCAGCCGAACAGCGGTTATTTTATCTCAGTCAAATTTATATTGACAAACAAGCGACATAAGTATATAATAAAAGCAGAAAGGTAACCGATAGACGGTTAGCCCTAAATGTGATTTAAGAAATAAACCGCAATTCTGGCAGATGGCGGTTTATTTCTTTTTTGTTATGTTAATAACTAATGCAATGATTGCAACTAAAAGAGAAAGTAATAAAATTACTTCCGTCAGAGTCATCATCAGCACCGCCCTCCTTTCCGAGGGCAAAAGACCGCCCTCTCGGGATAAGAGAGCTGACCGCCTACCGTTATGGTTACCTTAGAGGATGCTTTCGCATCGGTATTATGCTATCATAAGGGACGGATTTTGTCAAATATTATTTCCGAATCAGATTTATAATCACGATAAAATGTATATTTTTTGTAAAAAGATTGAAAAAATCAAAGTTATCTGCTAAAATAATATTTTATACAGCATATCTTTTTGCGGAGGTAATGAAAATGAAAAATATGTCAGTTTCAACAAAGTGCGTTCAGGGCGGATACCGTCCCGGAAACGGTGAGCCCCGTCAGATACCCATTATTCAGAGCACAACCTTTAAATATGATACCGGCGAGGAAATGGGAAAGCTTTTCGACCTCGAGGCAGAAGGATATTTCTATTCCCGACTTCAGAACCCCACCTGTGATACCGTGGCGGCAAAAATCTGCGCTCTTGAGGGCGGCTCTGCGGCGATGCTTACGGCTTCGGGTATGGCGGCAAATTTCTTTGCAGCATTCAATATCTGCGGCTGCGGTGACCATATAGTTTCATCTTCCGCAATCTACGGCGGCACATATAATCTGTTTTCTGTAACTATGAAGCGTATGGGCGTAAACGTTACATTTGTTTCGCCCAAATGCACCGATGAAGAGCTTGAAGCGGCATTCAGACCCGAAACCAAGTTCGTTTTCGGCGAAGTTCTTGCAAACCCGTCACTTGCCGTGCTTGATATTGAAAAATTCGCAAAGGCGGCGCACGCACACGGCGTTCCGCTTATCATAGACAATACTTTCCCGACCCCGATAAATTGCAGACCGTTTGAATGGGGTGCGGATATAGTTACCCACTCAACCACGAAATATATGGACGGTCACGGAAGCGTTCTCGGCGGTGCGATAATCGACTCGGGCAATTTTGACTGGACAAAATATCCCGATAAATATCCCGGACTCTGTACTCCCGATGACAGCTATCACGGCGTAACCTATACCGAGCGTTTCGGAATAGGCGGTGCATTCATAACCAAGGCTACCGCTCAGCTTATGCGTGACCTCGGCGCAGCTCCCGCTCCCGTAAATTCATATATTCTCAATCTCGGACTTGAAAGCCTTCATGTCAGAGTTGCACGCCATTGCGAGAACGCTCTGGCGATTGCAAAACATCTTGAAGCTCACGAAAAAATAAGCTGGGTCAGCTATCCGGCTCTGCCCTCAAGCAAGGATTATGAGCTTGCTTCAAAATATCTTCCGAACGGAACCTGCGGAGTTGTAAGCTTCGGCGTAAAGGGCGGCAGAGAAGCGGCGGCAAAGTTTATGAACGGGTTAAAGCTTATTGCCATTGAAACCCATGTTGCAGATGCGCGTTCCTGCTGTCTGCACCCCGCAACCACAACCCACAGACAGATGAGCGACGAAGAGCTTATTGCGGGCGGCGTTGCACCCGACCTTGTAAGACTTTCGGTAGGTCTTGAAGATGCTTCCGACCTCATTGCGGATATTGATAACGCTCTTGCAGCATTATAACGGAGTTAAATAATTATGCCTATTAAAATACCCAACGATTTACCTGCGGTTCAGACGCTGGCTGATGAAAATATATTTGTTATGACGGAAACCCGTGCAATTACGCAGGATATCCGTCCGCTTCGTATACTTCTGATTAACCTTATGCCTAAGAAAATCGAAACGGAAACCCAGATTTCCCGTATTCTCGGAAATACTCCGCTTCAGATTGAGCTTACTTTAGTCAGAATGAAGTCCCATGTTTTCCGCAATACCGATAATGACCATCTGCTTGCATTTTATGATACATTTGAAGATGTAAAAGACGAAAAATTCGACGGTATGATAGTTACGGGTGCGCCCGTTGAAATGCACGAATTTGAAGAGGTTGATTATTGGGACGAGCTCTGCACGGTAATGGAATGGAGCAAAACTCATGTACACAGCTCTCTGCATATCTGCTGGGGTGCGCAGGCGGGACTTTATTATCATTACGGTATAAAAAAACAGCTTCTTGATAAAAAGCTTTTTGGAGTATATGCCCACAAGGCGGATTATGCGCGCTCAATGCTGCTCAGAGGCTTTGACGATGAATTTTATGTTCCTCATTCAAGGCATACAACCGTCAGCCGTGAGGATATAGAAGCCGTTCCGCAGCTTAAGGTTCTCGCTTCATCGGAAAAAGCGGGAGTTTATATTGTTTCAACCGAGGGCGGCAGACAATTTTTTGTTATGGGTCACGCCGAATATGACCCGCTCACCCTTGACTCGGAATATCGCAGAGATTTAAATGCGGGGCTTGATATTGCCGTTCCCGAAAACTATTATCCCGATGATAATCCGGAAAAAGCACCGATAGTCAGATGGCGTTCACACGGCAGTCTGCTCTATACCAATTGGCTGAATTACTTTGTATATCAGTCAACACCGTATGACCTTAATACGCTGAAATAACAAAAAGGCTTGCCGCGGCAAGCCTTTTTTTAATGCGGAATTCGGAGTTCGGAATTCGGAATTAATGGGCACTTCGTGCCGAATTTATATAGGTAATTTTTAAATTTATACTTTCTGAATAAATAACAAATATCAATTCAGAAGTAAACGCTATATGTAAGCAGTTATATAATGGGTACGGGTGAAACCCGTCATTAATTCCGAATTCCGCATTCCGCATTCCG
>JAZRYD010000083.1:0-16812 GCA_045600535.1 Acutalibacteraceae bacterium | reverse complement strand
AAAAAGCAAACGGGGACATACGCTCCTGATGCTGTTCGCTGATCTCCTGCGCCAGCGCTTCATCCTCCTGCTCTGCCGCCGTCGCTTTCCACTTTTTCAGGCGGTGCTTGTAGCCGTTGATCTCTGCGATGGCTTCGAGAATAGAATATGCGTCCTCCGGCGCCATGGCAAAGAACTCGCGGATGCGCTTTTTGCCGTCGATCTCTTCTGTGGATCGCATATCCGGCCTCAAGCTGTCCAATATTGAATGTAGCTTTTTATCGGACAGTGCGGAGTCAACCTCGTATGTAGCATATACGCGGAAGGCGAACGGTACCGCCGAGCTCCGGTTCAGCTCATCCAGACGCTGCTTTACGTCAGTGGCATAGCCGATTTTGACGTATTCCTTAAATGACGGATTTGTAAGTATGTAAATGTAGCCCATGAAATTACAACTCCTTCATAATATCTACAAACTGATCCAGCGTATATGCGCCGTCGATACCAAAATCACGGTTCTTGAACACCATAAAATAGCGGTAATTCGATCCAGCCTGTGCCTGCCATTTACGCCCCAGCTTCAGCTTACGCTCACTATCGCTGTTGTCGCGGTCATCGCCCTTATACTCGATCAGGACGAGCTTGCCTGAATTGGTCATCACCATGAAGTCTGGGTAGTGATTGATATATCCGTTCAGCCGGAAGCCCTTTCTTTCAATGATTCTATGCCACCACTTGATGTTGCTCAGACCGACCACGGCGTCAATCAGATCATGTTCGCCGTTGTTCATATCGTCCTTCTCGGCCTCATAGAGAGACTTCGGGATGGAATCCGTTGTATCGGCGGGCGTAATGACATTCGGCAGTTCGTAGCTTTCGCGGCAGACGATTTTGCCGCTGTCCAGCCAGCGGTTGAATTTATCCTCACGATATGCGTCTTCCAGCCCTCTGATCTTCTCCTGAATCTTCGCGGCGTAAGTAGGAATCGCCGTTTCCATGGCGGCGAGTTCGTCTTCTGTCATGCCCGCAACAATGCGTCGCACGTAGTCCTTGATCTCCGCGGCGGCATAGCGATTATTGCGGTTAATATTGCCGCAAAGCATATCCGTGCAGCTTTTGATTTTCTGTTCTGCGGGTAGCTGAGCCAAACGAGAACGTATATAAGCACTTAGCTCGCTATCAGCCCTTTTATACTTGGGAACTGCCTCACCGTTTTCTTCAATGTCAACGCGGTACATTTCGCCGGTTGCAAGGTCAAAACGCACCTGAGCATCCTGCCCTGACAAAGAGAAGCCTTCAGACAGGTTCTCCGGTTCCAAAAGTTCGAATTCATCGCCGAACAGGTCGGGAACAGAGCGAAGGAAGAACTGCGGTACCCGGAGAGCAGATACCTCAGCAGAAAGGTGTGTCTGCATCGCATTCTGTGTCAGCATATCTCCGAGTTCACCTCCCATAAATCCGTCGTCTTGAGTATCATTGACTGCCGCGGAATAGGTTTCTGCCTGTTCTGTGGCCACTCTCACCATGTCCGCGACATTGGCGGCAGGGGCTTCGCCCGAAACTGCAGCGCGCATTTCTTCGGGATTAATGTCGCTGAAATCATCTACGGGCTGTTCCGATTCCAGGGTGATTTCCGTTTGTACCGGCTCCGGCTGTACCGGCGTCTGTGGCAACTCAGCGGCGTCACCGATTCGGTAATCCTTGCGGCTGAATCCGGCTTTGTTTAGACCAACAACAATCTTATCAAGTGTACTGCGAAAATCGGCGGAGTTCGTAAAAACATAGGACGTGTTCAGCAGCGGAGAGGCATGCTGCTTTGCATAAGGCTGGCGCAGGATGCGCCCGAGAATTTGCTCCACATCCACTTGAGATGTACGGTTCGCGAGGGACGCCAAAATGTATGCAAACGGGCAGTCCCAGCCTTCTTTCAGCGCATTCACGGTGATAATATAGCGGATTTTGCAATCGCGGCTCATGAGATCGACGTTTTTGAGATCATCCACATTGGAGGTCTTGACGGCGATCTGATTTTCGGGAATCCCCATGTCAATCAGCATGGTTTTGATACGGTCAAAGGTGTCGCTGTCCTCGCCAGTGCGGGGCTGGGCTTGGAACAGAACAATCGGGCGGATATAGCTGCCGCCTGCTTCCTCTGCGGCCTTGGCCGCCTGTTCAATACCGGCTCGAAGCTGAATGGCGTCCTGAATCACACTCTGGCGCGTTGTACGGTTATAGACCACCACGGGGAGCTTGACCATGTGTTCCCGTTTCAGCTCACGGGCATCCACGTAGGAAATGATATTGCTGTTGCGGCGCGGCGTCGCCGTCAGGTCAAGCACAAAGGACGGATTCAGATTGTTCAGCATTTCGGCACTTAGGTCAGAACCGGCATTGTGGCTCTCGTCCACGACCACCACCGGCTCCAGATGACGAAGCACCTGAATCAGTGCCGTGTCCGGCGTATCAGCCAGAAGTGCCTCGCTGTCCTTGAAATACTCTGCAAAGCGGAACAGGTTTCCGTTTTCCTGATAAACCTTGCGTACATCGCGGTTGCGGCTGTTGATACGCAGAGAGCTATAACTCATAATGCAGATCGTCAGCATTTCCCGCACGGTGTCCGGCGAGAAGTTCTGACCGTTCAGCAGCATTTCCTTTGTGTAAACACCGACGCGACCGGCAAAGTCCTGATCCAGCCGTTGGCGGTACGGGTGGTTTACGTCCGACAGTGTGCGGATCGTCTGCGACAGGATGGAATCGCTGGGCACGAGCCAGACTACCACCTGCGGCTTGCCACTGGGCAATGCGTTAAAAATGCGCTTGACCGATGCACAGGCCATAAAGGTTTTGCCGCCGCCGGTGGGTACTTTCATGCAGATATGCGGCACGGCTTCAATGGAATCGTTATAGCGCGGAACGCCGCCCAGTCCAACGGCAACATCCTTGTCAAACCAGTATTTCCGCCACGCCCCGGGTAGGTTTGTGCTTTGGTTCACGCAGTTCAGATAAGCAGACAGGTCACGCATGACTTGCTTTTGATAATTATTGAGTTCCATAACATGACCTCCTTACAGCTTCGTAATATCGCGGGGGATTTTCTTGAACGTGATATGGTACTTCTCCAATTCTGCATCGCTGAGGGTGCAGAGATCGGCGTAGATCACATAGGCATCTGCCTTGGTTTTGACCGTATGCAGGAACTCGCGGTTCAAGGTGGTAACGGCGTCCCGCTCATAGTAGAAGTAATAGGCGCTGCTGACATGGACACCCATGAAATAGGGCTCGTCCGGGTGGGCTTCCGGGAGGCGGCTCTTGGTATCGGTGGAATACACATACTCGCGGATTTTGCCGACACCGACATTTTCATTCAGCACATCGCCGTTCATGAGTGGCTCGCCCAGCTCGTAGTAGCTGAAATTGCCGCCGGCACCGGCAACGGCTTTGTTGCCCTCACCGTAACCGTCAATGACACGCTTGACGCGAGCTGCAGTTGTGGATTCGGCATACTCTGCCATTTCTATGAGAATAAACTTCCTTTTCTCATTATCGGTTTTATTTATGTCCAAAACTGCATGAGCTGTTGTTCCAGAACCAGCAAAAGAATCAAGAACAACATCATCCTTTGACGTAATCCATTCAATAATTCGTTCAATCAACAAGACGTTTTTTTCAGTATCAAATCCTGCAAAAGAGCCGGAGAGCAAAATGTCCATCCAGTTATCACTTAGTAGCTTTCCTGCTTGCGGTGGAACATAATACTGAATGGTACCACCTTCATTCTTCCTAACAAAATCCAGTTTTTCGTTAGTTGCCATGAGATGCTCAATATAGAAATCATCTATGGACATTTCAGCAGAATACTCTGCTACATAGCGTTCATAGTTTTCTTTTGCTTTGGTTGCACGCCCTATTTCCCAACGCCATTGACCACTATCAGGGGTGTATCCAAATATTTCGTACCTCATAGTGGGTCGATCAGTACCCCTCCAAAATGTATCCCATTTTCCGGCCTTTTCGATTTCGAATTCTTTTGACAGTTTTGGAAGCTTTGCTTGAGGAGTTTTGGAATACAGGTAAATATATTCATGGCCAAGTGATAATGCTTGCACAGTTTCAAATTGAGCCTGGACATTCTTTATCCCTCGCCGAACAGCAATGCAGTTTCTGAAATTGGTTTGTCCGAAGATTTCATCCATAATGCACTTTAGGTTAGCATATTCAAACACGTCTATGCTAATGAAGATGAATCCCTCATCAGCTAACAGCCTATGTAATAGTTTGAGGCGTGGGTACATCATACACAGCCACTTATCATGGCGGCTCAGATCTTCACCCTCAGCTCCTACAACTTTGCCTAACCATGCTTTGATACGCGGATCTTTGACATTATCGTTATAGACCCATTTCTCGTTGCCGGTGTTATACGGAGGATCTATGTAGATGCACTTGACGCGTCCCTCGTATTGGGGCAGGAGGGATTTCAGCGCGTCCAGATTATCGCCGTGGATAATCATGTTCTCGCTGCCGTTGTCCTCTTCATGCTTGCCGCTTTTATCATAGCTGTACTGCCGCTCCAAAACTCTGTACGGCACATCCAGATGATGATTCACAACTTTATCTTTTCCAATCCATTCAAGTGTCGGCATGGTTGGTGTCCTCCTAAAATTGTTCGGGTATCTGCTTTGCAAATTTAAGCCCGTAATGTGATTCAATCTTTGCAATCTCTGCTCTAAAAACATTGCGAAAAGCTTTCATGGCATTATCAAAGCTTATGTCTTCCCATTTGTATCCGTTCTTAAAGACAATGGCGGGCAAATCCATCGGAGAAACAGTATCCAAATAGGTGTTGCAACCATCTATCGTTTTTCGCAAAGTCTCCGCGTCAAACTGTGAAAGAGAGACATTCTGTACTGCTGAAACAAGTGTTTTCTTGATTTCGAGGACAGATTCTATGCACCATTCCTTTTTCTCCATTTCGATAGGGTTTACAAGTATCCTTTTTGACTCGAGGAAAAGAAGCAAATACGAAAACATATCTTTTCCGGATATAATTCTGTTCCATGATATACCACCTAATGGTGTGCTGATTCCTGATAGCTCATATTTCATATTGCGTTACTCCGTTAATATCCTCAGATACTCATCCAGTCTCTCGCCCACATACCCCCGCGATGAGGTCGAGGTTCTTTATCTCCAATTTTTCTCGCCTGCATCCCAATTCTTCTGCAGCTCATCTTCTGTCGTGATTGCTTCCCACACGGGCAGCAAAAACGCTTTGATTCCTTCCATTACGCCTGCAAAGGCGATCTCCGGGTTGCCAAGCGTTTTGAGGAAGTACCGCCACTTGGCCTGCATATCCTCATCGTCTGCAAGGGCGAGGACGCGGTCGAAGCTGTCTTTTTCGTATGCCGTGCCGCGGTTTTGCAGGGTTCCCTGAATGGCGGTCTGCAATTTCAGCCCGTCAAAATCAAAGGTGCGGGACAGGTAATATATATCGTAAAAATCCTTCATGCGGCCGGTCAGCTCGAACCTTTGCAAGATCGCGTCGAACTTCTCTGCGATGGTGCTTTCCAGAGAATAGGTGAGAATTTCCGGCTTTGCATACCCGTCAAGCTGGGTTTGGATGCTCCTGCGCTGAGCGTTGGGGATGATCACATCACCCACGCCAATGTCAACGTTGAAGGGAACACGGACATTTTTGATATAGCCGGTGATCTGCGTGCTGACGCCGTGGTATTTCCACTGAATGGCGATGGGCTCGGTTTTGCCGGCCTTGAAGATCACAAAATTGTTGCCGGTTTCCACGGCCAGAATATCCGCAATGATCTCATCCATGCGGGCCAGATCGTTATTCAGCCCCCGCATGAGGAAGTCCACGTCGACCGTGGCCCGGCTCTCGAAGTTCGTCAGGGTGTAGATAAACAACCCGCCCTTCAGCACGAAGTTTTCGGCATATCGGGAAAGCGCCAGCCGACGCAGAAATTCCTCCTGAAAGAATAGCTGCAAGCACTGCTGATAGCTGATGCCGGCGGTCTTGGCTTTGCTTTTCAGTTTCGCAAGAACGGAAGCGGCAATATCTGCCATTACAGCCACACTCCTATCAAATCTTTTGCCAGTTTTTTCACCCGCAGGGGGCCGGCGTATTCCATCAGCTTCGGGATGCTCTTTTCCGGGTCTGCAATGTAATTTTGAATTGCTTTGTTGAATATCTCTTTGTCCATCTTATTGCGATAGCGCAGGCAGTCGCAGATCAGACGGTCTTTGTCATAAATGCGAACCGGGTGTCCGTCCATGGTTCCACTCGTCAGGCCCAGTTCCAGCATTGCAGGCTCCACATAGTAGGGTCTGACAAAAGGATAGTCGATCTTGAATCGGGATTTGCCGGAATCCTTACTGACCGCCAGATGCCATGCGCCGGGGGTGCGGTCACTGTAACCGTAATAGCGAAGTGCCGTATCCATGCAAAAAATGGCGTCCGGAAACAGGCGGATCACGGTTCTGACCTCGCTGAAATCCTCCGGGTCGATCCACTGGTAGCAGCCTCTTCTGATCTTCTCTACATAGCCGTCGGCAATCAGCTTTTCGCGCTGAGGATAGAATATCTTTTCCTCCGCAAGCTGGGTGGTGCGCATCATCCCACCGTACTTGTCGAATATGCTTTTATAAAATTGGACATCGTGCATAGGTTGCAGTCCTTTCAAAATTCAAACCGATTAGCATTTGAAGCGGATAGTATTGTACTGCCTATTATATCCACTTCCTGCGAATTAGTCAATTCAAATTTGAAAGCTTTTGCAATTTGAAGCGGACAATTTTGAAATTCGTCATTTCATGGCACCATTTTTGGCACCCTGTTTGGTGCCTTGGTGTCTTGGCACGTCATAAAAACTGCGTAAAACACGAAAACCGCCGCAAGGGATCGTACCCTGCGGCGGAAAACAGCCAAAATATAGACATTACGCACAGGACGCACGCCTTGAAGGGGAATGGTCAGTCCTCCTAAGCGAAAGGCCGCGCGTTCGAATCGCGCCGGGGACGCCAAAAATGACCTCCCGTTTTCAGGGAGGTCATTTCAGTGCAGAGTTAAATGAATATAAAAATCTGAAACTGCTTGAATTCTACGAACAGATGTGTTAAAATTATTTGGTAAAAAAGTTTAAAGAAAGGGTGTTTTTATGGGAAATGTTTTCTTTTTCAGTTGGGAAATTCCGCTTATGGAAGCGTTCCAGTCTGTAAGCAACAGCGTTCTTACTGCCGTCGCAAAGATTTTCACATTGTTCGGTGACGAATACCTTGTAATACTTGTTCTCGGTCTGCTGTATTGGTGTGTTGACAAAAAATTAGGCCGCAGAGCTGCTCTTGCACTCTCGGGCACAATGATTTTCGGCACACTCATTAAAGGCGCTTTTCAGAGACGGCGTCCTTATATGGACAATAAAAGTGTTAAATGTATCCGTGCGGCACACCCCGATGAAGATATTATGTCACCTGCGGCACAGGGCTTTTCGATGCCGAGTCTTCATGCGGCTATGTCCGTTTCCGTTTACGGTACGCTTGCTCACGAAACCAAAAAACGCTCTTTAATCGTACTCGGTATTCTGTTCCCGTTTTTTATAGGCCTTTCGCGAATATACCTCGGTGTTCACTACCCCACAGATGTTTTGCTGGGTTGGTTTATCGGCTTGATTCTTATGTTTGTCCTTAACGGTGTTGATCGCAAATTCGGTTACAAAATCGGCTTTACAGCCATGATTATTATCGGTTCTGCCGGATTTTTCTTCTGCCGTGACGATGAATTTTTCTCATCTTACGGAATAGCGGTAGGCTTGCTTTTTGGCTTTATGTATGAAGAAAAATATGTCAACTTTGAAAAATCCGCAAAATGGTGGAGCTACATTGTGCGTCCTGTTTCGGGTGTTCTGATTTTTGCGATGGTGAGCGTTATACTTAAAATACCGGCAAAAGCCATAAGTGCAGAATGGTTAGATTTCGCCTACAGACTTGTAAGATACGCCGTTTCAACATTTGTTATTATCGGGCCGTATCCTCATTTGTTTAAAAAGTTGAAAATATAATTATAATAAAAGAACCGCAATCTCACAAAAGTGGGAAAGCGGTTTTTTCAATGAAAACCGTTCTGCCGAACGGGTGAAATACACTAATATTTATAGAAATAAATAATATTTTATAAATAAGACTTGCAGATTCTGTAATTTTGTGGCATAATAAGAATTGGTATATAAGAATTTTTCAGGAGGTGCATGATTTTATATGAACAAAAAAAGAAAATCGTTGTACTTCATCCGTGGCTCATTATGGGCGGAGAAGAAAAAGTCCTGATAAATATGTTGAATGTATTGGATTATGACAAGGTTGAGGTTACACTTTGGCTTCGGGAACCGGGAGGAGTATTGGAAAAGGATCTTACAAAAAATGTTAACATCAGGCACCTGGCATATCAGGAGTATTTTCCGGAAAATTCATTGGGTAAATTGCTGAAATTCCATATAAAAAAATTCAAATTCATATCGGCAATACGCTGCCTTTTTTACCTTATATTATGTCTCTTCATCTCAAATCCGTCTGCAAAAGAATATTGCAAGCTTCGCGGATACGGATATATAGACAAAACGAAATACGATTTATTTATAGAATACCATTCTTACACCCAAGAGTTATTATATTGGGGATTGACTCGGTTTAAGGCAAAAAAGCGTGCGATATGGCTTCACGGATTGGATTATCTCAATCCGAAGCCCGATTTAAGAAGATACGCATATAACAGGTATGATAACATTTTTGCCGTTTCGGAAACGGTAAAGGATGTTTTTGTAACCCGTTATCCAGAACTCAAGAAAAAAACGGAAGTTTTCTATAACATTCAGGACATAGACGGCATTCTGAAAAAA
This sequence comes from Acutalibacteraceae bacterium, assembly GCA_045600535.1. Taxonomy (GTDB): domain Bacteria; phylum Bacillota; class Clostridia; order Oscillospirales; family Acutalibacteraceae; genus CAG-177. The sequence continues at coordinate 7,927 of JAZRYD010000083.1, read as the reverse complement.
TCCGAAGTCCCGTGTGATATTGAAATAATTCATCCGGCTGTTGTTACCGTAGGCAGAATTTCTTATGAAAAGGGTATGGACAGGATTCCCGATTGCATGAGGAAGCTGCTTGACAACGGATATGATATTCACTGGTATATTGTAGGTGACGGGCCCAAAAGAGAAAAGATTGAAGCGGAATGCGAGGCAAAAGGATTATCGAAAAATGTTCATTTTCTCGGTGAAAAGCCAAATCCTTATCCGTATGTAAAAAATTCCGATATTTATGTGCAGCCGTCAAGAAGTGAAGGGTTCTGTACTACCACTCTGGAGGCCAAGGTGCTCAAAAAGCCCATTATTGTTACCGATGTATCCGGAATGAGAGAGCAGTTTACGGACGGCGAAACCGCAATAATATTGAAAGAGCAGTCATCGGACGAAATGTTTAATGAAATAAAAAAATTGCTGGATTTTCCGGAACTGCGTGAAAAGCTCAGTAATTCGCTGTCGGTACCGGATCATACCGTTTCAAATGATTTGAGTAAATTATATTCATTGCTTGAATAAATTTTCAGGAGGAAAAAGCGTTGGAAAATACCGATTATAAAATCAAAATATCGTCAAAACATAAAATTTTCGATTTACATATAAGAGAAACATTTCGTTACAGAGATTTAATTTTTCTTTTCGTGAAAAGAAACTTTGTTACGGGTTATAAGCAGACGTTATTGGGCCCGTTATGGGTTATTATCAATCCGCTGGTTTCAACATTCGTATATACCATTATTTTCGGAGGCCTTGCCGGACTTCCGACATCGGATATTGCGGGAAATGTTTTAATTCCGTCATTTTTGTTTTATATGTCGGGAAATATCTGCTGGAGTTATTTCAGCAGCACATTATCGGCAACATCAGAGACATTCTTAGCAAACAGCGGGACTATGGGTAAGGTTTATTATCCTCGTCTGGTTGCACCTGTTTCAACAGCTTTCAGCAATTTGATTTCTTTCGGAATACAGATGGGATTATATTTAATTGCATGGCTTTTTTATTTTATCAAAGGCAATTCGGGAATAGTAATTTCTCCGTGGCTTTTAATGATTCCCGTTTGCATCATTCAAATGATGATGCTTTCTGTCGGAATCGGAATCGTTGTATCTTCAATGACCACCAAATACCGTGATTTAACCAAGGCTGTGTCCCTTTTTGTAACTTTATGGAGATATGCTTCACCCGTTGCATACGGTTTGCAGCTGGTGCCCGAAAAATGGCTCGGGCTTTATATGCTTAATCCGTTTTCGGATATTTTAACGACATTCCGCTATGCCTTGTTTGGTACGGGATATTTCAACGGCATTTATTATCTGATAAGCTGGATTTTTACTTTTGCCGTATTTTTTATCGGGCTTATTATGTTCAGTAAAATCGAGCGCACCTTTATGGATACGATTTGAGGTAAAATGATATGGAAAAATATATGATTGAAATAGAGAATGTGACAAAAAGATACATTCTCGGCCAGATAGGCGGAACAACGCTGCATGAGGAAATTCAGCGAAGGATAGCAAAGAAGCGCGGCAAGGAAGACCCCACTAAAAAAATCGGTGCAAAAAGCTATGCGGACGGAGAGGAATTCTGGGCATTAAGCGGAGTTTCGTTTAAGGTTAAAAAAGGCGAAAGAGTCGGGATTATCGGCCATAACGGCGCGGGTAAATCCACCCTTCTGAAGCTTCTTTCAAGAGTTACCGCACCTACCTCGGGTGAAATAGGACTTGACGGCAGAGTTACATCTATGCTTGAGGTCGGCACGGGATTTAACGGTGAGCTTACCGGCAGAGAAAACATCTATATGAACGGTGCCATTCTCGGAATGACAAAAAAAGAAATTGACGCAAAAATAGATGAAATCATTGAATTCTCCGAATGCGGTCAGTTTATTGATACACCCGTAAAGCGTTATTCCTCCGGTATGTATGTTAAGCTTGCTTTCTCTGTTGCCGCTCATCTTGATTCGGAAATAATGATAATGGACGAGGTTCTTGCCGTAGGCGATATGGCATTTCAGAAAAAATGCCTTGATAAAATGAACGATGTTTCAAGAAGTGAAGGCAGAACCATTCTTTATGTTTCTCACAATATGAATACAATCCGTCAGCTCTGTGAAAGAGTTGTTGTGCTCGACCACGGTAAAGTGGTGTTTGACGGAGATGTTGAAGAAGCTATAAAAATATATTTGGGCAAATCAGATTTTGATATGGGTGTCGATATTGATTTGTCAAACATCAGAATGGAGCATTTATCATCTGACATTGTAGCCAAGATTACTCATGTTTTATTAAAAAACAAAAAAGAAATTTTTTATGAGTTTAAAGAAAATTTACTTATAGATGTTAATATATCCACAAAGCGGGAAATTAGTTCTCCTTGCATGCGATTGGAATTTCGCACAGAAGATGATATTCCTGTCGGAGCAGGGATAAATCATAATATTAAACCATTTTACCCGTCAAAAGAAAATGAGCTTCAGATTTCAACAAATGATATCAAATTAGTTCCTGGGAAATATAAAGCACTTCTTGTTCTGTATGAAGTAAATCAATTTGGTATTTACTATGATTTGGATGCAATTTACCCTGCATTTACATTTGAAGTTGTTGACACTCAAAATGCCCTTCCGATTGATTGGAACAAAAATCATTGGGGAAGAAACAATATTGATATTGAGGTGTTTAATAAATATGATACCTAAGATTATTCATTACTGCTGGTTCGGAGGCAATCCCAAACCTAAGCTTGCCGAAAAGTGCATAAAGAGCTGGAAAAAGTATTGCAAAGGCTATGAAATCAAAGAATGGAATGAGGATAATTTTGATATATCTTCTGCACCATTGTATGTCAGACAAGCATATGAAGCAAAAAAATGGGCTTTTGTTACTGATTATGTACGCTTGTGGGCCATGGTAAAATATGGCGGTGTTTATATGGATACCGATGTGGAGGTTATTAAGCCCATAGATAAATTCCTTGAAAATGAAGCTTTCAGCGGTTTTGAATCAACAACAACAATTCCAACCGGTATCATGGCCTGCAAAAAGAATTATTCTCTGTTTAAAGAACTGTTAAGTGAATACGATAATATTTCCTTTGTCCGAGATGATGGCTCATTAGATGTTACAACAAATGTTGAACGAATAACAAATTGCTGTAATAAGTATGGATTTGTTCCGAATGGTGAATATCAGGTGGTTAATGGTTTTGCTCTTTATCCAAAAGAATATTTTTGCCCATTAAGTTGGAATACTCGTGAATTAAATAAAACTAAAAACACATATACCATTCATTGGTATTCTGCAAGTTGGTGGGATGAGCAACAAAAAAATGAACTGAAAAACAAAATTAAAATAAGAAAGAAACAGAAACGCTATTATAAGCTAAAAAACGCTTTGGATTGGATAAAACACATTCCTAATCGTTTGTTATGCAGGTTGCTCGGAGAAAAAAATTACAACAAATTGAAGAAGAAAATGAAAGGGTAAAATCATGCCTGAAATCAGTGTTGTAGTTCCCGTATACAAGGTTGAAAAGTTTTTAAAACGCTGTGTGGATTCGATTCTTGCTCAGAGTTTTTACGATTTTGAGCTTATATTGGTTGATGACGGTTCACCCGATAGTTGCGGGGCTATGTGTGATGAATATGCCGAGAAAGATAATCGCATCAAAGTTATCCACAAAGAAAACGGAGGACTCAGCAGCGCAAGAAATGCAGGACTTGATATTGCCAAAGGTGATTGGGTTACTTTTATTGACAGTGACGATTGGATTCACAAGGATTATTTGCTGTATTTATATAATGCTGCCGTAGAGAGCGGCAAGTTGATTTCTGCTGCAGGGGTAATTGATGTACAGGAATATACCGATGATAATGATGCCGAATATGGTTATCATTTTGAAAAAGCGGCAGATTCGCTTTATATCGGTAATGATTTTTTATCATATGCATGTGCGAAATTATATAAAAAGGAAATATGGCTTGATTTCCGTTTCGTAAACGGACAACTTATGGAAGATTTTTATACTATACCGGAAGTTATATTACAAGAAACATCTATAACTGTTTTGAATGAAAATTTGTATTATTATTACAGAGCAAATACAGAAAGTATAACAAACTCTAAAAGAAATTCATTCAAATTTTATAATGACCATTGTTCGGGTTATGAAAAAAACATAGGTTTATTTAAAAAATACAAAGATGAAGAACATATGACAGATTTAATCAGGAGATATTTCAATTACAATCTGTGGACATATGATGATGTGAAATCAACCGATGATAAAAATTTCAAAAAAATCGCAAAAAAACGCTGCTATTCGATTTTGCGGAAATACAAAAGGTATTTTGATTTTAAGGATAAGGATTTTGAATGGAATCTTTGTCAACTATCGCCTTCTTTCAGGCTGTTTATAAGGTGGAAAAGTTTAATAAAAAAATGTTTTCATTTTTGCGGTGCCTTAAGCAGAAGTGAATCGGAGGAATAAAGCAATGCCGGAAATTTCTGTAATTGTGCCTGTATATAAAGTTGAGAAATTCATTTACAGATGTGTTAATTCAATTCTGAATCAGACATTTACTGATTTTGAGCTTATTCTTGTTGATGATGGTTCGCCGGATAACTGTCCGGCAATTTGTGATGAATATGCGGAAAAAGACAGTAGAATAAAAGTTATTCACAAGCAAAATGGCGGTTTGTCTGATGCGAGAAATGTTGGAAAAGAGAAAGCAACCGGAAATTATATTACTTTTATAGATTCCGATGACTGGATTCATAAGGAATATCTTGAACGGCTTTACAATGCGTGTCATGACTTTGATGCCGATGTATCTGTTTGCGGATATTTCAGAACAGAGAATCAGGAACCTGTCATTGCATCGGAAAAGTATGCTGTAAATACATTTACTCCGGAGGATTTTTGGTGCTCTTTGGAACTGAATCATGCAATAGCCCCATGGGGTAAGCTATATAAAAGGGAATTAGATAAGGACATAAAATTTCCTGTCGGAAAGCTTCATGAGGATGTATTTACGACACATGAGTACATTTTTTCCGCACAAAAGATAGCCTTCTTTCCGGCAGAAATGTATTTCTATTACATAAACTCGGACAGCATCACCGGTAAAGGTTGGTATCCGAAACGAATGGATGCGGTTGAGGCTTTTCGGGTGCAAACGGAATATTTTCATAATAACGGGTACGAAAGAGCCGAAAAAAAGTCAATTGAAAAATATTGTGATATTGCAATCGGGCATTATTCGCAACTTTGCCAAATGAATCGATATGATGATATACGGAAAAGCCTAAAAAAAGAAATACGGAAAGCCCTTATTAAATATAAAAAAACTATGAAATCGAAAAGAGAATGGGAATATATTTATTTTCAATTTTTCCCTTTTGAAATGAAGCTCAGAAATTACTGTATTCAAATAAAAAAGAAATTGCATAGTAAAAGGTGACATAAAATGTTCAGCGCAGCAACTCCCGAAAGTGTGGGAATTTCCTCAAAAAGCGTCCTTAAATATCTCAAAATGATTGAGTCACACGGCATTGCCTCCCATTCGGTTCTTATCGCGAGAGGTGATAAGATAATATGTGAGGCTTACTGGAAGCCGTTTGACAGGGATACCCGTCACCGTATGTATTCCCAGACCAAAAGCTATGTCGGTACGGCGGTCAGACTGCTTGCCGATGAGGGCAAAATTTCTCTTGACGAAAAAATCATATCGTATTTTCCCGACAAGCTGCCGGAAACGGTTCACCCTTATCTTGAAAAGCTTACCGTTCGGGATATGCTGATGATGCGTACCTGCTTTGATGAATATGATGTTAACTGGTTTGAAAGCAACACCGATGACCGCGTAGAGCTCTATTTTTCGCAGAAGCCCGCCGTTTACCCGGGAACGCAGTACCGATACGACTCGATGGGTTCGTTCGTGCTCGGTGCGCTTGTTGAAAGAATAAGCGGCAAAACTTTTCTTGATTATCTGCGTGAAAAATGTCTTGACGAAATCGGATTTTCATCTGACGCCTACTGCCTTAAATGCCCCGGCGGTTATTCGTGGGCGGATTCGGCGCTGCTCTGCACTCCCCGTGATATGCTTGCCTACGGCAGATTTGTGGGCTGCTTCGGAAAATGGGAGGGCAGACAGATTGTACGCCGCGGAATTTTTGAGGAAGCGTTTGCCGATTTTTCCGATTCATATGAGAGAGGCATAAGCTCCTTTGACCACCGCGGATATGCCAGTCAGTTCTGGAAATTCTACGGAAATTCGTTCGGCTTTAACGGTATGCACGACCAGCTTACGATTTATGACCCCGATACGGATATAACATTTACCTGCACCTCGGGCAACTATCGCTCACCCGATTCCCGTGAGCTGCTTGTTTCGTATCTTTTCTCGGAAATCATTGAAACGGCGGGAGAAGCCGCGGAGGAAGATGCCGAAGCTTATAACGAGCTTACGGAATTTATATCGGGTCTTAAGCTTGCTGCGGCAAAGGGAGAAAAATATTCGCCGCTTGAAAAAGAATTAAACGGCAGGAAATTCACCGCAGAAGAAAACAGAACCGGTATCACCGAATTTTCCTTTGACTTTTCGGACGAATGCCGGTTCGGATATAAAAACGCCCAGGGCGAAAAGGTTATCCGCTTCGGGCGCAATGAAAATATTTTTCAGACGTTTCCGCAGACGGGCTATTCGGGAGAAATCGGCGGAAAGCCCTGCGAGGGTCACACCTATGAATGTGCCGCTTCGGGCACTTGGGGAAGTGAAAACCAGCTGAGAATTTTTGTTCAGATTATTGACGAATATATCGGAAGCGTTTATATAAATTTCTCCTATAAAGACGGCCACGGCAGAATAAAAATGACCGGCGACGGCGAAAATTTCCTGAGAGAATATAACGGAACGATAAATGCAATGATAGTCTGAATTACTGTTCCGATTCAAGCTTACGGATAAAATCTGACGGAGAATATACGGCAACATCGGAATTTTTATAATCCTTTTCATTTCGGGTTACAATGCAGTCCGCTTCAATCCTCTTTGCGGTCTCTGCCATAATTGCATCCTCATAATCCGAAATGTCCGACGGCAGGGCGTGCAGGCAATCTGCACCTGCCGTATCTTCAACCTTAAAAAGCGAAAAAAGCTTTTCGAGAATTACTCTTGTTTCTTTGTCGCTATGCGTAAGACGGTGAGTAATATAATAAATATCAGTTACGGATTTTGCGGAAATGCAGCCTTTGAACCGTTCATTCGCGGCAAGAATGAAAATTTTCTGCGCATCGGAACAAAACGGCTGTCTGCTTTGAAGAGCATCAACAATAACGCAGGTGTCAATCAATGCCGTCATATTTTTTCATACCTTTCCGCTTTTGCTTCTTCGAGTGTTAATGTGTCGGGCAGAATACCGAAAAGTGATTTTGCAGTATCAATCTTATCCTGAAAAGGATTGGTGAGTTTGCATATTACTTTTCCGTTTTTGGTGATATAAATATCTTCCGTGGCTGATAAAAGCAGGTATTTACTGAGATTTGTTTTCAGCTCCGTTGCGGTAATTGACATATTACGCGCCTCCTTTTCACTTATATTATATCCGAATCGTACGATTTAGTCAACATAAATCGTGAAAAATATATGGTAAATTCGGGAAAGGGGCTGTCGCATTTAGCGCAGACCGAAAAACAAAATAATAAAGAAAAAGGATTTTAAGGTTTATCCGATAATCAGATAGCCTTAAAATCCTTGTTTTAGTGTGCTCGGCACGCATATTCACTTGGCGGTGAAAGTCCGCTACAGGCTTGGCAGTAGGAACTGTTAGACGAAGACAAGGGCGTCCATCGTGAGGTGGAGTCTGAAAGAAGTCGGATGTAAAGGCTGAAAAGTGCC
>JAZRYD010000082.1:0-6161 GCA_045600535.1 Acutalibacteraceae bacterium | reverse complement strand
AAGAATAATCAGCGGAGTATCCTGCTTTGAAATAATGAATTTCATAAGCAGACCGTATATCGGTGCGCTGACAAAATAAGGTATCATAAGCTCATAGCGTGTCATTTTGTTGAATGTTCTTGAATTGAAATTACTTTTACTTATGAAAAATCCGTAAAAGCAGACCGCAGCGGCGGTAAGCACAATGCCGAGAGTATGTCCGGAATAAACAGACTTATCAAAGGAATAAAGGATACTGTATTCCACCACCGAAGCCGCTATACCGACAACACCGATAATCCAACACTTTCCGGTTGTTAAAAATGTGAATTTATTTTTCCTTCTGTGAATAAAGCAGCCTATCAGTATATACGGCAATGCCCTTGTTAAGAAATTTCCTCCGATGTAAGTATGTCCCATAAACTCAAAGCCGATAAACGATGCAAATTCACCCGTTAAGACCGTTATAACAAGGCAGACGGCTGCAATGACTATATCAAATTTCAGCAGGTTCAGCTTGTATATTATGAAAATGATTATGTAAGCATAAAGCATAGCCTGAACATACCATATCGTTGAGCCTACGGGTGAGCTGTATATATTCAGCAGCAGAAAGTCAATCCAGAACTTTTTTGAAGTGAGCAGAGCCGTTGTATTTTCTCTGAAAAGCAGAAATGAAATCAGCGTATAAACTGCCGTCAGAATAACAAAGCAGATTGCGGTTCGCTTGATTGCACGGAGTATGCGCTTTTCTCTGTTCTTATCTTCTCTCAAAACAATGAAGCCGGATATCATATAAAAGGCAGGCACGGAAAAACCGAGGATAACTCTGTCGTAGCCGTTAAACGATGTATAAATACCGTAAGTATAGAGCAATGCAAATGCAAGAAGAACAGCCCTGAGCTTTTTGAGCGCAGGGCGTGTATATTTATCGGTTAAAGCTGTTTTGTTCATTTTACTTCCTCAAATTTCGTTTTATTTTTTTAGCCCAGCGGTGAGCAAATGCAGATAATTTCTTTTTTGTGCGTCGGAACAGATACCGAAAAACGGTTAACCTTGAGTAGACAAGATACGAAAAATCCGTAACCTTTATCAGTTTATCTTTGCCCTTTATTTCCGTTAAAGCGCCGATAATCTGACTGTCGGATACATATTCACCGCCGTCACAGTTATCTCCACGAATAAAATATCTGTCGGGATATACTTTTATTACCCTGTGTAAAACAAGCTGTTGTCCACGCCTGAACAGAGCCACATCATATTTTTTCAGCCGTCCGTTTACGGCTGCTATTTTCACGGCATACTGCTTATGCTTCAACAGCGGATACATACTTATACCCACTGTTGTAGCAACATATTCGCCCTTTTCTTTGAGGTACTGTTCAACCGTTTTCTTTGCTTCAATCATCAATCAGTATTCCCGTTTCTGTTAATTTTTCAATAAATCCGTCCACTGAGTCCGCAACATCATCACGGTTCATTTCATATTCTTTTTCAAAAAAATCAATAATTTCATCACGGCTTTTACCGTCACTTAAAAGGTCGAATAATTTTTCGGCATCCTCGTTCAGAGTAAAAATGCCGTTCTGATATGTTTCGCCTACGGGTACAAGAACACATTCATTACCCGTTTTTTCTTTTATAAAATCGTCATTTATTTTCATTGGGTTTCACCTCATATTTTTCATTGGTTAATGCTTCAAAAGATGCTTTTACGGCATTTTCGGATATATCGCAGGAGAGCGTAAAGCACGGCACACCGCACAGCTCTTTAACGATTGACAGTGTTTTCTGCATTGCTTCTTTTCCGTGCGGTTTATATGTCTGCTGAAAGAGATTTACAAACAGACCGCTTTCCGCTTTTTTAATTACATTATCTTTGCCCTGTGATAAAAAACAGATACCGCCGAGGGGAGCGGAAACATTCCTTTGCCAGTGTTCTTTACCTGCGTAGGGCGTTCCGTAAACGGTAAAGCCGTTTTCGGTAAGGCGTAAAACAGGTTTGTCACCGTTAATGATATTGACCTTTTCGCCTAAATATTTTCGCCAAAGTGCAATATGCGTTGTCTTGCCCGTTCCGCTCGGAGCAGTAAAAAGATACGCCTTGCCGCCGTATTCAACAGCCGCACCGTGAAAAACAACTCTGTCATAAAGCGGTAATCTTTCAGCCATTTCACGGTAAAGACATAACGCTTCTGCATATTCGTATGTAGTCGGCTCCGGTGCGTTTTCCACCTCAGCCGTAACCGCTTCTTTGGTTGTGCTTACCGCAAATATCGGTTCATCATCGCAAAGATAATCACGGCAGAAGACCGGCATAAAATCCGTTTCGCTTTGAACCTCAATCGAAATTTCGGCAAGTTTTATTTTTATTTCAGTCATCATATGCTTATATTCGGAAAAACAATTTCCGCTATGGTTTCTTCTGTTTCGCTTACATTTGTTTCGGATTTACCGCAGGAAATAAACGCAAGCATCATTATCATGCACAGCAGCAGAATTGAAACGGTTTTTATTTTCATCAGTTCCATTCAATTTTGCCCCATCCCGTCTGTTCCTGTGCAGAACCGGACTGTGTGGTGGCTGTTTCGGGCTTTGCCGTCTGCTTTTCGGTTGCAGGTGTTTTTGCGGTTGTGTTCGGAACGGATGCTGCCGCCTTTGTGGTGGGAGCTTTTGTAGTTCTGTTAACCGTCGTTGCATTTTCGGTTGAAGCAGGCGTTTTTGATGTATTCTGCTTAGTGCCGTCCGCTGATTTTACGGTTGTTTTATCGGGCTTATTGTCTGATGCCGATTTAGTTGTTTTTTTGTCGCCGAAATATATTTTTCCGTCTTCGGGAAGAACGATTCCGCCGAGGTCAACATCTCCCGACGTTGTCTGAACGGTTTCGGCTGTCTGAATGCTTCCCGCTGCCTGTACTTCCGACTGTCCCTCTGCCGACTGTTCGGTAACGCCTGTTGTTTCTTCGGGAGTTATTTCATCTGTTTTGCCGCAGGAAGAAACGGCAAAAAGCGCAGCGGCGCAAAGCAAAATTGCGATTATTTTTGTTTTCATATCAATTCTCCTGACTTAAAGTTTATTATAATCAACAGTTGCAAGATAAAATTCATAGAGCGCTTTTTCGGCGTCAAGGCTGTCACCGCCGTTCTTTTTGCTTAACCAACAGTATGTAAGCGGCGAAAAGGTGAGAGTCAGTTTATCGTTTATGCAGACCGTATATTCCTTTGCGAGATTTGCAATGCCGATGCCTTCCATATCAATAATGCAGTTATACTGTTCATCATCATAGGATTTTGCATCAATTCTCTTTCCGTTAATCGTAACCTTCGGAACGCTGTTCACTTTAAGGCAGATATTTATGCCGGGCTTATATGCAAGGCTCAATTGCAGAGCTATCGAACCGACCGAATTATCCTTGCCCTCAACTTTTCCGGCAAAGTTATCAAACACATTTTCCGAAACGGTGAGGTCGGCATATTTTGCGGTTTTTGCAATATCCGTTCCGAGTGTGAGACCGTTTGCGGCGGCACAGTCTATCTGTGCAAAGTGTCCGTAATTGAGCAGCTTTGTGATAACATTTCTTTCTTTTTGGGTTGTGCTTTTTTCCGAAAGGAGAGTATTTGCGTAATCCTCAACCGATTTTGCTTTTGAGGTGAGAGAATTTCCGTCCTTATCAAAAACGGTCAGAGTAATTTTTTCCGAAAGCTCAACGGCGCTCGGGTTATATTCAATTATATATCTGCCGTCGCTGTCCTTTATACACTCTTTTATATTTTTCTTTACGGTTTTACCCGTGCGGCAGGTGAGGACAAAATAACCGTCTGTATATTTATCGGGAACAACCGTGTGGAACACCAGACCTATATCGCCCGAAAGAACGAGATTAAGAGCGTTGATATCCACGCTTTCACCGTATGCAATATCTGCGACAACGCCGCTTTTAATTGTTACATCGTCTTTGTTTTCTGCGTAAATGTCTTTACCCTCTACGGCGAAATTGCCCGAAAATGTAACGGAATTTACAATAACCTTACCGCCGTTTGATGCAAATATAACACCGCCCTTTGAACCTTGTGCGTTGAGTTTAAAGCCGGAAATTGATGTTGAACCGTCAATAATCAGCTTACCGCCGTTTTCAACACGGATAAGACCGCCGTTTGTATTAGCGGAATTTGTGTTGCCGTAAATTATTGAATCGGCAACAGTCAGGGCTGCACCGTTTTTGACGGTAAACAAGGGAGCGGAAGTGCCGTTATATTGAATATATTTAGAACTGCCGCTGAAGTATTCACCCGTTTTAAGTGTTATGTTTTTTGTGACATTTATATTTTCGGTTGAAGTATAGCTTAAAACTTCGCTTGCAACGGAAATAACATCACCGTCCTGAGCCGCATTTACGGCAGAAGCCAAAGTGCTGTAACTGATTATTTCCGCACCGTTACGCATAATCTGAATTTTCGGATCTACTTTAATTGCAAAGGCGGGTATTGTACCGATAGCGAGCAAAGCAATGCAATGCAAAATTAAAAGTAATTTTTTCACAATAAACTCTCCGTTTCCTGTTTAGTTTTAAGTGCTAAGTTTCGGGTTGTAATTTTTGCAATTTAAAACTCAAAACTTAAAACTTAAATTCTACAAAACGGGGACTGCACAAGGCAGTCTCCGTTTTGTTTAAGCTTAAGAAATAAAGTTCCATACAAGATTGCTGAAATCTTTGGTCAAGGATTTATCCGTGTTATCTGAAATGATATTTGCAGGGTCATCGTTAAACAAATTCTTGCTCGGGTCATATACCGGACCTTCACCTGATGTGGTTATGATGTCTTTCGTATTAAACTTAATAAATTTAATTTCGGGTTTTATCATTTTCATTTCGGCACCCCTCTTATTCATCATAACCGGCGGGGTCGGCGAAAATTACATCAAAAAGGAAGTTTTCGGTGCTTACGCTTTCATTATAGAGCCTGTAATAGCCGTAGCCCGAAATGGGGTTATGTTCTGCATCACAGTCTATTATGATAAACGCATAAGCCTTGTCGCCGTTTTCGTTGACCGTTATATCCTTTGCTTCTATCTTTGTTTCTCCGTTGTAGAAATAGGTATAAGCGCAGTCAATTTCAATGGTTGTTTCCTTTTCAAAGTCACCGCCGACAATAACAAGCTTATCGCCGATTTTCTCAAGCTGTTCTTGTGTAACGGGAATAATCACTCTGCCCTTGCTTTCGTCACCGATTTTTGTTTGTCTGCCCATCATATTGCCGACTTCCACAGGTGATTTATTCACAAGATGTCTGTCGGTGTCGGTTACCTTTGCTTCCGCTTCGTCGATACCGGCAAGAGTCTGCGTCATGATTGCGTTGACCTCGGCGGGACTTGAAGCCGCTGCAAGAAGCGGTTTAACCGATTTTACAATCTTTTTCGCCTTACTTGAAATAACCTCAAGCTCTTCAAGTTTTTGTGTTGCGGCGGCGATTGCTTTTTCTGTTTGCTTATTGTTGATTTCCGCAATAGCTGATGCAAGTTTTTCTGTTACGGCGGTAATTGTCGAAAGCCCGTCAATTTCCGTTTTTGCCGTTGTTCCTATTTCCTTAACATCATTGTCCGCATCTTTGATAAGCTTGTCGATTTCAGCCTTTGCCGCGGTTTTTACTTCGCTCAGAGCCTTTGCCGCTTCGTCTTCGGGTTCTTCGACCGTCTTTTCCTGTTCGGTAAAGCCGTCTTTTGTGAATGTGGCTGTTATCTTGTTTCCGTTCTTTTCGGTTTCAACTGTTTCAATAACAGCGTTTCCGCAATCGCAGGTTCTGATAGCCGTACATTCTGTTAAACCGTCGTTCCAAATGTAAGTTGCTTCGCCGTAGGTGTGCTCGTGCGGTGTGAGCTTTTCTATTTTGCCGGCACCGGACTTCCATTGATAAAGGTCTGTAGCGGTACCTATCAAGCCACCGAGATTACCGTAATTATCGGCAAAGAACTGTTTGCAGTTACCGCAATACCAGTAGGCTTTCACGCCGTACTCTTCTGCGGTGGCATCCTGCTGCGGAATCATAACTGTGTTATGACCTATCTTTTCTATCTTACCGTCGCCGGTTTTCCAATTATCGATGCTATTGATTTTAACAGTGCATGCAGGGTCGGAAAACAACTCGCCGCACTCATCGTCTGAACAACGGTAGCAGTCCTTCCA
>JAZRYD010000081.1:0-151230 GCA_045600535.1 Acutalibacteraceae bacterium | reverse complement strand
ATGAATGACGGCAACGCAGCAGAGCTTCTTGCTCAGTATGATGTTGACGGCGGACTTATCGGCGGAGCTTCACTCGTTGCGGAGAAATTCTCAAAGATTGTTGAAGCTGCAAGCAAATAAGCTTTAAGTTATGGCGGGATGTTTCATCCCGCCACGGTTTATTCATATATAAAATCCATTTGACAATTATTATCGTATATGGTAACATATTGTCGGTGTTCAAGCACCCTCAAAGGCGACTATATACGGTAGGCGGTTACACTCTTTGCCCTCGCAAGGGGGTGATGCATATGCAATATGTTACATATGAGAACTTATTTGCGTTCGCTGTTGTAATAATAAGCATTGTAGGTCTTTTTACAGACCGTGAGCATAAAAAGAAATAACCGCCCCTCCGTCCAAAGAGTGCGGTTAATTCTTATCACATTTCTGAGGGCGTAACCGTCTATCGGTTGCCTTTCTGTTATTATTATATCAGAAATCGGAGAATTGTCAATACCGATTTAACTGAGCAACAACTATTTTAATCAGAAAGAGGAATTATTATGTCCGAAAAAGTTCTCCTTGTCGTCATGGACGGCGTGGGATTTTCAAAAACGGGTCTGGGTGATGCGGTATCGCTTGCCAACACCCCTGTTCTCGATAAGCTTCTTGCCGAGAGACCCAATACCAAGCTTAAGGCTCACGGCTCGGCGGTAGGTCTGCCGACCGATGACGATATGGGCAACAGCGAAGTAGGTCACAATGCTCTCGGCTGCGGTCAGATTTATTCGCAGGGCGCAAAGCTCGTTAACGAGTCAATCGCAAGCGGAAAAATCTATGACTCCGAAGCGTGGAAAGAGCTTTCGGCAAACTGCATAAGCAAAAACAGCGCTCTGCATTTCATCGGTCTGCTTTCGGACGGAAATGTTCATTCAAACATTTCTCACCTTACGGCGATGATTGAGCAGGCAAAAAAGTGCGGAGTCAAAAAGGTTCACGCTCATATCCTGCTTGACGGCAGAGATGTTCCCGCAACCTCGGCTCTCGTTTATGTTGAGCAGCTTGAAGCTAAGCTCGCAGAGCTTAATGACGGTGAATTTTATGCCGATATAGCTTCAGGCGGCGGCAGAATGAAAATCACCATGGACAGATACGAAGCCGACTGGAATATGGTTAAGCTCGGCTGGGATACCCATGTTAAGGGCATCGGCAGACAGTTTACATCTGCCGAGGAAGCAATCGAAGCTTACAGAGCCGAAATTCCCGGCGTTATTGACCAGGATTTGCCCCCGTTCGTTATCGGCAAAGACGGCAAGCCCGTCGGCACAATCAATGACGGCGACAGCGTTATTCTCTTCAACTTCAGAGGTGACAGAGCGCTTGAGCTGAGCATGGCATTTGACTATGACGATTTTGACAGGTTTGACAGAGGCGCAAAGCCCGATGTTATTTATGCGGGAATGCTCCAGTATGACGGCGACTTAAAGCTGCCCGAAAGATACCTTGTCAATCCTCCCGAAATAAAGGACACCCTTTCCGAGCTTCTCGTTTCAAAGGGAATGAACCAGTTTGCGGTTTCCGAAACTCAGAAATACGGTCATGTTACTTATTTCTGGAACGGAAATAAGAGCGATAAGTTCAGCGAAGAGCTTGAAACCTATATGGAAATTCCGTCGGATAAGGTTTCGTTTGACGAGCGCCCGTGGATGAAATCGGCAGAGGTAACCGATGCGGTTATCGAAGCGATGAAGAGCGGCAAATATGATTTTATCCGCTGCAACTATCCCAACGGAGATATGGTTGGTCATACCGGCAATCTTGATGCAACGATAACAGCCGTTGAAGCGGTTGACCTCGGACTTGCAAGAGTTCTTAAAGCCGCCGATGAATGCGGAGTTACGGTGCTTATCACCGCCGACCACGGCAATGCAGATGAAATGCTTGAAAAGAACAAGAAGGGTGCAGTTCAGGTAAGAACCGCACATTCGCTTAACGCCGTTCCGTTCATCATTTATTCCGATAAGAAATATGAGCTTAAGGAGGGCAATTTCGGTCTTGCCAATGTTGCTCCCACGGTAGCCTCCATTTTCGGAATCGAACCCTTTGCTTCCTGGGAAGAAAGCATGATAAAATAATCTGAATAAATAACAGTCACCCTGCACATTCCTAAGAATGAAAGCAGGGTGATTTTTTTGAAACGAAAAACCGTTCGCATTTTATCCTTTTCCGCCGCACTTTTCACGGTGCTTGCGGTGACGGAATATCTCGGTCTGCTCGACAGACGAAAATATGAGGAGAGCCTTGAAAGCATTCGTCTGCCGGCTCTTTCCGCACTTTGCGAATACTCCGAGGGGGTCAGCGTGGGACTTCGCACAATGGCGGTATCCTCCGAAAGCGGTCTTGCGGATTCCCGTTCATTTGTAAGGGAACAGGCATCTGCGGCGCTTGCCGGACTTTACTGCTTCGATTCCGAAAGCGTTGAGGGATTAACCGAATATTTTGAAACCGTCTACGGCTTTGCGGACAGTGCCTCTGCCGTTGACCGCGAAAAAGCGATAAGCCTTTCCGACCACGCCGCCGAAATTTATTATCACGCCGATGAAATAGTAAGCGGCATTCTCGAAAAGAATATTTCGCTTCTCGAAACCGATGAAAGCTTTTTTGAAAAAAAGCTCGATATGCCGTTTGAATCGGAGGGACTGCAAGCCGACACCGTTTCCGCCAGACCGTCGGCAGCCGGCGGAATAGGCAAAAACGAGGCGCAGAAAAAGGCTTCGGAGATATACAATATAAATCCGGTGCTGTGGCGTGAAAATGATTCGGAATATTCCGACGGGGCAAGCACATATAATTTTGTGTATGACGGAGTACGGGTCAGAATAAACCGTGCAGACGGCAGCCTTTATTTCTTTTCCCGGGAACTCCCGTGCAGGGAAAGGGAATTTACCGTTGAGGAAGCCGGAAATACCGCCCTTGAATTTGTACGCTCACAGGGAATTGCCTCTGCGGTTATGACCGATTCTTTTTCTTCGGAATTTACCGCAATGCTTGAATTTGCGCCGTCAAACGGCGACACCGTTATGCTCACAAGCAGAATTTATGTTGATGTGTGCCTTGCAACGGGGAAAATCACACGGTATGATGCATCGGAATATATAAAAAATTATAATCCTTATAAATATGCCGAGGACGAAAATCCCGATTTAAAAGCTATCCTGCCCGAGGGCGCTTATCCGATTGAAAAAATACTGTGTGTATACGATATTCACGGCAGAGAAAAGCTCTGCTATCGCGTAAAATGCCGCTTCAGGGGAGAATATTATTATATGTTTTATGATTATTACACGCTGGAAAATATACTGACATTGGCTTAAAAATAAACGGCATTCGGGCAGGCGAATGCCGATACATAATTATTTTGTATAGACGAGCTGATACTCCGCGCCCTCCGTTATCTCGGTTGAATCAACACCCGTCGGGGCGTATTCGCCGTTGATATAAAAAGACCAGTAGCTTTGGTCGATATCGTAATCCGCGGTGATTCCGTTGACTTCCTTTATATAGAGTCCGTATTCGCCCTCATCGCCCGAAATCAGACCGTATTCGGTGAGAGCATCACCGAGAACGGTTTTATCGGTGTGAATTGTGAATTTGACCGAGCTGTCGGGCATTTTAACTTCCAGAGAAACGGTTTTTGAACCCTCTCCCAATTCGGTATCCTGAGTGTAAACGGGTGTCATATCCGTTTTGACTGTATCTGTTTTTCCGCAGGTGCAGAGCCCGAGAACGAGAATCAGCGCCAAAAATGCCGATGTTATTGATTGAATAAACTGTTTCATAATTTTTTCCTTTCGTGAATTATTGCAAAAGGATAAAAGAAAAGCGCTCTCCTATGAGGCGCAGTAAAACACGGATACCACTGCCGTATCCGGAACATATACTGCCGTATCTCCTCATATTGCCCAAGAGATTTTCCGACATCGCAGAACGATAAGCATTCCGACTTGATGGATAATATCCAAGTTACGGTAATGGCTGTTGCAACGGATTTTCACCGAAATTTCCTTATCCTCGAATGCCTCGGCATTCGGAACACGGTTCAGAAAACAGACCGTGATGAACTGCGTTTATTCAATTGCACACACATTATATAATATGTATATATAAATTTCAAGTACGGAATTTTAAATACTTGATTTATTCCCTGATTTTTGATATACTGCTATTGTATGGTATATTATGCAATAAAAAAATTAACGGAGGACAATATGAGAAACAAGGCAGTCAGAGCAATATCTTTATTTTTCGCATTGCTTATTTCGTTATCGGGTGTATTCGTCATCGGTGCTTTTGCCGAGGAAGATGTTACGCCGCAGGTTCGGCAGCAGGAAGAATTAAAACCCGAAATTTCGATTTCCGCAAGCAGTATGGAGCTCGTTAAGGGCAAAAAAATGAAGCTTGAAGCCGAATTGATAAACTGTCCTGACGGAACAACAGTCAAGTGGGAATCATCGGAAAAAAGCGTTGCCGTGGTTGAACAGAACGGTTCTGTTAAAGGTCTTAAGGTCGGCAGAACAATCATCACCGCCAAAGCCGTTGTAAACGGTGAAGAGGTTGTGGGCGCTTATGCGATTCATGTTACAACCAGAAAGAATATTATCAAATCTCTGCTTGTTTCAAAGCAGGTGCTCAGTTATAAATACAGCTACACCGACGATTATTATTACACAAACGATAAAAAATGCTGGCAGTCGAATTTCGGCTTCAACAAGCTTTATGACATCGTTGCGCCCTATGTTCTTATGGAATATGACTATGTTCGCGTTCATTTTACATATGAGGGCAAGGACTGGATGATTCAGCTCTGGAAGGGACAGTACGGTATGCTGTTCTACGGCTGTGAGATGGGTGTTTACACAAAGGAGCATTCCGATAAAGAGGATAAGCTTCTCACAACCTACGCCTGCGCAAAGCAGGAGGACTGGCTTAAAATGGAAATGACCATGTATCACGACAGAATGTTGAACGGCAATTATGTTCGTGAATTCACAAGAGATTACGGCGATTACTGGTGGTGCACCGGCTTCAAGGACGGTCATCTTGCGGTTGAAGAGCCTGCCGCCGAGCTTCGCATGGTGAGCCATATTACCTTTAAGACCGAGGAAATGGCGCAGCTTTTTGCCGAAGGCATAAAGGAATGCAGCTTTGAACAGCGTGACGGCAGCAGCACCGATGATGTGGGCCTTGACCAGTTCTGTGTTGACGGAAAAGATGTTTACTTCAAGTGGCAGAACATAAATGAAGCGGAAAACACAATGCCGATAAAGATGACCGCCGGAGCACTGTTTTTCCTTAACATATTCGCGGTTATGCTTTCAATCTTTGCCCTGTTCGGTATGGCAGGTCTGTTTATAATCATTCTTTAATAAAATTGAACCGCCGGCTGCATTATGTAACCGGCGGTATTTTAAATTTTCTGTAACACATAAGAAAAATCCACATAAACTGTGATTGAAAGCGGTTGAAAAACAGCCGACTTTACATCAATCTGGAGGTCATCTTATGGGTTGCTCATGCAATAACAACTGGATTCTTTTCATTATCCTCATTCTCCTCTTCTTCAACAACAACGGAGACTGCGGATGCGGCAGCGGTGTAAGCCCCATCAATAACGGCGGCTGCGGCTGCGGCTGCTGAATACGCCGCGGGCACGGATAAAATCCGGCTCTGCCGTCTCTCTTTACGGGAGACGGCTTTTTTAATTTTGCATACACAAAAGCGGAGATTCATAAACCACGAATCTCCGCCCGTTTTATCAGTCTTCTATAAAGTCCATTTTGAATTTTCCCTTGTGTCTGTAAGGGAATATCTTTATTGCGATTATTGAAATAAGCGCTCCGGCGGTATTGAGAATAATATCGGTCATCGTGTCCATAATCGGCCAGCGTTCTTCCCAGATACCGTCTATGAGCTGAAATGCTCCCTTTGCCGTTCCGCTTGCGGCGGCAAGGTTCCAATGCTGGGCATCGCCCGAAGCTTTGAGTGCTGCCTCTCTTGCCATTGTGCCTGCCTCAAATGCCGCCTTGCTGCTTATGCAGGAAACGGAGTCAAATGTAAATTCAAACAGCTCCCAGCCCGTTGAAGCAAGGAACGAAAATCCGACTGCCGCAAAAAGCACAAGTGAAAGAGGTGCATCGGCTTTTTTGCCGAGAGCGTGGTCTCTTGCCTGCATTGCGGACGAAATTTCGTATCCGAAAAATACGCACGCACCGCCGCCGATAAGGTGAAGCGCAATATCC
Source organism: Acutalibacteraceae bacterium (assembly GCA_045600535.1). Classification (GTDB taxonomy): domain Bacteria; phylum Bacillota; class Clostridia; order Oscillospirales; family Acutalibacteraceae; genus CAG-177. Next base: position 144,949 of record JAZRYD010000081.1, on the reverse strand, counting down.
CACCACGCCAAATCATAATAGAGATTGAGGAATTTTCCGCCGAACGATGCGGCAAATATTCCGATAATCAGGAATGTCTGAACAACAGACGGGAGATGGCGAAGCGCATTTTTTTCGGAAAGCATCTGAAATACTTCCCATACAAATGTGAAAAGGAAATTTGCTCCGACCTGAAGCGGGTCGGTAATATCAAACGGCTTTTTAAAGAAACCGGCAATAAAGGCATAGATAAGTAAAGCTCTGAAAATCCACCAGATTATAAGTCTGTGCTTGGGTACGGTTTTAACGAGTCTCGCGAAATATTTTTTCATAGGATTCCCCCTTTTTAATTCTTCGGTATGGGCAAAAGGGAACAATTTGACTTCATTTTGCTCAAACCTTTTACAGTATATCAGTAAATTATTTTCGTGTCAATAATTTTAAAAATTTGTTGCAAATTTGTAATTTAACCTTTTTCATTCACTCTTTATTTTCTTTTGATTTTTATTGAAAACATCTGATTTTTATGGTAATATTATTTTATAAAAATTATGAAAGGATGTATACAATTGAAGCAAAGAAACAGCTTGATTGACCTGACAAAGTTTCTCTTGTCTTTTTTTGTTGTGTCAATACATTTTCCTCCTTTAACAGGATATGCAAATTTCTTTCTTGTAAATTTTCTTGCAAGAATAGCAGACCCGCTATTTTTTTCAATTTCATCATTTCTGTTCTTTTCAAAATCAAATTATAAAAATCCCAAAATACTGTTTAATTATTTGAAAAGATTAGCAATTCTTTATGGCATTTGGTGCTTGATTTACAGTCCTTTTATTATTTCGGATTTTAAAAACGCAAACTGCCTTAATGTTATAGATGCATCAATTTGGATAACAAAAAGGATAATATTTACCGGCGGATACGGCGCACTTTGGTTCTTGCCCGCATTAATGCTGGGTGTTTTCCTTTGCTTTTTAATGAGAAAATTTTTAAAACCCTTTTGGATAATTGTTGTTTCCTTACCGTTTTATTTGCTCACATCTTTAATTGTGGAGTACAATACTTTCTCTTGCAACTGCATTTTTGTAAATGTTTTTTCTAATCTGGTCAATCAAATATTCGGAACAAGATATAATGGTATAACATTTGCATTTCTGTTTTGTGCCATCGGACTTTACTTGGCTGAAAAAGAAAAAGCATCAATCAACATTAAAGATATTGCCAAGCTGGTTTTTTCCTTTCTTTTGCTGTTCGCAGAAGCCAACTTTATCAGGCTCAAAAATTGCGGAACGGATTACTGGGCTATGCTGTTTCTTGTGCCGTGTACATTTTATTTGCTCAAACTGCTTAAAAATCAAAAAGTTATATTATCTGATGGAAAAATCAAGAAACTGATATTTTTACAAAAAACAAGCATATTAGTTTTTACTATGCACCAAATGGTAGGATACCTTTTGGGAAAATATTTTGAAATTCTGAACTCATTACCACTTGCTTTTTACTTATGTATTTTAATAACAACAGTCTTTTCGGCATCAGTTATTGTCATTGCTTCCGAAAAAATTACATTTTTAAAAAAACTATATTAAAGCAGTTGTACAGTAACTGGTATAAACTATAATTAATTTAAGCGGTGATATTATGACTGAAAAACTTTATTACGAAAACCAATATACAAAGGATTTTACCGCAAAGGTAATTTCCTGCGAAGCGAACGGAAATAATTTTGAGGTTGAGCTTGACAGAACGGCGTTCTTCCCCGAGGGAGGCGGTCAGTTCGGTGACAGAGGCAAAATCGGTGACTCAACCGTTATAACAACCGTTGAAAAAGGTGACAGAATTCTGCACATATGCGAAAGTGCGGTTGAAGTCGGTTCGGAATTAAACTGCGCTCTCGATTTTGATTTCCGCTTTTCAAATATGCAGCAGCACTCGGGCGAGCATATCTTTTCGGGCTTCGTTCACTCCGTATGCGGTTTTGACAATGTGGGCTTTCATATGGGTGAACACTATGTTACGGTTGATTTCAACGGCATTGTTACCGCCGAGGAGCTTGACCGCATTGAAAAGCTGACAAATGAAGCAATATATAAAAACATTCCGATTGAAGCGCTTTATCCGAGCCGTGAGGAGCTTGAAAATTACAGCTACCGCAGTAAAAAAGAGATTCAGGGTCAGGTTCGTCTGACGAGAATAGAGGGCGTTGACCTTTGCGCCTGCTGCGGAACTCATGTTGCGCTCACGGGAGAGGTCGGAATAGTTAAGGCCGTTTCGATGATGAATTATAAATCGGGTGTGAGAATAACTCTGCAAATCGGCAGAAAAGCGCTTGAGGATTACGGCGAAAAGAACGCCTCCGTTGCCGCCGTTTCGGCACTTCTCAAGGCGAAGCCGGAGGAAATTTCGGAGGCGGTTGAAAGAGTGCTTTCTCAGCTTCACGAGGCAAACGGCAAAAATATTGCGCTGAAAAAAGAGCTTTTTGCGCTCAGATGTGAAAATATGAGCGGTGAAAAGGGATATATTTTCGATGACGAGGGTTCTGCGGAAAGTGCGAGAATACTCTGCGATATGCTTGCCGAAAAAGTAAAAATCGCCGCCGTATTTTCCGGCGACGATGAAAACGGTTATAAATATGCAATTGCAAGCCGCACCGAGGATGTGAGAGCGCTCGGCAAAGAATTTAATTCTGTCTGCTCCGGCAGAGGCGGCGGAAAACCCGAAATGCTTCAGGGCTCGGTCTCGGCTGCCCGCGAACAAATAGAAGCTTTCTGGAATAAATAATTCTTAATTGTCTTTCAGTGCAGCTTCAAGCGCTCTTGCAAGCTGGTCGGGGCATGATGTGCTTTTGAAGCCGCAGCGGATTCCGCTCAGCTTCCTGATTGCATCTTCGGCTTTCATACCGTCAACAAGTCGGCTGATTCCCTGAAGATTGCCGTTGCAGCCGCCCTCAAACCATACGTTGCTGACTATGCCGTCATTCAGCTCGAATCTTACCGACCTTGAGCAGGTTCCCTGATTTCTGTATGTATATGTCATTTTAAACACTCCTTTTCGTTTTATATATTATATCCTGTTTTCTCCGAAATATCAAGCACTACATCAGAATATACAGCAGGGCAAGCAAAAGATAAATATCGCTTTTTTCTTTCATCAGCAATAAAATCAGCAGAATGATAAAGGTTTTATCGTCCTGAGAAGGGACTGACGGCGATGTTTTTTCTTCGGGCTTTTCTTTCCCCGAACAAAGAACCGGCAGAATGAGTCTGAGCATTTCATCGTTCATATCATTTATCCTTTAATGAAGAAATAAGAGGTATAATATCAATAATTTTAAGAAGCTGAATGGCATCATCGGCACGCTTGCGCCTGCCCCGGCTCAGAAGCGGTTTGAGCGCTCCGATAAATTTAACACGGTCATCTTCTTTGCGCATGGCATTCATTATTCCCGTGATTTTTCCAATCATTTCGGCGCTGCCGAGCAAGTCGGATAAATCGGGCATATCCTTTTCGGGCGGCGGCTCGTTCTCTTTTTCGGAGCCGAATATTTCCGCCGCCATGCCCTTCAAATCCTCTATATCCTCTTCGGTAAGATTGGAAATAATATCGTTAATGCTGTCCATATGCCGCCTCAGTTTTTCTGACCGAATTTCTTCATAAGCCTCTGTGCCTTTTCGCTTGAAAGCAGTTTTTCCGTTTTCTCCTTATCGGAAAGCACGCTGAAAAGCTGCTTTTGCTTATCCTCGGAAAGTCTGCCTTGAACCGCATTGAGCAGCTCACCGTTTTTTGACGATTCGGCAAGCTTCAGAAGCTCTTCGACGGATAAATTTTCTTTATTCATTCAAATCACCGCCTTTATGTATTATAATATGTTTATTATTTTTCGGATAGAACGGAGATAAACCATTGAGAATACTTGTTTTTTCGGATTCGCACAGAGTTGAGGGCTTTATGCGCTCGGCGCTGTTTGACCACCCCGAGGCAGACGCCGTTATATTTCTCGGCGACGGCGAAAGAGATTTTGAAAAGCTTGAGGATATGCTCGGCGAAAAAAGAGTTATAAAGGTCTGCGGAAACTGCGATTACGCTTCGGCGCTTCCCATAAATGCGGTTGCGGAATTTGCGGGAGTTAAGGTTTTCTGTTCCCACGGCTTTGCGGAAAATGTCAAATTCGGAGATGAAATGCTTGAAGAAAAAGCAAGAAAGCTCGGTGCCCGCATTGCATTATATGGCCACACTCACCATGCTGTTACAGATTATCGTGACGGACTTTATATAATGAACCCGGGGTGTGCTGTTTACGGTGAATACGGAATAATAGATATAACCCCGAACGGAATAATGTGTATAAATACATCGGTATAAATGCAACCGTCTGAACATATATATCTTTCAGGCGGTGATTTTATGTTTATATATTCAATCAAGGCACCAAAAAACAAGCTTGCAGCGGCGGCAATAGTCCTGACGGCTGTTGTTGCCACGGCGCTGGTGCTTTTCGGCAGAACGGGTCAGCCCGCATCAAAAAGCGATGAGGCAATAAGCTACAAGGCGGAAAACGCCGAACAGAGAACGGCATTTCTTGCACAGTTCGGCTGGAAAACTCCCGAAGAACCTGCGGAGGTTAAAGAGGTTATTATTCCCGAAAGCTTTGATGACGGCTACACGGAATATGCCGGGCTTAATAAGAATCAGGGGCTTGACCTTGAAATTTACAAAGGACTTCGGGCGAAACGCTGGACATATGATATTCTGAATTATCCCGGGCTTGAGGGAACGGGAACGGTTCAGGCAAACCTGCTGATATATAACGGCAGAGTTATCGGCGGCGATATATGTTCGCTTGAACAGGGCGGTTTTATGCACGGCTTTGAATACATAAAGGAACATACGTCCGAAACAACCGCTGAGCCAAACAATTGAAAATTAAATTTCTATGTTTATTACAGTCTTGCCTTTCTTTTCGGCAAGACTTTTAAACTTTGCGGCACCTCCGACTTCTCTTGAAACATAGGTTACAACAAAATCGGATTTTTCAATAAGCCTTGTTAAAATTTCTTTTATACGGGGTTCAACTCCGTACGGTGTTTCTCTGTGTCCGAAAAATGTGCAAATCATAATAATAATATACTCCTTTTGTGGGATATATCGTAATTATATCATAATTTTTTGAAGATTGCGATATATCCCACACGATTTATCGTAGATTTGGATAAACTTTTATCAACGATATATCGTAAAGGATGAAAGATTTGAACACAAAAGAAGCCGTTGCAAAAAGAATTATTGATTTGTGCGCCGAAAAAAATATAGCCGTTAACACTCTGGCAAATATTTCCGGTGTTTCGCCGTCAACCGTTTACAGTATGCTGAACGAAAAAAGTCAAAATCCCGGTGTTGTATCAATCAAAAAACTTTGTGACGGTCTTGAAATCAGCCTGCGTCAATTCTTTGAATCTGAAATTTTTGACGATATTGAACAGGAAATAAAATAATTTCGGAGCGACCCTTAACTTATAACCGCTCACTTATAATTTCTAACCGAACAAGAATCACTTCGTTTATTGCAGTATTGGGTGTGGGGTGATATTATGGATACCGTAACTGCCGTTAAAAACAGAATATTTGAGCTTTGTGATGAAAGAAATATTTCGATAAATAAGCTTGCAACGATTTGTGCGCTGCCGCCATCATCAATTAAAAATATTATTTACGGCAAAAGCCATAATCCTAAGCTTCTGACAATTAAAATAATCTGTGACGGACTTGAAATTACCTTAGCTGATTTTTTCAATACAGAAGAATTTAACAGTCTCGAACAGGAAATCAAATAACGATTTCCCGAAATAAATTCCGATAAGAATTTATTTCGGGAATTTATTTTTATATTTTTTCAAAAATCTATTTATTTATTTCAATTATTCTGTTATAATAATTTAACTGTTGCTTAAATCATTTAAATTGCCGCTGTGCGGCGGAGGAGAGATATATTTTGAAAAACAAATTCATTTCCGCAATCTGCATTCTGCTTGCGTTTATCTGTGCGGCAGGCTGCAGCATAAAAAAGCCCGAAATTAAAACGGAGATTAAAACAGAGCCGTCAACTCAGGCTCAAACAACGGCTGCCCCGACTGAGGCTGAAACCACAACCGCGCCTGTTACAACCACAGCTCCCGTAACCACAACCGAAAAGGCGAAAAAAGAAACCACAAGCGCCGATGAGGACGAAACAACCAAAAAGAGTAAAAAGACAACAACCGAAAAAGAAACAACAAAAGAAAAGGTTGACCTTTCTCAATACGGCACAAAGGTTAAATATGAGGAAAAAACCTACACCGAAAAGCTCAAATACGGCGTTATGGTTACCAAAACCGTGAAGGTTGCTTACAGAGTTCTGATAAACGGCAAAAAAGAAGTACTTGATGAAACGGTTGAGGAAGCAAATTATATCCGTGTGGGTTACAGAGCTTCATATGAGGATTTGCTTCCCGCTGCAAAAAAGAATGCTTCAAAATATGATGATTACATAGACAGAGTTGTTGCAATTATCAACGGCTGGCGCAAAAAAGCGGGTCTTAAAACGCTCAAGATTGATTCAAAGCTTACCGAAATCGCAAATGTGCGTGCAGAGGAGCTTGCCTGGTCGGGCAAGCATTCTCACCGCAGACCCGACGGCTCTTTCTTCTCGTCCATTTTTAAGGAGAAGGGCTATGAAAGCGGTTCGGTAGGAGAAAATCTCGGCTGGGGATACACCACGCCCGAGGCGGTATGCGATGCGTGGAGAAATTCTCCCACACACTATGAAAATATTATGAATCCCGATTTTATCAAAATCGGAGTAGGAGTTGCCGCAGATGCGGACCCCGACCGTAATCTTTGCTGGGTTCAGCATTTCAGCGGAGCTTTAATTTAAGGTGATTTGAATGGACGTAAGAGTCGGCGATACTCTTTTGATGAAAAAAAAACACCCGTGCGGAAGCGGTGAATTTGCCGTTCTGCGTATCGGAGCGGATTTCAGAATAAAATGTCTCGGCTGCGGCAGAGAGGTTATGCTTGAACGGGTCAAGGTTGAAAAAAATATCAAAAAAATCATTCGTGCCGAATAAAAGGTGTTCGGAAACGGTATATAAAGCGCTGAGCGGAGAAATAAAATGCTTGATAAATTAAAACAGGTTGAAGAACGCTTCGAGGAAATAAACGGAAAGCTCTGCGAGAGCGATGTTGTTTCCGATATGGAGCAATATAAAAAGCTGATGCAGGAGCTTAAAACCCTTACGCCGGTTGTTGAAAAATACCGCCAATACAAAAAAGCGGAAAGCGATATGACCGAGGCAAGAGAGATGCTTGAAGCGGGCGGGTTTGAAAAGGATTTTAAGGAAATGGTGCAGGAGGAATTTGAAGAAGCCTCACGCCTTTCAAAAAAATATCACGAGGAGCTTAAAATCCTGCTTCTGCCGAAAGACCCGAACGATGATAAAAATGTTATCGTCGAAATAAGAGGCGGCGCAGGCGGCGAGGAGGCTTCGCTGTTTGCCGGAGTGCTTTTCAGAATGTATTCAATGTATTCCGAGGCAAAGGGCTGGAAATGTGAAATTCTCAATTCAAATCCCACGGAGCTCGGCGGCTTCAAGGAAATCAGCTTTATGCTTGAGGGTGAAGGAGCATATTCACGCCTCAAGTTTGAAAGCGGAGTACACAGGGTTCAAAGAGTTCCCGAAACCGAAAGTCAGGGCAGAATCCAGACCTCAACCGCCACCGTTGCGGTGCTTCCCGAGGCTCAGGAGGTTGATGTTGAAATAAATCCCGCCGATTTGCAGATTGATACCTACCGTTCAAGCGGTGCGGGCGGTCAGCATATCAACAAAACCGAAAGTGCCATAAGAATAACGCATATTCCGACGGGAACGGTTGTTGAATGTCAGGACGAGAGAAGCCAATATAAAAATAAAGACAAGGCAATGAAAATTCTGCGTTCGAGAATACTTGAAGCGGAAACCGCAAAACAGCAGAATGCCATTGCCGGAGAACGCCGTGCTCAGGTAGGAACGGGTGACAGAAGCGAGAGAATACGCACCTATAATTTTCCGCAGGGCAGAGTGAGCGATCACAGAATAAATTTGACGCTTTATAAGATAGAATCAATCGTCAACGGCGACCTTGACGAAATTATAGATGCACTTATTACGGCGGATACCGCCGAAAAACTGAAGGCGAAACCTGAATGAAAACACTTTATTTAAAATCGGAAGATGAAAATGCGGCGAAAATTTCCGCAGAGATACTCCGTAACGGCGGACTTGTTGCAATACCCACCGAAACCGTTTACGGGCTTGCGGCGAATGCGCTTGACCCCGAGGCGGTAAGGGGCATATTTGCCGCCAAGGGGAGGCCGCAGGATAATCCGCTGATAGTTCACGTTTCCTCAATGGAGGAAATTATTCCGCTTGTTGAAAAAATCGACCCGAGAGCCTATGACCTTGCGGAAAGGTTCTGGCCGGGTCCGCTTACGATAATAATGAAAAAATCCGCTGCCGTACCCGATGAGGTTACGGCAGGACTTGACACCGTGGCAATCAGAATGCCGTCACACCCGTTTGCCGCGGAAATAATTCGTCTTTCGGGCGTGCCGTTTGCCGCACCGAGTGCAAACTCCTCGGGCAAACCGAGTCCCACCTGCGCAGAACACGTCAAGCAGGATATGGACGGCAAAATCGACGCCGTTGTTGACGGCGGTGAATGTGATGTGGGAGTTGAATCAACGGTTATAACTCTTGTTACCGAACCGCCCACCCTGCTCCGTCCGGGCGGTATAACTCCTTCCGAGCTTGAAGAGGTTCTGGGAGAAATACAAATTTCCCACGCCGTTTATGAAAAGCTGAACGAGGGCGAAAAGGTGCAGTCTCCGGGAATGAAATATAAGCACTATGCGCCGAATGCGCAGATAACGATTATTAAGGGCAGCTTTGAAAATTACGAAAAATTCCTGAAATCGCAGAATGATGAGGTCTGTGCCGTATGCTTCAACGGCGAGGGTGCACATTTTGTAAAAGCCATAGAATACGGCGGCGAAAAGGACAGCTCGGCTCAGGCTCACAGAATTTTCGATGCGCTGCGTGAGGTTGACGAAATCGGCTGTAAAAGAGCGTTTGTGCGCTGCCCCGTTTCAACGGGAGTGGGGCTTGCGGTATATAACAGGCTTCTGCGCTCGGCGGCATTCCGCGTGACAGATGTTGACCTCAAAATTCCCGTTATCGGCCTTACGGGTCAGACTGGAGCGGGCAAATCCACCGCCGCCCGAATGTTGAAAGATAACGGATTATACATAATCGACACCGATATTCTGGCAAGAAAAGCCGTTGAAAGCAGAGCCGTGATTGATGAGCTTTGCAGGGCGTTCGGAGATGATATAATAAGCGACGGCGCACTTGACCGCCGTGAGCTTGCCCGAAGAGCGTTTTCATCAGTCGAAAAAACGGAACTGCTTAACAGCATAACCCACCCCGAAATAACAAGGCTTGTTTTTGCGGAAATTCATAAGGCGGAGGCACAGGGCGCAGCCGCCGCGGTGGTTGATGCGCCGCTGCTGTTTGAATGTCCGCTTGCGGATATATGCGATTTTACCGTGTGCATAACGGCTCCCGAAAACGAACGCCTTGAAAGAATTATGCACCGCGATTCAATCGGTGAAGCCGATGCGCGGATAAGAATGTCGGCACAGAAAAGTGAAGAATATTATGCAGAAAAATCGGATATACTGATAAAAAACGGAAAAAGCGACAATATGAAAGCTCAGATTGAAGCTGTTATAAAAAAATTGAAAGGATGACGGATATGTGTGAAAAAACCGAAGCGGAGCTTCTCAAGGAAGAATTATTCTATGACCATCAGCACGCCTCTTATGAATTTGACCCGGACGAAATAGAACGGGCTGACGCATTTTGCGAGGACTATAAAAAATTCCTCAACGCCTGCAAAACAGAGCGTGAGGCGGCGGCATATGCTCTGAATGAAGCCGAAAAGAACGGATATAAGCCGTTCAATTCAAAAGAAAAGTATAAAGCCGGAGACAAGGTTTATTATAACATTCACGAAAAGGCGCTCATTCTCTGCACCTTCGGAAAACAGCCCGTTGAAAACGGTACGAGAATAGCCGCGGCTCATATTGACTCTCCGAGACTTGACCTCAAGCCCTCACCGCTTTATGAGGATACCGAAATGGCGTTTTTCAAAACCCATTATTACGGCGGTATTAAAAAATATCAGTGGACCACCGTTCCCCTTTCGCTTCACGGAATCATTTTCCGCAAAGACGGTTCATCGGTTACGGTAAGGCTCGGTGAAGATGACGGCGACCCGAAATTCGTTGTTACCGACCTGCTTCCGCACCTTGATAAGCATATCTCCGAACGCAACGGAGAAAATGTTGTCACGGGTGAAAATCTGAACATTCTCGTCGGCAGCAGACCGTTTTCAAAGGATAAATGTGCCGATAATGTCAAGCTCAATATTATGAAGCTTCTCAATGAAAAATACGGCATAGTCGAAGCCGATTTTCTGCGTGCGGAGCTTGAAGCGGTTCCCGCTTATCCTGCGGTTGATATAGGTCTTGACCGCAGTATGATAGGTGCATACGGTCACGACGACAGAGTGTGTGCATATCCGGCGGTTATGGCTGAATTTGCGGTTAAAGCGCCCGAATATACAACAGTTACCGTTATAACAGACAAGGAAGAAATCGGTTCTGACGGCAACACCGGTCTTTGCTCCGATTATCTTAAAAATTTCATAGCCGATATTGCGGCCGTTCAGGGCGCAGAGGGCAGAGATGCACTCAGAGCCTCGGAGTGCCTTTCGGCAGATGTTAACGCAGGATTTGACCCCAATTATCCGTCGGTTCACGACAAAATGAATGCGGCTTATATAAATAAAGGTATAGCAGTTACAAAATATACAGGTGCCAGAGGCAAGAGCGGCACGAATGATGCAAACGCCGAGTTCGTTTCAAAGGTTACCTCTCTTTTCAATAAAGAAAAGGTTTCATGGCAGACGGGCGAGCTCGGAAAGGTTGACGAGGGCGGCGGAGGAACGGTTGCAAAATATATTGCAAATCTCGGCGCTCAGGTGGTTGATGTGGGAGTTCCCGTTCTTTCAATGCACTCACCGTTTGAGGTTGTTGCCAAAACAGATGTGTATATGGCGTTTAAGGGCTTTAAGGCTTTCCTTGAAAAATAAGGCAATACCGGTGGAAGCAGAAAATATTCCCGAGGAGATTTTTAACAATTGAGTAATATTTTGTTTACATTTTGTTAACAAATTATGGGCGATTTTGCATTACAATATCAAACGGATAATATAATGTTTGTTTATTTTTTGTTAGATTAACATCTTCTTTTTTCATTTTTATTTTCTCTTTCCCCAAAGTACTGCCGGATTTGCGCAAAATTCGGCAGTACGATTTTTTTATGAGGTAAATTATGAATACAGAAAAATTATCGGCTTTTCTCGGCGGCGGCGAAGCTTTTCTCGTTGTTTCGCCGGAGAACAGAAAATACCTTACGGGCTTTGATTCGTCCGACGGCTTCCTTCTGCTCACTTCTGACAGAAGTATTTTCTTCACCGACAGCAGATATATCGAGGCTGCGCGGGCAAAAATAACGGATTGTGATTCAGTTGAGCTTCTCACAAGCTTCCGTACCCAGCTTCCCGAATGTGCAAAAAAGCTCGGTATAACAAAAATTTTTACCGAAGCGGAAAAGCTCACGGTAAAGCAGTTCAATGAAATAAGCAGTGCATTTGAATGCGAATGTGCTGCCGAAAAGGCGGACGACGAAATAAGCACTCTTCGCCGCAGAAAAAACGAAACGGAAAAAAACAGAATAATTACCGCTCAGCGCATAGCCGAAAAAGCGTTTGACCACATTCTCGGATTCATCAAAGAGGGCATAACGGAGCGTGAAATTGCGCTGGAGCTTGATTACTTTATGCTCAGAAACGGTGCTTCGGGTATATCGTTTGAAACAATTGCCGTAAGCGGCAAAAATTCATCTATGCCCCACGGCGTTCCGTCGGATAAAAAGGTTCAAAACGGCGATTTTATTACCATGGATTACGGTGCGGTTGTTGACGGTTATCACAGCGATATGACCAGAACCGTTGCTCTCGGTGAGGTTTCCTCAAAGCAGATACAGATATATGAAACGGTGTTTAAGGCGCAGGAGGCGGCGCTCAAAATTCTTGCTCCGTCGGTTTCCTGCAAAGACGCCGACCTTGCCGCAAGAAATATAATCACCGAAGCGGGTTACGGCGATTGCTTCGGGCACGGAACGGGTCACGGCGTGGGAATTGACATTCATGAAGCTCCGACGGTATCGTTCAGAAGCAGCCAGGTGCTTTCCGCCGGCGATATTGTAACGGTTGAGCCGGGCATATATCTCCCCGGTGAGTTCGGAGTGCGCATTGAGGATATGGCATATATCACTGAAAACGGAAGCGAAAACCTTACAAATTCACCGAAAAATCTCTTAATTTTATGATATGTCATTATATATTGAAAAAAAGACTTGAAAAATTATCGGGAATAGTATAAAATATCTGTGAAAAACATATAAACATATAAGGAGTAATTTTTTATGGTATCAGCAGGCGATTTCAGAAACGGCGTAACCTTTGAAATGGAAGGTCAGGTTTATCAGATTATCGAATTTCAGCATGTTAAACCCGGCAAAGGCGCCGCTTTTGTAAGAACAAAAATCAGAAACGTTATCGGCGGCGCTGTTGTTGAGCGTACATTCAACCCCACCGATAAGTTCCCCACCGCTTATATTGAGCGCAAGGAAATGGAATATTCATACAATGACGGTGACCTCTATTATTTTATGGACCCCGAGTCATATGATATGGTTCCCATTTCTCAGGCTACTCTTCCCGAGAACTTTAAGTTCGTTAAGGAAAATGAGGTTTGCCGTATCCTTTCCTACAAAGGAAACGTTTTCGGCGTTGAGCCTCCCACAACCGTTACTCTTCAGGTAACAAAGACAGACCCCGGCTTTGCAGGCAACACCGCTACCAACGCAACCAAGCCCGCCGTTCTTGAAACAGGCGCAGAGGTTAAGGTTCCCCTTTTCATTGACGAGGGTGAAATGATTACGGTTGATACCCGTACCGGCGAATATCTCAGCCGTGCATAACTAATTTTAATGGAGGACAAAAAAATGACAGTAACCGAGAAAGTTGCTTATCTTAAAGGTCTTGCAGAAGGACTTGCCATTGACGAAAGCAAGCCCGAGGCTAAGCTTATCAATGCCATGATTGATATTCTTGACGACATCGCTCTCTCCGTTGCCGACCTTGAGGACGGACTTGACCTTATCTCCGAACAGCTTGACGCTGTTGACGAGGACCTTGATGAGCTTGAAGGCTTCGTTTATGACGAGGATTATGATGATGACTGCTGCTGTGACGATTGCTGCTGCGACGATGAGGACGACGAATATTATGATGTTGAGTGCCCCAGCTGCGGCGAAATAATCACCGTTGACAGCGATATTCTCGAAGAAGGCAGCATCAATTGCCCCAACTGCAATGAGCTTCTCGAATTTGAATGCGAGTGCGATTGCGATTGCGACGATTGCTGCGAAGACGACGAATAATCAGAATCAAATAACACACGGCACAGTGCAATGCTGTGCCGTGTAGTTTTAAGGAGAATTTAAAATGAAAAAATTAACGGCTTTAATTCTGGCACTTATTATGACTTTCGGCTGCTTTTCAATGGTTTCGTTTGCAAATGACGGCGTGAGCGGTCAGCTTAAAATAGTCAACTATAATGTTGACGGTCTGCCCATTCCTCCGCAGTTTTCAAGCACAAATAAGGATACCGTTGCAACCACAAAGGAAATTGCAAAGCAGCTTAACGCAATGAATCCCGATATAGTCGGCGTTCAGGAGGATTTTGAATTTCACACCATACTTAAAAAGGGTCTTGCCATGACCGATGCAACCTATTCAAACGGCGGCACGGGAACAGGCTCGGGCTGCAACATATTCTCATCACGCAAGCTTTATAACAGCGGCAGAGAAAGCTGGAACGAAGCCTACGGCATTTTTGATGCGGGTTCGGACGAGCTTACACCCAAGGGCGTTGTTTATTCAACAATTGACCTGGGCAACGGCGCATATGTTGATATTTATGACTGCCATATTGACGCTTTTGACGATGAGGGTTCAACCAAGGCAAAGCGTTCACAGTATGAACAGCTTCAGGCACTTATCGAAAAGCATTCCGGAAAGAATCATGCGGTTATAGTTATGGGCGATATGAACGCTTATTTCCTTATGGAATCCGGAAAGTATATGCGCGAGCTTCTTGTTGACCAAAGCGGCTTCAAAGAGGCATGGGTTGAAACCAATCTTGACGGCGATTATGAAACATGGAATTATTACGGAAAATATAACTGCGGAAACTGGGGAGTATGGGACTCGGCAGAAAAGATTTTTTACAGAAGCAGTCAGGCAGTTACTCTTACCGCCGAATCATGTGAATATGTAAACCTCAAATATGACGGGGATAAAAATCTTTCCGACCACGCGGCTCAGTTTGCGGTTATCAATTACACCGTTAATCCCGAATTTGAAAAAACCGAAGACCTCAAGCCCAACAGACTTCACCTCTTCAAATTCCTCTTTGATTTTGAGGTTCAGCTTTTCAAGACCATCGGCAAGATTTTAGGCGAGCTTCCCGACCTCATTCTCGGCAACACAAAGATTGATTATATAAAGTAACAAAAGAGGTAATACTATGCTCAAAACAGGCATACAGTCGGGCATACTCTATGACGATAACAATTTCGAGTGGGGCTTGCAGGTTGTCAAAAATGCGGGCTTTGACTGCATCGACTTCAATATCGACACAAAAATAAAATTCTCGGAAATCCGTGACGGCAAGCCCGATGAATTTTTCACCAAAAGCGATAAGGAATTAAAGGAATATTACCGTCCTCAGAAGGAAGCAATGAAAAAATACGGAATCAAAATGAGCCAGATGCACGGCCCGTTCCCCGTATATTGCAGAAACAATCCCGAGGCAACGGAAATTCTGCTCAAGGCAACCGAAAAATGCCTTATGCTCTGCAAATATTTCGGCTGTCCTTATCTTATTGTTCACCCCGCAGTCGGTGAAAGCCTTGGGGACGAAAAAGAGATAAATATGTTCATATATAAGAGCCTCATTCCGGCGGCAAAAAAATATAAGGTCGGAATCTGCCTTGAAAATATGTTCAAATCCGTTGACGGCCACACAACCGAAGCGGTATGCTCCGATATTCCTCAGGCATGTGAATATATCGACGAGCTGAATGAAATCGCAGGCGAAAAGCTCTTTTCGTTCTGCTATGACCTCGGTCACGCCACTCTTCTCGGCAAAAATATAAGGCGTTCGATAAATATGCTCGGCGACAGGCTCACCGTTCTGCATATTCACGATAACAACGGCATAAAGGATTTGCACGTTCAGCCATATTCACAAACCACCAACAGTCACGCCGGATATATCACGGATTGGGAGGGCTTCCTTGCCGGACTTCGCGATATAGGATATAAAGGTGTGCTTTCGTTTGAAACATTCAATGCCATAACCTGCCTGCCGAAGGAGCTTGTTCCGGTTATGGTAAATTATATCGGCGGAGTTGCTCATTATTTTGCAGAAAGATTATCAAATTAAAATCTTTTGTAAATTTATTTTGAAAACTGTTGCTATTGAGATACATATTATATTATAATTATACAAGGCTGTGCCGTCGGTACAGCCTTGTATAAATTTTATCCGAGAGGTTTAATATATGAAACGAGTTCTTTCGGCAATTTTATCCCTGATAATGATATTCGCTCTGCTTCCGTCAGCGCCGTTTGTCTATGCCGCCGGCGGCGATAACGCATTCTTCAATGCGGATACCGAGGCGGTCAGCGGAGGCATATTTTATTTTGCAGACAAAAATTCCGTCTTTTCCGAAACCGGCGACGGAACGACTGCCGTTTATTCCGAAAACGGAGCGGACAGAATCGGTGTTTCGGGAAACTTTATCTATATTCTGCGCGGCAGTATCATTTCACGCCTGAATATAAAAACTCTTTCCGAAAAAGCCGTTATAACCGCCGAAAAGAAAATAAGCCGTTTTTCAAAGAGCGGCTCGGTTATATATTATCTTTCGGACGGAAAAATAATTCTTTTTGATATTATCAAAAAAAACAAAACCGAATTCAATGCGGAAAACATAAAGGATTTCTGGCTTGAAAATGCGAATGAGCTTTCGTATATGACAGATGATGAATATGTTTATACCGTAAATCTTTCAAGCGGTGAAACGGTGAAAAATATAAATATGTCGTCATATCTGCCCGACGATTTGGAGGTTCTTGCAGACAGCGAAGCGCTTCCGCAGGCAAGCTCTCAGAAGATGTCGCTTATCAAGCTCCGCAATAAATTCCCCGACGGAAAATACTGGAATCACTCAGGTTCTTCAAAGAATAATCCCGACGGCTACACTTCATCGCCCTGCACCCATCACCCGAATGACAGCGGGTGCAGCTACACGGGAAGCTGCGGCTGTAATTCCTTCGGAGGCGCGATTCAATGTATGGGCTACGCATATAAATGCGGCTACGATGTTACCGGAGATTATCCGAAAGAATGGTCAACCTCAACCTCATCTTCAAAGGTGGATTCCGTAAAAGCCGGCGATGTTATCAGATACAGAAACGACGGCCACTCGATTTATGTTACGGGTGTATCCGGCGATACGATAACCTATACCGACTGTAACTGGGGTCATCAATGCAAAATCAGATGGGATGCCACCGTTTCAAAATCCACGGTCAAATCCTCATTCACCAAAATATTCATAGCTCCGTTTGATGCCGGAGTTTATAAGATGAAATTAGAGCTTGACGGCGGAAGCTGTTCGCAGTCAACCGTTACCGTTTCGGACGGCGAGCCTTACGGCACTCTGCCCGTTCCCGAAAAAGAGGGCTACGATTTCAACGGCTGGTTTACCTCGGCAAGCGGCGGAACTCAGGTTACGGAAAGCACCGTAGTAAACCTTGATACAACAAGTTCGCTTTATGCCCGCTGGTCAATAAAAATATATAACATAGTTTATGATGCCAACGGCGGAAGCAATGCTCCGGAAGCTCAGACAAAGAAATACGGAGATTCGATAGTTCTGAGCAGTAAAACTCCGCAGAGAACCGGATATAAATTTTTAAACTGGAATGACGCACCCGACGGAAAAGGAAAAAATACATATAAAACGAGTGCAATATATAAAGACAATGCGCATATAACTCTTTTTGCGCAGTGGGAAGCCGAGCAGTACCGTCTGAGCTTCAACTATAACGGCGGAAGCAACACAAGTCTCGGCAGAAATGTTACCTACGATTCTCCCTACGGAGAGCTTCCGACTTCAACAAAGACCGGTTACGATTTTGCAGGCTGGTATACGGAAAAAGACGGCGGAGAGCTTGTCACCGCCGAAACAATCGTAAAAGCAACCGGTTATCACACCCTTTATGCCCATTGGTCGGAGAAAAAATATCCGATAGTCTTTTACGGCAGAGGTGACGGAGCATGGCCCGATAATCAGTATAAAATGTATTTCTCATCGACTTACATAAGCTCCGTTAAACCGACCTCAACCGGTGCGACCTTCCTCAGTTGGAATACCGAAGAAAACGGCGGCGGTCAATCCTATGCACCCGGGGACAGATATGACGAAAAAGCCCCGCTCACGCTCTATGCGCAATGGGACAGAGAAAAATACAATATCGGATTTGATGCGAACGGCGGCAGCGGTGCGCCGAACAGCATGATAAAGGAATACGGCATAAGCCTCGAGCTGAGTGATATTATTCCCGAAAAAACGGGTTATACCTTTAAACATTGGAACAAGGAAAGAAGCGGCGGCGGCAAAGCCTATGCACCCGGTGCAAGCTTCACCGAAAATAATCCCGCAACGCTCTATGCAATATGGACGGCAAACAGCTATGAGCTTTATTTTGACCCGTGCGACGGTGCAAGAAGCTTTGAAGATAAAACCGTAACATATGATTCCCGTTACGGTGAACTTCCCGAAGCGGTCAGGGCAGGTTATAGCTTCCTCGGCTGGTTCACCGCAAAGGACGGCGGCGATGAAATAACCGCAGAAGATACGGTGAAAATCACCGCAGATACAACGCTTTATGCTCATTGGGAAATAAACACCTATGATGTTGTTTATGTTTCCGACGGAGAAAACACACCCGAAGCGCAGAGCAAAATTCACGGAACAGATTTGAAGCTGACCGCCGCAATACCCGAAAAAGAAGGCTTTGATTTTGTTGAATGGGCAGACGAAAGCGGCAGAAGCTATGCGCCCGAGAGCATTTATTCCGAAGATAAGCCGTCAACGCTTTACGCAGTTTGGCAACCGGCAAAATACAATATCGTTTACCGTGCGGACGGTGCGGAGAATGTGCCTTCCGCTCAGATAAAGACCCACGGAACAGATGCCGTTATTTCCTCAGCTGTTCCAGAAAAAGCGGGCTTTGTTTTCCTCGGCTGGTCTGACGGAAACGGAAAAATTTATTCTGCGGGCGAAGCGTTCACCGACAACGCCGATACGGTTTTAACCGCCCAATGGAAGGCGGCGGAATATCTGCTCATCTTTGCAGATAATTCCGAGAGAAATATTTCATACGGCGAAAAATACGGCGAAATGCCCGCTGCACAAAAGGATAATTCCGTCTTCATCGGCTGGTTTGATGAAAACGGAAACGAAATCTATCCCGAAAACAAATTTTATCAGACCGAAAATCAGACACTCACCGCAAAATTCATCTCCGAAGATGAGCTGAGCGGTCAGGACACATATTATGCCGTATTCATTGACGGCGGCGAGATAATCGGAAAAATTCCGTATACAGAAGAAACTCAGAGCATCATTGCTCCCGAGCTTCCGCAGAAAGACGGTTATGACGGCAAATGGGCTGATTTTGAGCTTGCCGCAGGCGGAATTATTGTTGCCGCCATACGCAGTCCGAAACAGTATACGGCAATATTCAAGGCGGACGGAAACGAGGTTTCCCGAATACGGTATTCGGCAGATGATAAATCGCTCGATGAACCCGAAATTCCGCAAAAAACCGGATATTCGGCAGAGTGGGAGGAATATTCTCTCGGTTCGGATATTGAAATATCCGCAGTATATACTCCGGTTGAATACGATGCCGAATTTATTGCAGACGGCAAAACCGTTGATACGGTTAAATATACTGTTGAATCCGATAAAATCAAGCTCCCCGATGTTCCCGAAAAAACAGGTTATATGGGCGAATGGGAAGGCTTTGAGCTTGCCCCGGGCGGAATGAAAATATATGCTCTCTATTCGCTCGAAGCCTACACGGCGGTATTCTTTGCCGACGGAGCTAAGGTCGGAGAAGTGCATTATACAATTGACACAACGGTTATAAACACTCCCCGTATCCCCGAAAAAAACGGTTATAAAGGTGAATGGGAAAGCTTTGAGTTTGCCGCAGGCGGTGTTGAGGTTAACGCCGTTTACACTCCGAATAAATATACCGTAACCTTTACCGCGGACGGCGAAACCGTTGATACGGTTGAATATACTTACGGTGACAAGTCAATTCAGCCGCCCGAAATTCCCGAAAAGGCGGGTTATACCGCCGAGTGGGGCGAATATTCGCTCGGATATGAAAATTCAGCCGTTAAAGCAATATATACCCCGATAGAGTATACGGCGGTTTTCCTTGCGGACGGAATAGAAATAGGCAGAACACAGTTCACCGTTGAAACAATCAGGCTGAATGAGCCTGCAATACCTCCCAAGGACGGCTGCTATGCCGAATGGGAAAGCTATGTTATCGGCGCAGGCAATATGGAGATAAACGCTGTTTACAGACTGTTCCACGCCATTGATATTCTGAGATTTTACTATGAAAGAAGAGTCGATTATAAAACAACGATAACCTTTATCGCCGACCCCGTGGGAATGACTCCCGAATGCGAAATTCATTGGTTCAAGGACGGAACGGATATCGGAACGGGAGACAGAATAACGGTTAAGGAAGCTAAAAAGAATTATAAAATTCAGGCAAAAATCATGGAAAACGGCGAAATTCTGGCAGAATCAAGAACGGAAAAAATAATTGTCAATGATTCTCTCGGACAAAAAATCAAATCATTTTTCAGAATGATATTCCGTGCTTTGCCGGTTATTGTTCAGGAATAAACGAAGCGGCTTGCGGCAATTACCGCAAGCCGTGTTTGTTATTTTTTGATTATCGGGCTGTTAAGTATTCCGACGGGACGCAGAACATACTCATAGCACCAGCGGCAGCCCTCCGAACGCCATGCGCCCGGACCGTGCCACGATTCCTTATCGTTGCAGAGATGAACGGGGCCGAATGCGTTATAGCGGTTTCCGAAAAGAGTTATATCAATCTTGTGATTTCCGGCTTTGAGATTTTCGACAAGGATATTATAAGGAGGATAGACGATTTTGCCTTTTTCCTCTCCGTCAATCGCAACGGAAATGAGCGTACCTTTATAATTGGTTGTTTCAATATAAAGTGCGTCATCGGCTTCGGCTTCAAGATGATAAGTGATGTTTCCGCCGTAGAACGGAAGTCCCTGACCGATAATCGAACCGAACGCAAGCTTTTCGGGAAGTGCGATAAGCTTCTTATTCTTTCCGTCAACCTTAACGCCGAAATTGCCGAGAATATAGCACCATTCGGTGTTGGTTCTCGTTCCGAACGGAACGGTTATTTCGAGAATATTCTCTCCCTTTCTGATTTCGGGAAGTGCGGCGGTTTTTATATCCTTATCGGTATACCAACCCGTAACCTTGTTGCCGACGGATTCGCCGTTGAACTTGATTTCAAGCGCTTCCATATCCTCCGCCGCAAGCTCCGCTCCGGCATAATCAATATCGCTGTTAACGGTAAATCTGAGCGTGATTTTATGAGCCGGATTTTCCTTTTCAAGTGTCCACGGCTGTGCAACACTGCCGCCTCTTTCGGGATAGCCCACTGCTTTGCGGCAAACATTATCAAGGCGGAGAATTTCTTCCTCGGGGCTGAACTCGCCGCCGTCAAGCGAAAATTCCGCAGTATCGAGAAGCAGAACATTGCGCTCGGAAAGAGTATATGGAACATATGACGGGAAGCCGATTTCCATTTCGGGAACTGCCTTTTCGGCAGAAGCGCCGCTTTCGGCTTTTGCTCCCTCGCAGAGCTTCAGGAGCAGACTGTCATAATCATAAAGCGTTTTTGAAATAACGGTATTTCCGTTGATATATTCACAGGGAATATCATAAATTTCGCCGCTCACGGTGTCATAAACCTTCGGCAGATATTCGCCTTTTACGCTTATTCGCAGGTCGTGCGCATTGACAATGCACTTGTTGAACGGCTCTTCACATCTGCTGATAAACAGCCATTTGCAGTCATTATCCTGACGGAGCTGATAAATGAAGCCGTCCGAAAGACTGCCGTTTGCCTTTCTTATTGTAACGGTGCGTTCGGCTTCAAGCGCATTGAGAAGCTCTGCACGGTCATACGAAATAACCTGAGATTTTTCATAGAGCTTTTTGCCGATGTCGGAAAATGCGCCGTCGCTGACGGTGGGCGCAGAGCCCATAAATATAAGCTTGCCGCCTGCTTTACGGAACGCTTCAAGGCGTTCAACCGTTGAAGCTCTGAGGCTTTCGCAGTCGGGAACGATAACGGCATCATATTCCATACAGCCGACCTTAAGCGGTGCGCCGCCCTTTTCGCAGAGTGAGGGCAGAAGAGATTCGCTGATGAAGTTGAAGTCAATGCTTCCTTTCAGCAGCCACGATGTTAGATTTTCAAACTTATCGTTCATATATGAACGCTCAAGAGCGGTTTTATCGTTCGGGCCCCAGTGAAGCCAGAAGCTTTCAATCGGGTGAATAACGCCGACCTTAACAACGGGCTTACCTCTGGTCATTGCGGTATTCACACGGGCAAAATGATTTTCGATATAGGAAAATTCGCCGTACCACGGGGACTGATAATGAATTGAAGCAGGATAATCTCTCTTTGCCTCGCCGCCCATTGCAACCCAGGAGAGGTGAGGAACTCTGACCGTAACGCCCAGACACGCCTGCCAGTCACCGTGAAGCTTATATCCTCTGAAATCGTAATCCCAGCCCGTAACGCCGTAAAGCTCGGAGAGCATGGCCTCTCTGCCGAACTGATGAACTGCGGACTGTGCCTGCTTTGCGGTGGTAAACTCAAATCTTGCGCAGAGCATATCAATACCGGGTATGCCGAAGCCTCTGTAAGACCTCATTGCTTCGCCGAGCGCCGCACACTGACTGTGGAGCGTGGGTTCTTCCATCATATGACCCGTGAGAGCAATATTGTTTTCCCTGCACCAATCTCCGCAGGTATCGGCAAATGCCTCGGTGAAAAGCTGGCAGATATGGTCATGATAATGATAACGGGTTGAGGAAACCTTTTTATCGGGCAGCTCCCAGAAAATTTCGGGCAAAGAAGCAAGAATATCCTCACCGTACTGCGCCTTGTATGAATCGGGCAGACTGTCCGTCCACGGCATTACAACATCTTTTTTATCGGTGGAATTTCCGAATGTATTTTTGCGTGTGAACTGCGGTTCGTCGGTGAAGATTGCGGGAACGGTATTATCAAATTCGTCACCGACAGCTTCCTTATATTTTTCGTGAGTCAGCTCAACAAAGCGTTCAATTGAAGCCTTGCTGAGAGTATCAACATAAGTCTGATTGTTATACCAGGGTGACGGAGCGTGGATTTTGAGATAGGCATACCATTTTGTGCCCTCGGCTTCGTCCTTTTCGCCGATTCTCTTGTATTCTTCAAGGAATCCGTCTTTATCAAGCTTAACATCGTAGCAGGAAATGAGATAGCCCTTTCCGCTTCTGCCGCCCTCGGCTCTTGAATCAATAACATCGGCCTTGTCGGCTTCTTCAAGCGAACATGGCTCGGTTGTGAAAAGCAGACAGCGTGCACGGTGCTTTTCGTCCTTTGTCACCAGTCCGCCTGCCGCGCCGGACGGCCAGCGGTCTTCATCATAGAGCCATGCAAGCATTTCTTCTTTTTTTGCCTTTTCAACACAGCCTTTGACAAGTCCCATAAATTCATCGTTGAGATACGGCGTTGACATTCCCGTGCGGACGTGCATATGGAAGCCGCCCAGACCCATTTCCTTAAAAATGTCAATCTGACGCTCAAGCTCGTCAAGCTTCAATTCGCTGTTCCAAGCCCAGAACGGTGTTCCCCTGTATTCGCAGGTGGGGTTTCTGAAAAGTTCATCTGAAAGAACGGGTGCTGAATTTTTTTTGTAAAGCATATTATCAAACTCCTTCCGGATGTCGGCACAAGGGTTTATCCTCGCTCGGCGTATTCCAGTTTATATAATTATTGCGCTCTGCATAATACCATTCCATACCGAATATTTCAGCGCTTTCATCAACGGGAATAAACATCTGCCCGTCAAGAAAATACGGCTCTGCGCTCATTTCCACCGTGCCGAGTTCGGTTTTAACGCTTCTGTTTCCGACCTCAAACAGCGCATTATGGCCGTAAGCCTCGCAGTATACGGTTTCTTTTTCCTTGATAACCTTGCCGCCGATTGCCTGTATCATAACTCCGAACGGCGCAAACCATATGCCGTCCTTTTGTTCCGGATAAAGCCCTCTTGCGGAAAGCTCAAGCATTCTGCCCTTGAAGCACATTTTCGTGCGGTCATAAACGGGAGCAAGGGCATAAGGCGTGATTATATCCTTTTCTTTGTCAATCGTGAAAACATCAACTATTCTGCCGTCGCCCATATAGGCGGTGGCGGTAAGCTTTTTGCCGTCAATTTCGATTATCGAATAAAGTCCCGTGCGTTCCTCCTGCGGATAGAAGCAGGAATGCCACACCTTCTGACAGTTTGAATGATATATGTTTCCGCCGCCGTTGCCCGCTATATAGTGAACAACTCCCTGCGACGGCTTATCAAAAAGCTCATCGCCGACGGTGGGAAAGGTTCTCGCAAACGAATGCTCGTGACCCTCAAAGAGAATATCCAGCCTGCCCTGCTCAATCGGCTTGCGAAGCCACGGATAACCGTCATTATTCTGACCCTCGGGCATAACGGGATAAATCGGAAAATGATATGAGCCGAGCTTCCATATGCGGTCACTTGAGCTTATATCGTCATATGCCCATTTTTCAAGCACCTGCGGAGCATTGATACCCATTACGGTGAAATGTGCATCGCCGTAGTCAAACGAATAATTTTCGCCCGTATATCCCTCGGGACCGTTCTGCGGATAAGCATTGCCGAACTGAAAATCGAAAAAGTCGGCGTGTTCAAGATAAAATTTACCCGTCGGCTCGGGAAAATATGTTATGAACCCTCTGTTATCGTGGTTGCCGGTTGTCATCATATAGGGAATGCTTTCGATTATCCCCTTAAGTCCCGAAAACATACCGTTCCACTGCAAATCGTTCTGACCGTTATCGCAGTTGTCGCCCGCGGTATAAATGAATTTAACCTCGGGGTGCTCCTTCAGCGCCGTTCTCAGCAGCTCGCCCACCTTTGAATAATCGGGGAGCTGAAACGGCAGACCCTTCTGATGGTCGGAGATAACAAGGAAGCTGAATTTTTCCGTTTTTTCGCTCTCTGTTTCAAATGAAAATTTTTCGCTTCTGTGTTCGGAATCACCCACGGTGTAATAATATTTCGTACCTGATTTGAGATTTTTAAGGCGCACCCAATGATATGTACTTTCGTCAATATCGGTTTTGACCGTTTCGTGAATGCCGTTTTCTCTTTTCGGCTCTTCTCCCTGTTCGCCGTAAAGAATATATCCGTCTTTTATCCCGGCGCAGGTTCTCCACATAACCGCCATTTCGGTTTTCGGGTCGCCGCAGAAGGAAAGCATTATATGGTCGGGCTCAGCCGCCGAGCCTCTTTCGGGCTTATAAAAATTGCCGTTTTCGTCTGTCATTTTGTTTCTCCTTTTATCTGATATAATCATTTTAGTTTATCAGGCTGAAAATGTCAACCGAGGATAAAATACTTCTATTGATTTTTTTATGAATTTATAATATAATCATTCTGTAAGGGGGATTTTGTATGAAACGATTTTCGGCTTTAATGCTGTCTTTGATAATAATTTTATGCTCTGCCGTGTGCGTATCCGCTTCAGGTGCCGTTACCGACGGCTTTATCACATATACTCCCGCATATCTTAAGGATACGGACGGCAATTTCGGAAATTATTATAAGGCTTCAAGCTGCCTTTCGCTTGCACGCGGAAGCATCACCGTTAAATCGGATATCGGCGGTATTCCCGTTGTTGAGCTTGCAAATGAGCTTTTTTCCGGTGCGGTAAGCATAACCTCGGTTACCGTTCCCGAAACAATTGCAAAAATCGGCGATTCGGCATTTGACGGCTGTTCCTCGCTCGAAACGGTTACAATAAATTCGGAAAAATGTCAGCTCGGAAAATCCTGCTTCCGCGGCTGTTCCTCACTCAGAAGCGTAAATCTTCCCGCGAAGCTTAATTCGATTCCACAGGCGGCATTTTCGGGCTGTATCTCGCTTTCATTGACTGCGATTCCCGAAACGGTTGAAGCAATAGGCAAGGAAGCCTTTGTGCTCTGCTCTTCAATTACGGAAATGAACATTCCCGCATCGGTTTCCTTAATCGGTCAGAACGCTTTTGCAAACTGCTCCGGCATTGAAGAATTTACCGTTGACGGCGGAAACACAAGCTATAAGGCGCTTGAAAAATGCCTTTATTCGATTGACGGAAAAACGCTTATTCAGTATCCCAACGGCTGCGGAAAAACCGAATTTACCGTTCCCGACGGCACGGAAACCATCGGAGATTATGCGCTCGGAGCAAGCTCCGCACTTGCAAAAATCAATCTGCCTGCCGGCATTAAAGCATTATCCGATTATGCTTTTTACGGCGATACCGCACTTTCCGATATTGTTATCCCCGACGGCACGGAATATATCGGTTCAATGGCGTTTGCAAAATGTCCGAACCTCAAAAGCATTGCTATTCCGAAATCGGTCAGCACCTATGAAGGCGCGTTTTATCAGTCGGGAATTGAGAGCGTTATTCTTGAAAGCGGAATAAAGCTGATTGATACAAAAGCGTTTGAAAAATGCGCTTCACTTAAGGAAATCAATATTCCGTCAAGCGTTGAAGCAATCGGTCTCGGCGCTTTCGACGGCTGTTCGTCGCTCAAAACGGTTGATATTCCGTCAAGCGTTGAAGCAATCGGAAAAAATGCGTTTATCAACTGTCCGAATGTTGTTCTGAATGTTGCCTCGGGCTCGGCGGCTCAGGCTTACGCAAAAGAAAATTCAATTCCGTACACCGTATCAGGCGGAAAAGTTATCACTTCTCTTTCGGCTGCTTCCGCACCGGCAAAAACAAGCTATAACTATAAATCAAGCCTTGATACCACGGGGCTTTCGCTCAAAGCCGTTTACAGCGACGGCTCTTGCGAAACGGTTTCCTCGGGCTTCACGGTTTCTCCCGATTATTTTGACAGCGTGGGAACAAAAAAAGTCACCGTCCGGTACGGCGGCGAAACCTGCTTTTTTAATGTTAATGTTTCCTATGCCTGGTGGCAGACTCTCATAAGGATACTGCTTCTCGGATTTTTGTGGTATTAATATAGTCTTATGTATCTGAGGGACTGCGGCAAAAAATTGTTGCAGTCCCGATTTTATTCTTTTCGGGAAAAAGTTAAAAATAGTTACAATAGTGTTATTGTTCTTATTTAGAATAATAATTCGGGATAAAAGGCTTATAATAACTAAGTACATTAAATTTTACGGAGGAGTATTATGAAAAATAAGAACAGAGCCTTCACGGTTATTGCTCTGCTTATGGCTGCCGTAATGCTGTTCGGAGCGTGCGGAGGTAACGAAACCAAAACAAAAATTCCCGACATAGAAACATCAACTGCCGCTCAGACCGAACCTGCACCGACAGAGCCGCAGCCGAAATACAGCAAAAACGACAAGCTCATTGCAATGACCTTTGATGACGGTCCCTATTCACAGACAACAAACAAAATTCTTGATACCCTTGAAGCAAACGGCGGCGTTGCAACATTCTTTGTTGTGGGCTACAATATAGAATCAAACATTGAAACTATTCAAAGAGCAATTGATATGGGCTGCGAAATCGGAAACCACACCAACGACCATAAATCACTTCCGAAGCTCAGCGAGGAAAGCCTCAGGAATCAGATAGATAAGCCCAACGCTATGCTTAAAGAGCATTTCGGAAAAGAGCCCGTGCTTCTCAGAGCCCCGGGCGGAGCAACAAAAAATGTAGTTGACAAGGTCGGAATGCCTCTCATTCAGTGGTCAATTGATACCGAGGACTGGAAACACAAGGACGCTTCCAACAAGGGCAGAAGCGCAGAGCAGAGAAGCAAGGAGCTCAACGATATTGCCCGGGATGTTTTCGACCATGCCGATAAGGGCGATATAATCCTGATGCATGATATTTACGAGTTCACCGCAGACCTTTGCGAAATAGTAATCCCCGGACTTGTTCAGAGAGGATTCAAGCTTGTAACGGTCAGTGAAATGTATGAAGCTTACGGCGAAAAGCTTGAAAACGGAAAAACTTATTTCAGCTGTGATATTCAGGCGGTTGAAAACGCCGTTGCGGTTGATGCGGGTCAATATGAGGTTAAAACCTCGGGCAGCGTTCTGAATATGCGCAAAGACCCCGATATAAATTCGGATGTGCTTAAAAAGCTTCCCAACGGAACAAAGGTTGATGTTATCCGCTCCGAAATCGGCTGGGCTTATATCACTTATGATAATTCAAGCGGCTGGGTAAATTCGGCATATCTCAAAAAAATAACTGTATAATTAAGACAGCAAAAAGGCACCCTTTCGGGTGCCTTTTTGCTGAATTGAGGAGGGGTATTGCTCAATACCTCACGGGTTGCGGCTCCCGTTCGGCACAATTGAATAATACTCCCGATTTGTTAATTGCATATGAATTGAATTTAAACGGTTATAAGATAAAATGTTAAACAACCTGGAAGATGTAAAATTTCAGGTAGTCCGTTTCGGGCACATTCCACAAAACGGGGTGGTCGCAGCATTGCTGACGGGCTTCTATCTGCCGAAGCTCAACGCCCGCGTCTTTGGCTGCTTCACGAAGCATTTTAACAAACAGGTCGTTCCTCATAAAGTGCGAGCAGGAGCAGGTGGCGAAATATCCTCCGCGCGGCAGGAGCTTCAATGCTCTGTAATTTATCTCTTTATATCCTCTCTCGGCGGAGCTTACGGTTTTGCGGCTTTTCGTGAATGCGGGAGGGTCGAGAATGATGAAATCATAAGGCTTTCCGCCCTGTTTTTCAAGCTCCGGCAGCAGGTCAAACACATTGGCGGCAACGAACTCCATTCTGTCCTCAAGTCCGTTGCGGCGGGCGTTTGCCCTTGCCATTTCGACTGCTGCCTCCGATATGTCAACCGCCGTAACCTTTTCCGCTCCGCCCATTGCGGCATTGAGTGCAAACGAACCCGTATGCGTAAAGCAGTCAAGCACCTTTCTGCCCTTTGCAAGCTTCGCAACGGCAAGGCGGTTATATTTCTGGTCAAGGAAAAATCCCGTTTTCTGTCCGTTTTCAAAATCAACCGAATATTTTACACCGTTTTCGGTTATCTCGGTTACGGTGCTTTCGGGGTGAGGAATGCCCTCATACCAACCCTTATACTGTTCAAGACCCTCAAGCTCTCTTATGGCGGCATCGTTGCGCTCATAAATCCCCGCAACATTTTCGCCAAGCTCCGCAAGAACCTTAACCAGCGCCGAATAAACCGTTTCTTTCACCTTGTCCATTCCGAATGAAAGCACCTGAGTAACAAGAATATCGGAGAATTTATCCACCGTCAGCCCGGGCATACGGTCAGCCTCTCCGAAAATCAGACGGCAGCTTGAAAAATCGTCACCCATAACGGTTTTTCTGTATTCAACCGCATATCTCACACGGCGTTCCCAGAATGCGGGAGAAAAATTTTCATTTGCATTATCGCTGAGCAAACGGACTCTTATCTTGCTTTTCAGGCTCACGAAGCCCGTTCCGAGATATGACCCCTTTTGTGACAGCACATCGGCAAGACAGCCGTTATCAAGCTCCCCGAAAACCTCTGTTATTTCCTCGGCATAAATCCACGGGTGTCCGTTCTTTACCGAATTTTCCGCTTTTTTCGTTACCGTTACAATCGGCAGATTTCTTTTTGTTTTCATTTTGTGCCTCTTTTGCTTTTGATAACAAGAATATAGCATAATGCGTCAAATCTGTCAAATTAAAATATAATATTTATATATAAAAACTATGGATTTTTCAGATTTTATATGATATAATACGTTAAAATGCAGAAATATGGTTTAATTCCGTTATCATTCCGTAGCTGCCTTAATCAATTAACTGTTTTGTTAAAAATATACTCACTCAGGAGGAATAAAAAATGCTCAAGAAAATAAGCAATGTTCCTTTCAACGGCACCCCCGAACAGGAAGCAAAGCTCAAAGCCGTTATCGAGGAATGCAAGAATGACAAGAGCCTTCTTATGCACGTTATGCAGAAAGCTCAGGAAATCTATGATTATCTTCCCATTGAGGTTCAGAAGATGATTGCAGACGGTATGGATGTTCCGCTTCAGAAGGTTTACGGTGTTTCAACATTCTATGCTCAGTTTGCTCTTTCTCCCAAGGGTAAATATAATATTTCGGTATGTCTCGGAACAGCCTGCTATGTTAAAGGCTCTCAGGCGGTGCTTGATAAGATTTGCGAAATTCTCGGCATACAGCCCGGCGAATGCACTCCCGACCTCAAATATTCAATCGAAGCCTGCCGCTGCATAGGCGCCTGCGGACTTGCTCCCGTTTTCACCGTTAACGACGATGTTTACGGCAGAGTCACTCCCGACCAGGTAAAGGATATTCTTGCAAAATATAACTGATAAAAATTCCGCAAATCAGGGGATTGAAAATGACAATTAACGATATTAAAAATCTGCTTGACGCTCAGGTCGTATGCGGAGAAGATATTCTCGATAAAGAGGTTTTTTCCGCCTGCGGAAGCGATATGATGAGCGATGTTCTTGCGTTTGTTAAAAACCGCGCGGTTCTGCTGACCGGACTTATGAACGCCCAGGTTATACGCACTGCGGAAATGATGGATATGATTTGCGTTGTTTTCGTAAGAGATAAAAAGCCCTCAAATGATATTATTCAGCTTGCACAGGAAAGCGGCATTGCCGTGCTTTCATCTCCGAAGCGTATGTATGAAGCCTGCGGTATTCTTTACACAAACGGTCTGAAAGGTGACGGGGAATGCAATGGCTGATAAACTGACATACCGTTATGATGTTGACGGCGAGAACTTCACCTCTGCCGGTCAGGCATCGGTTCAGGTTAAAAAAACTCTCCGTCAGCTCGGGTTCGACCCCGAAACAATCCGCCGTGTTTCGATAGCCATGTATGAGGGCGAAATAAATATGGTTATCCACGCAGGCGGAGGCTTTGCCGATGTAACAATCAGCGACGGCGAAATCGAAATAAAGCTTACCGATAACGGTCCGGGAATAGCCAATATCGAACAGGCGATGCAGGAGGGCTTCTCAACCGCTCCTGACGATATTCGTTCTCTCGGCTTCGGCGCCGGTATGGGGCTGCCGAATATGAAAAGATATACCGATTTTATGCAGATTGATTCCGTTGTCGGCGAAGGTACAACAATAACGATGAAGGTCAATTTTTAAGGCGAGATAAACAAGGTGAAAGGAGCGGTGCATATGTCTGCTTATATTCATTCTGTTTCACTCGATGCGGATAAATGCACGGGCTGCACAACCTGCATGAAGCATTGTCCCACCGAGGCGATAAGAATAAAAAAGGGCTGTGCCGTTATTGACCCCGACCGCTGCATAGACTGCGGCGAATGCATAAGAAACTGCCCCAACAACGCCAAAAAGAGCCGATATAATTCCTTTGATGAACTGAATAATTTCAAATATAAGGTTGCTCTTCCCGCTCCGGCTCTCTTTGCACAGTTTGATAATCTCGATGATATTGATATAGTGCTTCAGGGACTTCTTGATGTCGGCTTTGACGATATTTTTGAAGTTGCTCAGGCAGCCGAAAAGGTTTCGGAATATACAAGAATTTATCTTGAAACCGAGGGAATAAAAAAGCCCGCCATCAGTACAGCCTGCCCCGTTATAGCAAGGCTTATCGGGCTTCGTTTCCCGTTCCTTAAGGATAATCTCGTTCCGCTTCTGCCTCCGATGGAGGTTGCGGCATCAATGGCAAGAGAAAAGGTTCAGAAAGAACACCCCGAGCTTGCGCCCGAGGACATATGTATCTGCTTTATCTCTCCCTGCCCTGCCAAGGTCAGCTATATAAAGAACGGCTTCGGCAGCTACAAAAGTCAGGTTGATATTGCGCTCTCGATGAGCGAGGTATATTTTCAGCTTATCAATGTTATGAAGCGTGACAAGCCCTGCAAAATCTCCGCAAAGGCCGGCAGAATAGGTTTGAGCTGGGCGCTCTGCGGCGGAGAGGGTTCTGCGCTGTTTAATGATAAAATAATCGCCGCGGACGGAATCAACAATGTTATTTCCGTGCTTGACCAAATTGAAGACGGCAACATTCCGCCTGTTGATTTCGTTGAGCTTGACGCCTGCCCGGGTGGCTGCGTCGGCGGCGTGCTTACAATTGAAAATCCGTATGTTGCCAAAAACCGTCTGCATACATTAAGAAGATATATGCCGATTGGTCAGGCTTCGGATATTTCGGTAAAAAGCTTCGTTCCCGAAAACTGCTTCTTCTGTGACCTGCCCGATTATCAGCCGCTCAACAGACTGAGCGACAATATCGGAGAATCAATGCGCCTGATGGCAAAAATTCAGCAGGTCAGAAAGGAGCTCCCGGGAATTGACTGCGGTTCATGCGGCGCTCCGAGCTGCCGTGCGTTCGCCGAGGATATTGTTCTCGGAAACGCCGACCAGAATGACTGCATAATCGCTTATAAGGAAGCTTTCAAAAAATATATTAAAAATTACAGAGGCAAGGAAGATGAAAGTTAAAGACCTTGTTGCTTCGGGCAAATTCGGAGCTGTTTCGCTCCCCGATGAGGAAAGAGAAATAAACGGCGTTTATATCGGCGACCTGCTCAGTTGGGTAATGGGCAGAGCAAAAGCAGATAATGCGTGGATAACGATAATGTCAAACATCAACATCGTTGCCGTTGCTTCGCTTGCCGATACCGCCTGCATAATTCTCGCCGAGGGCGTTTCACTTGAAAAAACGGTTATCGAAACCGCTCAGGCAAAAGGAGTTAACATTCTTTCATCTCAGCTTCCCGCTTATGAAACGGCAATGGCGCTCGGCGCTTTTGAAAAATGAAAAAATACTATTATGATTTGCACATTCATTCCTGCCTTTCGCCCTGCGGCGATAACGATATGACTCCGAACAATATCGCGGGAATGGGCGTGGTTGCAAAGCTCGATATTATGGCACTGACCGACCACAACACCTGCAAAAACTGTCCCGCATTTTTCAAAACGGCTCAGCAGAACGGTATTATTCCCGTTGCCGGCATGGAGCTTACAACCGCCGAGGATATACACCTCATATGTCTGTTTGAAAAGCTTGAAAATGCGGTTGAATTTGATGACTTTGTAAATTCTCACAGAATACCCATTAAGAACAGGGTTGATATATTCGGCGAACAGCTTATAATGAATGAGGAAGATGAGGTTATCGGAACAGACGAAAATCTGCTCCCGAATGCAACCGGAATCACCGTTGACGAAGCCCCCGCAATTGTTGAAAAATTCGGCGGAATATGTTATCCGGCTCACATTGACCGTGAGGCAAACGGAATAATCGCAACGCTCGGTGTTTTTCCCGAATATCCTTATTTCCCCTGCGCCGAATTTCACGATTATGAAAAAATCGAAAAATTCAGAGCCGATTTCGGAATACTTGCGGACAAGCCCGCCGTCATCTCGTCTGACGCCCATTATTTATGGGATATAAGCGGCAGACTTTACAGCCTTGAGCTTGAATGCGAAGAAAATCCCGATGCGGTTCGCAAGGCACTCTTTGAAAGGCTGAAAGGCTTATGAAAGAACTTTCACTTAATATTCTCGATATATCTCAGAATTCCGTCAAGGCAAAGGCAAGCGTTATAACAATCAAGCTTGACGAAACCGCCGAAACGCTTTTTCTCTCAATTGAGGATAACGGCTGCGGTATGACGGAGGAACAGGTATCGAATGTTATGAACCCGTTTTTCACCACCAGAACAACCCGCAATGTGGGTCTGGGCGTTCCGCTTCTTAAGCTTGCGGCGGAACAGACGGGCGGCGAAATAACGATAAGCTCCGTGAGCGAAACGGTTGACAAGGAAAATCACGGAACGGTTATCACGGCGAATTTTTTCAAAAATCATCTTGATTTCACTCCGCTGGGTGATATCGTTTCAACCGTCACTTCACTCATTCAGGGTGCTCCCGATATAAGATGGATATTCGTTCACAACACCGGAAACGGAAGCGTTGAGCTCGACACCGAGGAGCTTAAAGCGGTTCTCGGAGAAGTTCCGCTTGATAACTTTGAAGTAATAAAATGGATTGAGGAATATCTCAAAGAGGGGTATGACTCGGTTTCATATATATAATGTATTTAAATAGAGAGGATAGATATTATGAAATCATTGGCTGAGCTTGCTGCAATCAGAGAAAAGATGAAAGATAAGGTCGTTCTTCGTGAAGGCAGCGGCGAAATCAGAGTAGTAGTCGGTATGGCAACCTGCGGTATTGCCGCCGGAGCAAGACCCGTTCTTAACGCTTTTGTTGAAGAAATCAGCAAGGCGGGACTGAGCGAAAAGATTACCGTTTCACAGACAGGCTGCATAGGCGTTTGCCAGTTTGAGCCGGTTGTTGAAATCTATGAAGCCGACAAAGAAAAAGTTACATATGTTAAAATGACCGCCGAAAAGGCTGCCGAGGTTGTTGAAAAGCATCTCAAGGGCGGCAAGGTCATCACCGAATATACCATCACAAACGCTATCTCATAAGGGAGGTTAAAAATATGATTCGTTCCCAGGTATTGATTTGCGGCGGTACCGGCTGTACCTCATCAGGCAGCAAGGTTCTTATGTCCGCATTCGATGAAGAAATCAAAAAGCAGGGACTTGAAGAGGAAGTTAAAATCGTTCCCACAGGCTGCTTCGGACTCTGTGCAAACGGTCCGGTTGTTATCATTTATCCCGAGGGTACATTTTACAGCCGTGTTCAGCAGAGCGATGTTGCGGAAATCGTTGAAGAACATCTTCTCAAGGGCAGACAGGTTGAGAGACTTGTTTATAAAGATGTTGACGAATCCGTTAAGGAAGAAGCCGCAAAGCACGTTTCTCTTAACGATACCGCTTTCTATAAGGCTCAGAAGAGAGTTGCACTTCGCAACTGCGGCCTTATCAATCCCGAAAGCATTGACGAATATATCGCCATGGACGGCTATGCCGCACTCGGCAAGGTTCTTACCGAGATGACTCCGCAGGACGTTATCAAAACGGTTATGGATTCGGGCCTCAGAGGCAGAGGCGGCGGCGGATTCCCCACCGGCAAAAAGTGGAGCTTTACTGCTGCAAACTCCGCAAATCAGAAATATGTTGTATGTAATGCCGACGAGGGCGACCCGGGTGCATTTATGGACCGTTCCGTTCTTGAGGGCGACCCCCACTGCATCGTTGAAGCCATGACAATCTGCGGCTACGCAACAGGTGCAACCGAGGGCTATGTTTATGTTCGTGCGGAATATCCCATCGCCGTAAGAAGACTTCAGATAGCTATCGACCAGGCTAAGGAATACGGCCTGCTCGGCAAAAATATCTTTGAATCCGGCTTCGATTTCGACCTTCATATCCGTCTTGGTGCGGGCGCATTCGTATGCGGCGAGGAAACCGCTCTTATGACCTCAATCGAGGGCAACAGAGGCGAGCCCCGTCCCCGTCCTCCCTATCCGGCAGTTAAGGGTCTGTTCGGCAAGCCGACCACCGAAAACAATGTTGAAACCTTTGCAAACATTCCCCAGATTATCCTCAAGGGCGCGGAATGGTTCGCTTCAATGGGCACAGAGCGTTCAAAGGGCACAAAGGTATTCGCTCTCGGCGGAAAAATCCGCAACACAGGTCTTGTTGAAATTCCCATGGGTACAACTCTGCGTGAGATAATCGAAGATATCGGCGGCGGCGTTCCCAACGGCAAGAAATTCAAAGCGGCTCAGACAGGCGGCCCCTCCGGCGGCTGTATCCCCGCAAGCCTCATTGATACCGAAATTGATTACGATAACCTCACCTCCATCGGCTGCATGATGGGCTCCGGCGGACTTATCGTTATGGACGAAGACAACTGCATGGTTGATATTGCCAAATTCTTCCTTAACTTCACCGTTGACGAATCCTGCGGAAAGTGCGCTCCCTGCCGTATCGGCACAAAGCGTATGATGGAAATCCTTGAAAAAATTACCTCCGGCAACGGAACTCTTGAAGATATTGATAAACTCGAAGAGCTTGCATATTATATTAAAGAAAATTCTCTTTGCGGACTCGGACAGACTGCTCCGAACCCCGTTCTTGCAACTCTCAAATTCTTCCGTGACGAATATATTGCTCATGTTGTTGATAAGAAGTGTCCCGCAGGCGTATGCAAGGGACTGCTTCAGTACAGCATCGACCCCGAAAAGTGTAAGGGCTGCACAATGTGCGCAAGAAAGTGCCCTGCAGGCGCAATCAGCGGCACGGTTAAGAATCCTCATGTTATCGACACTGCAAAATGCGTTAAGTGCGGCGCTTGCATGGAAACCTGCAAGTTCGGCGCTATCAGCAAGGGCTAATATAGGAGGCATAATATAATGGAAATGGTTAACATTAAAATAAATGATATGCCCCTGAGCGTTCCCAAGGGCATCTCCATTCTCGAAGCGGCAAGATATGCGGGCATTGAAATCCCCACTCTATGCTATCTTAAAGATATTAACGAAATCGGCGCTTGCCGTATCTGCATGGTTGAGGTTAAGGGCGCGCGTTCACTTGTTTCAGCCTGCGTTTTCCCCGTAAACGAGGGTATGGAGGTTTATACAAACACCGAGAAAGTAAGAAAGAGCCGCAAGCACAATCTTGAGCTTGTTCTTTCAACCCACAGAAAAGAATGCCTTTCCTGCATAAGAAGCGGAAACTGCGAGCTTCAGAAGCTCTGCAAGGAATACGGCATCGAAGATGAAAATGTATATGAGGGCGAATATCCCGCTTTCCAGTATGATGATTCC
The DNA here is from genome assembly GCA_045600535.1 of Acutalibacteraceae bacterium. GTDB lineage: Bacteria > Bacillota > Clostridia > Oscillospirales > Acutalibacteraceae > CAG-177. Next base: position 108,533 of record JAZRYD010000081.1, on the reverse strand, counting down.
GCACCTCACATGATAAGAGATAACAGCAAATGTATTCTCTGCCGCCGCTGCGTTGCCGCCTGCGACAATCAGGCTATCAGCGTTATCGGCGCAAACGCAAGAGGCTTTGATACTCATATCGGTTCTCCGTTTGAGAATCCTCTTTACGATTATTCCTGCGTATCCTGCGGTCAGTGCATAGTAAACTGCCCCACGGGCGCACTTTACGAGAAAGACGATACCGCAAAGGTATTTGCCGCCATCAACGACCCCGAAAAGTTTGTTGTTGTCAACACCGCTCCGTCAATCAGAGTTACTCTCGGCGAAGCCTTCGGCAATCCCATCGGAACAAATGTCACCGGCAAGATGGTTGCGGCTCTGCGCAGACTCGGCTTCAACAAGGTATTCGATACCGATTTCACCGCCGACCTCACCATTATGGAAGAATCAAACGAGCTTCTTGAAAGAATCAACAACGGCGGCGTTCTGCCGATGATTACTTCATGCTCACCCGGCTGGGTTAAATACTGCGAGCATTATTTTCCCGACCAGCTTGACCATCTTTCAACCTGTAAATCTCCTCAGCAGATGTTCGGCGCAGTTATCAAGACATGGTACGCCAAGAAGATGAATCTTGACCCCAAGGATATAGTTGTTGTAAGCATTATGCCCTGCACGGCGAAGAAATTCGAGTGCGGCAGAGATGACGAAGCAGCAAGCGGCTATGCCGATGTTGACTATGCTCTTACCACAAGAGAGCTTGCAAGAATGATAAACACCGCAGGCATCAGCTTCAATCTTCTTCCCGACGAAGCCTTCGATAATCCTCTTACAGAGGGTACCGGCGCAGGCGTTATCTTCGGCGCAACGGGCGGCGTTATGGAAGCTGCTCTGAGAACAGCGGTTGAAGTTCTCACCGGCGAGGAGCTCAAGAGCCTTGACTTCACAGAGGTCAGAGGAACAGAGGGCATCAAGGAAGCAACCTACACCGTTAACGGTATGGAAATCAAGGTTTGCGCCGCAAGCGGTCTTAAGAATGCCAAGAAGATTATGGAAGACATCAGAGACGGCAAGAGCGAATATCACTTCATTGAGATTATGGCTTGTCCCGGCGGCTGCGTAAACGGCGGCGGACAGCCCGTTCAGCCTGCAAAGGTTCGCAATTTTGTTGACCTTAAGGGTATCAGAGGTAAGGCGCTCTACGAAGCGGACAAGAACCTGCCTTTGAGAAAGTCTCACGACAGCGAAGCTGTTAAGACTGTTTACAACGAGTATTTTGAGAAGCCCGGCAGCCACATTGCTCACGAGGTTCTCCATACAAAGTATGTAGCCAGAGGCAAATACAGCAAATAAAAATTTAACAATTATAAAAAAGCATTGACAATTCCGATATTTTTTCATATACTATATGTAAGGGTGTATCTCAGCCCAAAATGAGAAACTTACAGTGTGAACTTCTCTTGGTTCTTTCAAGAAAGTTAAAAGAGAGTGTATCGCAGCTCTGAATGCGAGTGTTTACAACGGGAGTAAGTTTTGTTCTTGCTCCCGTTGTATTTGTTTATAAAGGTTGGTGAACATTACGGATAATATAAAATTATATGAAATAAACAACCGCTATATAAATTACTTGTCACAATTTGCCCCTCACCTTTTTATGAATAAAAAGCCTAATCAAAAAAATGAACGCAAGTATATAGGCATTGTTTTTGAAATTAACGGATTTAATTATTTTGCCCCTCTCTCTTCGTATAAATCAAAACACGATAAGATGAAGGAATCTGTTGATTTCATCAAAATAAGCAATTATGCCGTTATAAATATAAACAATATGTTTCCTGTTCCTGATTCCGAAAGAAAATATGTTAACATATCGTGCGAGAAAGACGAAAAATATCGCACACTGTTGCTTGCAGAATATCGTATTATTAAATCCATTCAAAATAAAATTTGTAAAAATGCGCAAACCGTATACTCCATAAAGCTTAGAGAAGGAGATGCTTCTCCTCTTTCTAAAAGATGTAATGATTTTAAATTGCTTGAAAATGCGTGCAAAGAATATAAATAGCGGAGGAACATATGACAGGTACCCTGATAAACTGTGCTGCGGTTGCGGCAGGCGGTGCAATAGGACTGCTGTTCAGAAAAGGCATAAAAGAAAGCTACACCGACAGCATTTATAAATCTCTCGGCATTGCCGTGCTTGTTGTCGGTCTGAACGGTGTTATTTCCAATATGATAAAAAGCGAAAACGGTGTTCTTTCAAGCAGCGGCGAGCTTCTGCTTGTTGTGTTCATCGTTATCGGAACATTTATCGGAGAGCTTCTGCGGCTTGACGCACGCTTTTCAGGCTTCTGCAACAAGGTTGAAAAAAAGCTCAAAAAGGGCGGCTTTGCTTCGGGCTTCATCAACGGAACTCTGCTTTTTTGTGTCGGCGCAATGGCGATAGTCGGTTCTATTCAGGACGGTCTGACGGGTGACAGCTCCATTCTCGTTGTCAAAAGTGCGCTCGACTTTACCGCCGCAATAATTTTCGGAGCAACGCTCGGCTTCGGCGTAATTTTCAGTTTCATTCCTCTTTTTCTTTATCAAGGCGGAATAACTCTGCTTGCAGGTCAGCTTGACAGCATTCTTCAGGGTGAGGTTATGAACCAGGTCTGCTATGTCGGTTATGCGATAATTATGGCTATCGGTTTTAATTTCCTGCTTGAAAAGAAATTCAAAACGCTCAATATGCTCCCCGCAATCGTTCTGCCGGTTGTATACCATTATATATTGGTATTGATTGAATATGTGAGAAAATAAATTCCTAATTGAAAATAATCTCCGATTAGTCAAAATAAACATAATATTTTTTATGATAAATCAAAATTTTTGCATTTCTTCCTCGATTTTTATTATAAAACCTGTTGACAAATAATATTATATATGATAAACTAAGTTAACAATTGTTGCTCTTGCAATAAAAATTGAAAGGAATGGTTCACTATGAAAAAAGTAATCGCACTTGTACTTGCAGTTGCTATGGTTCTCTCATGCGGAGTTATGGCTTTTGCTGCGAATCAGAAGTGCCCCTACTGCAACGGTGAGTATGATGAAACGCTTATGTCGATTCACATGGATGCTTGTGCAAAGAATCCCAAGAACATCATCGAGCCTACTGTTGCTCCCACATCTTATGTCTGCTCTGCTTGCAGCAAAGTATTCGACAACATGGCTGAATACAATGACCACATTGACAGCCATTGGCATGAGGCTGAGTATACTTGGGACAAGTACATCGGCACTGATGTTGTAACTCTCATCAGCAACCTCGTTGACATTTTCCAGAACACCGGTATCCTTGACATGGTTAAGGAACTCATAAACAAGATCTGGTCTCTCATCGAGAACGCTGCTTCTCAGGCTTCCGTTGCCGGCGCTGTTGCCGACCTCGAAGCTAAGGTTGGTTCTCTTGGCTTTGGCGATAACGCTACAATCAAAGAACTCATCAACAACCTTAAGCAGAAGATTAAGGCTCTCTATGGCATGAACGAGAAGGCTACCACCGTTGAGGCTACCGAGGCTGAAGCTCCTGCTGAAACCGGTTCTGCTTCCGTTGGTATCGCTGCTTTCGCAGCTATCTCTGTTGCCGCTGCTGCTGCATACGTTTGCACAAAGAAGAAGGCATAATCAGAGCTTTTACTTAAGCTGAAAGAATTAAATTAGCGCAAGAATTTAATTTATAAGCTTGGCGGTGTATCCGAATGGATACACCGCTTTTTTACCTCATTGTATGGCGGTATGGCCACATACCGCCGACACGGCGCAAGCCTTGAATTGGCGTAGCGATAAAATCGGCTTCCCCTTGAGGGGAAGCTGTCACGAAGTGACTGATGAGGTGTTGCCGTGAAGCGACATTATAATTCCGAATTTCACCTCATCCGACGGCTGCGCCGCCACCTTCCCCTCAAGGGGAAGGCAAACCGTCAAAATCGCAGATTTTGACGACAAACGGCGGTATGTGGTCATACCGCCATACAATATATAAAAATAACAAACTGACGGGTTTTGCCCGTCAGTCACACTCTTTTCCCCTGAGAATATATTGTAAATGACAGATATTCAGGGGTGAGAGTATGAAGCACGGTAATTTGAATGATATAAAAATCGGCGAAAGCGCAAAAGTGAAAACGATTCATGCGCCGGACGGTGTGCGACGCAGGCTGCTTGACCTCGGTTTAACCGAGGGAACAACCGTAAAATGTGTTGGTCAAAGTCCCCCGGGCGACCCGAGAGCTTTTCTTATAAGAGGCGCTGTATTCGCTCTGCGAAGTGAAGAATGCTCTCTTATCGAAACGGAGGCGCTGAGCAATGGCGAATGAACCCGTTATCGTTCTTGCCGGCAATCCGAATGTAGGCAAAAGCACGGTTTTTAACGGTCTGACGGGACTTAATCAGCATACGGGAAATTGGTCGGGCAAAACCGTTGAAACCGCAGAGGGTTGGTTCAGCGGCAAAAACGGGCGAATTAAAATTGTTGATATTCCCGGGACTTATTCTCTTATGGCGCGCTCTGCCGATGAAGCTGCCGCAAGAAATGCCGTTTGCTTCGGAAAGCATGATGCGGTTGCGGTGGTGTGCGATGCAACCTGCCTTGAAAGAAATATGGTGCTCGCCCTCGGAATAGCCGAAACGGGCGGAAAGGTTATCGTCTGCGTTAACCTCATGGACGAAGCAAAGCGCAAAAATATTTCGCTTGACCTTGAAAAGCTCACGGAGCAAACCGGAATACCGTTTATCGGCGCAGCCGCAAGAAAGAAAAAAGGTCTCCGTGAATTTGAAAGCACAATAGATAATTTTGAAAGTATTCCCGATTCCGATTTCAGAATCCGTTATCCCGACTGCATTGAAAAAGCCGTCGGCATTATTGAACCCGTCATAAAAGATAAATGCAGAAGGCTTAACAGCCGATGGCTGGCTCTGCGTATGATTGACAGCGATGAAATGATGAAAAAAGATATTCGCTCTGCACTCGGAAAAGATTTTTTCTCGGACACGGAAATTACTCTTGCTCTGGCAAAAGCTAAAAAGCTTCTTGCCGAAAGCGGTGTTGACCCCGAAAAGTCAGGAGATATAATCGCCCGTTCCGTTGTTGAAACGGCTCACAATCTTTGTGACGGCTGTATATCCTGCGATGAAAAAGCAACACAGAGAGACAGGAAAATTGACCGTATATTAACAGGCAAATACACCGCCTACCCCGTTATGCTCCTGCTCTTGACTCTGATTTTCTGGCTCACGGTCAAGGGGGCAAACTACCCCTCCGACCTGCTCATGCGGCTGTTTTCCGCCGGTCAGTTAAAGCTTTCCGCTCTGCTTACCGCTTCTCCCCTGCCCGCTTGGCTATGTGACTGCCTTATCAACGGGGTTTACGGCGTGCCTGCAAAGGTAATCTCTGTTATGCTGCCTCCCATGGCAATCTTCTTTCCGCTTTTCACGATACTTGAAGACCTCGGCTACCTGCCGAGAGCTGCATATAATCTCGATAAGCCCTTTAAATCCTGCAACGCCTGCGGAAAACAGGCACTCACGATGTGTATGGGCTTCGGCTGCAATGCCGTCGGCGTTTCGGGCGCAAAAATTATAAATTCCCCGAGAGAAAAACTGCTTGCGATAATCACAAACAGCTTTGTTCCCTGCAACGGAAAATTTCCGGCAATAGTTTCGGTTATAACACTGTTTTTCATCGGGACGGCAGGCGGAACGCTCCGTTATGCCCTGCTGCTTACCGCCGCCGTTTCAATCGGAATAATTCTCACCTTTGCCGCAACAAAGCTGCTTTCGGTCACGGTTCTGAAAGGCGCCGTATCATCATATTCGCTTGAGCTGCCGCCCTACCGTGTTCCGCAGGTGGGCAAAATAATAATCCGTTCCGTGCTTGACAGAACGGTGTTTGTTCTCGGCAGAGCGGCTGCGGTTGCCGTTCCTGCGGGAATATTCATATGGTGTATGGCAAATGTAACGGTTGACGGCGCTTCGCTTCTTAAAATCTGCGCCGATTTTGTTGACCCTTTTGCACGGCTTTTCGGAATTGACGGCATAATCCTGCTCGCATTCATACTCGGTCTGCCTGCAAACGAAATAATAATTCCGATAATAATTATGGCGTATTCCGCCGTCGGAGCACCTGCCGATGCGCTGAGCATTGCCGGAATGAAAGAACTGTTCCTCGCAAACGGCTGGACACCCGTCACGGCAATCTGCGTTATTCTGCTGTTCATTGCTCATTCACCCTGCACAACAACGCTGATAACAATAAAAAAGGAAACGGGCAGCACAAAATGGACCTTGCTTTCTGCCGCACTTCCGACGGTTACGGGTCTGCTGTTATGCCTTATTGTTGCTTCAATATTCGGGTAATTCCGAATTAAAAAAGGGCTTGCAGCCGCAAGCCCTGATTTTTATTCTGTTCTGAGTGCAACAACGGGGTCTTTGCGTGAGGCTATTCCCGAGGGGATAAGTCCCGCAACAAGAGTTAAAAACATACTGATGCACACAAGGATTATTGCACCGTTTACGGGAAGCTGTGAAACATCGGGGATATTTGTCAGATGCTTGATAACCATATTTATCGGGATATTGAGCAGAACGGTTATCAGAATACCGAGCGTTCCCGAAACGAAGCCCACAATGAGCGTTTCGGCGTTGAATACTCTCGAAATATCTCTCTTGGAAGCGCCGATTGCTCTTAAAATACCTATTTCCTTGGTTCTTTCAAGCACGGAAATATAGGTTATAATTCCTATCATTATTGAAGAAACAACAAGCGAAATGGCAACAAACGAAATCAGAACATAGGAAATAACATTGACTATCTTCGTAACCGATGAAAGCAGAAGTCCGATATAATCGGTATATTTTATTGCCTGCTTCTCGTTGCCGCTTGCTTCTGCATCAGCGTTATATTTCTTGATTATCTCCGCTATTGCGTCTTTTGATTCAAAATCAAGCGGATAAATGTTAATGCTCAGCGGAGTTTTTATATCGCCGACTCCGAGCATTTGGAGTGCTTCTTCATAGCTCTTTGCAAGCGGCTCCGGCTCCGGCTCGGGTTCGGGTTCCGGCTCCGGCTCAACGGGGGTATCCGCAGGCTGTTCACCCGGATTTTCTCCTGCGTTTGCGCCGCCCTCTCCGGTCATCATAGAAGCCAGCATTTTAAGTTTGTTTTCTCTGTTCATCTTGGAAAGATAGAGATTATAAGCCTGCTTACCGCTTACATTGATACCCTGAACGGGGTTAGTCTTAAGCATTTGGTCGATATAATCAATCAGCTCTTCTTTTTCGTCTTTTGTGAGACTGTCCTTAAGCATAAGCTCAACGGTGCGCTTCATCGCCTTGGCTTCTTCGCCGCTGTAATTGGCATCTATATTTGCATAAACTTCCTCCTCGGTAACGGCTTCAACCTTGCTGAAATCATACATATTCGCCGTTGCCTTTATCTCGGGAGCTTCTGTCTTTTTATCAAGGAACTGAGCTTCGGGCTTTTCAATTTCACAGTCAAGTCCCACTCCTGCTGTTTTCGGCTCTTCCTTTTTATCGGCCTCGGCTTTCTTATCCTCTGCCTTTTCAAACGGAAGTCCCGTGAAAACATCAGTTTTGGGGTCTGCCTTCTGAGCCTTAACCAGCTCACATTCGTTAGTCTTATTTACAACATATTCGGTCAGCGCCGAGGTATAGCCTATAGCACCCGTTGTGGCAACCATAAGCGAACCCTCTTTGGGTCTGATGATACCGACTATCTTTATTTCTTCGCCGTTATCAACGAGCATTTTTGCATAGTCATCATCTTCGCTCATATCCTCCCACGCCTTTTCTTCATCGTTATAAGCAAAGAAGTCCGGCTCAAATACAAGCTTAAAGGTTCTGCCGATTATATCGTCATATTCGATTTCATACTGCTTCGGTTCATAGTCCTCGCCGTTCTGCATAGCCATAAATGCGTCCATCATTGAACCCGAATCGGCAATGCCGAGACCCTGAATTGCAAGGTCACTGATTTCGTTATTCTTATCAACGATAAGCACAACCTCGTTATAATTCTTCGGCCACGCGCCCTTGAGAACATCATACTGCGAATCAAGCAGCTCATCGTTATTGATAAGCTCCTGCCAGGAGTTATAATATTTTTCATAGCTTGCAAGGCTTGAGGTATCAAGACCGCCCAGATTTATATTGCTCATCATCGACTGACCCATATCAATAATCGGGCTGGGATAAACCTGATTCAAGCCGTTTTCGGTATCGGCTGAATAAATATTCATCTTTCCGCCGTAGGTATACTGAATGCTGCTTACATAAGGTTCAATTCCGCTGCTGCCGCTTTCGAGAAATTCCTTAAATGTTGCAAGGTCGTTAGCCCATATATCGGAGGTAAAGCTCTCCATCATACTCGCCGCCATGGTGTTGGAATAAACCTTATCCTTGCCGTGAGTGATTTGACCAGGAGCATTATCGCCGTTATTATTGCTCATCATACTGCTGAAATCCATCGTTGCGCTCTCAACCGTAACGGGATAAGATGTGAGCGTTTCGCGCTGAATGGAATCAATATAAGCCTGGAATCCGCTTGAAAGAGAAAGAATAAGAGCAATGCCGATTATTCCTATACTGCCCGCAAATGAGGTTAAAAACGTTCTCATTTTCTTTGTGAGCAGGTTATTGAGTGAAAGAGAAAGCGCCGTAAAGAATGACATTGACGGCTTCTTCGCCTTTTTGCTCTCCTGCTTCTTTTCGGCAGGCTCTTCCTCGGTATAGGGGTCTGAATCGGAGGTTATTTTACCGTCAACAAGACGGATTATTCTTGTTGAATACTGCTCGGCAAGCTCCGGATTATGGGTAACCATAATGATAAGCTTTTCCTTGGAGATTTCCTTAAGAATCTCCATTATCTGAACGCTTGTTTCGGAGTCGAGAGCACCCGTAGGCTCATCGGCAAGAAGAATTTCCGGATTATTTACCAATGCTCTCGCAATGGCAACTCTCTGCATCTGACCGCCCGACATCTGATTCGGCTTCTTATTGAGCTGGTCACCCAGTCCGACCTTTTCAAGCGCTTCCTTTGCTCTCTCGCGTCTTTCCGATTTGGAAACACCCGAAAGAGTCAGCGCAAGCTCAACATTGGCAAGCACGGTCTGATGAGGGATAAGGTTATAATTCTGGAAAACGAAACCAACCGAATGATTTCGGTAGCTGTCCCAGTCTCCGTCTTTGAAATCCTTGGTGGACTTGCCCTCAATTATAAGGTCACCCGTTGTGTACTGGTCAAGACCGCCGATAATATTAAGCAAAGTTGTTTTGCCGCAGCCCGAATGACCGAGAATGGACACAAATTCGCTTTTGCGAAATTCAACATCCACGCCCTTAAGTGCAACAACCTTGGTATCACCGGTCGGATATTCCTTTACGATATTTTTGAGTTTAAGCATCTTTATACCTCGTTGCTCCGTGAAAACGGTTACTTGACAAACTTATTTAAAAATGTTACACTTGTAACTGTTACGAGTGTAACAAATCTTTATGAACAAATCAATAACATTTATTCTTATGTTACAAAAAGGAAGAAAATGTAATGGCAAAACAGAATGAAGTTAATATTCTGACAAAGGAATGTATCATCACGGCTCTGCTCCGACTTATGCAGGAAAAGCCCTATGACAGCATTTCCATAACCGATATAACAGCTCTTGCCGGCGTTTCCCGTATGGCTTATTACAGAAATTACAAGAGCAAGGACGAAATTCTGATAAATCACCTTGAAGAAGAGGAAAAAAAGCTCGTTGAAAGTCTGAGCGGTGAAAAAGCGGAGAATATCAAAACCATAATAACATATTTATCGCTGTTCTTTCAGGAAAATGCTCCCGTTATAAAAGCAGTTTATGACGCGGGTCTTGCCCATATGCTTTCCGATATGCTCGGCGACAGAATTTACGATTATTTTCCCGTTGCAAGCGAAAGCAAGGAAGGAAAATATGCCGTTCACTACTATGTCGGAGCGATTTTCTCGGTTTTCCGTTTCTGGTTTGACGAAGGAATGAAAGAATCCGCCGACGAAATATCGGATATGATTTATAAGCTCATAGATAAGGATTCCGCAATAGATTATCTTGTTTTGCCGAATAAAAACTGAATGCCGCGAATACAGCTTAAAGGGACTGCCCAAACAGTCCCTTTTTCTTATTTATTGGTAACTATAAATGTATATCTTTCCTGCATCGTGGGACCGCCGTGCCAGGAATTATAACCGCCGTGGTCGGAGGTTATGATAATAAGCCAATCCTCGTTTTCGTAATTTTCGCGTGCTTCAATCGCACCGATAATATCTGCGGCAGCCTTTTCAACATCGGCAAAAGCCTTGACCTGCTCCGGATTGTTCTTGCAGAAGCCCGTATCGTGTCCCGTATGGTCGCAGTATTCAAAAATAGAGAAGATGAAGTCGGAGCAATTATCCTTTGCAATATCTCCCATAACATTTGCATATGTACCGTCATCTCCGCCCGCGCAGACGAAATTCGCATTCAGTTCATTCTGAGCAATATACTGTCTTTCGGGATAATAGGTGCTGTCCTCATCATTGAAGTGACCGCCCCACGAAACATAGAATGCGGAGGAATCAATCGTTTTGTTTTCAACAAGAGTCGTGAGCAAGGTAAGATGCTCGTTTGATTTCGGAATGCCGTTATCCGTAACGCCGTGAACATCAGCCCATTCACCCGTAAGCATTGAGCACCAGCCGGGAGCGGTTGAGGTTGCCTGAGTGTTTATACGGGGATAATTTTTGCCGCCGCAATAGGAAAGCACGGCATGACCGCCTTTGCCGAGCAGGGTAAGAATGCCGCTGCTTTCGGGATTGCCGCACATAGTAAGATTATCCGCACGGCAGCCGTCATATCCGATAACAATAACCTTGTTTTCCTTTTCGCCGCCTTTTTCAAGGTGGTTTTTAATTATGGAATATATATCGGTCTGCGGAACGGCAGATTCAAAATCATTCTCATAAAATTTTACCGATTCAACATCTTTTTTATAATTCCATGTAAAATCGGAATTGTTTGTGCCGCTGAATACGCCTGCAACAAATACGCCGAAGGTTGCTATCCACGAAATAATTCTCCAGAATATCATTGAGTTACCTCCTTAAAATTCAAGCTCTGCGATTATCGGAAGATGGTCTGAAAGCACCTTATCGGGCACTTCTGCGCTGAGAGTTTTTATATCTCTGCTTGTGAAAATATAGTCAATCTTTCTGTCCGGCTTATCCGCCTGAAACGAAAACAGCTTTTCGCCGCTTGCCGATGCGGTATCGTTCATCACTTTCCGAATCGGGTCAAGCATGGGATTATCGGGTCTGACATTGAGGTCACCCATCAGAACGCATCTGCTCTCGGGCATATTGTCGAGAACTGTCTTGACCGCGTTCTGCTGTTCATCAGGGTTCAAGCCGAAATGTGTTATCATAAATGTTATATCCGGCTGCATAAGCTTCATTTTAAGCACACAGCGTGTTTCGTAATATTCATCACCCGTTTTAGGGTCGGGGTCGGGAATGGGAATAACCTCAACGCTCTTTATCGGGCAGCGGGTCAGTACCGCATTTCCAAACGGGTTGGCGCCGTCTATTTCGGTAGCCTTGGCAAAAAAGCCGTTATATCCGAGCTTTGAGGCGAGAATTTCAGCCTGAGAATCGTAATTTTCCATTTCGCCTTTACCGTGAACCTCGTTGAGTCCTATAACATCGGCATCAAGCGATTTGATAAGCTCCGCGAAATTATCATATTCGATTTTCTCTGTTTGAAAATTTTCGCAGTGCATAATATTGAATGATGCAGCCTTTATTTTCATATCTATCCCTCGCTATGGAAAAGCCTTTCTCGCTCGGAGAAAGGCTTTTTTATTTACGGATTTTTCTTAAAGAAATCAAGGAAGCCCTTTGCACCGAAAATGTTGTAAACAACATCGTTTGCGGTTTTAAGTCCGTTGTTAAGAGCGGTGTCAAATGCGCTCGGCTCTTCCGGTGCACTGTAAACGCCGATTGTTACAAGCATATCGTAATATGCTTCGATAACCTTATCGTCCTCTTCTCTGTTGTTGATGGTCTTTGCCATCATTTCATTAACAGCCTTGGTGTTGTCATCAATGAGCTTCTGCTGGTCGGCAGTCGGAACATTGGTTTCAAGCCACTTTTCAAGGTCTGGAATATAACTTCTCTTGAGCTTCTTAAGGTCTCTTGAGTCATTGAATCTCGGATAAGTTTCGGGCTTATCGTTGGAGCTCTTTATCTTTCCGCAGGCAAGCTCAAATGCAAGCTTAAGAGCGGTGTTATTGTTTTCAAGCTCGTGCTTCTGGCCTTCAAAGAGCCATACATTATCGGGATAGTAGCAGGTTGAAAGGTCAACCGACTTATCGGGAGAAATGTATTTTGCATCGTGTGAACCGAGATATGAGCTGTCAAACTGCTCACCGGGTTTAACGGCGGTTGCACCTGTTGCGGTTGATTCAATCTGAATGATTTCATCGGAATTGGTGGTTTCGGCTGTTCTCATAAATTTGAAGAACTCATAATCACTGCTTACATCGCCGAAGCCGAGGCCGTAGCCTGCGATATAGTAGAACTCAACACCCTGCTCATCGTGAAGCTTTGTGAGGGTTGTTTTCAGATTCTTCTGAACCTCATAATATCTGTCGGTCTGAGCCATTATATAAGCATATTCAGGCTTGCCTTCAAGTCTTGCGGCTCTGATTGCGGGATACCTCTCGGGAGGAACAAGTCCGCAGAGAGACGGAGTTCTCATAACAAGATTGCATACTATTGAATCAATGATTTCATCAACAATGCCTCTGAGAGCTGCTTTTCTGAATATACGAAGAGCAATATTTACAACATAGCCCCAGGGCTCGCCGATAAGGTCTGCGATAACGCCGTTATAGAATTTATCGGGTGAATCGCTGCAATATTTAAGCTCAATAAGGTCGGCAAGAATATCGCTGCCGAGCCATGCGCCGACGATGCTGACTACTCTGGCAACCTTACCCTGATTGCCGTAATCATGGAGATATGCGCTTACAACAGATGCGCCCATGCTCATGGGGATAAGAACAACCTTATCCTTGCCGGTCTGAGGAAGAACAACATCGTTTATGAAATCGTTAAGAGCATCGGAATTATCAAAGGTGAATGAAAATGCGGAATAGTTGAAGCAATAGAGCATATCCTCGCCCACATCGCCTACTACTTCCTGGCAGGGAATGGTTCTGTAGAAATTATCCTTCTGCTCCTCGGTCATTTCGGCAACGCTGCAATCCGCTCTCGGAGTTACAACATTTTCGGGAAGCTTGCCGTTTTCATCAATCGTGTTGTATCTGAAAAGAGTTTTAACAATATTATCAACCGATTTTCTGTTGAGAAGATTGAAGCCGGTTACAAGAGTTCCGAGAAGTCCGCCGACAAGGGCAAGAATCGAAACATATGTTGCAGGCTCTTTGAATGCAAAACCGAAATCGTTGCAGAAAAGATTCCAGCGTGCATTCGCTCTGCCTACGGCGTTGTCGGCAATATCTGCCTTAGCATCGTCAACATTCTGATAATAATAGCTGTATGACTGACCGATACCCGTTACAAAAACAAGCGGATACTCAGCCGCCGACTGTTTTTGGGGCTGCTCGGCGCTGCCCACAACTACTGCACAAGGCACAAGAACGGCAACACAGAGAATAACGGAAATAATGCGTTTTAACTGTTTTTTCATGTTAATTTTCCTTTCTCACATAATGCGTGATAATATAGATATTATACAACAACTTATTGAAAAAATCAATATTTATGTAAAAAATCACCGTATCTCACGACACGGTGATTTTTTACTTATTTGTTGGGTTTGAAATCGTAAACGGGAAGCTTTCTGAACAGACCTCTGATAAATGCTATAAGCTTCTGGAAGAATCCGCCCTTAACCTTAACCGTTACCTTTCCGGATTCGGCAAGCTCGGAACCGTCCTCGCCGAGAATCTTTGCCTGAACTGCCGTCTGTTCCGTAAGCTCTGTGAGAACGAGGATTCCTTTTCCGTCGGAAGCATAGTCTCTCTTGCCGTTCAGATACCAGCAGAGCTTTGAACCTCCGGGTATTGCTGCTTCAACGGCATAGAATTTAACCGTGCTTCTGTATTCGACCTCAACACTGTTGGTGCTCTTTTCAAACTTGAATATCTTAACAGCTGCGGTATCGCCTGACGGAGGATTATCGCCCTGCTCGCCTTGTTCACCCTGTTCCTCTTTCTGAGGCTTGGGCTCAACAAGCGGAGTATAGGCTATGTTGCTCAGCGATGCAACAGATGAAAGCATTGCTCTTATGCCCTCAATCTTCTGAGGAGCAAGAGGAGTGACATTTATTGTACCGTTATCGGCGGTAACCTTAAGATTACATACTGCCGCATAACCGTTTCCGTTGTTGGAAATAACAACCGTTCCGTTTACAACCGCATCGGTTATATCATAGTACATCTCGGTTGAGTGGTCGAGATTGATAACAATCTTTCCTGTGCTTCCCTCGCCGCCGCTGACATAAACCTCGGTTTCGCCGTTGGCTGCACGGAGAGAAACCATAATTCTGTTCTTGCCGCTCTCAAAGCCGTCTATCGAGAATGCCGTTGAGCTTATATTCTCACCGTTCTTCGGTGCAAGATAGATTTCATCAATCATATCGTTCTGACCGTCAACCTGATATTCCGTAAGCGCTCCGGCTTCGTCTCTTGTACGCTGAAGGATATTGAAGAACGTGGCATCCTTTTCCCATGAATAATAGGAGCTTTCGTCCTCTGTCGGCTTATATACTCTGATGCCGTCTATATAACCCGTGCTCGTATCCTCGCCGGTGCCGAGAAGTCTCTGCTCTGCGGTGACTGCCTTAAGAACATCAATGGGCGAATATCTGTTGAAGATGATTTCCTCTGCCTGAGCTTCTTCCGCCTCTGCCTTATTCACAGCCTTGACCTCAAGAAGCTTTTCATCGACCTTAACGCCGATTTCTTCAAGCTCATCGGTAAGCTCGTTGAAGCTCTTTGTGCCCTGAACAACATCTTCGCTGAGCTCGGTTTCAACATAAATTGCACAAACCTGAACAAGATATTCGGCTGTTTCGGTTGAAAGGAAGTGATAAACGGGAACCTGCTTGAGCAATCCGTCAGAGACGAGATTTTCGTCCGTTATGCGTGTGTCAACAACGGAGTTGGCAATCAGTCTGTAATTTTCGCCGACACACCTCCAGACATAAACCATAAGTGCCGAGGTATTCGGACCGCAATCCGAAACAAGCTCAAAGCCCGCACCACTGAACTTAAACTCTCTCATCTTACTTGAGGGACGGAACTCGGAAACATCCGCTTTAATCGCCGTGCCTGCCGAATATGTCATTGAACCTCTGTATTCACGGCTGTAACCGTATGCCTGATATTCAATCACGCCGGCATTTGAATCAAGGCTCTTTGTACCTTCGGCTGCCCATTCGGAGCCGTAGTTTTCATCTTCTTCGTTTATAGTATCGTTAACATCAAATACCGTTTCCTCATAGTAAACCGAGTTTGCGGGAACAATGTTAATCTTACCGGTGATATACTGCCATTTATCTTCCGCTTCGCCTTCTTCTATGAAAGCAAATTCAAAGTAGAAGGAAGCAGTTCCGGTGAATGAATCGGAGCCCGACAGGAACAGCACTGTTGACTGTTGAGTCAACGCATTCTTGAAATTGGTGTAATTTTCATCGTCCTCACCGTCGGGAATGCTGAATATAAGATTCGTGCTTCCGCCGTCGAGAAATTGAACCGAATAACTGCCCGAGAAGCCCTCGTTGATGTTTGAATTTGCAGTCGGCATATGGATTAACTCTGAGTTTTTAAGTCCGCTTCCGATGATAACCTTTGCCTCTTTAAGATTTGCGGGAATAATATCATATCCGTTTACATCAATAACCGAGAATGTTGTTTTCTCCGCAAAGTCATAAGCAATATTCTTATCCTTTATATCAACGGGAGTCCATTTTGCATAGAAGTCGGTATCTGCGCTGACGGTATATTTTGTTCCTGCGCCGCCGAGACGCTTTGCATTATCCGCCTTGCTCTCAAACCAGCCCTGGAGATTATACTTTTCTCCGGCAGGGCCGACGGGACGCTCCGCAGTCGGAAGAGTTATCTCGGTATCCTTCCACTGAGCAACAAGCTCAATAATTCCGCCGTTCACCGAAGTTAAGTTCTTTTGGAGCTCTTTGATTTCAAGCTCCGCAGTATAAACCTTTCCGGTGTTTTCGTCTTTCCAGCCTGCGAATGTTGATTTAACCTCTATCTCTATCGGGCCTTTTTCTCCTTCTATTGTTGCATCTTCGCAGTCGGGGTAATATGTTACCTTGAACTTGCGCTCGTAATAATTCTTAACGGCTTCCTCTGCAAGGAGATAGAAGTCTGTATCATATGTGCAGGTCTGCTTAGGCTCATTGCCGGCTTCAAAATTAATATAATTCGCGCTGCCGCCTGTGTATACTATTGTGTAGGTATTTGCCTTCCATTTTGCATAGAATGTCTGCGTACCGACGACTGCACCGAAATTAAACGTATTTGAAACAGCTTCGCCGTCTATAACCGTGCTCCAACCGTCAAAGGTGTAGCCCGTTCTTTCCGGCGTGGGCAATGAAGCATAAACCGAAGCAGGCGCAACTATGTGAGCTGCATTCTTTGAATATGCGTAGGCATCGCCTGCCGAAGCCTTTTCAAGCTTTACTCTGAACTGATAGTCGGAGAATGTGTTTCCGCTGCCGCCGCAGAGCCAAACCCTGATTCCGCCTATTTTGCCTGCCTGCTCGCTGTTGAAGCTGAATACCGCCGAACCGTTTGCTCCGGTGCTGTAATCATAGATATACTTAATATCTTCACCGAGCACCTCGCCCGAAGTGGTGGTAAACTCAACAACAAGGTATCCGTCTCCGGCAACCGTTCCGCCGCATAACTCAACGGTAACTCTGTAATTTGTTTCGGCATCCGGGTCAAACGGTGAAGTGAAGAGAGTCACATCAGATGTCTGGGTTCCGCTGACCTTGATTGTTTCGGAAGAATCACGCGTTACGGTCAAGCCGTCAAAGCTTGATTTCCATGTGGGAGCAATAAGATTTTCGGTAACTCTGCTGTCATCAACAGTCTTATTCTCATTAAAGCGAACCACATTCGGAGTCCAGCCTGCGTGAAGAACGGTATTCTTTACAGGTGTATAGCTGTCACGGTATGCCGTACCGCTGTAGGTTTCATTCTCAAACCAACCGTTGTAATTATAACCCGCTCTTGCAATATTCTTAATTTCATCACTGAATGTTATGCTGTTGCCCGAATAGGTTACAACCGCAGCTGTGGTTTCGTTTGCCGTACGCTCGCCGTCAAACTCCGTCTTATAGAATGTATATGTCGTATAATTGAAGTTATCGGATTTATCGTACAGATAGAGATAATATATTCCTCCGTCCGAAACGGTAAGATCTAAGGTTTTGTTGATTATACCGTCTTCAAAGGCAATATATTTATCTGCCGAAGCCGCAATATCATTGCCGAAATAATATCTTCCGAGCTTACCGGCATCGCCGAAGGTAACGGTAACCGTCTGCTGTGCAGCGCAGTTATTCGTTATTCCTTTGAGCGTGATATCGGGGCTGGTTGTATCCATCCATACTGCATAGAGAGTTCCGGGATTATCTATTGTAACTCTCTCGCCGCCCTTGCCGACATAATATTGGCTCTGAACATCTATTTCACCGTCATAAGTGAAATCATCAGGAATCGGGGGAATCATTTCGCCCCAGCCATCAGGCATTGCATCTTCTGCAAATCCGTCAAATCCTTGTGCGGCAATCAGATTCCAAAGCTCCGACATGCTCAGCTGATTGATATCGCCGTCATATGTAAAGCCTTCGGGAACGGGAGGATTCATTGTACCCCAATCGGCGGGCATGGCATCCTTTACAAAGGCGGGATATTTTTTCACTTCAGCAATAAGATTCCAAAGCTCCTGCTTATCCAAATCGTCAATATTGCCGTTATAACTGTCGATGAAATCTTCGGGAATCTGAGGCTCCGTTACAGATTCGCCCCAACCATCCGGCATCGCATCCTTGATAAATTCGGGATATTTTTTCTCTTCTGCGATGAGATTCCAGAGATAGCGCATCTCCTGATACTGCTGGTCTTCCTGAATTTTTTCCCAGTCGCCTATCGTATACCAACCGACAAGGTCCAGACCCTCTCTTTCGGGATTCGGAAGTACAAACTCAATTCCGGTATCCCACGACGGATAGAGGTCAATGGTACTGTTATGCTTTAAGAGCTTTCCGTCGGCATCGGTCAGGTCTCCCTTAAAGTCGCCCGCATATGCCACTTCGCCGTTGTATGTGCGTGCCCAGCCTTTAATTCTGTAGCTGACGTCCTTGCTTTCCGGATGCTCTCCCGTACACTTGTATTTTTCCTCAACATCGGGACCCTCGTCACCGTAGATGAAATAAACTTTTTCCGAGCTGAAGAAATTGTTTTCGAGCAATTTCTCGTCACCGTATTCGCGTTCCTGAGTATACTCAAGTACATCGGGTTTACTGTAATAGTTTATGGTATAACAGATTCTGCTCCATACTGCATAGAGCGTGATTTCATCGGGATTGTTTACCTTTGCGGCAAGCTTGCTTACAGGCTCTCCCTCGCTGTATACACCCTCATCGTCGGCTTTTGCATACGGGTCTGCCGACCAGCCTGCAAAATACCAGCCGGTCTTTTCAAATACGGATTTGTCATCGGGAAGAGTGTTATACGGGAGATTGAATGTCTCGGTATATTTCTTTCCGGTTATATCGGCTATTGAAGCACCGGCATTCGTGTTGCCGTTACCGTCAAAGTGAACGGTATAGGTGTGTTCCGTCCAAACCGATTCAAGAGTTACACCGTTGGGATAATCATTCAGAGTATCCGGGTCGAATTCCGCTCCTGTTGCGGTATTCTTCCAATAGTTGAATGTAAATCCGTCTCTTGCGGGAGGCGTGATGTCATAACCGTCAGCACTCCTGTAAGCAGCTCCGGTGAATGCTCCTCCGGCAACCTGCTCGGGCAGAGTATAATGCTCAACACGGCTGAATGAAATATCATTATAAGTTGTTGTTCCGTTAGTTGAGTAAAATTCAACGGTTGAATATGCCGCATTTGCAGGTACTATGAAATAATATGCGCATTTTTTGTTTCCTGCGGCTTCATCTCCAACATTTAAGCCGAAGTCTAATCTGTTATTTAAACCGCTATATGAGTCATGGTGCAAGAACGCATAAATGACATCATCTGAAGTGTAATACCGTATAATTGCAATAATTTTATCTGTCTTAAGCCAACCCTCGGAAACATTATTCGGAACATAATATTGATTTATATCGGTAAAGTTATAAGCTTCTGTCGAATATGCAACAGCATTGCCGTTTGCATCATAGAATCTGATAATAGGTGCGGCTGTGTTCTCGGCTCCCGGACCTACGGCTTCATTGTAGCTCAGAACATACTCTTTTCCGGGCTGAACAGAATACTGTACACCCGAATTTGTTTCGTTGCTGGTTACGGTAAGAGTATTTCCGCTGACATCTGCATTTTTTCCGGAATATTTGCTAATGTCAAACATCTCATCATAGGTAACATCAAGAGGTGCGGGTATCCACTTTGCGTGGAATGTAGCGGTACCTGTCGGGGTATAGCTGTCGCCGCCGAAACCGACAAAATTCGTAAAACTGCTGTCCGAATACCAACCTGCAAATATATAACCTGCTTTGGTCGGAGTAGGAAGCGTTAAGGAAGCATATGTCCACTGCGCAGTAAGCTTGATTTCATCGTTATCCTTATCTTTAGCGGCAAGCTTTGAAACCTTTGCGTTGTTCGAATATGTTGTTCCGCCGGCATCAGTCCAACCGGTAAACGAATATCCTGCAACATCGGTTGTATCGCCCGTTTCATTATAATTCTTATATGTTATATTGTAACCGCGGGTAAAGCCGTTGGTAAGGGTAACTTCTTCACTGTACAGTACATTTTCTTTGGCAGGTGTTGAACCTCCGTTGCTTCCGTTGCCGATAAATTCAATCCTGTACTTATTCTCGTGCCAATTGGATTTGAGCGAAATGCCGCTCTTGTACTGTGTTAAATCGGTGGAATTTGTAAACTGAGTTGTTCCGCTGCCGATTGTCCACTTATCGAATGTAAATCCGTCATAATCCGGATGATAGAAGCTGTCCGTCTGCGGATTGAATGTGAAATTATCCGTTGACTTATAGGATTCTCCCGTAATCTGGTCGGGCAATGTATAATGCTCAACACGCTTTAAGGATATATCCTTGAAGTTTGCCGTCATCGCAACTTCTGCACCGAAGTTTACCGAAACATACTTTGCACCCTTAGGAGCACGGAAATAAATCCTCGTTCCGCCGTATACACCTGTTCCGCTGTGCGTTCCGACATCAACATTCCACATACCCGAGCAGATTGAATCTTTTCCGTTGAACCTTGATGCTGCCCATTTTGTCGGAGTCCACTGATACCAGTCTCCGTCCGCATAGTAGCAAATGAATGTTATATCTTTTTTCTCATCAGCCGTAAGATTCTGATTATTCGCAAGATCTGTTTTATTGTTCGGATAGAAATGTTCCAATTCATTTTCCGTATACGCTTTGGAACCTGCGGAATTCATCTGAACCGGATTTCCGTTTTCGTCCCAGAAGGTTATCCATGCCTGAAGATTCTTGGTGTCACCTATCGCATCGGGCGAATACTGCGAATAGCTGAATATATATTCCTGAAGCTCTTCAACGGGAATCTTATAACTGTCCGCATTCGTAATCTGACCATCGGTTGTTTTTATGGTAACGGTATCACCGTTTACGCTTGCCTCAGATACCGTTCCTTTTGTTAAAGCAGAACTGAATTTTGCAATGTCAAACTGCTCATCAAAGGTTATATCCTGAACTCTGGTAATCCATCTTGCATGAAGAGTGATATTTGCCGAAGGTGTATAAGAACCTACAACCTTTGTGCCGTCCTCAAATGTGCTTGAAGTATACCAACCGCCGAAAGCATAGCCGGTTTTGGTGGGAGTGGGCAGAGTTACCGAACCCGAATCCCACTTTGCATAAAGAGGTACGCTTGCACCCTGCGTGCTTGCAAGATTGGTTACGCTTTCTTTATCGTCATATTTCTTTGCTTCGGTGTTCGATTCAGCCCAACCCGTAAAGCTGTATTTTGCCGTCTTATCGTCAAGGCTGTCGCCGCCGTCTGCGCCGTTACCGTTAAACTTTACGGTATATTCACGCTTAAAGCCGTTTGCGGTAAGAGGCTCCGACTTGTCATAGGTATGGGTTGAGGAATCGGTTAAACCGCTTGTTGCGCCGTTGCCGTTATAAGTAACGGTGTAGGTTATTGCTTTCCACTGTGCATAAAGGGTTACGGTTGACGCATTTACATATGTGAGGTCATTATGAATCGTTGCTTTATCTGCAAAAGCAATTCCGCTGCCGTTTTTCTCAGTGTTCCAACCGTTGAACTCATAGCCGGTCTTCGTAAATGCGTTTGCGGTTAAGCTTGCATCGGCATAGCAGGTCTTCGGCATTGAAGCCATCGTTCCCGAGCCTGTGTTGGCATCAAATATGATTGTATAGGAATTTACAAGCCATTTTGCGTGGAGGGTGACATCTGCCGAAGGTGTAAACGAACCAAACTTTGCCTCGTCCGTAAATGTGCTTGAACCATACCAACCGCCGAAGGTATAGCCCGTTTTCGTGGGCGTGGGCAGAGTTACCGAACCCGGAGCCCACTTTGCATAAAGAGGTACACTTGCACCCTGCGTACTTGCAAGATTGGTTACGCTTTCTTTATCATCATATTTCTTTGTTCCGGTGTTCGATTCAGCCCAACCCGTAAAGCTGTATATTGCCGTCTTATCGGCAAGGCTGTCGCCGCCGTCTGCGCCGTTACCGTTAAACTTTACGGTATATTCACGCTTAAAGCCGTTTTCGGTAAGAGGCTCCGACTTGTCATAGGTATGGGTTGACGTTGCGGTTGAACCGCTTGTTGCGTCGTTTCCGTTATAAGTAACGGTGTAGGTTATTGCTTTCCACTGCGCATAGAGCGTTACGGTATCATCGTTTGTAAATGACAAATCAGTTGTAACGGCTGCGCCGTCTGCAAAAGCGTCTCCGCTGCCGTTTGCCTCGGTGTTCCAACCGCTGAATATATAGCCGGTTCTGGTTATGCGATTGTCATTTAACGGTAAAGCCTTATCGGTATAGCAGGTTTTCTGTATAGAATCCATCGAACCCGTACCGCCGTTTGCGTTAAATGCAATATTATATACATTGGCTTCCCACTTTGCATAAAGGGTTACCGTTGCCGTGGGGGTATACTTGCCGCTGCTGTCAAGAACAGCTTTGTTCTCAAATTCAGAATCGGTATACCAGCCCTTGAAGGTATAACCCGTTTTCGTGGGTATCGGCGGAGTTACCGAAGCCGGAGTCCACTGTGCGTAAAGCGGAACTGTGCCGCCCGTACTGCTTACATTGTGAACGTCGTTTGTTGCTTCATACGGTGTTCCTGTTCCGTCGGCTTTCGTATTCCATTTGCTGAATGTATAGGGTGCCGGGTCGGAAGTTCTGCCATAGTTTCCGGTTGCACCGTTATAATTATATGTTACGGTATATTTGCGCTTAAAGCCTGTGATGCTGTCATTGGTAAGGTCTACAGGTGAATCGTAAGCAACATTTTCGATTTTTGATTTTGAACCGCTTGTTGCATCGTTGCCGTCAAATTCAACACTATAGCGTATCGGTGTCCAATGAGCATAGAGGGTTATACCGGCTTCCGGTGTATAGAGGTCACCTGCTCCGCCGACTCTGTTTCCTCCGATTTCCGCATCGTACCAGCCGTCAAATGTATAGCCGGTTTTTGTGGGCGAGGGAAGCGTTACGGAACCTGTATCCCATTGAGCATTAAGGCTGATTGTTGCATTCTTTGTGCTTGTGAGATTGTTTACGGATTCGCCTTGAGAATATGCAGATTTTCCGTCTTCATTGGCAGCTCCGTTTGCGGTTTTCCAACCGGTAAATGTATATGTCGCGGTATCATTTTCCTTATCTTTTCCGCCTGTTGCGTTATCATAGCTGTAGGTAACGGTATACTGTCTTACGAATTTGTTATTATACAGATTCTGCACCGTATCATATGAGAACGGCTGAGTATAATAATACGCTCCGCTTTCGGACTCAACACCAGTTCCGCCTGTTGCGCCGTTGCCGAGGAATTTAACGGTATAGGGGTTCTTTGCCCAGATTGCATAAAGGTTTACAACACCCTTATCCACCGCGGAAAGTCCTCTTACCTGCTGCTCATCGGTATAAGTTGTCTGACCGGAGAGGTCCTCATTCGGATTCCAGCCGTTGAAATAATAACCTTTCTTGGTAAATGCATTTGGGGTAAGATTCCAGTTTTCCGCAAACTTAAGGGACTTGTCGCTCATTGAACCGCTTGTTGCGCCGTTGCCGTTGAATTTTATTGTATAGTAAAATTCTCTCCATTTTGCGGTAAGAGTTACATGCCTTGCGGGCATATAGAACTCAGACGGAAGAACGGTTGTTGTTCCGTCGGCATGGGTTATGGTCGTTGTAACTTCCTTGATGTCAAATTCGGAAATTGTGCCGCTCAATCCCTTGATATTTCCGGAGCACAGCTCGACATAACCTACATTTCCGAGAGTATCGGAAGAAGTGAATGTACGGGAGAAACTGATTTCTTTCCATTCGTTGAGATTTCCTGCTCCGGCTGACAAAATCTCGACTCTATGACCGGAATCATTGCCCTTATTTCCGTTGTACAGATTCCAGTTTATCTGAGAGCTTGCCGTTTTTCTGATAAACATTTTAATGTTTACGGTGTCGCCCGCGGCAATATTATAATTAGTATTAAAATATATGTGACGGTATGTATCGGCAGAAGATGCACTGCTCTGTACCATTTTATAATGGGTATACTTCTCCCCTGTTGTCTCCTGACCGTCTGTTGATGTAATACCGCTTCCGTCGCTGAAATGGGTTGTGTAACCGCTGGCGGGATATTTCTTGTTAAGGTTCAGAACGGGGTCATTCGTATCCTCTGTTCTTCCGTCAACAATTTCAAACGTCTGGTCCCAGCCCGCGAACATATATCCGGAGCGAACGGGATTCTCTAAATTTACCTCATCATTGTATGCAACAGACTCGTCTGTCGGGTTCGCACTGCCCTTATAAGTACCGCCGTTGGGGTCAACTGTCAGGGTGTAATTATTTTTCGTCCATTTTGCATAAATCGTAATATTCGAGGTCGGATAATATGTTTCGCCGCCGTCACCGATTTTATCTCCTGCGCCGTATTGTGCAGTATACCAACCGCCGAATGTATAGCCCGTACGCTTCGGAGTAGGCAGAGTTATTCCGCCGTCCTTCCACTTGGCATGAAGATTAACATTTGCACCCTGCGTGCTTGCAAGATTGGTTACGTTTTGTCCGTTGGTATATGCAACTGCTCCGCCTGACGAGGTTGCCCAACCGTCAAAATTATATGTTGATGTTGATGTTGCCGCACCCGTCTCGGTCGCGTCCATATAATTATATGTTACGGTATATACGCGGGTAAAGCCGTTTGCGGTAAGCGCTTTTGACACATCATAGGTATGGGTTGAAGCTGCGGTTGAACCGCCCGTATTACCGTTGCCGTTATATGTTACGGTATAGGTTATGGGTGTCCATTTTGCCGTGAATGTAACCTCGGCGCCGTCGGTTGCAGTAAGATTATAGAATTCCCAACAATCACCTCTTGTACCAATATCAAATGTCTGCGTGTTGAAATGCGTTGCGCTTCCGTTATAATATGTATGCTCGGTTGTATCCATGCCGGAAATTGTCCATCCGTCGAATATATATCCGGTTCTTGTCGGATTTTCAACTTTAAACCAGCTTCCGAAGCCCGAACCCATCTCTTCACCGTTATATTTCATGGTTGTCGGGTTGTACATTTCACTGCTGTTTCCGTTTGTTCCGACATAATTCAATGCGTGCGGGAATGATGCACCGTTTATATTTTCATATTTTATTTTATAAGTTATCGGCTCATAATTAAATGTATAAGAAGTTTCGGTATGGCAGTTATTTGTTATGGTTTCGGATGTGTTGGCTGAACTGCCTGATGATGTTTGCGCAGTTGTTGATGAGGATGAGTTCTTCTTTATAAGAGTTATATTATTTGTACTGTTTAATGTGTTTTTTGTATTTGTTCCAAAACGGAAACCCAGATAATTTATTCCGCTCGGTACGGTATAATCAACACTTACATTCCATACATTGCCCACTTTTTGCCTTACAACATTTGTTAAACCGCTTGTTGCACTGCTACTGTTTATTTCATAAGCTGTTGTATAGCCGACAGCACCATTTGAGGAATAGCTGAATATAAAGTGTCTGTAATTGGTCTGGTCTGTTGTAAATGAATATGTATATGTTGTTCCGGGAGTAACCTGAACAATATATGTATTATTTGCCTTATCATACGGACCGGTATAGTTATCGGTTCCTGTACCGACAAAAGCCATCACAGTTCCAGCCACAGCCCACGTGATATTTTTGCAGTCGCCGTTTTTAATTCTTGATGCATAATTTGCCACATTAAACAAATTTTCGTTTACCGTATTTGTGGTAATTGCTCTTGTTGTTTTTGATACCGTATATCCGGTGCATTTGTATCCGGTATAAGAATTCTGAGCTGCAGTTGTGTTATCGCCTAAAGAATATGTTACATTTGTATCCGTTACCAATGTTTTTGAAGGGGTTTTGTGCGTTGCCTTTAATGTTCCGGTTATGCCGCTTCTTGAAAGTGCGGTTTTTGCGGCTGAAAGGTTACTTTCCGCTGTTGTCAAATCTCCGGCAGTAACGTCGGGTCTGCCGAGAACTCTGCACGCATTAATCAATGCGGCATTATATGCATTCCATGTATCGGTAGTATACCACTCCGGATGATAGCCCGCATTAACTGCAGTCTGCACCGCCGAACGAAGCGAGGATTTATTGACATATGAAATATTCAATACTGTGCTCGGTTGAGATGTTGCAACTCTCGCTGTGATAGTTGCGGTTACCGTTGCAGATGTCGGTTGATTCGCAATGGCAAAATTAAAGCTTGATGAAAATCTGAATCCCTGATAGTTCTGCTTGTTTGAATAACGGGCGGTGCTGCCGCTGGCGCGCAGATTCGTTGAACCGATATCAAGTGACACCGTTCCGTTACCTTTCTCATTTGCATCCCACTGCTCCTGAATATCAACGCCTGTCTTCAGGTTGGGAATCTGAGTTAAATTGCTGCTGGTTCTGCTCCAGTCAACCACTATTTCTCCGGCAAAGCGTCCGGTATATGGGCTTGTTCCACTGTCGCTTTTTCTCTGCCAATAACCGACAAATCCGTTGCCGGTACCGTTATACGCAAAATCGCCTGAACCCGGGTCACTGTTACTATTATCGCAAGATGTTGTAGTAACGCAGGCGGACCTTGTTCCGTCAGTCCATGTTTCCGTAAGCGGTGTGCTCTTATATACTCCCATATAGTCACCATCTCCGCCGCCGGAATTATTATTATATGAAGTTATTCCGGCAATCCATACGGTTCCGTTTGCCATAGCTCTGTCGCCTTTGGCAACACTTGTACTCGCTCTCTTTCTGGCAACCTCGGTCGCAACAGTCATAAGGCTCGGAGCATATGCAACGGTGTAAGCCTTTGCAATTATATTGCCGTTTGAATCGCTGAAAGTCCATGTAATTGTTGATGTTGTTCCTGCCGCAACAGCAGTATTTAATGTGCCGTTCTGAGCAATATCAAAGGTTACCGTTCCGCTTCCGTTTGCTTTTGCGCTATAGATGGCGTTTGAGGTTTCTCCCGATTTTTTAAAATCGGACGATGTTACGGTAATGGTCTGATTTGCGTAATTCGCGCAAGTGAATTCAATATATCCCGTGCTGTCATATCCGGTCTGACTGTCGGTTGTAACATAATTGTACGCCGCACCGCTCGTATTATTATTTAAAAAATACTGAAATGTTGAAGCACTCGCCGCAGGAGTTAAATAGATAGTCTCCGGTACGGCAATTTTTATTGTCGGCTGCGTATACGCACTTTTACTGAGTGCTCCCGAAGCAAAAATATCCAGCATCGGCGTTATTCCTACCGCCAATGTGGAAAATGTCATTATGAACGCCAGCAAAAAGCTCAACGCCTTTGTCCCCATGCCGTGTTTTAATGTTTTATTCATATAATCTCCTCCAAGCATTTCTATCTATTTAATAAAGTAATATTTTTATTTGGTGTGTGCCTTTCGACAAGCACAATTTAATATTTATCTTTGCGATAAATACTAAATTCCGATTGTCGGATTTCGGCTTCTCCACGGGAGAAGCTGTCACGAAGTGACTGATGAGGGATTCACGGAGTGACAATTCTTAATTTTTAATTTTTTTGTGCTCCGCACTGCCTCATCCACCGCAAGCGGTCCCCCTTCCCCACGGGGAAGGCAATTTGTGCTCCGCACTGCCTCATCCGACGGCTTGCACCGCGTCGGCGGGATGTGGTCATCCCGCCCTACAGTGCGTAAAAATCCGAAAAAGCAATACGCACAAAAGGGCAATTAAAATTCGGCGCTTGCGCCCCTTAATTCCGAATTCCGAATTCCGAATTCCGAATTTTTTGGGTGCTCCGCACTGCCTCATCCACCGCAAGCGGTCCCCCTTCCCCACGGGGAAGGCTGAGATGTGCTCCACATTGCCTCACCCACCGCAAGCGGTCCTCCTTCCCCCGAGGGGGAAGGCAAGACCTGCACGGTGAATTGAATTTAAACTATACTGCGCAAGCCGAGCTTGCGAACGGTTATTGACACCGAATCACTCTTCTGAGTAATCTTTTCCGCCATTGTATACTCCAAAGTTGCCTGAGCATAAATGGTAATTTCGCTCACATCTTCCTTTTCAAGCTCTGTTATGAGACTTTCGGGAAGCTCGAAATTATATACGGTGTTCATCTTAAGGTTGCCGAGGTCTGATGCTGTTTTGCTGCCTGCGGCATAAGGAGTGATACCGGTTATCTCATTCGTTCTCTCTTCGTCAAGATAGAAGTTAACGCTGAGGGTCTTATCAATATCGGAATCGACGGCAACATCGTTGATTTTGAAATAGATTTTATCATTTTCAATCTCAGTTTCTGTTCCTTCTTCTGCTTCCTTTTCATAAGAAACAAGAACCTTATAGCGCTCAACGTCCATTCCGTTTTCCTTAACAAAGTTCATAACGGGTTTATCCGAACCTGCTCTGTACGATGCAACAATAGTGTTAAGGAAGAGCTTGGCTTCGGCTTCGGAGAATTTGTTTGTATGGCCTGCTCCGGTGTAGGTAACATTCTTTCTGGTGTAGATATAATACGCATTCATCGCATTATTTCTGAAGGTTGACCAGTTGTTATTTGTGTTGCTTGCGCTGTCATAGCAATACCATACGGTTGTTCCGTCGCCGTTGCTGTCGGTCTGGAGCGAAACCTGATATACCTGCTCATGAGTCGGCTCAATTGCCAGAGTGCTGTATTTTTTGGTGTTCCAGAGCGTTCCGTTTGATTCCCGACCGATTACCTCCTCTATATTAACATCATAAGGATATGAGGTTATCTGACCGGAATTAACCTGAGTTATGGTCTTTGAGTCTCGGATTGGCTGGAGTGAGCTTGTTTTGTTACGGTCAATGATAAAATCGGTATAGCCCTGAGCATAACACTCAATCTTGGTTTTGGCATTTTCCGCACCCTTTGTGGGAGTATAGGCTATTGCATAACCGCTGTCAACATAATCCTGAATTTTCTTTTCAATCGCAGCACGCTTTGCAGCGTCCGTAATCTTAGTAAGGTCAAGCTCTCCGGCTGAAGTATGCGTACTCGTATCATCATAAATCAGTGAATAGTCGTATGCGGCCTTAAGACTTTTATCATCAAATACTATCTGATAATGATTTTCTTTTCCCTGATATGTCATCAGCTTATCTTTGATATTCTTGGTTATGCCGTAACGGTCAAGGCCGAGCGAATCACGGTTGGCAACATTGTTAAAATATCCCTGCTTAACACGGCTGGTATGAAGAGAAACAATATTCTTTACATTTTCTTCGTGTTCGTTGCCCCAGAGTTCATCCCACCATTTGTTGATTTTTTCGCCGATTTTACGCAGCTCCTCCGTAACGGTATTCCATGCTTCATTGACTGCATAGTTGATGAAGTTATTGGACATCGAAGCGGTATCGTGGCAGAAAAGAACGGGTCTGCCGGAATCAACAAATTCTTCAATGGCAAGCGCCGTACCCTGCTGGAATCCGCAATAGGTTTCAGCTTCAAGGCCGAGAGCTTTAAGTGCATTCAAGCCGTCGCCGTATCTTGAACCGTGTTTACCCCAGTTATCGCCGAAGCCGAGAATAAGCATATTATAAGTGGTAAGCTTCTGATAAACACTTTCTTCATCGGCGGGAGTCTGTTCTCCGGAGTCTTCGATTGAACCGTGGGTTTGTTCGGCTTCAATCGCTTTCGCTATAATTCCGCCGTTAAGGTCATCAATGCAAGTGAACGAAATATCAAGAATGAAATCATTGCCGACAAAGAACAGAACTCTCTCGGGATGATATTTTGCATCCGGTTTCTGCCAGTTCTCTATGCTTTCGGGCCTCTGCTTTCCGTTGAGAACGGGCTGCATTGTTTCCTTATCGGTCTTGCCTTTCCAATAATCACGGCTGTAAATTGCTTTCGTATCTTCACCCTCGCCCGGCATCATATCGGGATAGATGATAACACGGTCAAGCATTACAGGCGTACCGTTATCTTCTCTGATATTCCTTACGCTGTCTTCAAGGAATATATCGCTGAGGAATACGCTTCCGGTGTAAATGTCGCCGTCAAGCTTGGTTTCTTTGTCTATTCTCTGACGGTAGGTCGATTTGAAGTCATTCGGCAAAATCTGAAGTGCCTGAACAACCGACATCTCCTCCGGCTGAACATAGGCATAGTTCACATAGGAAATGTGCGTTTTGCTGTCACCGATTTTGGTTATAACAAGCTTCCACGGGATAATACCCGAAACAGACTGCGGGAATACCTTTGTCAGCTTATATACGCTCGGCTTACTTGCCGTACAGGCGGTCAGACCGCCGTTGATGCTCGCCGTTTTAACTCCGATAACCGAAGCCGTTGTCTTTTCGCTTTCGCTGAACTTGCCGTCTGCGTTGTTATCAACATAAAACGCATAGTCATACTTGGTTTTCAGCGGAGTTTCATCGGTATTATTCGTAATTGCAAATTCAAATTCAAGGATTCTTGAATTATTCGGCAATTCATTCGGATAAGCCGGAATTTCGTCCCAATCATCGTTCAGCTTATATTCATTTATAAATTTGTCATAATCCTCCGAACCGTCTTTAACAACTATTTCGGGAGCGGAAAGATTTGCATATTTGAGAAGCTTATAGCGGTAATCTTCCTTTGATTTACTGCTTGTAAGCAGCGAAGCACTGAATACATTGGGTCTGGTTCCCTCTTCGGAATTGAACACCTTGCGCATACAGTCAAACATATAGGACGAGCTGTCGAAGCGTTCTTCGTTGAGAGCTATACCGGAAGCCGCCTGCGCCGGAACACCGTCATTATTCGGCTTTGCGCTATAGAAAGTAACGGTTGCTTCATCGTGCAGAGTTCTCTCTTCACCGGTATGCGGCCAAATCTGCCATTCCTCGAAGCAGATTTCCAATGTGGGACTTCCGGTAGTGGGGTCAATCCATATCTGCAATTTATAACCTGCGTGTCTCTTCTCACCGGTCAGCTTCATATTATATACGATGTCACCCATATATCCGGGTGAAGCATATCCCGGCGGAGTTACACTTTCAGATGATTTATATTTTGAGTCGTATCCGCTGGCCTTGTTTGTTCTTCTGGTCCACTTGTATTTGTAAATACTGTTTGAACCGTCCTCAAGGCAGGGCATACGGCTGCCCTCCATAAGATAAAACCTTGCGCTGACATCGCGTACATCCCATTTCAAGCTGCCCTGATTCAAAAAGTCAAGTCCGTATTTTGCCGTTTCCGTACCGACATTAACGGTATTGCTCTTTGCACCGTTGGCATCGGTAAAGTCCTTAAGACCTTTATATTTAACGCCCTTGAATCTGAATGTTACCGTAACATAATATTTGCCGAGTTTACGGAAATCATTATCCGCAAGGTTTGCACCGTCATCAACTATAAAGGTATAAGTGCTCTTCATATTCTCGGAATCCTGCTCAACGTCTCTGTAATTTATCTTAACACCGCTGTTTGTTCCGAGCCATGTTTTTGCATCGCCCACATAATCGTTTGATTCATTAAATGTATATACTTTATTGCTTGAATCAATATAGTGCCATGTGAAATAGGGATAAACTCCCGCAGGAAGCGTGTCGCCAGTATATTCCGCCGTAAGCTGCATAATGGGCTTATTGTCAAATACTTCCTCAATGCTGAGGTTTTCCCAATCTATTGAACGGTCGCCGCGCTTTGAAACATCTGCCCAGCCAGTAATCTTACCGGTTACCTTTGCGCTGATAGTACCTGTAAATTCGTTTTCAACAAGCTCATCTGCATAAACAACCGGCTTGCCTGCTGCGGCAAAATCGGCAATCTGGTCTGAAATATTCTGCGTAATATCGTTGCCGGATTTTCTGAGTTCGCAGTCCGAACCGTCAACAATCCAAATGCCGTTTTCAATAAGCTCCGTGCCGAAAATCTTGGTACCGATTACGGAATAGTCCGTACCGAGTAAGCCTGCAAGGTTTGCTCGGTCAGCTATACTGTTACCTTTCGTTATATATTTATCGCCGGTATTGGTATAGAACATACCGTCCATATTGTCATCTTTATAATCGGGGATTGTATGACCGTTTTCATCAAGCTTCTTGCCGGTAGCCGTATTTGAAACATTGGTTAACCCGTCAAACGAAGCGCCGATATACATCATATCATAGTTTTCGATGATGCTTTCGTTCTTTGCGGCAAGCTCACCGGCAGCCATCGTTGTGACAACAATATTTACATTACGGGTGTTTCCGTTTTCATCAACATAAAGCAGATTATCGCCCGTGCTTGAGAACCAGTCCTTAACCGTCTGATTTATGAACTTTCCGCTGCTGTCAAGCAAATCGGATTTATCGGTATAGGGCTGAACTTCAAGAATTCTGATTGTATCCTTGAATTTGCGTATTCTCTGACCTCTGAAATTCAGAATATATCTGAAGCAGTTTGCTTCGCTGACCCATTCATCAAATGTGCCGTACTTATTATTGTTGATTCCTCTGATAAAGTTTTCATAGTTAAGCTCTTTGAAAACATCATAATAGGCATCGGTGCTCTGGTCATAATAGCTGGCCTCAAATTTCTGCGCGAATTTATCGTTGGCGAATGATTTTACATTGAAAAATCCGTAAAACTTATATGTAAATTCATTCACGCCGCCCGTGAGGCTGTCTATACCCTCACAAAGCTCCGTGCAGAGGGATTTAAGTCTTTGCGGACCGTTATTAAGAAGTCTTGAGTCAATCGCTCTGGGAATGGGATAGTCTCCGTCACCCATTGCATCGTTAAGCTCATCTTTAATTGCCGCGGCAACCGCTTCGGAAATATCGGAGCTGAATTGAGCGCTTCCGTCAATTCCGCCGTATGAGAATACGAAAAGCTCATAGCTCTGAAGGAAGAGAACAAGCTCTTCTTCATCAAGATTGTTGAGGTATTCCGGCGTTACGGTTGTAAAGGAAACGCCGACATTGCTCATCTGTTCCTCATTGCAGTTGAGAACATATAATTTGAACCAGTTATTATTTACATAACCGCCCTCATAATATACCTCATCGGTTGTCATTCTTACAACATCACTGCCACCGGGCTTATACTCAAAATTATATTCACCCATGTAATTGCCGCTGCTGTCTTTTCCGACATAGGTATAGCCGTTATCAATGCGTTTGAAAAGAGGAATTTCTTCATTCTCCGGGTCATTCGGGTCAACCTCAATAAAGGTCTCGGAATCGGACCAGTACGGATGGTTTACATCGTAGCTCTCGCTGACCGTCGCAATCTTTACATAGTATGTAACAGCAGGGTCAAATACCGTTTTTGCATCAACGGTTCCGCCGTAAACATAATTTCCGCTTTCATCAAGAACATAGTATACGGAGCCTGTTCCGAGAGCAGATGTATCTCTGACATCGGCATAACCGCCGTAATTTATTCTGCCGATATAATATTCGGTATTTTTCTGGAGAGAAATATCGCCGTAAAATCCTATAAATTTGTAGAGTCCCGTGCGTTCGTAAATCTCGTCCGTCGGAGCAAGCTTTGCGGGGTCTGTTACTTCCTTATAAGTTTTGTCACGGTCATAGAAATAATACTGTTTGCCTTCGGCAAATTCAAAGCCCTCCGCTTTTCCGAGGAATTTATATTCGGGCTCATAGATTGCTTCGTCATCGGAAATTTCCGAATCGTCCGCATCGGCATCAATCAATGCGAAATTCGCATCATAATAGAATGCCTTGGGTCTGTTCTTTCTGCAAAGCGAGATATTATAGAAAGCATTCTTCTGACTGTCTGCGGTATTTCCGAAGCCGATTTGCAGCCATTTGCAGCCGCTGCCGACCGTAAATTCATAAGTGAATGTGTTTATTCCGACGCTATCCGCCTTTTGAATAACGGTTTCTTCCGAGATTTTGTTCTTATTTTCGTTGCAGTAAACAAGCGTTATTGCGTTTTCGATTTTTGCTTCTCCGCTGCCGATAGTGCTGCTTTCAACATCATAAGTCAGGCGGTAAACATCGCCCTCGGTTACGGGCATATAATAAATGTTATCCGAGCCCTTATAGGTATCTTTTGTTATGGTTTCGCCTCTGCCGGTAACGGTAACTATGCCCTTACTT
Organism: Acutalibacteraceae bacterium; assembly: GCA_045600535.1. Lineage (GTDB taxonomy): Bacteria > Bacillota > Clostridia > Oscillospirales > Acutalibacteraceae > CAG-177. Next base: position 74,454 of record JAZRYD010000081.1, on the reverse strand, counting down.
TCGGTTGCGAAAACCGCACTTGAAAGCTCCGAGCCTTCTCCTCTGCCGTAGCTTCCCGAAGCATACCAGCTCTGGAAATTGAAAATGCTGCTGTCAAATTCATATCCGCTGTCGCCGATATTGAGATAAGGAATCGTCTGTGCATATATCGCATCGACGCTTTCGTCAACATAATCCTCAAGCGCCGTTAATGACATATTGGAATATACCGCCGTCTGCTGTTCGTTTATACCTGTTGCATCAACGGCAAGTGTTATTGCAAAATGTTTTGCATTTCCGCTGTTGAAGTTTAAGGAATATGTGCCGGATTTTTTCTGCTCATCGGTAACAATTACACCGATAATATCGCTTTCGTCATAACCTCTGATAATCACCTTGGACTTTCCGCCGCCTGCGGAAAGCTCGGTATGATAGGTGAAGTTATACACCGTATCGTTCACGCACTCAATGAAATACTGATTGGTGTTAACCTTGGTTTCATTTTCGTATATATCCGTAAAACCGTTATTGTCGGTTGATGTAACTTTTCCGTTCGCAACTGAGATTTTTCCGCTTCCGATATATTTTTCGGCTTTAAAACCGTTCTCTTTAAATTGATATATAGAAACATTGGAGAATATTGCCGATGCCTTGATATTATCAACATCGAATCTTACCTGAATCTTGGCAGCGGTTGAATTTTTCGGAACCGTGAACTGATATTCATAGTGTCCGCTTGTAACATATTCGCTGCGATACCAATACTGCTTTGAATAGTTGGGGCTGTAGCTGATGTTCCTTCCGTCTGCTGTGAGAGGAAGAACGGTAATCTGACCCTTGCCGTTATCTGCGATAACATCAAAGGATATAATATATGTTCCGCCGTTCGTACCATCAACTTCAACGGTATAATAATCGGTATCGGCATATGCTTTGCTCAGGTCATAGAAAAGCGAACCGCTGTTGATTTCGGTAAAATGCTTCCAGTTTTCCTCGGTTGAACCGAATACCGTTACGGTTTTATCGTTCTTATTCGGAACGAGCACCTTGGAGCTTTCAAACTTCTTTGTTTCAAAATCAGCGCCGAGAGTATCTCTGAGGGTTTTTTCAAGAGTTGCACGCCATTCGCCGAAATTAAAATAGTTTTTATAATTTGTAACTGCGGGAACATATTCGGACGAAACCGCATATTCGCCCTTTTTCGTTCCGTCCGGATCAACGGCATCTTTCATTGTTCCGGGAACATCAAGGCTTTCAAGTCCGTCAAGCTTCAGATAATTAAGCTTTTCTTTTTCACTTTCGCCGATTTCCCACGGATAAAATTCGTCATATGATTTTTCAAGATAAAGCGGCGCAGCCTGCGCGGTATCACTGAGAATACCGAGACTCTTGAGCTTGTTAAATTCATCTGCGGCAAAAGCCTCACGGGCTGCGGGAGTTGAATACATCGCAACCTTCTGAGCCCAGTCGTTTGACGGCTCGGAACCTTCGGCATAGTAGCCCATAACTCCGCTCGTATCCGTCGGAGCAATTTCAAGCACCTTCAATGTGCCGCCGCTGTAATTTTCCTTGAGCGTTTCGATGTAATCAAGTGACCTCGTTTCGGAAGCAAGTGCTGCCGGAACAAGCGAAACAACCGTTGCAAAAACAAGCGTTACGGAGATAACGGATAATGCTGTTTTTTTAATATTTATTTTCTTTTTCATTATACATTACCTCCTATCTTCTTCAAAAATGTTTGCTGCAGAGAAATATCTCCGTCAGCCTTCTCAGTCAGGTATATCGGTTTATTCTTGAGTGAAAATACCTGCTCCTGAGTATATTTTGTTCCGTCAAGCTCTGCCTGAACCTTTACCTTTACCGCCGAAGCGAAGTTTCCGTCCTCTGTTGCGGTTACGGTCACATCGAACTGATTCATTCCGCCCGAAAACGGCTGAACAACCGGATTTTCAAAGCTCAGTCCTTCATATTGTGTCATCTGAATTTTTTTGTTTTCTTCGTCTAATTTAAAAGCGAATATTGCGGGATTACCGTTCACATCATCATTCTGGATATAAACGGTGCTGCCGTCAATACAGATTGCATCGCAGTCTGTGAAAAACTCTTTAATCTGCGTCATTGTAAGCTGAGTACGGTACGAAACATTAACCCTTTTGTTAACATTGGTAAACATCGTCGTTCCCGAATTCATCATAATGCTTACACAAAGCGCAACGATACTGAGAATGGCAATGCTCACAATAAGCTCAACAAGAGAAAATCCCTTACTGTTACCCGAAACAATATGCGCCGCTCTCTTTATTCTGTTTTTCATCTTATTCATGGTTAATACTTCACCTTCTGACGCAAATGATTTTTAAATTCATTTGTTGTCGACGGTATGTTCACCCGTCATAGTATATAATGTAATCTTATGTGTATTACCCGAGGAAAAAACTATATCGTAACTCGGGTCAAGATTTTCGGTTTTGTCAATCCCGGTAATTCCGGTGCTTACTTCAAACATTTCAACGGCACCGCTGCCGCTTGCAAAGCTTATGTACAGCTTTCTTCCGTCTGCAATAGTTGTTCCGTCTGCCGTAATGCCGATAAATGAGTTCCCGATTTCCTCGGTTTTATAAAGCTCTCCGTCGTTTTTAAAAAGCCTGCAGGCGTACGCTTTGGAATCGCTGTCATAAGAAAGCTCCATATAGTTGGCAATTCCGCTGAGCGAATTTATTTTGCACTGGGAAATAATTCCCCCTACCTTTTCGGCTGCCGTTTTTGTTCTGGCTTTATACAGCGTGACGATTGAACCCGACACAATAGTTACGAGGGTAACCATTATTGCAATTGTTACAATAAGCTCGACCAGAGAAAAGCCCTTGTTATTGCCCGCTATACTGCGTTTAATGTTATTATTCAGTTTTCTTAAACCTGCTGTTAACAAAGCTTTGCCCTCTTCCTATATCAGTCTTTCTTCCAATTTGAATATGTAACAAGTCCGGATACACTCTTTATTGTGCCTTTTGCCTCTGCGCTCCAATCGTTTGAGCTTCCTATCGGAACCTTGAAGAAATCGCCGGCTCTGAGCTTATCGCTTCCGAACTCTGCTGTTGCGGCATATGCCTTTTCAACCTGTCTGCTGTCCGAAATGATATTCAGCTCCGTACCGCTGCCCTGAGAAACAATCAAATCTCCGCCGCACATAATCAATCCGTTATAATCTTTTTTCAGGGTGATTTTTCCCGTTGCGATTATCAGCTTGATTGTGCTGTCGCTTCCGTCATATGTGTAATCTCCGTTGGCGATAATTGCGGTTATTTCGTTATTTGTAAATGCCTTATATTCGCCATCGGATATTTTATCCTTGATTTTCTCCTCGTTTACATAGTATGTAAACGGGTTATCGTTTTCAACTTCACTCGAAACATCATAGGAAAGCGTCTGACATACATTCTTATATGCCGCCGCATCCTGAGCCGCATTGGCTTTTACGCCTGCCGCCATTGAATTTGAAAGATAATCCTTAAACGAAATTACGCGCTGACCGGAAATATCCATTCCCGTGAAGAAATTACCGAGAGTCTGGGCCGCAACAGAGCTGTTGTTTATATCCAGATATTTTTCAACATATTTTTTGATTGCTTCAGGATTTGCGGCTGCATAATCTCTGAAATATCTGTCGGCATTTTCCTCCGATGAATATTTGAGCTTATCTCCTGTTTTGGTTTCTCCGAACTTGAGGAAATAATATACTATCTTGCGGCCTGAAACCAATGTTGTTACAGGCTGAATCTGTGCATTGTATGACGAGAATTTTTTGGGTTCTCCGTCAATTGTCCACAGCGTATCGTTCTTTAAGCTGAGTTTATATGTTTTTCCGTTCTCAACAACAGAATATGCTCCGTCACTGTACTGAACTCCGTCATTTTCTCCGATGAAAATTTCGGGATTGGCCATTGCCGTTCTGCTTCCCGATGAAGAACCCGAGGAAACAAATGAAAGATATTCTTCGGGAACAAGATATACTCTCTGATTTTCTCTGACGGACATTGATTCACCCATCTGAACATTTGCCGCTCCGTATCCGTCGTTTGTCTCTCCGATAAAGCTGATGCCGGCAAGCGTCAGCTCTTCAAGACCGCTTATATCAAGTGAACACGATTTGCCGTTTGCAAGAATCGCCGATGATTTTGAAGCATCTTTTCCGTCTTCACCGCCCGTGCCGAAGCCGTTATATGTGCCGGAAAGCTTAACGGCAGCCTCCGAACCAACCATATCAAGGTCGTTGGCAACGAAAGTGTATCCGAGCAGACTTGCTTTTGCGTTGTTATGAAGAATAATATTTTCAGCCCATAAGGTTGAATTTTCATCAACGGCAAGGTTGTTGCTTTCCGTTCCATTTCCGTAAATATCAATATTTCCGCGGCTTACAAATATACCGTTGTTAAGCGTAAGGGAATTAAAGCTGCTCAGGTCGGCGCTGTTCATATATGCGTTGCCGTTAATTGTTACATCGGTATTTATCGACGTTGCGTCTCCGACTATATTTCCGCCGATTACAGATGAAAATGAGGGGACGCCCGAAATCGAAAACTGCGTAAACGAATAGCCGATATCCGGAGCCGTCAGAACTATATCGGTTGTGATTACCGTTGTTCTGTCAACAGATGTATATTTAAGTTTTATATCTTTAAAAGTAATTTTGCCGTTTTCAAACAGCATTCCGCAGCCCGACTGCGAAAGGTCAACCGTACCGTTTCTGCAATTCTTTATCATTGATTCCAAGGCTGCTACTCTGTATTCATAGCTGCTGCCGCCTTTGTTAACGACCAAATTTTCGCCGTCTATCTTTGCGCTTTCAAGCTTCTCTTTGAATCTGTTTGCAAACTCAGTCTGAATGGTTAAGCCTTCCTGCGCATACCTGGTGTAATTGCTCATAACATTCGTATAAGATTCGCTTATGGTATCCGATACGATTTTCTGGAATCCCAAACGGATTTCGTCCATTGCGGTTGAAGCATCATATGTATTCTGCTTACCTTTTCTGTCTGAAGTCTTCATTTCAAACCCGGTATAGGTGAGCATCAGAAGCAGACTTCCCATCAGTATAAGAAAACCAACTGCCACAAGAACCGTAACAATACCGGAACCTTTGTTATTCAATTTTAAATTGATTTTATTTTTCATTACTGCCTCCGTGTGCTCAGTTGTTTTCTCAGATGCAATCAGTTAACCTTGCTTCCTCTGAAGGTTGCAAAGGCATTACCGTCATCAACCTTGCCGGTCTCGAAAATTTCAATCTTTATATCGTAAATTCTGGGGTCATCAAGCTGACCTATAATGTTTCCCTTGATGATATTGGGGTCACTCATCATGCTTTCCTTGTTCATTCCTCCGCCGATACGGCTTCCGTTATACCACCAGTAATCCTGTATATGGAAGTTTATCGGACTGTTGTTGCAGAGGTTTATAGTTGCGTTTGTCTGAATCGTTCCTTTTCCTTCATAATCCGCGGAATGAAATTCTTCTATAAGCAGGTTATAAGCTTCTTCTTTCAGCAGTAAATCGGTCTCACCCATCGGAGAATATGAATACTGCTTCTGACCGTTTGATTCTCCGGTAACCGCTGCTTCAACCGGCCACTGCTTAACAAGGAATATTTTTACGGGTATATCCTCTTGATTGTAAACAAAGAAATTATCTCTCATATCCGTTATCATACCCAAATCCGGATATTTCGGGTCAGCCATTGAGCTTGCGCTCGGCTTGTCGTAGCTGCTGTAATACGGATAATACATTATGTACACATTTAAAGGTGAACCGTCATCCTTCAAATCTGCGCCTCCGGGAATTGCCGAATATCTCTGCTCATAAACATAAGATGCTTCGCCTTCAACACCCAATCTCTGATAGGAATACAGATAACGGTAAGTCACATAGACAAAAACCTTTTCTTCTCCCTCTTCGGAGGTTTCGTTTTCAACATTTACGAATATTTCGCGGGCACGCTTGAACGATTTTGCGTGAGTATGCGCAAAGAAATCGGTATCCGCAGTAATATCCGGATTGGCAGAAGCTTCATAGGGCTGAGAAAAAGTGCCGTCGGGGTCTTTATAATCGACTATATCTTCGTCGTTTATCTGATAAAAAGCGTCACTGCCGTCTGCCGGATTATCTTCATCGCTTCCCGGAGTTCCCACGCCGAAAGTTACCTTTGCATCAAATACGCTGGTTCCGGATTTAAGTCTTTTGATAACTGCATATCTGTTTTGACTGCCTTCCTCTGTACCGCTTTCAAAAATGTCATATCCGAGAAGACTCTTCGCCGGCTGCATTTCGGTATCAAAGAAATCCGTAACGCTCATTGAGTCTATGGCTTCCTGAATATTATGTGAAGCATCGGTTGCTTCGCTGAGCTTTCTTGCCTTTGCTTCAATTCCCGCCGAAGTATAGAATGCGTGAAGAATAGGTGTTATCATAATTGCAAGAACAGTAACGGCAATAATAAGCTCCACCAAAGTGAGACCTTTTCTGTTTTTCAAAAACCTCTCAGAGGCTTTTGCTTTCATATAAAATTTTTCTGCCATAAAAGTTCAGCCTCCGTTCCGACTGCCTGAAATTATTTAGCGCCGAAAAGATCCGTCTTTCCGATTGCAACATCGGGAGCCTTAACGGGATTATATTCGCTTCCGTCATATTTAATGAAATATTTGGAAATATTGAATACCGTGCTGAGTGCACCGTCATCCGCGCTGTATGTTGCCGAAACGCTGTCAATAAATGTTATCGGCTTGCTTTCGTCATATATGTAAGTCAGGAAAGCCTTGAGCTGGTCATATTTCATTCTTGAGCTTGATGTGGTTGCGGTGCGGAAACCGGTAACCTTTGTGTTCTTGCCGTTAATCATCGTGTTAAACTCGGCAATGGCGGAATTATCCGAAAATGAAATGTTTGAAAGGTTTGCTCCGGTTGCCTTGTTTACTTCCATAAGATAAAGCAGAAAATCTTCATTTTCGATTCCGCAGGGAAGTCTCGAAAGATTCTTTGCAATATCGTCCTTCGATGTCACAACGCTGGCTCTGTATTCGCTGAGATTTTCATAATATCCCTTGAGCTCTTCAAGATATGCCGTGCGCTCCTTGAGCTTTGATTCCATATCGGTATTGAGGGTTGAAAGGTTCTGATAACCGGTAAGATAAGCAATAACGAGAATAAGTATTCCCGCAAAAGCAAGCACAAGATTCAAGTTGCTTTTCAGCAATGTTTTCATTTTATCCATTGTTCAATCCTCCTTATACCTCTGTCTCTGTGGTCGTCTCTTCGGCAGGAGCGGGTTCTGTTTCAGGCTCCGGCTTAGGATACGCACAGTTCATCGAAAATGCTACTTTTGATACGCCGTCATTAAATGACTTGTTCATTGAGCTGACTGCAAGAACGGCAACGGAATCAAATGACCTGAGCTGTCTGACCGCTACTGCCGCTTCCTCAAAATCGGGAACGGTTACATTAAGCACGATTCCCTCTGCGTTTCCGCTTACCGAAAGGAATAAAATATCCGACGGCATTTTCGCTTCAAGCTCAAGCAGGAAATTGAGAAGCTCGGCATTATAATTCTCGGAACCGTCAATAAACTTCTGAAGCTCTTCATCACCTTTTTTGTATGCTATATAGGTGTTGAATTCGTCTTCGGCATACTGATATTCTTCTATTCCGGCTTCAACCTTCTTTAAATCTTTCTTCTGCGAAAGATACGGGAGAAGCTGAGTTGCACAAAGCACAATTGCAAGAAGAAGCGATGCTCCGAGAACAACATAGCCGTAATATTCGCTCATTGTGCTCTTCTTTTTGCCCTGACCTGTTTTATCAAGATATTCCTTCGGGAGGAATGAAAGCGGGTCAAGTCTTGCACCGAGACAGTTTATGTAAACCGAAATTCCGTTTGTGGAGTTTGCAAGACCTGCAAGCTCGGGAACTTCCTCAAGCCACATTGTCTCAAGTCCGGTAGTTTCCGCAACTCTTTCTCTGAGTCCTACAAGGTGGCAGCAGCTTCCCATAAGAACAACCTTTGTGATTTCCTTATCGGCGTGCTTACTTGTTTTGAAGAAGTCAAGCGCTCTCGAAACAGCGCCGGATATTCTTGCAAGTGAATCCGAAAAGCTGCCGGCATCTTCAAGCTCGGGTGAGCTTAAATTCTCAAGGGCTTTTGTATATTCATCATCTGCCATTCCCTTGAGTGACATATATGAGCAAATCATCTCATCGCCGCCGGTCATAACGGAACGCTGAAGAAGCAAATCTCCGTCACCTATGAAAATAACCTGCGTTGAATCGGGGTCGATGTTAACATACATCGTAACTCCCTCACCGGGAACGCTTTTAAGAACCTGATACTGCGAATTAACCGAATAATCAAGTGCTTCACAGGTAAGGCCCGTAACCTCGGCAAGATTCGTATAACCCTCAACGATAAGCTGAGGAACCGCAACTACCATAACATGCGATTCGGTTTTGGTTTTGGTGAGCGCAGTGTGTGATACCGCGTACTTCGTAATATCAACAGGGAAATACTCCGTAACATTGGTGTTAACCGCGTTGGCTATCTGTTCCTCTTTAACAACGGGAAGATCAACATCACGGCTTGCAGCCTTTGATGAGTTGAGCGAAAATACGCAGCTCGTTGCGGTAATTCCGCGGTTTCTTAATTCAGCCTTAAGCTTTTCTCCCAGAACAATCGGGTCCATTATAGTACCGTCAACAACAGTACCGTCGGGAGTTGAAAATATGAAGCTGTCGGTTACAGCATATGATTTGCCTTTCTTTTCGGATATGCAAACCTTGCATATTCTTTTTCCCGCCTCAATGTTGACAACCTTAGAAGAAGCCATAGAACAATCATCCTTTATCTGAAGATTTTTTACACAGTATGAATGCGAAATATGACGAAAAAAACGCTGTTTTGCCGCTTTTCTCGTCTTTCTGATATAAATATATACTTTAAGAGTATAAAAATCAATTGTAAAAAAGAAAAAAAGAAAAAATTTATAATAAATTTACAGAAAGTTTACAAAGTCGCAGTAATATTTCAACAATTCAAAGCGGATTTGAATCGATAAAGCAGAACGCAAACCGTGTATTTTGAAGCTTTCGGTTTCCGGATATGTGTGAATCGCGCAGCAATAAAAGCGACTTCCCTCGGGGTAGCTTTAGCGGCACTGCGGTAGTGAATGACAGTCCGGTGGACTGTCAGAGCCGCAGTGGACCGAGCCCGCAGGCGAGACTGATGAGGCAATGCGGAGCGTATCTTTGCCTTCCCCCGTGGGGAAGGGGGACCGCTTGCGGTGGATGAGGCAATGCGGAGCATAAAGTCAATTTATATTTGAAAATCGGGCTTTTCCCTCATCCGTCACGGCTTGCGCCGTGCCACCTTCCCCCACGGGGAAGGCAAGGAGAGCGGCTTCTCCACGGGAGAAGCTGTCACGAAGTGACTGATGAGGGGTTCACGGAGTGACAATTCTTAATTCACCATTCGCAATTTTTAATTATCAAAATTGCCGCCGGATTTTCTCCGGCGGCAGGTTTATGCAAAAAATGAATAATTATACAATTCCTATGACGGTTTCAAAATACCATTTTATGAACTCCGTACCCCATAATGCGGCTATTGCATAGCCTGCCGCAAGGTACGGTCCGAACGCAAGCTCTCTGCCGATATGCTTGATTTTCATAAGCAGTATATGAATAACGCTTCCGAGCAGACATGCCGCAAATACAGCGAATGTACCTGATTTCAAGCCGAGGAACAATCCGCAGGCAAGCATCAGCTTAACATCGCCGCCGCCCATTGCCTTACCCTCCGAAATAAAGAGAATAAGAAAGAATATTCCGCCGAGCACAACCGCTCCGAGCACATGGTCCTGCCATGTATTTTTATACGCAAAGATGTTTAAAAGCGTGTGAAGTATTGCAATGACGAGGCAGAAAAGCACAAGCCCGTTCGGTATTTCCTTTGTGCGGTAATCTATTATTGCTATCACAAGCAGCGCCGAAAGCAGCGCACAATAAAGGAACATATCGGGGCTGAAGCCTTTAACAAGCAGCACAATCAGCCATATGACGGCATTTGCTGTTTCTATAAGAGGATACTGAGCGGATATTTTTGCCTTGCAGCCGGAGCATTTTCCACGCAGAAAAAGCCAGCTGAAAAGCGGAATAAGCTCATACCAATGCAGTTTTTTGTTGCAGGTCATACAATGCGACGGCACAACAACTATCGACTGGTGCTCCGGTATGCGATAAATACATACATTCAGGAAGCTTCCTACGCAAAGTCCGAAAAGGAAAACAAGAATGTATATCACTATCGGATAAGTTTCCATTATCAGCTCAAATAATTCGTACAACTTTATTCTCCTTTTCTTTAATGAGTGCTTGTAGGGCGGGATGACCACATCCCGCCGACACGGCGCAAAAGTTTATCAGTTAGCAGTTAGCGATTAGAAGTTAGTAGTTATGGGGTGATTTATGTTTGCGTTTTTTGTGCATTGTAGGGCTGGATGACCACATCAATGTCATTAAGTTTAGCCATCAAGGTGATTTTTTATGTCCTTCCTTCTCCTTGAGGAGAAGGTGCCGAGCTTGCGAGGCGGATGAGGTGTTTAATCAAAGCTCGCATAAGATTTCCCCTCATCCACCGTCTTCGACGGTCCCCCTTCTCCCGAGGGAGAAGGAAGAATGCTTTTTCTCAAGGGAAAGCAAGAAATTCAACAATTTGCAGTTAAGTTAATGACATTGATGTGGTCATCCCGCCCTACAATGGGTTTTTGATATATAATCGGGTACGGGCGGAGCCCGTCATAAATTCCGAATTCATAATTCCGAATTCCGAATTCATAAATTCACCTCATCCACCGCAAGCGGTCCCCCTTCCCCTCAAGGGGAAGGCAAATATAAAATCCGGCACTTTGTGCGTTTAACTTCTAACTGCTCATTTCTAACTTCTAACTATTAAAACGCCCCTTAATTCCGAACTCCGAATTCCGAATTCCGAATTTAAAAAAGCCCGTTCCTAACCGGCATATAACGCCTCAAAGCTCTCCTTTCGGAGAGCTTGATTTTATTCGTTATCTGAATCAATTCGTGTTGTTTCGGTTTCAATTATCGGCTGCGGGTGAGCGGATATGCCGCTGCTTTCGATTTTGATTACATAAACCAAATCGGACTGGCAGGACTTGTTCGAGTCGATTCCGCAGGCATATGCAAAACCGGATTCGCCCTCTAAGCCCTCTTCCTCATCTTTATATGTGAGGCTTCCGCCTTCCTCAAATGTAACATCAATGTGACTGCCTGATTTGCTTTTTCCGACTCTTATAACACCGTTTCCGTTAAGATACATCCCGTATTCCGCTTTTACAAAGCCGAGAACATCTTCGGCGGCGGTTGTAACAACCACATCGCGTGCCTTCTTAACATACTTGATAAAGCTCGGCGCCACAACCGCAACAAGCGCCACCATAATAGCAATAACAATTATGAGTTCCACCAAAGAAAAGCCTTTTTTATTTTTTCGAGATTTGTGCATACTGTAACCCTCCGATATCTGAATTATATGGATATGAATGCGAATCATAAATATTCATTGGCAAATTTATCATTCCCGTTCATATAAAAACCGCCGCCCCGAAAGGGGGGATCGGGGCGGTGTGTCTTTTAATTAGAGTGTTTTATAAATGTTTACGATTAATCATCAGCGACGTTACCGTCAGGGTCGAAGTCCATTGTAACTTTGCCGCTGTTGATTTTAATTGTGTAAAGACCTTCAGTAGCGCCCATCTTCTTGCCGCTGTCAATGCCGGCTTCTGCCTTGAAGCTGTCCCAGTCAGTATAATCAACAGCATCTGTTTCAACTACTTTAAAGTTATCCTTTGCATCATCAGATACATCAATGTATCCGTCTTTAACTATAACTTTAATTTCTGAACCATCGGTGAATTTAACATTGCCTGAACCAACTTCAGTCTTAATGAACTGGCTGAGGTCTTCAGCTGCGGTTGCAAGAGCTGCGTCACGGGACTTCTGAACATACTTGATGAAAGAAGGAGCGAGAACAGCAATAAGAGCTACCATGATAGCGATAACGATGATAAGTTCAACAAGGGAGAAGCCCTTCTTGTTCTTGCGAACGGAATCGAGTCTTGCCTTTAACATTGTGGATTACCTCCATTGTAAATTTTTGTTTTTTATATGTTATTAACCGAACCTTTCCCCCTTTTTCCCCCTTAGAAAAAAGAGATTCGGAAATAGCAACGAAGTTTTTAAATTCGGAATTCGGAATTCGGAGTTCGGAATTAAGGGGCACATTCGTGCCGATTTGTATGGATACTTCTGACAGATAACTTTCTGAAAACCGAAAACCAATAACTGAAATTCGGAATTATGGGTCGCTTTGCTCCGATTTTATTTATTTTAAAGTTAGAAGTGATAAGTTTCGGTCGGGCTCTGCCCGTACCCGTTTTAATTAAAACACTCTTCAATTTTTTGTGTCTTTGTTATTGATACAAATATACTGATTATTTCATTGCAATCTTTATTCAGACTTTTAAACTGGACATCATTTATATATCCGCTTTCATACAACAGCTCTAACCAATATAATGTTTCTTCTGCTTCTTTTAAAGCTATGTTATACTTTGAATAAAAATCTGCTTTGCTTTGTGCTCTTACAGATTCTCTTGCATTTGCACCTATACTTGTTCCGCTGCGTAAAATCTGTTTTGATAAAACATATTCTTTTTTATCATCGCAAAGAAACTTATACAGCTTTATTATTCTTAATGCAAATTCTTTTGATTTATTTAATGATATGTTTGTTTCGTTCATATACCGTATTTCATATATAATCCGGCGCTTGCGCCCCTTAATTCCGAATTCCGAATTCCGAATTCCGAATTCAATTTAAAATTTGCGTTGCAAATTTTAAATTGAGTCGAGGCTGTCGTACATACTCATCATGGGCATAAGGAGTGCGATAACGATTGTGCCGACTATACCTGCCATAACGATGATAACAAGAGGTTCAATTGCTGCGGTAACCGCCTGCGTTGCCGCTTCAACCTCTTCGTCATAATAGGCTGCCGAGCGGTCAAAGATTGAAACAAGGTCGCCGGTTTCTTCGCCGATTCTCGCCATATGATGAACCATCGGCGGGAACATCTTTGTTCTTTCAATCGCTTCCGAAAGCGGTGTGCCCTGTGCAACCTCGGTTTTAACATCCATCAGCGCTTCTTTATAATAAATATTCGTCATGGTATCTGCCGTTATTTCAATGGCATCTATCATCGGAATACCCGTTGAAAGCAGAGTTGCAATCATACGCATAACATTTGCACACGCCGTTTTTGTTGTAAGCGGACCGAGAAGCGGAACCTTAAGCATTATCTTATCAACAACATGTCTGCCGAATGTGGATTTTTTAAACATCTTAAATCCCACAACAAGAGCGACAACAATGCCGAGGATAAGCGGAATATGCGATTTGAAGAAATTCGAGGCATCAACTATCGCCTGGGTAAGTGCCGGAAGCTCACCGCCGATTGAACCGAGGAAATCCTGGAACTTCGGAACGATAAATGTGAGCATTACGAAAACTATTACAACAACAAGTATACCGAGTATCATGGGATACATTGTTGACTTTTTAACAAGTGCTTTGAGCTTGGTATCCTTTTCGTTTTTCTCCGCTATACGCTCAAACGAGGTTTCAAGAGAACCGGATTCCTCACCGGCAGCAACCATCGTGCACATAATATCGGAGAATACCTTCGGATAATCTCTCATGGATTCATGCATTGACGAACCGCCTTCAATGCCCTTTTTGCAGCCCTTTATGGCTTTTGCAAGCGATTTATTCTGAGTCTGCTCACCGAGCATTTCAAGAGCCTTGCTGAGCGAAACGCCCGCCGAAAGCACCGAAACCATCTGACGGCAGAAAACCGAAAGGTCACGGGGAGTTACCTTCGGCTCAAGGAAACTCAGCTCTAAATTTGAGTTAAGTACATTTGCCTTTTCGATTTTGGTGGCTGTTAAGCCTTTAACCTTAAGAAGAGCGGCAACATCGGCTTCGGTAGCCGCTTCAACCGTTTCTTTATATTGCTTACCGTCGGCATCAACGGCAACATAGTTAAAATTTGCCATATATATTCACCTCTGTCAAAATACCTTGGCGGACATTGCTTCCTTATCAACCGCATAAAGCAGGGCGGTTGACCCGGGAATTATGCCGCGCATATACAAATCGTATATGGATTCGTCCATAAGCATCATTCCGTATTTTTTAGAGGAGAGTATGTCGTTATGTATCTGGAATGTTTTCCCCTCACGGATATGAGTGCGGATAGCTGCCGTTGAAACCATAAGCTCTGTTGCGAGAACCCTGCCCTTGCCATCCCCTCTCGGGATAAGCTGCTGGGACATTACACATTCCAGAACATCTGCAAGCTGGCTTCTTATCTGCTGCTGCTGACGCGCAGGGAAGCCGTCGATTATTCTGTCAACCGCTCCCGCCGTTCCCGATGTATGGAGTGTTGAAAAAACAAGGTGTCCCGTTTCGGCGGCCGAAATCGCCGTCTGCATAGTTTCAAGGTCTCTCATTTCGCCTACGAGGATAACATCGGGGTCCTGCCTCAGAGCCGCTCTCAGCGCGCTGCCGAAATCCTTGGAATCCAAGCCTACCTCTCGCTGGTTTATTACCGATCTTCCTCTCGGATAAATATATTCAATCGGCTCCTCGATAGTAATTATATGATAATTATATCTTTCGTTGATTGCCTGAATAAGAGAAGCAAGGGTGGTTGATTTGCCCGAACCCGTAATTCCCGTAACAAGCACCAATCCGCGTTTTTTATCACGCATATCAACGAGCGGAGCGGGAAGACCTAATTCATGAGGTGAAAATATTCTGTTGTTGAGTATTCTGCCGCACAGCGCAATTGAGCTGCTCTGACGGTAAATATTCATACGGAGACGAACTCCGTTCGGAAGCGCATACGCAAAATCGACTTCACCGTTTTCGTCAAGCGTTTTTGCGTGCCGTTCACTCATTATCTGATTTGCAAGCGCCGTGCATTCCTCATTGGTCATCTCGGGAACATCTATGGGAAGTATACTGCCGTCAACTCTCATTGAAGGCCCGTAACCTGCGCAGAAATGAACATCTGATGCTCCTGCATCAACGGCTATTTGGACATATTCATTAAAACTCAGCATATGGTCTCCGGGATAAACATCGGAATAAATCCGCGTTTATCGCTTCCTTGATTAAAATTATAGTCAAATGATTTTTCAGTGTCAACAGTTTTTGAATAATTGTTAAGAAAGTTTGAACAAATATCACATTTCTGCAACATTTCGCCGCTTCCGTTGAATTTTACTTCATTTTTTCAGAATATTTTCAGAAAATTTAATGAAAATTCATATTTTATGCTTCAAACGAAACCTTAAGCATTTCTTTTACGGTTGTTGTTCCTTCAATAACATATTTTGCCGCGGCGGAACGCAAGGTGTGCATTCCGTCATTCAGCGCACACTTTTTAAGTGCTTCGGTGCTTGCCTTCTGAGTTATAAGGCGTTTAAGCTCGGGAGTTATCTGCATTATCTCAAACACGGCGGTTCTGCCGTAGAATCCGGTATCGGAGCACATCGGGCAGCCGCAGGGCTCATAAATCGTAAGCAGTTCATTTTCGTCCCAGCCGAGAATCCTTTTCTGCTCCGGCGTTGCCGCAACGGGCTTCTTGCAGTGCGGACAAAGCTTACGGATAAGTCTCTGGGCTATAACGCCGACAACGGAATCCGCGATAAGGTAGGATTCAACACCCATATCAAGCAGACGGGTGATGGTTGCGGCGGACGAGTTCGTATGCAGGGTTGAAACAACAAGGTGTCCCGTGATTGAAGCCTGAACGGCTATTGAGGCGGTTTCGTAGTCACGAATCTCACCTATCATTATAATATCGGGGTCCTGACGGAGAATTGCACGCAGGGCGTTTGCAAACGTCAAGCCCGCTTTTGTGTTAACCTGAACCTGGTTAAGACCCGCAATATTCGCTTCGACGGGGTCTTCAACCGTGATAATGTTTATCGCTTCATCATTGAGCTCGGAAAGAGCCGTATAAAGCGTTGTGGATTTACCGGAACCGGTAGGACCGGTAACAAGAATAATACCGTTGGGGTTTGCAATGATGTGGTCAAAACGCTCCAAATCGTCTTTTCTCATACCGAGCTGGTCCTTTGAACGGGTAAGCAGAACTGAATTCTGAAGACGCATAACGACCTTCTCACCGTATGATGTGGGAAGAATGGAAACACGGATATCGTATTCGGTACGGTCAACAACAACGGTTATACGGCCGTCCTGAGTTCTGCGCTTTTCCGAAATATCCATATCGCCGAGTATCTTGATACGGGTTATAATAACCGGCATAAGCTTTATATCGTATGACATAACGGTTTTCAGCACGCCGTCGATACGAAAACGGACAACAACCTGTGTTTCGTGAGAGTCAATATGAATATCGGAAGCTCTCTGGCGAACCGCCTGTTCAAGAATAGAACGAACAAGCTGAACGATGGGAGCGGAGCTGATATCCGCTTCTTCCTCTCTTTCTTTTTCTTCGAGCTGAGCAAATTTGCTTTCGCGCTCTTTCTGATACTTCTCTGCGGCGGACATCGCTTCGGCAGAGCCGAAATATTTATCGAGAAGCTTGTTGATGTCGGTCAGAGTTGCGATACGGGATTCAACAATACAGCCCGTGATTATCTCAATATCGTCAAGCGCTTCCATATCAAGAGGATTCGCCATGGCAAGAACAATGGAGCTCTTTGATTCGTCCGAATATCCGATGGGCACAACATTATGGCGTCTGAGCACCTGACCGTTAACAAGATTAACTATCTCCTGCGGCAGAGTGGTTGCCTGAAGAGAAACATACGGAACATGAATAAGCTCACCCATTGCGGCGGCAATATCTTCAGCTTCGCAGGCATTACTGTCAACAAGGCAGTCTCCGAACGGTTTATCAAATTTTTCGCTTTCCGCAAACGCAACGTTATATTGAAGCTGGGTTATTTTACCGTTGGCAAGCAAAATATCGCCTATGTTTTTTCCGTTTCTGCTGAACACCATAACCGTATATTCATACCGCCCGATTGGTGCGGTATCTCTCCTTTCAGAAAAGTTATATATGGAAAATCCGATAATAAAAGCTTTGTATTCTTATATTATTATACAAAAAATCCGTTCTGTCAAGAAAAATTTGTTTATTTTGTCTATATGGAATTATTTTTCTGTAATCTTAAGCTTTTTATCAAGTCCGGTAAGCTTAAAAATGCTCATAACCTCGGTGCAGGCATTGATAACGGAAAGAACCGCGCCGACTTCCTTTGCTCTCTGATGTGCGGCAACAACCTGTCTCAAGCCGGAGGAAGCAATGTATTCCACTTTATCAAAATCAATAACTATTTCCTCAGCGGCTTCGATTTTTTCAATCTCTGCGCCCAGCTCCGGCGATGAAACGGCATCAAGCCAGCCGTCAAGCTTCAATGTGATTTTCCCGTTTTCGGTTTCTTTTGTTATTTTCATTTGTTTTCCTCCTCAAAATATTTGGCAAGAACAATTATGTTCTTTCCGTCTTTATATTCATATTCGGCATCGTCAACGCTTGAAAACGCTATATATTTTCCGAGTCCGCCTATATGAGTGTCTATATCGTAATCCTCGGGCATTCCAACGCTTTCAAGCGGATTGAACGGCTGACCGTTATCTTCAAACCGCATTTCCACCTTATCCGAAACGGAAAGCGTGAAACGCACCTTTTCGCCCTTTACGTCTTTTCCCTCGAACGCATAGCTGCATATATTAACGAAAATTTCCTCTGCGGCAACGCAAAGCTCAATCTGACGGCTTCTCGGCAGAGGCATATCAAGTATCGCCGCTTTTATTCTTTCAAATTCCTTTATTTCGGGTTCAAGGAAAATTTCGGTTGTATCCTTAACCGTGAGAGCAAGCATCGTTATATCATCGTGACGCTCCGCTCCTCCGGCATAATCGTTGACCGCTCTGTCAACATATGAAACAATGTCCGTTTTATGCGTGCGGTGAAATTCCTCAACCAGATTTTTAAGGCGTTCATTTCCGAAAAATTCGTTATTGCTGTTAACCGCCTCGGTAACGCCGTCTGTATACATCAGCACGGTATCGCCCGTGCTGAGGCTGACCGAACGCTGTGAATATTTTTCTCCGGCAAAGAGTCCCATCAGAACGCCCTCTGCGCCGTCAAGAATTTTAACCTCGCTGCCGACTGCATACGGCAGGTTGTGACCCGCGTTGGCATAGGTAAATTCTTTCGTTTCGCTGTTGAATATTCCCACAAACGCCGTGGCAAACAGCATGGCGGGATTATTCCGGCTCAGAGAATCATTCGTTTTTTCAAGGATTTCCGCAGGCGACAAATTCATTCCGGCATGCTGCCTTATAAGCATCATCGTAACCGCCATAAACAGCGCCGCCGAAATTCCCTTTCCCGAAACATCGGCTATTGCAACCATCACTCTGTTTTCATCAAGCATCATATAGTCATAAAGGTCACCGCCTACATCTTTTGCAGGTATCATTTCGGTGCGTATTTCAAATACGGAATTGAGAATGAAATCCTGCGGCAGAAAACCTCTCTGAATGCGTGAGGCGATATCAAGCTCCGTTTTCCTGTGTTCCTTATCGCGGGTGAACGCATTTATGTTTTCGAGATAGCTGTCGATGTTCTTTGACATCGTGTTGAATGACTCGGCTATCATTATATATTCGTCGGGTTCGCCGCCCTTAAGCTCTATCGGCGTGCGCTTGCCGTCGGCAAGAAATTCCTGCATACTTTTTCCGAGCTTCTCGGCAGGGTCGGAAATACGCTTCTTTATCAGATAATAAACCGCAAAATTTATTCCCACTATAACGGCGAAAATCATTATTGCGAATATGACAAAGAATTTTATTACCTGCCCGAAAAGCTGAGCGATTGAAAAGCTTACGCCCGACATAACCTTGTTTCCGTAGGAATCGGTAACGGGCATAACCAAATCAAACTCATTGCCGTATTCATTCATTTTTATAACTTCGGCATACGGCTTTTCGCCGTTCCAGGCTTTTATCTCCGCATCGGAAAGCTTATAATCTTTGGTGTAACCTATAAGATGGTCTTCCGGCATTTCGTCAAGCTTACCGTCATTGCAGGAAGCGTAAATATAAGTGAGCTTGCCGTTTTCCACATCGGGAACATACATATAAGCATAATCGACATTGTACCATTTGCATATATAATCGCCGTAAAGCAGACCGATTTCATAATGCTCCTTGTCAATCGGCACTTCCGCCTGATATATTACAAGGTCGGAATAAACGCCGACTATCGAATGCAGATAGCTGACCGTTTTTGTGTAAACAACCCTGTAAACAAGAAAGAATGAGCCGATGAACAGCAGCGCCATGGAAACGGCAAGCATAGCCGAAACGCGCTTTGTAACTCTTCCGGCAAGTGAATTTTCACTTTTTTTCATTATTATATCACCTCAGCAGTCCGGCAATATCAATCATTTCAAGGCGGCAGGTCTCCGGTTCCCCTGCGCGGCAGAGGGCGCATTTGTATCCGTCGATTTCATCAAACAGCATAAACGAATATTCACGCCCGTCAACCGATTGGTTAACCGAAATTTTATCTCCCCGCACTATTTCAAACCCGTTCAGTGCAAGCTTCATTCCGAGACCCGTGGCTTTCATAAAGCTTTCCTTTAAAGTCCAGTATTCGTAAAACAAATCCGTTCTCTCTTTTTCGGTTTCACGGGAAGCGATATTTTCATATTCGCACGGAGCAAAAAATCTTTTTGCGATTTTTATATCCGCGGGCTTCATTTTTTCAATATCGCAGCCGACCTCACAATCGGAAAATACACACAATGCGTATTCCTCCGAATGCGAAATGCCGAAAAACAAATTACCGTTTTTAATATACGGCTTCCCCTGTTCACCGTATACTATATCGGCATCGGAATATCCCGCCTTTTTCAAGCCGGAATCAAGCAGAAGTGCAGCTCCGAGAGAAAGGCGCTTATCCTTTTCAAATCGGAATAAATCCGCTTTTTTGCGCCTTTCGGCAGAAGCCGCCCGATAAGCCGCCGAAAAAAGCTTTTCATCCTTCAGCGGCTCAACGCAGACGGCATATACCGCCGTCATTCGTCTTCCTCCGAATCGGGGGTATTGAAATAGTCAAGAGTCATAATGCTGTTTATTGCTCTGTCAAGATAAGCATCGTCAACAAGCGGCCAGGAGAAGCCGATACGGTAAAGGATATTCGTTGTGAACAGGTTATCCGTATCAACTGCGTGGGCGTCCTTTATATCGTAAGCCGCAAGACCGTTCAGACGGGCGTTGACCTTTTCATCACCGAGCTTCTGACGGAATTCCTCATAATAAGCATCGTCATCTGTCGGCAGAATGGTTATACCGTTGCGGTTGCAGGCATCAATTACTTTCATTTCATCAAAGCCGTAACGGTTATCGGTGTTGAACGCCGTGAATTTATCGTTTGTTCCGGCAAGAAGCACAACCGCCTTTGCCGTGCAGTCAATCGGTGAGAAGCGCATCGGGTCGGTCATATGGCTTATGGGATATTTGCCCATAACCGCAAAGCCTCTGATTCCGGCAAGGAACATATTTGTTTCAAAATTCGCCTGAAATTCGCCGTCGGAATGTCTGCCCATCAGGTTGCCCACACGGATTATCTTCCCTCTTAATCCGTCCTCGATTGCATCAAGCATACGAAGCTCCGCATTGTACTTGGATATAGCATATTTATTCGCCATATCGTCAATAACAAAGAGTTCGTTTTCGTGCATCTTTATCTGCTTTTCGTAGGATTCGGCGGTGTGTATTCCGGGAACGGAGGTGGTTGAAATCTGAATGAGCTTTTTATTTCTTTCTTTGCATATCGCTATCAGATTTTCAACGCCCTTAACATTGATTCTTTCAAGAATATCGCTGTCGCTGAAATGCTTTACGCAGGCGGCGCAGTTGATAACCGTATCAAACGGAACGTCCTTAACCGCTTCATTCAGACTGCTGTCCGTTATATCCGCTTCGATAACGCTTATGCGCTCCCTGATTTCCCCGTCAAAGCCTCTGCCGAAATAATAAATCAGCATGGTTTTCAGACGGATAAGCGGAGTTTCATGGCTTCCTCTGCGGACAAGGCACCAGATGTGACCGCTCTCCGACTGAAGAAGCTCATTGAGAACATGAATGCCGAGGAAACCGACGGCACCGGTCAGCAGCACATTTCCGAGAGGCTCACGCTTAACCTCACGGGCATACTTGACCATGTTATACTGAAGTGCGGGACGGGTTGAACCCTCTGCGCTCGGCACGGCGGGAGCGGCGGCGGAAACTTCCTTATTTCTTTCCTCGATAAATTCCGCAAGGGCTTCGGGCGTGGGATTATCGAATATATCGCCGTATTTAACCTCGATATTCTCCGACATAAGCACCATCGTAACCTTGGAAGCGGTTATCGAAGTTCCGCCGAGCTCAAAGAAATTATCATCGGCAAACACTTCGTCAAGTCCGAGAACGGAAGCGAATATCTCACTCAAACGCTGTTCAAGCGACTTCTTCGGAGCTTTTCTGCTCTTCTTTTTAGAAGCGGCTTTTTTCGCCTCGGGGAAGCCGTTTTTATCTATTTTGCCGTTGGTGGTCAGCGGCATTTTGTCAATCTGCATTATAATTGCGGGAATCATATAATATGTAAGGCTTGCTTTCATATGAGCGGTCAGAGCATCAACATCAACGGTTGAAGCTGCCGTGAAAAATCCGACAAGATAATCCTCGCTGCCGTTGCTGCGCACAAGCACCTTTGCCTGAGTAACATCATTATATGTGAGCATTACATTTTCTATTTCATCAAGCTCAACACGGAAACCGCGAAGCTTAACCTGATTATCCTTTCTGCCGCCGAATTCGATTTCGGAATTTCCGATAAGACGAACCATATCACCGCTGCGGTAAGCTCTCATTCCGTTCATCTCAAAAAACGAAGCCGCATTCTTTTCGGGCAGATTTATATAGCCTCTGCCTACGCCCTCACCGCAGATGATGAGCTCACCTACGCAGTAAGGAGGCAGAATATTATCAAAACGGTCAACAACATAATGAACAAAATTGCCGACCGACCGGCCTATTGTTATATTATCGGGGCTTTCGACAACTTTAGCTGTACTGCATACCGTGCATTCGCTCGGACCGTAACCGTTTATTATCTGCAATTCGGGCGCTGCTTTTCTTAATGCCGCAAGCAGAGAAGCGGGAAACGCTTCCGCTCCGACAAGAATTGAAACAAGCTGATTGAACGCCGGAGCAAGCTCGGGCATACCGGCAAGGTTGCTCATATATGACGGTGTTCCTATCATCATCTGAACCCTGTTTGCAAGCATCAGCTCTTTCATCGCCATCGGATTATGATATTCATCCTCGGTGGTCATATACAAATGCCTGCCGAAATACAAAGCCATATATCTTTCCATAACAGATGCATCAAACGATACCGAGCAGGAGGCAAGCGCACAGCCGTCATACCTTTCGTCATCATAATATTTTATGATTTTTCCGAATGTTTTTATCATATTTGTGAGGTTTCGATGCTCAAGCATAACTCCCTTCGGCTTACCCGTTGAACCCGATGTGTAAATGCAGTAAGCAAGCTGTTCGGGGATAATTTCAACATTCGGATTTTCGGTTTCGCCGCCCTTGAGAAGCTCTTCAAGCGTGAATGTTTTATAAGGCTTATCCTCGGAGAAAAGAGCGGGTCTTGCGGCCTTTATCGCCTCGGTGGTTATAATACAGGGACAGCCGGCATCGGTAAAGCAATATTCTATTCTGTCATCGGGATAGCTCGGGAGCACCGAAATGAACGCCCCTCCCGCCTTGATAACCGCAATCTCGGAAAGAGGAATTTCGCAGCTTCTTTCAAGCATAACGCCGACTATATTATCACGCTTTACGCCGAAGCTTATAAGCTTATGGGCGATAATATTGGCTCTTGCGTTGAATTCTCCGTAGGTAAGCGTTCTGCCGCCGGAGGTTATTGCCTTCCTTTCGGGATACTCCGCCGCATGGAATTCAACTCTTTTATGGGCAAAAATTTTTTCGGTCTCAAAGCTGCTGTCATTCAGAACTGCATATTTTTCCTCTGCCTTTTCCGAAAGCATCGAAACTTCTTTTATTTTTTCGCTCTGCATAAAGGATTTTGCCGCTGCGGTTATCGAATCGAGCAGGGCTTCCGCAAAATCACGGCTGAAAGTATCTCTGCGGTATTCCGCAACAAGCTCAAAATTATCGCCGTTCAGATAAATATTGACCGAAACGGGTGACTTTGCGGCATCGGGAATGATTTCAAGCATTTCCGCTTTTTCGCCGCAGAGCTTTTCAAATTTGAAGTCCTCGCCCTGATAGGCAAAGATTATATCGGAATTTACGCCGTATGCCGCCGAGATTTCCGCAAATGAACAGGCATCATTCGACATACTTTCAATAAGCTGAGTCTGCATATTTCCGATATGCTCTTTAACCGTTGTTTCATCCGAGAAATTAACGGCGACGGGAACGGTTTTAATCAGCATTGTAACGGCATTCGCATAGCGCGAATCGTTTCTGCCGCTGAATATCGTTGCATAGGTCAGGCTGTCTTTGTTTATGAATTTACCGAGAACAAACGAGAATACGCCGTTGAAAAACGCATTGAGCGAAAAGCCGTTTTCGGCGCAGTATTTTTTAACCTCGGGTGCACCGCCGCATACAAGGCGAAGCGAACCCGCGCCCTCTTTTGCCTCGGGGTCTTTCTTCGGCAGGCACTCGGTTTCACAGCCGCCGAGCAGGTTTTTCCAATATTCCTTAACCTTTTCGTATCTTTCACCGCTTCTTGCAGACTGCTCCTCAAGCGCGATTTCATAGCCTGAAAAGCTCTCTTTCTTAAGCTCTTCTCCGAAATAAGCCTTATCGGTATCGGCAAAAATTATGTTCTCCGATGTGCCGTCGCTGATGATGTGGTGAATATCCATAAACAGATAATTGCCCTCTGCGGTTTCATATATCGCAATGCGGTAAAGCGGTTCGCCGAGCAAAGCGAACGGGCGGACAAGCTCATTTCTCTCGGGAAGCTTTTCGCATTTTATAACGGGTATTTCAACGGACAAATCATCGTTTCTCTTCGCCCTTATATTGCCGCCGTCATCGCTGAACAAAACCGTTTTGATATACGGGTGAGCGTTAACGGCTTTTTCAACCGCCTTTGAAAGTCTCTCAAGCTCAACACCCGCACCGATTTTCATTATAACGGGGATATTGTAAACGGTGGTATCGGGTGATGCCATGCACTCAACGAAAATTCCGTTCTGTGTTTCGGAAATCGGATAATCCCCCATAATTTCATATTCCTTTTCGGGAGAAGCGGCAGCGATGAACGCTTCAAGCATTTTAACCGTGCTGTTTGCCTTTATGTCGGCTATTCTGACGGGAACATCAAACGCTTCGGCAAGCCCGATATTGAGCTTTACCGCTCCGATTGAGGTAAGTCCCGCTTCGTAAATATCGGTTGTTACGCCGAATTCATCGTGACCGATAACACCGGACACAATGTCAAATATCTTTTTCTGCATCTCGGTTTCGGGCGCGGCAATATCGCTGACCGTGCGCTGAGGAACGGGCAGAGCCTTTTTATTTACTTTCTGGTTCTGATTGAGCGGGATTTTATCTATCTGCATTATAACGGCGGGAACCATATAGGGCGGCTTCTCGGAGCGGATAAACTCCGCAACAGCCCGAGCCGATATTTCCTTATCGGAAACAACATATGCCGCAAGGTATTTTCCGCCGGACGGTGCGTCAAATGCCGCAACGGTTGCGTCCTTTATATCGGGGAAGCGGCGTATAACCTCTTCAACCTCGGTAAGCTCAATACGGAAGCCTCTTACCTTAACCTGAGCATCACGGCGGCCGACAAACTGCATATTGCCGTCGGAAAGAAGTCTCACTATATCGCCCGTGCGGTAAATTCTTTCATAGCCCTTATCGCCGTCAAATGTGTTTTCTCCGTAAGCCTCGGCGGTTTTTTCGGGTCTGTTGAGATAGCCTCTCGTTACATGAGGGCCTGAAATCCATAATTCTCCGACCGCTCCGAACGGAAGCAGCCTGCCTCTTTTATCAACAACATAAAGCTTGAGATTATCAACCGCTTTTCCTATCGGAACGTCCTTATAGCGGCGGTCAATTCTGAATGCACTCGTTATTATCGAGCCCTCCGTCGGACCGTAAAGATTATATAAATTGAAGCCCTCGGGAACATCGGGAGGCGTAAGCTTTTCGCCTGCAACGGAAATATGCTTCAGCGTATCAAAGCCGCCCATAAGCGCAAACTGTCTGCCGACCTGAGTGGTCATAACCGTATGAGTTATGCCGTTTTTATTGAAATAATCACGCAGAGCGATGAAGTCAAGACGGATTTCATCTGCAATTATGTGAAGCTGAGCGCCCGAGGTGACCGCAGGATATATATCAAAAGCGTGGGCATCGAAGCCGTAGCTTGCATAAGATGTAACTCTTGAGCTTTCGCCCATTTCATAATATTTTTTAACCCATTGAGTTGTAACAAGTGCGTTTGAATGCTCAAACATAACGCCCTTGGGAAGTCCCGTTGAACCCGATGTATAGAGCATAACAAACAGGTCATTCGGCGCGGGAACCGGAAGCTCCGCTTCGCAGTCGGGCGCTTCGTCAAGCTCCGCAGTCGATATTCTCATTCCGGTAAATTCATCGGTTATAACATCTTTAAGCTCGGGAGCATAAATCAGCATAACCGCACCCGAGTCCTTCATCATCAGATTGAGTCTTTCGGGCGGATAAGTCGGGTCAAGCGGCATATACGCTCCGCCCGCTTTCAGTATTCCGAGAGAAGCAAGCAGCATATATTCACATCTCGGAATGAGCACTCCGGCAACCTTTTCCTTTGCAATTCCTTTGGTCACAAAGAAGCGTGCAAGGCGGTCTGTTATTTCGTCAACCTCACGGTATGTAAAGCGCTTATCGCAATATACAAGGCAGATATTATCGGGAGTTTTTTTCGCCTGCTCACGGAAAAGGTCAACAACGGTTTTTGCGCTGTCATATTCCGCTTCGGTTCTGTTAATCTCTCTGAGCTTTTCAACGCTTTTTTCATCGGCAAAGCAAATATCTCCGAGCGTTTCGGCACTCATCATTTCCTTTACCGTGTTGAGATAAGCCTCCGCCAGACTGCGGGCAAAGCCCTCGGTGTATTCCGACCTTTTATAATGGCACTTTATAAATATCCCGCCGTTTTCTTCATGTACCATAAGGTCAATATCCGACGGCGAATTTCCGATTTCGATATTATCGCTTCCGAGATAACCGTCACCGAGCGGCGCTCCGCCGAGAAGCTTGCCCTGATAGACAAAGGTTACGGCATTGTTTATGCCGTATTCGGCGGCAAGCTCTCCGAACGGTATAACGCTGTTCTTTTTTGAAAGAAAATATCCGTCATAAACCTCGGAAAGAAAATCCGAAACCTTTTTTTCGTCCTCGGGCTTAAAGTAAAGCGGAAGAGTTTTAACAAACATTCCTATGGCTCCGCCGAGTCGCTTATCGTTTCTGCCGTTATGCACCGAGCAGAAAAATGCGTCCTGCGTGCCGTTGAATTTGGCAAGAGTATATGCAAATGCCGCAAGATAAACGGCGTTTGCGCTCACCTTATTTTCAGCCGCAAAGGCATTTACATCGGAAACCGAGAATTTTTCGGCAGAATACATTTTTATCTCGCCCACTCCGTCGGGCTTTTTGTCCGTCATCATATCGGGAACGGGTTTTGTGTCGCAGTCAACGCCGTCAAAGGTCTTTTTGAAATATTCCCTTGCCGAAGCGAGCACTTCTCCGTCTTTCTCATTTGCATCAAAATATGCGAAATCAAAAGCGGTCAGCTCTTCATCTGCGCTTTCTTTTCCCGAATATTCATCGGCTATTCCCTCAATGAATGTCTTCTGCGATGTACCGTCAAAAATAATATGATGAACATCAAAGAAAAATGCGCTGCCCTCGGGAGAGGTCAGATAATAAAACCTGTAAAGAGGGCCGTTTTCAAGGTCAAACGGTTTAACAAGTCCGATTGAACCGCTGTTAAGCTCATCAACCGTCAATTCTGAAACGATAATTTCCTTTTCTTTATAAATCATAGACGGAACACCGTTCGGTGTGCCGGCGGTTATATTGAAGATTTTATGCTTTGATGCAGTACGCTTTACTGCTTCGATAAAACGCTTTTTATCCGTTCCGTCCGGAACACGGCACAGAACGGCAATATTATACATAACCGAATCCGGCTCGTTTTCCGCTTCAAAAAATATACCCTTCTGCACTTCACTCATCGGACATACTTCCGGTATATTTTCAAGATGCAAAATCATTTTTCTGCCGTTATTCATAAAATCATCCTTTCGCTGAGTTGTTACAATATCTCAAATTATATTTTATCACAAATTTTAAAAAGTGCAAATATTTTTGAAAAAAGAAAAAGCCGAGGCCGGGGAGCCTCGGATTTTTCTCGTATAAAACGGGGGGACAAAAGATGGAAATTGTCAAAAATTATTTTTCAGCCTGCTTGGAATATTTCTTGAGATAGATAACTCTCATAAGCAGAGCCTCAACGGGATTTATCGCTTTCGGCTCTCCGAAAATCTTGCTTCCGAGCATAGTGACGGACGCTTTGCTCATTATCATATCAACCGCCTCGGCATCGCCTTCAACGGCGCCGCAGCAAAGAGCTCCGCAATCCTTGAGCATAACGGCATTCTTACCCTTGATTGCCTTGCCGATTTTATCATAGCTGTTTACGGTTTTAATCTTCGTGCCGCAAATCTGAGCAAAGTCATCAAGCAGGGGCTTCATGGTTTTACCGAGCGATGAAGCCGCAACGGTTTCCTTTTCGCCGTTATGAATTATATAATTGAAATCGGGACGGGCAATATATACCTCTCTGTGAGCGTTGGCTGTTTCGGAAACGCAGTTATCCGTTGTTCCGTCGGCAACATTCATATTGACAACAGAGCCGTCAGCCTCATTGGTGAGAGTGATTTTTCCCGTTTCTCTGTCTATGGAGCTATTATACAACAAAGACTTATCAATTTCAACACTTTTTTCTGATTTGGTAATTTTCTTTGCCATTTCCGTGCAGAAATCGCCGATATTTTCGGCTTTTATACCGAGTTTTTCTTTTGCGGAATTAAGAATATATTCCGTGCATACCTTTTCAAGTGAATTTGCAACCGCAAACGCCTCGTCAAGGTCAGCGCCGAAGCAAACAGCACCGTGATGCGCCATAATAACAGCCTTTGACGGGCTGAGCTTCAGAGCGGCGGTAACGCCTTTTTTGAGCTTCTTTGTTCCGGGCAGACCGTAAGCGCCGATATATATTTTATCGCCGATAAGCTTCTGAGCTTCACCCGCAACATTATCTATTCCGCTTTTAAGAGCGCTGATTATCGAAGCCGCTTTCTGATGGGTATGGATAACAAATCCGGCTTCGGGATATGCCTTATATACCTCTGCGTGAACACCCTTTTCCGATGAGGGCTTAACATTGCCGCCCCATTCGAGAGTATCAATCGCAACTTCAACAATATCATCGGGAGTAAGACCGATATAGGGCTTTCCGCTCGGAGTGATAACAAAGGTTTTTTCGTCAACACGGCAGCTTACATTGCCCCATGTTCTTGCAATAAGACCCGTTTCAACAAGCTTTTCGCCCGCTTCGATAACAAGCTTTTTTGCAGTCAAAACATCCATAATATATATCCTTTCAGAATAGGGCAGGAAAATTTCCTGCCCCGTTTCCTTAATTATTTCTTCTTGGTGTCGATAACGCCTACGTTCTCAAATACACGGTCAAACGCAGCAACAGCCTCGTCAATCATTTCGTCGGTGTAAGCCGCGCTGGTGTAAAGACGGCTTCCTGCAAGAGTTACA
Source organism: Acutalibacteraceae bacterium (assembly GCA_045600535.1). Taxonomy (GTDB): domain Bacteria; phylum Bacillota; class Clostridia; order Oscillospirales; family Acutalibacteraceae; genus CAG-177. The sequence continues at coordinate 45,377 of JAZRYD010000081.1, read as the reverse complement.
AGACCTTCTGCCATATAAGCAGCGCCCATATGAGTCATTTCCTTCTTGCGGATATTGGTCTCGTCGAGAACCTTGGGAACAGTCCAAAGCTTCTTCCAGTCAATGGAGAAGTTGAGAGTTCCGACGGTTTCAAGATGGCAGATTGAGCCCTGGTTGAATGCTACGAACGGAAGATTTCTCTTCTTGATAATCTCCTGGAGACCTGCGGTGAGTCTGTCACCGGCAAGAGCCGCTTTATAGCAGGCATCAGCCTTTTCCATTTCCTCAAGCATTGTGTAACCTGCTACGCAGCTGAGGGGGTTAGCTGACATTGTGCCGCCGCAGAATGCCTTATGAATCTTCTGGTTTCCGTCAAGGCCTGCGCCGAGATACTTCATATATTCTCTCTTTCCGCCGAGTCCGCCCGCTCCGGGATAACCGCCGGCGATAACCTTGCCGAATACGGTCAGGTCGGGTGAAACGCCGAAGTAACCCTGAGCACCGTTCATGCCTACGCGGAATGCGGTAACAACCTCATCGAAGATGAGCAGAGCGCCATACTTGCGGCAGAGAGCTTCAACGCCCTTGCAGAAGTTCTTATCAACGGGCTTTGTTCCGCTTTCGGGGCCGATGGGCTCAAGCATAACGGCAGCAGTACCGCCCTTAAGCTTGTTTGCACGGAGCTTTCTTTCAAGGTCATTGAGGTCGCCGGGGAAGAACTCCTGAGTGTCTCTGAAGCAGAAAAGAGGAACGCCGTGAGCCTGTGTCCACTTTGTGCCGGGGATACGGATACCGTAACCGAGCTGGTCACTCCAGCCGTGATAAGCGCCGCCCATTTTAAGGATTTTCTTTTTGCCTGTTGCAAGACGCGCAACACGGATAGCGCACATACAGGCTTCCGTGCCCGAACCGAGCATACGGAACATATCAACATTGGGGATAAGGTCGGCTATCTTCTTGCCGAGCTTATACTCATATTCATGGAAAAGACCGGTTGACGGACCGCAGTCATTGAGAAGATCAATAACCTTTTCGCGAACTGCGGGAGGATTGCTTCCGAGAACGGTGGGACCGCCTGCCTGAAGGAAGTCAAAATATCTGTTGCCGTCTATATCGTAAAGATATGCGCCCTCTGCCTTTGTGAAAACAAGGGGGAACGGATAGTTGAACGCAAGATTATGCTGAACGCCGCCGGGGATAACCGTTTTGGCTTCTTCAATCATCTTCTTGGACGTTGCGCACTTTTTCTCAAAGTAATCTTCTTCATATGCCTTGAGAGCGTCCGGCTTGATTGAATAAATGGGCTTCTTGATAAGCGCATCGAGCTGTTTGCAGACAGCGGACGCATCGGGATAATTGATAATGCCTTGATTTGCCATGTTTATTTCCTCCTGAAATTATTTTGCCATATTGGAAAATATTTTAATTCATCTTATTATATCACACAATTTTAATTTATTCAAGCCCTAATTTTTTAGCCATTTCGGCAGTTTTGAGCTCCAGAAGCTTGGAAACGCCCTCCTCCTGCATCGTAACGCCGTAAAGCATATCCGCTTCGTCCATTGTGCCGCGGCGGTGGGTAATCAGAATAAACTGTGTGCTCTTTGTCATGCTTCTTACATAGCTTGCATAACGGGAAACATTTATATCATCGAGTGCGGCTTCAACCTCGTCGAAAATGCAGAACGGTGCGGGAGTTACCTTAAGAATTGCAAACAAAAGCGCAATTGCGGCAAGCCCTTTTTCGCCGCCGGAAAGCAGGTCGATATTCTGAACATTTTTTCCCGGGGGCTGAACCCTTATGTTTATATTGCATTCAAGCACATCCTGCGGGTCGTCAAGCACAAGCTCGGCTTTGCCGCCGTCAAACAGGTCTTTGAAGGTTTCGCCGAAATTGTTGTTGATAAGTCGGAACTGCTCTCTGAACCGCTCCGCCATTTTGCCGGTCAGCTCTTCGATAAGCTTTATAAGCTCTTCCTTTGACTTTTCAATATCGGATATCTGACCGCTCATATATTCGTATCTTTCCGATACTTCCTTATATTCCTCAACGGCGCTGACATTGACCGTTCCGAGAGCGCGGATTTTATTCTTTATTTCCTGCAAATCGCGCTGAGCCTGCGGAATGTTTTCGGGTATAACTCCGACCTCTGAGGCTTCACGAACGGTGAGCTGATATTCGTCATAGAGCTTGTTCTGAGCGGTTTCAAGCTCTCGCTGCATTGACTCCTTGCGTTCCTCAAGTCTTGCAAGCTCTCCGCCGAGCTTTTCCTTGCTGTCGCTCATTTCGCGCTCTTTTGCACGCAGCTTCGTACTTTCGCCCTCCGTCTGCGTTCTGCTTTCAATCAGAGCGTTTATCTTTTCCTTTGTCTGCTCAGACTGCGAACGCAGAAGCGCCGCCTGCTCTTCAAGGTCTTTTATTTTAAGCTGAGTTTCTTCGATTGAGGCTTCAAGTGCCTGAATTTCCTCATTCAGCTTGTCGGCACGCTGACTGATTATTTCTTTTCGCTGAATACAGCCTGCTATTGCTTCATCGTTTGCCTCAATATCCTTGCGCAGGGCAACCATTTCAAGGTTTATTCTGTTCTGAACCTCGTTTGAAGCTTCTCTGAGCTTTTCAAGTGACTCGCGTTCTTCGTTGAGTCCGCTCATTTCGCCGCTGAGCTTTTCACTCTCGGCTGTTATAATTTCAATCTGCTTATCATAACCCTTTTCGGCTTCAAGCGATTCGCTTATTCTTGCCGATGCTCTTTCTCTTTCGGCTTTCAGTTCGCTGATATGACCCTTTGCGGCATCGTATCTGTCCTGAATAAGTCTGAGTGCGCTCTCGGCTCTGATAATATCCTCCTGAGTTTTGATAAGCTCCGCCTCAGAAGCATCAAGCTCCGCCTGAATATTGGCAAGCTCAAGGGAAACGGTTTTAAACGCCGCTTCCTTTTCGGAAAGCTTCTTTTCAAGCTCCGCCGCCGCTTCCTTAAGACTCTCTATCTCGCTTATTCTGCTCAGGAAGCCCGCGCCCGAGCCTCTTGAACCGCCCGTCATCGAACCGCCGGCGTTAAGCACCTGACCGTCAAGGGTAACTATCTTGAATCTGTATGAATATTTTTTCGCCATTGCGATGCCGTTGTCGATATTATCAACAATTGCGGTTCTTGCAAGAAGCGAACCTATTATTTCGGAATAGCGGCGGTCAAACTCGGGAAGCTTATCCGCCATATTGATAAAGCCCTCACACTTCTCAAGCCCGTTTTCGGTAAAGGGTCTTGATTTGACGGAGGTAAGCGGCAGGAATGTTGCTCTGCCCGCTCTGTTTTCCTTAAGGTAATTTATCGCTCTTTTTGCGGAGTTTTCATCGTCAACGATTATATCCTGAACCGCCGCACCCAGAGCCGTTTCGATTGCAACGGCGTATTCCGCAGGAGCGGTTATGAGCTGTGAAAGAGTTCCGTGTATTCCGCGGAGCGCTCCTCTTTTTGCTTCTTTTATAACCTTCTGAACGCTTCCGGCATAGCCGTCAAGGTTCTTTTCAAGGTCATCAAGCATTTTTATGCGTGCGTTTTTCTGATAAAGGCTGAGATTAAGGTCATCAACCTCTTTGCGCAGCGCTTCCGATTTTCCGCCTCTTGTTTCGATTATCAGCCTGTAACCGTCAAGCGCATTTTCGTGCTCCTCGGCGGTATCCTTAAGACGGCGAAGCTCTTTTTCCGCTTCGGCTTTTTCGCTTTCAAGTGTTTCGATTATTCCGCCTCTTGTGCCGATAACCTCATCTATGTTCGCTGTTCTCGCCTCAAGCTCGCTGCGGGCGGACTGCGCCGTTGAACGCTCAACCCTTATATCGGCAAGCTTCATTGCGCAGGCGGTAAGCTTTTCGTTGATATTTTTTGATTTTTCGCTGTTTTCGCTGTTTTTTGCAAGCAGGGAATTGAGCTTTTCAAGCTCTCCCGCAAGCTCTGTTTTCTTTGCGGAAGGAAGCTTTTCTTTTTCTTCCGTATCTTTTTTTGCCGCTTCGATTTCGGCATCGGTTTCGGAAACGGATTTTTCGCTGTCGCCCATATCGGCGATTATTCTTTCAATGGTCTGACGGCTGTGCTCAATCGTATTTTTTTCAACGGCAACCTGACCGTCCTTAACCGCCGCCTGTTCCTCATTTTCAGAAATGGTCTGGCGCAGGCGCTCGATTTCAAGCGTTATTTCCTGACCCTTTGCAATTGCGGCTTCAATCTGACCCGAAAGCGCTTCAAGGTCGGCTTCCGTTTTCTCATACTGAGCCGATGCCGCCGTAAGCTTATGCTCCTGCTCACGCAGACCGTTTTTCGATTTTTCAATCGTGTTGAGCCAAAGACCGATTTCAAGCACCTTTTTTTCATCGGCAAGAGCAAGGAATTTTATTGCCTTTTCGCTCTGCGTTTTAAGAGGGCCTATACGGGATTCAAGCTCCGAAAGAATATCGCGGAGTCTTATCAGGTTTTCCTCCGACTGCTCAAGTCTGCGGTTTGCATCGGCGCGTCTGTATCTGAAATGCGAAATTCCCGCCGCTTCCTCAAGCATATCTCTTCTCTGAGTTGAACGCGCGGAAACAAGGTCGGCAATTCTGCCCTGACCTACCATCGAATAGCCGTCTCTGCCCAGACCCGTATCCATAAACAGCTCGTGAATATCTCTCAGGCGGCATTCCTCGCCGTTTATCTGATATTCACTTTCTCCCGAACGGTAATACCGTCTGGTTACGGATACATCGCTTTTATCGTTATTCAGGCTTTTATCGGTATTATCAAGGCGCAGAGTTACCTCGGCATAGCCGAGAGCCTTACGCTGACTCGTGCCGCCGAAAATAACGTCCTCCATTTTTGCACCTCGCAGGGTTTTGGTTGACTGCTCACCGAGAACCCAGCGCACGGCGTCTGAAATATTGCTTTTTCCCGAACCGTTAGGGCCTACAACGGCGGTTATTCCCCTGCCGAAATCAAGCACCGTTTTGTCGGGAAAGGACTTGAAGCCCTGCAATTCAAGCGCTTTTAAAATCATTTGAATACCTTACCTTTTTATGTAATTACAACCTCGTATTTTTTCAGCCCTTCCGTCACCTTTACGGTGCAGTTAAAGCCGTCATCACGAAGTCTGATAATATTCCTTTTCTTCTGCCCCGTCATTTTTGAATTTTCCCCGGGGGCAACGCTCAGAACATAGCTTCCTTTTTCAAGAGAAGCAAGCTTTTCTTTTGCGATATTATAATATATTTCACCCTCGCAAAGCTCTCGAAGCGCGGGGTGATAAGCTCCGCCGGCATAACCCTCTTCAACTCCGCCTCCCGAATGAAGTCCCACGCGGATAATCTTTATGCCCGCATTTTCAAACATCGGGATAAGCCTTGCACAGAGCTTAACCGTTTCCTCAACGCCCTTGGGAATATACTTTCCCTCCTGCATAAGGTCACAGAGCTTTGTATTTTTTATGACTACCGTCGGATAAATGCGAACGGTGTCGGGCTTCAGGCTGATTATTTTTTCTGCCGTTGCGGTATCGCTCTCATCGCTTGAGCCGTAAAGACCCGTCATCATCTGCAAGCCCGTTTCAAATCCGAAGCTTTTAAGCAATTTGCAGGCTTCCTCAACCTGCTTTGCGGTGTGTCCTCTTTCGTTGAGCAGCAGCACCTTATCGTCAAGACTCTGCGCTCCGAGCTCCACCGCCGTAACCCCGTATTTTTTCAGAATTTCGCATATTTCCGTGCTGATTCCGTCGGGTCTTGTGGAGATTCTTATTCCTTTGAATGTTCCGTTTTCAACATATGAATAAGCCGCTTCAAGCAGAGATACCATATAACTGCGCTCCACCATTGTGAAGCTTCCGCCGAAAAACGCTATCTCGCCGCCCGATGCCTGCTCGCGTGAAAGACTTTCAATCGCGGTTTTCGCCGCCTCGTGAACGTCCTGCGCGGTTATCTCCTTTTCGCTGCCCGAAATACGCTTCTGATTGCAGAATGTGCACATATGCGGACAGCCCTTGTGCACCACGAAAAGCGCAACATTTATATGCTTCATTTTATTCCCATAAGCTCAAGAGCTTCCTTTGCGGCAAGCTGCTCCGCAATTTTCTTGCTCTTGCCCGTGCCCGTTCCGATAACATTGCTGTTGAGATGCACTTCAAAAGTAAAGCTCTTTGCGTGAGCGGGACCGCTCTCCGCAGTCTGAACATATTCGATATGCTCCTCGGGGTTACGCTGAATAACCTCCTGAAGCATCGTTTTATAATCCTTCGTTTCGTCAAGCTCATTATTTCTTGATACGAATCTCAATGCAAGCTTTCTCGCTTCCTCCATACCTCCGTCAAGGAACACCGCCGCCAGCACCGCTTCAAAGGCATCGGCAAGCATTGACGGCTTTTCTCTGCCGCCCATTCTGGTTTCGCCCTTGCCCAGAAGCAGAGCCGAACCTATGTCAAGCTCCTTCGCATATGAAAAAAGTGCGCTTTCGCAAACCCTTGCCGAACGGTGCTTTGTAAGGTCGCCCTCGGGCAGGTTCATATTTTCATAAAGATATTTTGCGGATATAAATCCGAGCACCGCATCTCCGAGAAATTCAAGCCTTTCATTGCATACCGCACCCGAGCCCTTTTCGTTCGCATATGACGAATGGGAAAGAGCCGTTTCAAGCAGGCTTATATCTTTGAAATGATAGCCGAGATTATTTTGCAGCGCTTCAAATTTTTCATTCATTTTAAGATATACTTCCTTTCGGTCAATCGGCTTCCTCAATCATTTCGGCAAGCTCGGCAATCGAAATATCTCCGCTGAGCTCGCTTCCGAATTCAACTCCGAATTCTCTTTCAAGCGTTATAACCAAATCCTCTGTTTCAAGCTCGTCTCCCACAAGCTCTTCAAGCAGGGTATCTTCATTGATGTCGTTTTCGTCAACTCCGAGTTCATCGCAGATGACCGAAATCAGTTTTTCAAGAAGCATTAAAATTACCTCCGTAAATTATACCGTTTGGATTTGTGATTTAAGAATATCCAGTCCTCTTGCGGCAAGCGCTTCATATCTCTGCTGTTTGTCTCTTATCTTGTTTTCAAGAGGCGGCAGAAGCCCGAAGCTTGCGCCCATCGGCTGAAAATTTGTTATGCTTTCATCGCTGATATATCTTGCAAGTGCGCCCGTCATAGTGTATTCAGACGGAACGAACTTATCTTTTCCGAGAACTCTGTTTGCGGCGTTTATGCCTGCAAGTATTCCCGCCGAGGCGGACTCCATATAGCCCTCAACACCCGTTATCTGACCCGCAAAGAACAGATTCGGTCTTGCTCTGAACGAAAAATCGTCATTCAGAAGTCTCGGTGAATCAATGAAAGTATTTCTGTGCATAACACCGTATCTTAAAAACTCCGCATTTTTAAGAGCGGGTATCATTGAAAAGACTCTTTTCTGTTCGGAGAATTTCAGATTGGTCTGAAATCCAACGAGATTATACATTGAGCCTTCTTTATTTTCCTTGCGAAGCTGAAGATTCGCCCAAGGTCTGTGTCCCGTTTTCGGGTCAATAAGTCCCGCGGGCTTCATCGGGCCGAAACGGATTGTATCGTGTCCCCTTGAAGCCATAACCTCAATCGGCATACAGCCCTCATAAACGCCCTTACGCTTGTCAAATTCATGAATCGGTGCGCTTTCGGCAGTAACAAGCGCCTCGTAAAACGCTTCGTATTCTTCCTTGTTCATCGGGCAGTTGATATAATCATCGGGTTCGCCTCTGTCATATCTCGACTGCATAAACGCACTTTCAAGGTCAATGCTCTCCGCCGAAACAATCGGCGCCGCCGCATCGAAAAAGCTGAGATTTCCGCCGCAAAGCTCTTTTATTTTTTCGGAAAGAGCCTCGGAAGCAAGCGGTCCAGCCGCAATGATAACCGTTCCGTCGGGAATCTCCGTCACTTCTTCTCTGATGAGCGTTATTTCTTTTCTGGAAAGAATTTTTTCGGTAACAAGCGCCGAAAATTTGTCACGGTCAACCGCCAATGCGCCGCCTGCCGGAACAGCCGTTGCCTTTGCACACTCAACGCAGAGTGAACCGAGCATTTCCATTTCCGCTTTCAGCATTCCCGCGGCGCAGCCCAAACGCATTGCCTTAAAGGAATTTGAGCAGACAAGCTCTGCCAGTCCCTCTTTTGAATGAGCCGGAGAAAATCTGACGGGCTTCATTTCGTAAAGCTCCGTTTCGATTCCTCTGTCTGCAAGCTGCCACGCCGCCTCCGCACCCGCGAAGCCGCCGCCGATTATCTTAATCTTTTCCATTGCTCTTTTTCTTTCCGGCTGACTTTTCGTAGCCGCAGTCTTTGTTAAGGCAAACAATTTTGCCGCTCTTCTTTGCGAAAAGTGATTTTCCGCAATTCGGGCAATCCTCGCCCGCGGGAGCGTCCCAACTCATAAAGTTACATTTCGGCCAGTTTCCGCAGCCGTAGAAGGTGTGACCCTTCTTGGATTTTCTTTCGATTATCTCGCCGCCGCACTCGGGACATTTTGCGCCCGTATTAACTATAAGCGGCTTTGCGTTCTTGCATTCGGGATAACCCGGGCAGGCAAGGAATCTGCCGTATCTGCCCGTTTTGATAACCATCATTCTGCCGCACTTGTCGCACGGAATATCGGTGGTATCCTCTTCAAGCTGTATCTTGACATTCTTCATATCGGCTCTTGCTTTTTCAAGCGTTTTTTCAAAGTCGGTATAAAATTCGTCAAGCATCTTAACATAATCCATTTCGCCGCAGCCGACCTTATCAAGGTTGGTTTCCATCTGAGCGGTGAATTTGGTGTTGACTATCTTTGTAAACTTATCTCTGAGCAGTCCCGTTGTTGCGGTTCCGAGCTCGGTGGGCATAAGCTGTTTTGCCTTGCGCTGAACATATCCTCTCTTGATTATCGTTGAAAGGATTGCCGCATAGGTGCTCGGTCTGCCCACGCCGTTTTCCTCAAGCTCCTTGATAAGAGAAGCTTCGGTATAGCGTGCGGGCGGCTGAGTGAAATGTTGATTCTGCGTAAGCTCGCGCAGCTTGAGTGTATCATCGTTCTTTATCTCGGGCAATGAGGTTTTTTCGGTGTCCTCCTCGGGAAGCTCATAGAGCTTTGTAAATCCGTCAAACTTCACGGAATAGCCTGCCGCCGTAAATATGCAGAATTTGTCGCTTTCCGACGGCTTATGTGCAATGATTTCAGCCTTTGTGGTGTTCTGAACACAGCCTGCCATAAGGCTTGCCATAAAGCGTTTCCAGATAAGAGTATAGAGCTTATACTGGTCACTCGTGAGGCTGCCCTTAACCTGCTCCGGAGTGATTGACGGCGTTGAAGGTCTGATTGCCTCGTGACCGTCCTGAGCGTTCGCTCTCGATTTATAATATACGGGCTTTTCGGGCAGATATTCGCTTCCGTAATTCTTTGCGATAAATTCGGTTGCCGCCGCTCTTGCTTCCTCGGATATTCTGAGTGAATCCGTTCTCATATAGGTGATAAGACCTATCGTTCCGATACCGTTTACATTAACACCCTCGTAAAGCTCCTGGGCGGCACGCATTGTGCGCTCAGCCTGAAAACCGAGCTTTCTCGAAGCCTCCTGCTGGAGCGTTGAGGTGATGAACGGCGGAGCGGGATTTTTCTTTCTCGTTCCTTTTTTGAGTGATTTTATTTCATAATCCGCACCGTCAAGGCGGTCAATATAGCTCTGCGCCTCGGCGGCATTGCCGATTTTAACCTTGCCGTTTTCATCGGAATAGAGAGTTGCGGTGAATGTTCTTCTCTGTGCCGTTGCAAGCTTCGCTTCGATTACCCAGTATTCCTCGGGAACAAATGCGTTGATTTCTTCCTCACGGTCAACTATAAGTCTGACCGCAACACTCTGCACTCTGCCCGCCGAAAGACCTCTTCTGATTTTCTGCGAAACAAACGGGCTTAATCTGTAACCGACAAGACGGTCAAGGATTCTTCTCGCCTGCTGAGCATTAACAAGGTCAAGGTCAACCTTTTTCGGATTCGCCATACCGCTTGCAATACCGCTTTTTGTTATTTCGTTGAATGTAACGCGGTTCTTTGAATTGAGGTCAAGACCGAGCACCGTTGCAAGATGCCACGAAATGGCTTCTCCCTCACGGTCGGGGTCGGCTGCAAGATAAACGGCTTCACTTGCGTCAACCTTGCTCTGAAGCTCCTTGACAAGCTTTTCCTTTCCCTTAATGAGTGCATATTTCGGCGTGAATCCGTTTTTAACGTCAACGCTGAGCTTTGCCGCCGGCAAATCTCTGATATGACCCTTTGATGCTATAACATCAAAATCCTTGCCGAGATATTTTTTTATTGTTGCCGCCTTTGCAGGTGACTCAACTATGATAAGCTTCGACATATTATTTTCCCCTTAGATGAGAATATAGTTTTTACCCTCGGTCTGCTCAATCAAACCGTCAAGCTCCAGCTCCGTAAGAGCCGTTATGACCGCCTGAACGGAAAGTCCGCTCATTGCACATATTTCGTCGGGATGAAGCGGTTCATCACCGAACAGACCGTATATTATCTGCCTGTCGCCCGTAAGCGACGCAGCCGATTTTCGTTTTTTCTGCGGAACAGGCATTGCATCTTCGCTGAACTTTTTCGTAATATCAAGCCTGCCCGGATATACGGCATCATAAACCTCAAGAATATCTCCGGCGCAGGTAACTGCCTTTGCGCCGTCCTTTATAAGCTTGTTTGCGCCCATAAATGCCGTTGTAAGTATACTGCCCGGAATAGCATAAACATCTCTGCCCTGATTATTCGCGCAGTTTGCGGTTATCAGCGAACCGCTTTTCTCTCCCGCTTCAACCACGAGAACTCCGTGGCTGAGTCCCGAAATTATTCTGTTGCGTTCGGGAAAGCTGTATCTTGTTGCCGCCGCGAACGGGGGATATTCGGTTATCACCGCACCGCTGCGGCTCACATCTCTGCGGAGCGGTTCATTTGTCATAAGATAATTCGTTCCGAGTCCGCAGCCGAGAACGCAGACGGTTTTTCCTCCCGCCGCGATTGCACCCTCGTGGGCACAGCTGTCTATTCCGAGTGCGCCGCCGCTGACTATAACCGCACCTGCCGCCGCCATATCGGCGCTGATGCCTCTTGCAATCAGCCGGCTTTCTCTGCAAGGCTCTCTTGTTCCCACAACGCCGATAACGACCTTGTTTCTCAGCACTCCGATATCACCGTCAACATAAAGCACAAGCGGCATATCGGGAAGCTGACGGAGCCTTTCGGGATAAGCCGCATCATCGGGCGTTACGATGCTCCAATGATTTTTGACGCAGGTTTCAACCGCAACCTCGGCGTTTCTGATTCCCGTCGCTTCCATTTTTTCAAGCTGTCTTTTTGTAAACACTCCCGATAATATCCTCGTTTTTCCGTCCGCTTCAAAAAGCGTTTGAGGATTCGGAAATGCAGAAAGAATTTCATCTGTTCTTGCCGCCGCACCGAGCACGGAGGAAAGCCATATCCAGTATTTTCTGTCGCTCATCTCACAAGCTCCCATGCAAGTATTGCCGCCGCCGCAGAAGCATTAAAGGATTCCGCCCTGCCCGCCATCGGAATTGTTATTCTTTCGGCGCACGCCTCAACCGTTTCCGGTTTGAGACCGTTGCCCTCGTTTCCGATGCAGCAGATTACTCCGCCCGTTTTATCCGTTTTGCGGATATCCTCCGCATCACGGCTCGGCACGGACGCCAGAGTTTTCATTCCTTTTGCGTTCGCTTCGGAAATAAGCTGCGCAAGCGAATCGGTTTTTATCACCGTAAGTCTGAAAAGCGAACCCATTGAAGCTCTGAGCGCCTTGGGATTATAAACATCACAGCCGCCGCTGACTATCAGACCGCTGAGTCCGAGAGCCTCCGCACTTCGGCTTATCGCGCCGAGATTTGACGGGTCCTGAACATCTTCAAGTGCAAGATATTTGCCGTTTTCATCGAGCGGCGCTTCTTCGCTTTCCGCACGGCAGATGCAGAAAATTCCCTGCGGATTTTCCGTATCGGATAATTTTTTTGCAACATCGCCGCTTATTTCACAGCATATGCCGTCTGCCGGATTTATGATATCGAGATAACTGCGGTATTTTTCGGCGGCTGCGGCGGTATAAAACACTTCGGTTATTTCCGCTCCGCTCTGCGCCGCATCGCTGCAAAGTCTTGCACCCTCAATCAGAAATTCTCCGCATTCTCTGCGGAAACGGGCGCTTGAGGCAAGCTTTGAGGCATATTTTATTTTCTCATTGCTTCTTGCAGTTATTATCTCCATTTTTATTTGATACCTTTATATGTGTTTTTTCGACGAAATTTGTTCAATTCCGCCGTCTGTTTTCGTTGTTTGACGATTTCGGCGGACTGATATTCCACCGTAAAATATAGCAAAACAGAGATGCAACATATAGTTTATGCCGCATCTCTTCGGTTTGCATTATAATCAGTTAAGGGCTGCCTTTGCCTTCTCGGTAAGAGCGGTGAATGCAGCGGGGTCAGCAATAGCTATCTCTGAAAGCATCTTGCGGTTGAGGTTGATGTCTGCTTTCTTGAGACCGTTCATAAATGTTGAATAATTCATGCCGTTCATCTTGCATGCAGCGGAAATACGGGTTATCCAAAGACGGCGGAAATCACGCTTTTTCTGCTTTCTGCCGATATAAGCATAGTTGCCGCTCTTCATAACAGCCTGCTTTGCAGTCTTGAAGAGGCTTGCCTTTGAGCCGTAGTAACCCTTAGCGAGCTTGAGTACTTTATTTCTTCTCTTGCGAGTCATTATAGCGCCTTTGATTCGTGCCATTGTTTAAATCCTCCGTTAATTTAGTTTATCCTTACTTTATTATTTGTAAGGAACAAGTCTTTTTATCTGCTTGCAGTTGGTTACATCGGCAACGCTTACCTTGCGAAGATTTCTCTTGCGCTTGGTGCTTTTCTTATTAAGAATGTGTGACTTGTAAGCATGTGCACGCATGGGCTTGCCGCCCTTGGAGATTTTGAAGCGCTTCTTTGCGCCGCTGTGTGTCTTGATTTTAGGCATAAGTTATATCCTCCTTAATATTTTACACATTTTATTTGTTGCCTTTGGGGGCTAAGAACATCAGCATCTGTCTGCCTTCCAGCTTGGCGGGTTTTTCGATAACCGCCGCATCTGCGATAGCTTCCGCACATTTCTGCATAATGTTGAGACCGAGCTCGGGGTGAGTCATTTCACGGCCTCTGAAACGTATGGAAACCTTAACCTTATCACCCGAAGCAAGGAACTTGCGGGCATGGTTGATTTTGGTATCGAAATCGTGTGTGTCGATATTGAGAGAAAGTCTGATTTCTTTAATCTCAATGATTTTCTGATTCTTTCTGGCTTCCTTCTCTTTTTTTGCCTTTTCAAATCGGAATTTGCCGTAGTCCATTATTTTGCAAACGGGAGGCTTTGCGGCGGGAGCAATCTTAACAAGGTCAAGATTTTTGCTCTCGGCGATTTTGAGAGCCTCTGCTGCCGACATAATGCCGAGCTGTTCGCCCTCTTCGGAAATGACTCTGATTTCCTTATCACGGATTTCCTCATTGATTTGCTGTTCTTGCGTGCTGATGTTAAAGCACCTCCTGAAAGTCTTAATATAAAAGCGAGGCAGGGAACTCCTGCCTCGCATAAAATCAATACCGATACGGATAAAATCCGCATATCAAGTGGTTATTGACCAAACGCGGGAGAATCCCGGAAGGTGAGAGCTTCAACCTGCTCTGCTTTGTTGTGCAAGTTATTTTATTATATTCCACGCCATTTGTCAAGAGGTTTTCGGAAATTTTTTTAAAATTTCAAGAGAGGATGTAGGAGAGAGGAGAGAGGAGTAAACGGGTTTCACCCGTACCCGTTTTATACAACCTCATTGTAGGGCGGGATGACCACATCCCGCCGACACGGCGTAAGTCGTGAAATCGCGCAGCAATTCTTAATTCATAATTCCTAATTACTTTAATATTATGTCCGTGCTTTCCGCAAGGTTTTCCATGCCGTAAACGAACATTATATCCGTAATATTTTCGGCTGAGATAAGCTCCGAAACGGGCTTACGGTAATATCTCAGGTCAACCATAACTATTTCGCTGAAATTTTCGGCAAGAAACGGTGCAAGACAATGCGCAAACGAATCCTTTATAAGCAGGAGTCTGCCGCCGCTGCTGCCCGTTTTAATTTTGACAAGAGAATGATTTCCGTTCAGAAAAGCCACATATTTGTCGCCCTTTTCAAGCTCGGCGGTAAAAAACATATTGTTATATATTTCGTCTTTTCCGTCGTTTATGATAACCTCGGCTTTGCCGCCCGTCTTTTTGCTCCGCATTATTTTAACGGTATCGGGCTTGGTGAGAGTATAAAGCGATGTGGAATATGACGTGCCGTAAAAGCCTTTGGTTATTTCCGTATCAAAATCGGTTTCGGCACTTGCCTTGAGTCCGAGAGCCCTGCATATTTCGGTATAACCGAGATACGCTCCGTCACTTGTCCAATGGTGGTCGGTTTTATAGAAAAGCTGTTTTTCGTCCTTTGCGGCTTTCATCGCTTCGGAAATGTCGATAACCGTCAGACTTTGGTGACATTCTCTGAGCATCTGAAGATATACATCGTCAAGATATTTGAGAGAATTTTTCGGAAGCTTGTCGGCATAAATATATCCCTTTGACGGTACTGCGGTTATTGCACAGGGGACTCCGCTTTCCCCGCAGAATTTCAAAATACGGCTCATATTCGTTTCAAAACGGTTATTGCGGTCAAAGGGCTTTTCAATCAGCCAGCCGTCAGAACCGAGATATACTCCGTTTGAACCGTTGTTACCCTTTGCAAGCTGAAAATACGAATTAAGGCTCACGAAAAATTTTCTCAGCGGCGTCTGGTCGGCAAGAAACTTTTCAAAATCGGCGGTAAAATCTCCGCTTGCAAGCGACTTGAAGCTGAATTCGGGGAACGAAGCCAGATAACGCTTTTCGGTTTCGGAAAATTCGTTTTTGGGCATAAAAATATAAAGGATTCCGATTCCGAAAATAAAAAAGAGAAAAACTCCGGTTATTAACTTTGATTTTGTTTTATTTTTCATATCAGAATTTAAAGTAAAGGAAAGGATTATAGCTGTCGCTCACAAGTCCCGCCGTGCAGAGCAGAAGAATGACTGCGGCGACAATGATTTCGGCGGCGATAAAGCCTTTTCCGTTACGAAGCCTCATATAAATATTTCTTATTAACGGAGTTGATGCAGCTGCGCAGAAAATGAGAGTCGGCAGATAATTCAGAATGACCGAAAATGCATCCGCCGAAAACAGCGGACCGCCGAACAGTTTCGGAATAAACTCAAGCAGAGCGGAAAGTCCGCCCGCATCGTCGGCAAAATAGAAAATCACCCAGCCGAACGCAATGAGGAAAAGTGAATAAATATGCGAAACGAATTTCGGGAGCTTTTTGAGCGCATTGAGCAAAAACAGCTTTTCAAGCATCAGAATTATTCCGAAATATAAGCCCCAGAGCACGAAATTCCAGCTTGCGCCGTGCCATAAACCCGTAAGCAGCCACACTATCAGCAGGTTGAGCAGGGTTCTGCCCTTGCCTTTTCGGTTGCCGCCGAGCGGAATATAGACATATTCTCTGAACCAGGTACCGAGCGAGATATGCCATCTGCGCCAGAATTCGGTTATGCTTTTTGAGATGTAGGGGAAATTGAAGTTTTCGAGGAACTCAAAGCCGAACATATTTCCGAGACCGCGCGCCATATCGGAGTAGCCGCTGAAATCGAAATATATCTGAAACGAAAAGGCGATAACTCCGGCCCATGAAGCGATAACTCCGCCGTTGATTTCGCGCATTTCGTCCCACAGCAAACCCATGGGATTTGCGAGAAGCACTTTTTTGGCAAGTCCGAGCAGAAACAGTCTCACGCCCCGTGAAAACCGGTCGATATTCTCGTGCCTTTCGGAAAGCTGAGCATCAACATCACGGTATCGGACTATCGGGCCTGCGATAAGCTGAGGAAACAGCGAAACATAAGCACCGAACGCAACAATGCTTTTCTGCGCCTCTGTATCCTTTCGGTAAACATCAATCGTATATGACATTATCTGGAAGGTATAGAACGATATTCCTATCGGGAGCGGAACGCTGACCGCCGGAATATTCAGGAACGGCAGAACGATATTGAGATTTTCGGTGATGAACCCCGCATATTTGAAAAAGCCGAGCATACCGAGGTCGATTATAACCGAAAGTACAAGCACGGCTTTTTTCTTTTTATCCGTTTCCGCTTTTGAAATGAGCATACCCGCAAAATAATTTACCGCAATTGAAAAAAGCATGAGGAAAACCATAACGGGTTCTCCCCAGCCGTAAAAGATAAGGTCTGCAATCAGCAGGAAAGCGTTCCTGCATTTTTTAGGCAGAATATAATAGACCGCAAGAACGGCGGGCAAAAATACGAACATAAACATCAGACTTGAAAATACCACCGTTCTCACGCTCCTTTCATTGCTTCATTTCAAAATTTTATGCGAAATAGGAATTATATATTTCAAGCATTTTATCCTGCGATGATGAAATGAACATCGCCACATACTGACCCTTTACATCAACCTTGCTCTTGCCGAGGATTTCAAACTGAGCGGCATCATAATTCTGCATACTTTCTTTCTGATAGTCGATATGGTCACCGAGAAGCGTGGCTATTTCCTGAGCGGCGGCTTCATCAACGGCTTTAATCATAACGATTTCATCTTTGTATCCGCAGGCGTCCTGAACGGCAACAAGCTCGCTGATTTTTTTGCCCTCAATGCCGTAATAATCAAGCATATCATCGGCGGAAAGCTCAAATTTTTCGTAGTCCATGCTTATTGTCTGCGTGATTTCTTTGTAAATGTCGGCAATTGCGGCAATGGGTTCATTCGCTTTTTTTCCGCACGCCGCAAAGGCGAATACAACCGCAATAACAAGAACTGCTGATATTATTTTTTTCATAACAAAATCTCCTTAGCAAAATTTATCGGTAAGATATTCAGCCCATGCACGGTAACCCGCGTTATTCATATGTACGCCCTGCGAGCTTTTATCTCCGCAATAATCATCTCTGAGACAGCCGTTTTCGTCCTTTACCGCCGAAGCAACATCAACATAAGTCCAGCCGTTTTCGGCACAAAGATTTTTCAGCGCATTGTTGTATTTATTTACCGAAGCGTTTGTGAAATCGCCTTCTTCCTTGGCGCTGATAACGGGAGTTACCGACTGAATGTATATATCTATTCCGGGGTTTTTCTTGATTATCCGGTTTACAAAGGTTTTGGCATTTGACATACTCGCTTCAATTGAGCAGCCGCAAAATTCATTGAGTCCCAGCATAATGAATGCCTTTTTTGCACCGATGAGTCTGACACCCTCGTCAACCATAACCTCGCTGCCCTTATATTTCGGATGAATGGTGTTTTTCTTTCCTATCGCACCGAGCGAATTTGTGTAGCTCATGCTTACGGCGGCAAGGAACTGAGCCGTTCCGAGGCATTCATTGCCGTTGTTGCGCTGATTGGTTACATAATTTTTAAGACCGAGCGTAACACTGTCACCGATGAAAACGGTATCATCAAAGAAATGTTCATTTCTTTTTTTGCCTATTTTATCTCTTATTCTCGGCATGGTGATTGCAGGCCGTTTTTTGTCTGTCTGCGAATCTGCGGAATCGCTTGTTTCCGCTTTTGTTTCGGCTTTTGTTTCGGCGGCGGTTGCTGCTTCCGTTTTCGGCTGAGCCGTTGTCTGAACCTCGGTTGTCGGCGCCTCGGTTGCGGCTTCGGTTGTTGTTTCCGCGGCGGTTGTCGCTTCCGCGGTTGTCACCTCTGCTGCGGCTTCGGTTGAAGCCTGCGTTGATGCTTCAAAAACAGAGGTTTTGTTTGCTCCGTTTCCCGTGCAGCCCGTAAAAGCCGTAAGCAGCAGAATGACGGTCAGAATTAAGCTTATTATCTTGCCGGATTTCATTTTTATTTTTCCTCAAAATTACAATATACGATTTTTTTCGCTGAAACAGCATTATAATTATATCATCATATATCATAATGTCAACGGTTTTAAGGCTTTTTGATTTATTTGTAATATTTGTAATATCTGTTGATTTTATTTTCTCTTTGAGATATTATATCCGTGGAGGCGATATTATGGAAAAGCCTGTTTTGAAATTCAACGGCAGCGGCAAATTCAGAATACTTATGATATCTGATTTTCACGCAGGGAAAAATTATAACCCGAAGCTCAAAAAGGGAATTGAAGCTCTGCTTGATGAAACGAAGCCCGATTTTGTTATGGTCGGCGGTGACCAGTGCCTTGACCGTGACAGCCTTGAAGCGGTCAGGGATTATATGGCGGATATTATGGAGCCCGTCATATCCCGCAAAATTCCGTGGGGAACGGTTTTCGGAAATCACGACCGTGAAACGGGAATTGACATTGCTCTTGAGGAAGAAGCCTATGAGATGCTCCCGTACTGTATGTCCGAAAGAGGGGATAAGGAGCTTCACGGCATCGGAAATTACTGTCTGAGCGTGCTTTCATCAAAAGATGACACTCCCGCCTTCAACATATGGGCAATGGACTCAAACCGTTATATTGAAGATTATGCCGAAATGTTCGGTATGGATAAGGATACCCGTTTCCGTCTGCCCGACCATTTTAATGACGGCGCAAACGGAGCGGCTCCGCTCTTTGACCAGATTCAATGGTATTTCAATTCATCATTGGGAATGGAAAAGAAATTCGGCAAAAAGATACCCGGGGTAATGTTCATGCACATTCCTCTTCCCGAATATCTTGAGGTCTGCCGCAATCCCGAGGAATGTAATGCACGGGGCGACAAGCGTGAAGCCTGCGGAGCAGCCGAGCTTAATTCGGGACTGTTTCTTGCGGGTCTTCAAAGGGGCGATATAAAAGGATATTTCTTCGGCCATGAGCATCTGATTGACCTTCAGGGTGAATACTGCGGAGTAACTCTCGCCACCGATGCCGCCATAGGCTACAATATGTCGGCTCACGATGATTTGAGGGGCGGCAGAGTGATTGACCTTTTTGAAAACGGCACTGTCGCAACCCGCACCGTAAAGCTTATGGATTTGCTCGGAAAGGAAGCCATGCGCAATCCCGACTATATGGAGGGCGGCTGTCACTATTTTATCAGAAAGCTGTAAGAGGTATAATATAATGTATACATACGACAGAAAAATCATTCTTCTTGACGTTGACGAAATGGACCATGTTACCATTGAACCGAAATGGGGCAAGCCGTTCAACTGCAAAAAGGCTGTTAAGATAATAAACAGGTATCTTGCTGTTTATCCCGAAATTGCGGAATCACCCGATTTTGTGAAATATACCGACCCCGAAAATGAAGCGGAGCTTACCGCCTGCCTTGTTTCGATGAGAACATACCTTATGAAGAAAATCAATATGGCATAAGAGGTAATCTATGAGTATTTTAGACGAAATAAAAAAAGAAAGAAATGCACCCGTAAATATCATTCACAGTACCGACTGGTGGACGGACTGCGATGATGTTGTTGCACTGCGTATTCTCTGCCGTGCGCACAAAACGGGACTCATCAACTTAAAATGCGTCTGCGCCGATGCCGTGGGCAAATATACCGCTGCTTCAATTGACGGATTTATCAAGGGTGAGGGAGTTGAAAATATCCCCGTCGGCATTGACAGAAGCTATTCGGGCGATGATTCAAGATGCAGATATCAGAAGCGTCTTGCCGCTCTGCCCCATACGCAGGAAAACAATACCTGCCCCGAGGCTTATAAGCTTTACAGAAAAATGCTCTGGGAAAGCGACGGAAAATGCCAAATCACGGAAATCGGTTTTCCGCAGATTATTCATCAGCTTATGATAAGCAATCCCGATGAAATATGTCCGCTTAACGGTATGGAGCTTGTGCGCCTTAAGGTTGAAAAAATCTGGCTTATGGCAGGTGACTGGAGAGGAAAATATCATAAGGAATATAATGTGAACGCCACGGCGGCGGGGCTTGCGGCAACATCATATATATTTGAAAATTCACCCGTTCCCGTCACAAGTCTCGGCTTTGAGGTCGGAGAAACCGTTATCACGGGCGGTTTTCTCAAAGAGGGCGATAATCTGAGAAACGCTCTTGAGGATAACAATCACGGCGGCGGCAGATGCTCGTGGGACCCGATGCTTATACTGCTTGCCGTAATCGGTGACGAGGAAAAAGCGGGCTATAAAAAGGTTTGCGGAACGGCAAGGGTTGAAGACGGCTATACGCTTATGACCGAAAACGAAAACGGCCCTCACGCCTATGTTGTTAAGGCATATGAAGACCGATTTTATGAGGATATGATTAACGATATTATAATGTAATTATTATTTACCTACGCAGAAGCGGGAGAATACCTCGTCCACCACGGCAGCGGAGGCTTTTTCACCCGTAAGCTCAAGCAGACATTCCACCGCGCAGTCGGCACACACATTGACCGCGTCAAAGGTAACGCCGTTTCCGAGTGCCGAAATTGCTTCCGAAAGATGCTCTGCCGCTTTAACGCAGCAGCTTCTCTGCCTTTCACTTGTGAGGCAGGCGGCATTCGGGTCAAATTCGTTTGTTGAAAGAATTTGCGAAACGGCGGCTTCAAGCTCCGATTCACCGTTTCCCGTGGCGGCTGAAAGCTCAACGATATGCGAAAAATATTCTTTCAGCTTTTCTTTATCCGCCGAAACGGGCAAATCCGTTTTGTTGAGAACCGCAACGCATTTTCTGCCTTTGCATTGCTCCATAACCGAAAAATCATCATCGCCGAGCGGCTCGCTGCCGTCAAACACGGCAAGTATCAGCTCGGCACGCTCCAGACGGCGTTTGGCAAGGCTCACGCCCATATTTTCAACAATATTTTCGGTTTCTCTTATTCCCGCCGTGTCGGCAATTCTTAAAATAAGGTCACCGAGAACAATTCGTTCCTCGATAACGTCCCTCGTTGTGCCGGCTATATCGGTAACAATGGAGCGTACAAAGCCCGTGAGCAGGTTCATCAATGTGGATTTTCCCACATTCGGCCTGCCGATTATAACGGTATCAACTCCGTCGGTTACGGCTCTTCCGCAGTCGTACCGGCGGATTATTTTTTCAAGCTCGGTTTTCGTATCGGAAAAAACCTTAAGCATTTCATCGGACGAAATTTCCTCAATATCATCGTCGGGATAATCCACCCATGCGGCAAGGGAGGCGCAGACGCCTATAACGGCATCGGCGCATTCCTTTATTTTTTTGCTTAAATTGCCCTCAAGCGTATTCAGAGCGGCGCTCGCCGCCTGCTTACCCGATGCACTTATCAGCGCCATAACGCTTTCGCTGCCTGCAAGGTCGATTTTGCCGTTCAGAAATGCCCTTTTCGTAAATTCTCCGGCTTCGGCGGGAACTGCTCCCGCATTCAGCGCCGCACGCAAAACCCTTTTTGTTACATAAAGTCCGCCATGGCAGGAAATCTCGGCAACGTCCTCTCCCGTGTAGCTTTTCGGTGAACGAAAAACGAGGCAGACCGCCTCGTCAAGCTTTTCATCGCCGTCAAAAACCTCTCCGAAATATGCGCGGTAGCCCTTGCTTTTAAGAAGTGAAGCACCGCTGACCGCTTTGAATATTCTGTCCGCAACGGCAATTGAATCTTTGCCCGAAATGCGTACTGTTCCTATGCCGCCCGGGGCATTCGGAGTTGCGACGGCGGCGATTGTTGTTTCATTCATATGTTTTCCCTCATCGGCATATAAGCCTTGCTTTTTCGCCCTCAAGTCTTTTCGCAATGCGCACAAACGCAAGTGATGAGGGTGAAAATTCATCGGGCTCTTCGCCCGTTACGGAGCAGAAGCTGAGCTCTCTGTCCATCGGAATAACGCCTAAAAGCCTCGCTCCCGTTTCGTCAATACATTCGTCAATATTGAGAAGTCTGCCCTTGCAGACCGCCTTTGCTTCAAACATATTTATAATGAGGCGGATTTTTTTGATTCCGAGCTTATCAAGCTCCGAAAACGCTCTCGAACAGCTTCTTACGCATACGCAGTCCGGAGTGGTGATAACAACCGCTCTGTCCGCACCCGATGCGGCAAGGCGGAAACCTCTGTCGATTCCCGCAGGGGAGTCAATGAAAATATAGTCATAATCCGCCGAAAGCTCTTTTATCATTGCGCCGAATGCTTCATCGGTAAAGCCGTCATCAAACGAACGGGGTGCGGCGATAAAATCAACATCGCCGTTTATAATCGCCTGTTTCGCTTCGCATCTTTCAAGCAGCACATCGCCCCAGTCGAAAACTATATCCGAGGAGTGACCCAAAAGCAGGTCAAGAGAACGCAGACCTATATCGCAGTCAATGGCGAGAATTTTCAGTCCCCGTTCGGAGAGAGCCGCGGAAATTCCCGCCGTAAAGGTGGATTTGCCCACGCCGCCCTTGCCCGAGGCAACCAATATACATTTAGCCAATTATTTCACCGCCTTTAAGTTATCAGGGGATGAGTACATTCTCCTGTGTAAGCTTCGGAGTATCTACAGTCTGACCGAAATAATATTCAACAACGTCCGCAACCGCCGGAGCGACGAAAACGCCCGAGGTCATACCCTCTCCGACTGCCGCAATTGCGATTTCGGGATTTTCATAGGGTGCAAATGCGATAAGAAAACCGTTGTTTATTTTAACGGACTCATTGTTAATTTTTCTGTATTCCTGAGAAGTACCGGTTTTTGCGGCAACCTTAACGGGGAGATGATAGAAATATTTCTGACAGTAGCCCACCGTGCCGACCTTGAGCATACCGCGCTTTACTATATCGAGTGTCTGCTCGGAAATGCCCGTCTGACACACGATTTCGGGCTCGGTTTCGGAAATCGTTTTTGAATAATCGCTGCTCTTTATCGCTTTAACAAAGTGAGTTTTATATCTTGTGCCGCCGTTTGCAATCGTGGCAACATAGTTTGCAAGCTGAATGGGTGAGAAAAGATTGCCTGCCTGACCGATAGCCGACTGAACGGTATAACCGGGCAGCCATTCCTGATTGAGCGAAGCTCTGTATTCTGGGCTGTCAAGCACTCCGGCGGCTTCGCCGAGTTCACAGCCCGTTTTTGAACCGAAGCCGAGCAGAGTTCGGTATTCATTCATTTTTTCAATACCTATCATTCTGCCGACTTCATAGAAAAATGTGTTGCAGGACTCGTTTATTGCATTAACAACATTAACAAAATTCGTTTCGTGGTTCTGTTCACACTTGAAATGCTGACCCAGATATTCATAAGAGCCCGAACAGTAAACCGTAAACTGTTCATCTATCATACCGGATTCGAGAGCCGCTATCGCAACCGACGGCTTCATGGTTGAACCCGTTGCGTAGGTCGAAAGCAGCGCTCTGTTCCAGAGCGGAGAGCCCGTTGCCTCGTTCAGCTCTGCGGCGTGCTCGCTGTAGGCTGCAATATCATAAGACGGATAGGTTGCGCTTGCAAGAATAGCTCCGCTGTTGCAGTCCAGAACAACTATTGCTCCGGCGCTGTCAACGATATTACCCTGCTTTCCGGCGTATTCCTCAAGAGCATTTGCAAGACCCTTCTGAGCAACCTCCTGCAATTGCTTATTTATCGTAAGCACAACGGTATTGCCCTGCTCGGGAGGAATCGTTACCTCAGAGCTTTTGTTGCCCTCATCATCGGTATAAACGGTCTTTTCGCCGTCCGTACCCTTAAGATATTTTTCCATTGCAAGCTCTATGCCGCTTTTGCCGATATAATCCGTTATTCTGTATCCCTCGGATTTCTTTTCGGCATATTCTTCGGCGTTTATCGCACCGATTCTGCCGAGAATATGCGGTGCAAGAGTGCCGTCGGTATATTCTCTTACGGGAACGACCTCAACATCAACGCCCTGATAAAAACCGCTGTTTTCCTTGATAAAGGAAACAATTTCATCGGGAACATTTTCCGCAAAGGTATAGGAAACGGTGGCATTAAAATAAATCCGTTTCATTTCATAGCAGACCGAAGCAATTTTTCTTGCTTCCGCCGGCGTATATTTTTCAAGCTTATATTTTTCTGTGAGTGCATCATAACAGTTCTGAGCTGTGGCGTATTCGTTGAGATTGAGCATATCCTTGCTCTTCATCTCGGAAATGAGTCTTTCGCTGTCCTCTTTGAACTGTATTTTCCCGTTTGCATCAAAAACAAGAGGGAGGTTGTCCTTCCATTCAAGAGAATTTTTTTCAAAAAGTCTTATAAGATTTATGATAATTTCGTTTCTCTTTTCCTGCTCCGAGCCCGACGGAAAGAATGCACCGTCAAAAACGATTGAATATCCCTGACTGTTGAAAATCAGCGGATTTCCGTTACAGTCAACAATTTCTCCCCTTGCGGCGCTGATTGAAGCCGTTTTCGCCGATACCGAGGAGCTTGCAAGGTCATATTCCTCGCCCTTGACTATCTGTAATCTTACCAAATCTCCGATGAAAAAAATGAAGAAAAAGAGAGTAACGCAAATTGCGGCTATGCGTCTTGCGGGATTTACCCTGATTCGCATATCAAATCTCTCCTTTCTCAGTCATCGGTGAATTTTTTCTCAATTGCTCTTACAATGATAAACAGCACGGGAATGAAAACCGCCGTATAGAATATCCCGGGCAAATAATATTTCAGAAGCATCTGCACGGCGCTGTCCATACCCGGGAATATGTAATGAATCAGCCAATAGCCGATTGAATAAATCGCCGTTGCGGTGAACGAAAGCAGGGCTGCGGTTACGAGATTGTTTCTCATAATCGTGTTTATCAGCGTTCCGCAGATAAAGCCTGCCGAAAGCAGATAAAGCGCATTGAAGTCTCCGCCCGATGAAAAAATATCCCAGAGCGCACCGGCAAACAGCCCGAAAAACATTCCGGAAATATCCCGTTCAAACATCGAAATACAGGTCACGGCGGGAATCAGAAGCAGCGCCCGCGCTCCGAACACCTGCGGAAAAAAGCCGTCTGTGTTCTGAAGAACAGACAGCAGGAGAATGAACAGGGCGAGAAAGCCTCTGCGCAAAATCAGCTTTTTTCTGCGGGTTTCCATTGTCATATAATCATTTCGCCGCCTTGAATCCCGTTATGATGAATACATCGGTAATTTTTGAAAGCTCAACTCCGGGTTTTATTATCGCGCTTGCGGAAATATCAACCGTTCCGTCAACAACATCAACTATGTTGCCGATTATCAGGTCACGGGGGAAAATTCCGCCGACACCCGAGGTGCAGACTATTCCGCCCGCCGTAACCGAGGTTGAGGAGGCAAGCCCGGGCATTTCGCATAAGCCCTGCTCGGCAAGCTTCACCGACGAGGTAACAAAGCCGAGGTCACGCGTGCGAACCTCATAGGCGCTCACATTCAGCTTCGGGTTCATTATCGTATTAACCGTACATTGAGTTTCCGTTACGGAAGCCACAACGCCCACGAGATATTTTCCGTAGATGACGGGGTTATTTACCTTTATTCCGTTAAGGCTGCCCTTATTGAGAGAAAAGGTTGTGAAATGCTCTGCGGCGTCTCTGCCGATTATTGCGGCTTCGGCAAAGGTATAATCCGAATGCTCCTCCTTAAGTCCGAGGAACTGCTGATAAAATTCGTTTTTGTGCTTCGCCTGCTCATAGTCAACAAGCTGTTCCTTAAGGGAATCAATCTGACCGTTAAGCGACTCTATTTCGGCGGCAAGCGCCGACGAGGACTTAAAGGAAATCGGAAGCTTTGAAAATCCCGAGGAAACATATGAAGCGGCTCTCGAAACGGGACTGAATATAAATCCCGCCGCACGGTTAAGAGGCGATGAACCGCCCCTTGAGATAACGGCAAACAAAGAGCCTGCAAGAAGCGCCGCAAAAACAGCCGCGAATATTTTAAATGCCGTACTCTTCAGAAAGCGAATCATTCGGGCTTCTCCTTAGATATATTTCTTATTGCCGATAACATTGAGGTTATCGTTTTCAAGGCATTTTCCCGTACCGTCAACAACGCAGTCAAGCGGAGCATCGGCAACATGAACGGGAATCTTTGTTTCGGAGGCAATGAGTTTATCAAGACCTCTGAGCATTGCACCGCCGCCTGTGAGAGTTATGCCGTGGTCAATGATATCCGCGGCAAGCTCAGGCGGAGTTTTTTCAAGAGTTGATTTAACCGAGTCAACAATCTGCGCAACGGGGTCTGCAAGCGCTTCTCTGATTTCCTCCGATGTAACATCAACATTTTTCGGCAGACCGTCCATAAGGTTTCTGCCCTTGATATTCATAACGCCTTCACCCTCATAGGGATAAGCCGAACCGATTTTTATTTTTATATCCTCTGCGGTTCTTTCACCGATAAGAAGATTATACTTTTTCTTGATATAGTTAATAATTGATTCATCAAAATTATCGCCTGCGATGCGGCAGGAATTTGCGGTAACAACTCCGCCGAGCGATATAACGGCAACCTCTGCCGTACCGCCGCCGATATCAACAACCATACTGCCCGTAGCTTCGCTTACGGGCAGACCCGCACCGATAGCCGCCGCCATGGGTTCTTCGATAAGACTGATATAATTTGCACCCGCGCTCTTTGCGGCATCGTGAACCGCTTTTCTTTCAACCTCGGTAACACCCGACGGAATGCAGATAAGCACTCTGATTCTTGAAAACGGTCTGCGCTTTGTGGTGCGCTTTATGAAAGACTCTATCATTTCGGCAGTGATTTCAAAATCGGCTATAACGCCGTCCTTGAGCGGGCGCACCGCGATTATCGAGCCGGGAGTTCTGCCTATCATTTCCTTTGCCTCCGAGCCAACCGCAACAACTCTGGGCGGATTGCTCTTCTGGTCAACCGCAACAACCGACGGCTCACGGATAACGATTCCCTTGCCCTTAACAAAAACAAGGGTATTCGCCGTACCTAAATCAATGCCTATATCCTGTGTGAATAACATTTGTTTTTTCCTCCCCGGAATTATTTATACTGAATTGTGTTAAGAACCGCCGCAACCTCGTCAATATCATCTGTAATATCACGGCTGCCGGTTATCATGCAGGTAAAGCCCGTTCCGGCGTGGTCAAAGAAGATGAAGCCGAGATAGGACTGGCTGCCGTTAGAGCCCTTTTCAACATAGCGCGCAATAAACGGATACTGCTCTCCGTTAAATTCAACCGAGGAATTTACCTTTTTGCAATCGGGAAAGCTCTTATCAACCGCATCAAGCAAAGGCATTTCGGTTGCAAGCTGAGAGGCCGTTTTGCCGCTTGTTGAGCTTATTTTGATTTCATCGCCCTTGCCGTTATCCATTTTAAGACCGGTGAAGCTGGTTTCGTTGAATGTCCAGCCCTCGGGAATGCGGAGCGAGAAATATTTCGTTTCGGCGGTTTCTCCGAGCATAAGAACGTGTTCAACCGTAATCGCTTCGGTTGCATATTCGCCGTTCTTATCTTTAACATTCTTACCGTCTTCATCGGTAACAAGCACGATGATATTACCGTTTTCATCTCTTTTTGCCGCGCCGCCCTCTTCGGTTACAACCGCTACGGGATTATTTGCAAGGTCGGTTACAACCTCGCCGCCCTGAGTTTTCGTTCCGCAGGCGGTAAAGCAGCCGAGAACGAGAACTGCGCATATAATAAGTGCAAAATATTTTTTCATACTGTTGTTCCTTTCCGCATATCAGCCGTTAAGAGCCTTAAAAGCGTCCTTATTTGATTTATAGAGAGTTTTATAAACCTCAAAGTTTTTGTCATATACTTCTTTGTTATCGTAGTTGGGATTAAATGTTTTCTTTGCGGGAATGAGCTTCTTTGCATCGGATATGCTGTCTATCATTCCGAGACCTACAGCCATAACAACAGCTGCGCCTACTGCGCCCACATTCTGCGGACTGTCAACCGTTTCAACGGTTCTGCCCGTAACATCGGCAAGTATCTGGCAGGTAACATCGGAAAGAGCGCCGCCGCCGACAAATCTGACCGTTCCCGAGGTTTTGATTTTCTTATCCTGAGTTTCGATGAACCAGCGCATATGCATACAAACGCCCTCAATAACGGATTTGATAAGCTCCGTTTTGCCGGTTTCAAGGCTCATATTGAAGAACATTCCTCTGGCGTTCGGGTCTTCAAACGGGCATCTGTTGCCGTGAAGCCACGGTGTAAAGATAACGCCGCCGCTGCCTGCGGGAATTTCGCTGATAACCTTTGAAAGATAATCGTAAAGACTTCTGTAAAGCGTTTCGGGAGACTCGGAAACATCTTTCTTTTCAAGATAAATTCCGATTTCATCAAGAGCAAGATGGTCTTTAACCCATTCAAGACACTTGCCTGCGGTTTCAAGCTCCGCAAAGTAATTGAAGCGGTCTTTCTGAGCGCCTACTATTGCGGCTATCATCGCAGAAGCATCAACAACGCTCTTGTCAACAACGGTTGAAACCCAACCCGATGTGCCGTTATAAATATGTGTTTCGCCGAGCTCAACGCTGCCCGCGCCGACACCGATAAGCGAAGCGTCACCGCCGCCGCCGAATACAGCCGTACCCTCTTTAAGTCCGAGCTGCTGCGCCGCCTCTGCGGTAAGTCCGCCCACATTCGCCGTGCAGTCAACTATCTCGGCAAGGTGGTTCATATCAACACCGAGGAGCTTGCAGACTGTGGGACTCCAGCACTCGTGACCCTTGCGGATATCGTAAAGCAGAGTGCCGAAAGCGGAATCCTTTGTCATAACGAATTTGCCCGTCATACGGCTGATTATGTATTCCTTAACATCGAGCCACTTATAAACCTTTTTGAAATTCTCGGGTTCATTCTCTTTTACCCATTGATATTTCCAAACGGGGTCTTTAACGCTTGCCGAAACCGCACCCGTTATGATGAGTGACGGGATAAGCTTGAATATGTTTGAACCGGCAACCTGAATACCGTTTGCCATACCCTCTTTGAGCTGCTTTCTCGCTCTCTGGTCCATATAGCTGAACGCTCTGTGAACGGGCTTGCCGTTTTTATCAACAAGCACGAGACCCTGCATCTGAGAGCAGAACGAAACGCCCTCAATCTGCTCGGGTTTAATATCACACTTTGAAAATACGGTTTTCGTTGTGGAACAGATTGCGCTCCACCATTCGTCGGGGTCCTGCTCCGCGCCGCCGTCGGGCATAATATAAAGCTTATACCCTTCCATTGCCGCACTCAGCAGAGTGATTTTTTTGTCGATTTCAAAAAGGCAGGTTTTAACGCCGGTGGTACCAATGTCGTAAGAAATAACATATTTGCTCATTTCGGTTTCCTCCCTGATTATAATTATATATTGTACCTGTTAACAAAATTTAAATTAAGTGTGAAGAGTGGAGTTAAGTTTTTTTAATTCGGAATGCGGAATGCGGAATTAGGAATTAAGGGGCGCAAAGCGCCGATTTATATTTGCCTTCCCTTGGGGGAAGGTGGCACGGCGTAAGCCGTGACGGATGAGGGAAAAGCCCGATTTTACAAATATAAATTGATTTTATGCTCCGCATTGCCTCATCAGTCTCGCTGCGCTCGACAGCTTCCCCACGGGGGAAGCCTTAATAAAATGTGTACGGGCAAAACCCGTCACTAATTCCTCATTGATTACGAATCGTCTGCCAGCTTGCAGACATCAATCCATTTTTTCGCTCCCGAACATTTAAAAAGTTCATCACACGAAAGCTCAATCGCGCTGCTCGGGCTTCCCGCGGCGGGAAAAACGGTTTCAAAACGCTTAAGGCTTTCATCGGTGAAAACCTCAACTCCGTCTTTGAGTGCAAACGGACACACACCGCCCACAGGGTGTCCGATAAGCTCTGTAACTTCTTCCGCAGAGAGCATTTTTGCCTTGAATCCGAAAGTGTCTTTGAACTTTCTGTTGTCTATTTTGGCATCGCCCGCCGCAGCTATCAGCATTGCGCCGTCGGGCGTTTTGAATGAAAGAGTTTTTGCAATCCTTGCCGGAATAACTCCCACCACGGCGGCTGCAAGCTCAACCGTTGCCGATGACTCGGTAAATTCCCGTATTCTGCCCTCCACGCCGAACGCCGTGAGATATTCCCTTACCGTCTGAACGGACATTTTATCATTCCTTTGAACAGTTTTAATCTATTATATTATATATACAAACCGTGAGAAATACAAGAGGAATTTTACATTTTTTCAGTTAGGAGTGAGGAGTGAGGAGTTAAGGACGGGCTTCGCCCGTACCCATTATATAACTGCTTGCATATAGCTTTTATTTCTGAATTGATATTTGTTGTTTATTCAGAAGTAAGGAGAAAAAGTTCAGTATATAAAATCGGCGCTTTGCGCCCCTTAACTCCTATCTCCTCGCTCCTACCTCCTAACTGAAAAAAGGGCTTGCCGAAGCAAGCCCCGAGTGTTAACCGAATATTGCGTTAAACCAAAAATAACAAACCGAATATATCATTGAGAAAAATTCTTTCAGGCCGAGTCTTTGCAGGAGTGCGGAGAAATTATCACCTATAAGAGTATCAAACGGTGTAACATTATCGGTTCTTCTGAAGCCGCCCTCATATGCGGCTCTGTCACCGTCGGAAACCGTGAATGTCTGGGTTCTGTAACCGAGCGGAGAAAGCGTTGTTGAAGCATAGCAAACCGTTATATGCACTGCTTTTCCGCTCTCCGACGGAATTTCCCCCTCAAATTTTATTGCCGTGCTTTCACCCGGCATGAGCAAAAATGCGGGATTCATTTTAAATCTGAGCTTTGCACCGTCCGCAACAATACCCGTAATAATAACCGGATTCTTTCTGTTGACATTCGTGATTATCACCGATGAGGCGTCCCTGCCGATAAACCCGGGTTCGCTGTTTGAAAACTCGGCATAAACAGAGCTTGACGGATTGGTTGTATATTTGAACTGCGGATACTTTTCATCGGTATAAACATCTTTTATTCTGTCGGTCAGAAGCAGGGTCATCGCAAGGTCAATCGTGTAATAATCCCAGAGGGTCATTCCGTGGAAAAGCCCCTCAACAAACCAGGTATTATCGGGCAGATATGCCGTTGAAGCATCAACCGTCATTGAGGGCGAAACCTTGTATTTTCCGCCGCAGTCATTTATCTGAACATAGCCGTCCGCAAATCTCTGACCGTAAGGAGCGCAGGCTGCACCCGTTGAAGCGTGAGTGGTTATAACGCCGTCCGAATTTTCCTTAAGACCCGTAACAATCGGATTTCCCGTGCCTGCGATTATCGAAATGTGTGTGCCGTTTGCTTCGCACTCGGCAAATTTTTCTTTTATGAGCGGCTGAATTTCATAGTGGTATCTGTCGCTTTTTGCAATAACTCCCGCATTCTTAACGGGGTCAAGACGCAGAGCCTTAACCTCTTCATATTTTTCAACGGGAATGAAGTCCCACATACTGCCCCAGTTGCCGACTATTTCAAGCAGATAAGGCAAAAGAGTGTTGAGAATATCGTCAAGAAAACCGAGTCTGTTTGCTTTGAGAAGCCATTCAACATCGGTTTCGGTCATAGTGCCGTGTTCGATAAATCTTGCAAGGCATTCCTCGTCAAAATCAAGCTTGTTTGCCATCGGGTCATAAGCAAGACCCGCTCCGCCGATTGCGGGAACGGTAAGCACCGCATTGTTAACCTTATTCTTATAGCCGTAAAGCACAAGATAGGTTGCAGCGGTCTGACCGCCGTGGCTTACGGCATAAAGATTGACTTTATCCTTGCCCGTATATTCGATAACGGCATCAATAAATTCATCAAGCTGTTTTGCACACGCTTCCTGACCCATTCTGAAATCCATCTGGAATGTGTAAATATTATCATAGCCGACATATTCCGCAATTTCTTTTTCGATATCCTTTTCGTGAATGAGAATATCATCTCCGCTGCGCATCGCGTTTGCGGTGTTCAGCTTCTCGGGAGATGATGAATATAAATGAATATCGTTAACGCTTGTGCCGTCGGGAGCGCAGGCAAGAACTCCGTAAAGGTCAACCATAACCTTTCCCACCGTTTCGGCTATGGGCGTTGTGTTGCCGAACGCAAGAGCGCCGAGGCTTATGCCCACTTTGGCAATATTTGAAAGCACGGAGCTGATGATATCTCCCGCAACGACTCCCCATACCTGCTTGCCCGTTTCGGGACTGTCTCCGGTATAAAGCGCAGTTGAGCCGTAACCCGCAACCATAATTACGGGCAGGTCGCTTATT
The DNA here is from genome assembly GCA_045600535.1 of Acutalibacteraceae bacterium. Classification (GTDB taxonomy): domain Bacteria; phylum Bacillota; class Clostridia; order Oscillospirales; family Acutalibacteraceae; genus CAG-177. The sequence goes on along the minus strand of JAZRYD010000081.1, from coordinate 13,176 downwards.
TCTCCGTCAACATTCGTCTGCGCAGACGAAACCACAAGGCAGGAAGCGACTATAAGGCAAACGCAGAGCAAAACCGATATGAATTTTTTCATTAAATCAGCCCCTTTCGGAATTAAATATTATTATACCATATTTTCCGAAAAATGCAAAGAAAAAAGTTTTTAATCTTGATTTATACGGATAAATTTGCTATAATTTTTGTGTAATATCATAGCGATATATATAAATTTTTTGGAGGAATTTGTTATGAAAAAGTTTGTTTGTCCCGTATGCGGATATGTTCACGAGGGCGATTCCGCACCCGAAAAGTGCCCCCAGTGCGGAGTTCCCGGCTCAAAGTTTGTTGAGCAGAAGTCCGAAGAGCTCACCTGGGCTGCCGAGCACGCAGTAGGCGCTGCCGCAGGCGTAAGCGAAGAAATCCTTGAAGGTCTCAGAGCTAATTTCTCGGGCGAATGCACAGAGGTTGGTATGTATCTTGCAATGGCAAGAGTTGCACACCGTGAGGGCTATCCCGAAATCGGTCTTTACTGGGAAAAGGCGGCTTACGAGGAGGCAGAGCACGCCGCCAAGTTTGCAGAGCTTCTCGGAGAAGTTGTTACCGACAGCACAAAGAAGAATCTTGAAATGAGAGTTGAAGCCGAAAACGGTGCAACCGCAGGCAAAACAGCTCTTGCAAAGCTTGCAAAAGAGCAGGGACTCGATGCCATTCATGATACCGTTCACGAAATGGCCCGTGACGAAGCAAGACACGGCAAGGCTTTCGCAGGTCTGCTCAAGAGATATTTCTGATAATAAAAACGGGGAGCGCAGAATGCGTTCCCCTTTGAAGAATATGAAAGGAAGAAATAAAATGGATATTAAAGCAAAAGCAGAAGAAATAGTTACAAAAATAAAATCAGATAAGGATATTAAGGCAAAGTTTGAAAAAGACCCCGTTAAAACCGTTGAGGGAATTATCGGCGTTGACCTGCCCGATGATATTATCAACAAGGTTATTGATACGGTCAAGGTTAAGCTTACGGCTGATACCGTCAGCGATGTCGCTTCAAAGCTCGGCGGTCTCTTCGGAAAGAAATAATGTCACACAGAAAAATAACCGTCATATCTCCGACGGGTGAAACAATACTCGGTGTTCCCGACGGAATTTTGCTCGCCGATGCGCTTGCCGAAAACGGTTTTTCCGTTCCCGCCGCCTGCGGACGGCTCGGAGTATGCGGAAAATGCGCCGTAAATCTCATTTCGGGTGAATTTGAAAACGAAAAGCCCAACAGCAGCGGAATGATACGCTCCTGCCGTGCGGCGGTTTGCTCCGATGCCGTTATTGGCGTGAATTTTGGAAAATTCAATGCCGCCGATGATATGCTCACATCTGAAAAGCTCAATAAAGCCGCCTGCGGAATAGCGGTTGACATAGGAACAACAACCGTTTCTGCGGCGTTTCTGAAAAGCGGAAAAGTACGCTGTGCCTCGGCTCTTAACCCCCAGAGTGCATACGGCGCCGATGTAATAAGCAGAATAAAAGCCTGCTCGGACGGCAGGCTTGAGGAGCTTTCAAAGCGCATCAGAGAATGTATCGCAAGGCTGGCTGCGGGGCTTGACCCGAAAGGCGAAGCAAGTGAGCTTATCGTTTCGGGCAATACGGTTATGCTCCATATATTCTGCGGAGTATCGCCCGAGGGAATGGGCGTTTTTCCGTTCACGCCGCAGTTTACCGATGCCGTTCACATTGACGGAGAAAAAATCGGTATACCCGTAAAAAATATAACCGTTCTCCCGTCGGCTTCCGCATTTATCGGCAGCGATGTTGTTGCGGGAATTTATGCTCTCGGGCTTCACAAAACCGACAAGCGGGCTTTCCTTGCCGACCTCGGCACGAACGGTGAGCTTGTCATTTCCGACAGAGGCAGACTTCTCTGCGCCTCAACGGCGGCAGGACCTGCGCTTGAGGGAGCTTGCATTGAATGCGGGGCAGGCGGCATTGACGGTGCAATAAACAGAGTTTATTCCGAAAACGGAAAAATAAAATATACGGTTATCGGAAACGGGATACCCGTCGGAATATGCGGAGCGGGGCTGACCGATGCCGCTGCCGTTCTGCTGAAAGAAAAGCTGCTCGACAAAAGCGGCTTTCTCGGTGATGATTTTTACATCAGCGAGAGCGTGTATCTCACTCAGGAGGATATTCGTCAGTTTCAGCTTGCCAAGAGCGCAATTTGTTCGGGAATATCCGTGCTGACCGAAGCGGCTGAAACCGAAATAGCCGACATAGACGAATTTTATATTGCAGGCGGTCTCGGAAGCTATCTCAATCCGCGCAGCGCCGCCGAAGCGGGAATCATTCCGTTCGCCGCGGCAGAGAAAGCAACAGCCGCCGGAAATACGAGCCTTAAGGGCGCGCTTATGTGTATCGGCTCACCCGAAGCCACTGCCGAAATGATAAAAATATCAAAATCCTGCAAAACAATCGACCTCGGCGGCAACCCCGATTTTGCCGCAAGGTTTACCGAAAATTTAATGTTTTATTAAACAAACGAACCCTCCGGTACGCATAACCGGAGGGTCTGTTATATAAATCGGTTTAAGCTTTTTGCTCTGTGTCGGTTCTGTATATTCCCACAATATTTTTAACGAAATACACCAAATAAAAAATCCACATTAAAACAGAAAATGTTGATAAGGCATAACAAAAATCTTTTTCAAAGCAATAAGCAAGAATGCCGACTGTAAACAGGATATTCATGCCGCCGAAAATCGCACCGACACCAATCTTCTTATATTCGGAAATTATATTTTGATTGGCTTTGGATATTTTTCTGCTTTTCCTTATTTTTTTGACTTTTCTCTTATAATCAAACAATCCGGATTTTTTAATATAATATACTTCCGCGGCAGCAAACATAACCAGCATCGCTGTTATTGATATGCTGAACAAACGGTTATGCACAAGCACCGGTCCTTTCAGAACAAAAAGCATAACCGCTTCCGTAACAAGTGTAACCGCAAGCACTGTTATATCTATACTGAGATTTCGATTATCTTCGTCAATATAATCATTTATGCCGACAAACATCAACATAAACGGAAGAAATAAAAACAGATAATCAAAACTGTTGATTATTCCGATTGCCGAAAGTATACAGATGGGAATCCATCTGATTTTTTTATTGCTTCTGCGTAAGAATATGCCGCAGAAGCACAGACTCAAAACAGAAACGATTATTGAAATTATAACATTTGTGCTGTTATCTTCTATAAAAGCCGCAATAAACAAAAGCACAATATAAATATATGAAAATACTGTTTTTTTCTTTTTTCCCCCGTCCATTTTCTCACCTTCTTAATCATATACGGGAAATAATGTAATGGCATATACACCTAAATACATAAGCAGTATTTTTTTGTCAAACTTCAGGATATAATCGGAAATCCATTTTGTCGCTTTTTCTTTTTCCGTAAATATAACATACAAGATAAAAGCGAACTGAATAATAAAGGCGTGCGCTATGAAACGAATAATATCAGGTGAGCACAGACAGCCTGTAACGGCTGTAATCGGAAACTGTACAAGCATCAGAAAATATGAAAATGCCGCAAGCTTATTGTTTTTCCGTTCCTCACGAATTTTGTGAATCCAGAATTTCATAAAAAACGCCATCAACGGCGCAGTCAGAATAACCGAATGCAGCAAATGTGCGGTAAGCGTCGGAAATCCTTTATAACCGTAATACAGAATATGAATCTTCTGCCAGAAAGCATTTATTATGTTGACTAAAATATCCGGAACGGAACCGCCGGTATGCAGAATTACATCATCTGCCATATTCTCAAACGGATAACTGCTTATATAGGGTACTCTGTAAAATGAGCCTTCATAATAAAGATAATAAGTATTTCCGTCCATTTTATATCTTGAATCAAGATATTCATAAAACTCGTCAAGACTGTATTTCAGATTACCCGTTTCGTTTTTTATAAAGATAATCATAAGAACAGCCGCAGAAATAACAGAAGCCAAAAGGACAATAATCAGAAGCAATCTGCCGTTTTTTTCCTTTGATATTCTGTAAAGGATTATTATTGAAAAAAGCAGAATATATGAAATAACCGACGAAAAATGAATAGCCACCGACAAGACATAAACCACGGGTATAAGAAAATACAGATATTTCTTTGAAATAAAGAGGAAGAAAAGAAGCGAGAAATAAATCCAATATACATCGAGCATTCCCAGCTCCTGCACAAATATTGAAAAAGTAGCAGGACCCGTAACCATAAACAGCGAAAAAATGACCATTGCTTTGCGAATTTCAGCATCGGTCTGACTGCAAATCAGCTCCGCAATAAAATAAGAAACCGCAGCAAAAACGATAAACAGCAAAACCGTTTCAACCAGAGTAACATGCCACGGCAAAACCTCTTTAAACAGGAAATTAAATATTGCACCCGGCAAAAGCTTTGAGCATAAGCCCACACTGAAATCAACAATGTGATATGTATAGGTTATCTTATCTGCTTCAAAGAAAGAAAAATTGTTTCCGATTATGAAATTATACAGAATTATTCCTATGAAAAATGCCAAAAAGACTTTCAGTTTTCTATATTTATTGTCTCGATTAAAATAAATAAATATATTTTCAGTCAAGGGAATTTTCCTTTCAATCAGTAATTTATTCGCGTCTCCTCAACGATAAACGGAGTTTTGTTTTGCGAATCGGTCATGCCTATAATATATTCCGAAATAACGGAACTGAAAATTATCAAAACGGACAGCGAAAAGAAAATCAATCTTATGATAATCTCCGACGATATATTATCAACTCCTCCGCGTACCAATGACGGAACAAAAAATGCCGAAAATTCGATAAACGAAATTATTGCCTGAATCATTCCGAAAACAAGTATTTTTCTCGGAAGCTTTTTTGATATGCTTACTATTCCGCCGATTGCAAAATCATAATACTTTGAAATGTTGAATTTGGTTTTTCCTTTTCTGCGCTTGTCTTGAGTATAATAAATATACGAGATATCGGAAACATACTCCTGAATAATCGAACGCAGAAACGGATTTTTATATTCGCTGTTTTTAAGAATTTCAATGAAGCTTTTATCAATCAATTCAAAATCGGTTGCGTGCGGAACAAGATGCATATCGAAAATAACATTCATAATCAGATAAAAAAGCGTTCTTATGAAATAAACGATTTTGTTTTCTTTGCTCCTGTTTTTAATTCCGATAACGGCGTCACTGCCGTTTTCCCATTTTTCAATAAGCTGAGGTATAAGCTCGGGTGGATTCTGCAAATCCGCATGAATAAGGATTGCACAGTCTCCCTTTGCCTGCTGCATACAGTAAAAAATCGTTTTGGAGTAACCGAAATTTCTTTTATAAAAAACCGCTTTCACCCTGTCATCTTTTTCGCAGAGCTCTTTTATTTTTTTGCGTGAGGAATCAGTTGAGCCGTCATCAAAAAAGACAATTTCATAATTATATTTATCAAGAGATGCCATAACCGAACCGATTCTTGAATAAATCTCATCTATCATCAATTCTTCGTTGAACACGGGAACTGTTATTGTTACGGTTTTTTTATATTGCATAGCTTACACTCCGACGGTTATTTTAAATCGTATTTCTTTTTTATTGAAGGGAAAAAATGCGAATAAAAAAAGATATTTACAAATTCACAAAATGCTTTGTATCCGTTAACGAAAAATCCGATTATGCCGTTTTTTGAAATGGATTTAAGCCCGTTTATTATTGTCTGAAATGCAAAGGCATAGCCGAATGAGTTTTCAACGGTTTTCTTTCCCGAAAATGCCTTCCAATCAAAATATGCTTTGATAACCTTCAGCTCTTTGTCGGGTATTTCGGAGAAATTATATTTCGGATTATCCATATCAATATTTTTTGACAATATATCCATGGTAATTTCCTGCGGAAAAATACACTTCTGCGCAACGAGCTCATTATATATATCCGTATTTTTTATCGGAGAATACGGATATATGAGTGCTATGCTGGCATCAATACTTTTTATATAAGAAATCGTCTTTTTCAGGTCATCCTCGGTTTCACCGGGAAGCCCTATCATAAACGATGCCACCGATGTTAATCCGAGCTTTGAACAATCTCTAAAATCCTGCTTCGCCTTTTCAAGGTTCAGATTTTTATTGAGATATTTTTGCAGTCTTTCAGAGCCGGTTTCAATACCGAAAAATACGAATCGGCATCCGGCTTCATAAAACCTGCTGAAATCATCATAGTTATACTGGCCCACTCTTGCCAGCATTCCCCATGTGAATTTAAGATTATTTTCTTTAACTTTTTCGCAGAAATCATATGCATCATTCTTTTTCAGGCACCACAGCTCACCCGAAAAATAAACGCCGTCCATTCCGTAATCATTTATCAGCGTTTTTATTTCTTCAATAACATATTCGTTAGGACGCTTTCTGAATGTGCTTCTGTTATAAAAATGATTTGAGCAGAAGGTACAGCTTCCCGGACAGCCCTTTGATGAATACAGATAAAGCATTTTATCGCAATGGAAAAAACGCTGAAAATATTCTCTCGGGTCAACAAGAGACCAGTCAATCAGCGGAAATTCACTCAGGTCGGCAAATTCACGGTCAGGCGTTTTGCGTATCTGACCGTTTTCTTTATAGACTATTCCTTTTATTTCCGAAAGGGGGAGCTTGCCGTTATAATATTCAATCAAATCCCTGAATGTATATTCACCCTCGCTGCACATTGCAACCTCGGCAATCTCCGAATCAAGAATCACCTCCGGATTCATGGTCGGAAAATATCCTCCTGATACAACGGGAATATTATTTTTGCGTGCCTGTACCGAAATTTTCTGCGAATCTTTCAAGCCTCGTCCGGACATTATGGATATTCCTATAAGCTCAGGCTTAAAATCCTTTATGCTTTTTGCAATGCTGACATCCGAAACACAGCGGTCTATCAGCTTCACCTGATGACCTTCTCTTTTCAGGAATGAAGCAATACAAAGTAGGCCGAGAGGATTGGAGATAGCTCTTGTATAGTATCCTGTTGACGGATTAAAAAGCATCACCCGCATATTATCACCTGCTTTAAGATTTTTTATTTGTCCGATAATCCGTATTTTTTGATAATATCACGATACATATGTGAATACCAAAAAACATATATAAATTCACGGAATGCGGAAAATCCGTTAACCAGAAAGTATATAGGACCTTTTTGCGAAATCGAATGAAGTCCGCTGAGAATAGTCTGCTTGGCAAATTCAAACGGCTTCTTTGTGGTAAGAGTATCTTTGCCCGAAAAGCTTTTCCAATGATACCAGCTTCTGATAACGCGCAAATCTCTTGTGGGAACCTTTGAAAGATTTTTGCCTATGCTTTCTGTTGCAACAACCTTTGAAAGCTGTTTGAGAGATTTTTCCGGCTTGAATTTACCTGCGGCAACAACCTCATCATAAAGCTCCGTTCCAGGAAGCGGCGTGAAATGGAAAACCGGTGTAAGACTTGCGGAGATACTGTTCAGCAAAGCAACCGTATCTTTCAGCTGTTCTTCGGTTTCGTCGGGATAGCCGATAATAAACGAAGCAACGGTTGTGTATCCGATTTCTTTCAGATATTTAAAAGTCGGTACTATTTTACCATAGTCTATATTTTTCTTAACGGTTTTAAGCATTTCCTTTGAACCGGTTTCGATTCCGAAAAGTACCCAGCGGCATCCCGCATCATACATAATTCTGAAATCTTCTTCGTCAAACAGCCCTATTCGGAGCTGAACGCCCCATTTGAAATCAAGATTGTTATCCTTTATTCTCTTGCAGAAATCAAGCATATCGCTTCTTTTTACGCACCAAAGCTCGTCCGAAAAGTAAACTCCGTCTACTCCGTGATTTTCGATGAGATACTTTATTTCTTCAATAACATATTCGTTCGGGCGTTTCCTGTGTGTACTCCTGTGAAAACAGGCGTTTGAACAGAATGTGCAGCAGCACGGACAACCTTTTGATGAATAAAGATAAACCATTTTCTTGCAAACAAGATACGGCTGTGAATATTTATCAACATCAATAAGGGACCAATCCGTTATCGGCATTTCACTCAGGTCGGCAAACTCTCTGTAATGAGTTCTGATGATTTCTCCGTTCCGGCGAAAAGCAATACCGTCAACCGTTTCGGCTTCACGCTTATGTTCAACAACCTGTATAAGCTCTTCAAATGTAAATTCTCCCTCGCCAATCATTACATAATCGACAAACTCATTTTCAAGAACCAATTCAGGCTGCATTGACGGCATCTGTCCGCCCCATGCAACACAGATATTTCTTTCTTTGGATATTTTTGAAACCTTAACGGCATCTTTAAGTCCGCGTGAAGACATAACCGAAATACCCACCATATCCGGCTTGAAGTCATCAAGGATTTTTTTCAAAGGTACAGCGTCAATACAGCGGTCATAAATCTTAACCTCGTGACCGATTCTTTTAAGATGGCTTCCAATGGAAATAAGTCCCAAAGGATTTGACAGTGCTCGGGTATAGTACCCCGTAGAAGGAAAAACAAGCAAAATTCTCATATTTAAGCACCCCTGTCAAAAATCAATTTTGTTATATAATCTCAAAGGTATGGCTTTGTAAATTATCATAATCGGTTTCCATATTTTCTTATAATAGTAAATATGCGACTTGTTTTTATTTACGGCTCTCCATATAAAATCCGCCGCATGCTCACAGCTGCACGAAAAAGTCTTTTTAATCTCCGATGCCGCATTATCAAGCATTTTCGTATTTGCTCTTCCCAACTTGATTATAACGGTTTTGATGTTATCTTTTTCCGCCGCCTGCATAAAGCCTTCAAGATATACCGACAAAGCGGCTTTTGATGCCGAATAAATCCTGTTGGAGCTTTTGCCTCTGTCTCCTGCGCACGATGATAAAGCCGCAATTGTTCCGCTTTTTCTTTCGGCAAAAATTTTATATATTTTTTCAATCAGAATCGAATATCCCTCAACATTTGTGCGGTAAGTCCGGATTATATTTTCAGCTGAGGTGTCCTCATTTTCTCCGCAATATTTAATATGACCGGCAAAAAAAATAACCTCGTCCGGCACGGGAGCCGCTTCAACAAACCTGTTTATGCTGATTTCGTCTGAAATATCAAGCTCAAAATCCAGAATATTTTCACCGTCAAGCAGCGATTTAAACTCTCTGACCTTAGGATAATCCCTTGAAGCAAGAACCACCGTACCGAAATACGAATGATATTTTTTTACAAAAGCCTTTGCAATATCACTGTTCGAGCCGATTATCCAAACGGTTTTATTTTTATTCATAAACAAATCTCCGGTTTATAAATTATTCTTCAGAAGCCTGATACCGTATGTTATATAATTTTTCATAACACGCCAATCCGAAAAACAGCTGCACAGTTTTTTGAATATATACCGGGGTCTTAAATAGAAGCTCAATAACCCCGTCTTTTTAAGCTTCTGTATTTTCTCCAGCGGAACCGTAACTGTACCTGTTGTGTTGGGAGAATAATAATCGCTGTTCCACGAACCCTTTGCAATCGTTCCGTATTCCTCACACATCGAATAAAACTCCGTTCCGTAATACGGCATTGCAATGTGAATCTCTATAAAATCGGGATTAAGTTTTCTTATATGTTTCAGAGTGCTTTTAATATCCTCTTCTTTTTCCCACGGAAAACCAATCATAAAAAATCCGAAAAGCGGAATCCCTGATTTTTTTACCATTTCGGCTGCTTTTATATTCTGTTGACTTGAGGTTCCCTTTTTTATTTTTTTAAGGGTTTCGTCATTTCCGCTTTCAAATCCGACAGCATACATAAAGCATCCGGCTTTTTTCAGCTTTGACAGAAGCTCGGGAAAAACAGTATCCGAACGCGAATTAACCGTGAAACTTATTTTTCCCAGAAGCTCCGAATTGATTATTGCATCGCAAAGCTCCGATGCCCATTTTGAATTGATTGTAAATGTATCGGCTTTAAAGAAAAAATTGCGTATATTGAACTTATAATAACATTCTTTTATTTCTTCAAAAACATTTTCAATGCTGCGAAACCTGACTTTTGTACCGGAAATAATCGGAGTAAGACAATAAACACATCTTGACGGGCAGCCTCTTGATACCTGAATCGTTGCCATCGGTTCGCCCGTATCCGGTCTTACATAAAGAGAATTTTTCATAAGCTCCCTCGCCGGAAACGGAACGCTGTCAAGATTTTCGTTCCAACAGCAAAAATTTGTTTTGACAAAATTTCCGTTTTCGCTGCGGCAGATTATGCCCGGTATTTCCGAAATGCTGCCTTCGTTTTTTAAAATATAATCCGCTAACGGTGCAATGCACGAATCTATTTCTCCGCCTATCATACAAAAAATATTTTTAAAATCATAAGCATCAAGCAGTGATAAATCCGGATTGAAAAAAATAGCACCCTTAAGAATAAAAACCGTTTTATAAAACTCAAAAATACGGTCTGTAAATTTCAAATCATATCCTATTGTTGCATTGGTGGTACTTATGAGAATTATATCGGGCAAAAAACTTTTGATATCCGCTTCAACCTCTTCAAAAGAAGACCGCTCTGTCTGATAATCTCTCAGAAAAACCTCATAGCCTTTTTTCATAAGAATTGCCGCCGCATATCCTATATCATTGCAGGCGTGCACAGATGCAGTTGCGGAATCCTCTATATTACTCTGTGCTCTGTCTTCGCCGCGCTGATAAAGCTTTCCGGGCGGATATATCAGCATGATTCTGTTTTTCATTATTTTATTTCATCTCTCATCATCATTTGAGCATAATTGAGTTCGCTCACGGTATTGACGTTTATTTCTTCTTCGGCAATAAGAAAAACCTTGCCGGACTTATTGCTCTCGGTCAAAACATTAAAATAATCGCAAAGATTGTCGGGATAATTTTCGGCTTCATTATATGTTTTTTTCAACAACTCCACGCATTCACGGCTGAAAATGCACAGACCCGTGCCCTTTAAATTATTTATCGGTACTTCGGGCTTTTCAACGCAGTAAACAGCATTCCCGTCTGCATCGGTTTCAACCGAGAAATTTTTTCTGATTTTTTCCTCATCATTTTCGGAAACACAGGTTACAATAAAATCCGCCCCGAATCCGAAAAATTTTATACATTCTTCTATTTCGGGTTTAATAAAAATCTCATCACTCAGCTGGAGCAAAACGCTGTCATTCAGATACTCGTAAGCACTCAGCACGGCGTTTATTAAACCTCTCTGAAGCGCCTGAACGGCATAAATTATTTTCATGCCGCCGTACTCTTCGCCTATCTCGGAAATAAAATCGTTTTTGTTTTTTGAATTTACAACAATAATTACCGTTTTTATTCCGGCAGCCAAGCAGTTCTGCAAAGAGTATTCAATCAGGTGTTTATGATTGATTTTTATTAAAGGCTTTGTTGTTTTTTCGGGCAAGCCGTCACTCAGCCTTTTCCCTTCACCCGCAGCTAAAATCAAACCGACCATATATATCTTTTCCAATCATAATAATTCGTTTATCATTTTTTCAAAATCGCAATACCGCTTTATTTCCGCTCTTTTTTCAATGAGAAGAATACCCGTTTCCAAAATTCTTCTTTCGACGGCGGATTTTACATCGCTGTTTAATTCTTCGATTTTTTTCAGCTTTGCAATTCCCGTTATGCGTCTTAAGCATTCGGTTCCGGCATATCCGGACGAATCACAAAGAACTCCGCTCAGCTTCTCTTCCGCAAATTCATTGCCGCGTAATTCGGATTCTCCCGCTTCGTATTTAATATGCTTCATCATCTTTTCAAATGTAAGCTTTACCGTTTTCAGCAGATAGTCTTTCAAGGTCTGCTTTATTTTCATATCATTGTATATACCGAAATCGGCAATGATATATTCTATAATAAAATGAGCAATGATATTTCCGATGTCATATCCCATCGGGCCGTAAAATGAAAATTCGGGATCAAAAACGATTATCCTTTTTTCATTTACAAATACAGAACCGAAATGCAAATCTCCGTGTATCAGCGACTGCGCTTCCGTCATGAATTTATATTTGAGTTCTGCTGCTTCCTTTTTCAACAGCGCGTTCTCACAAATGTTTTTTCTCACAAAATCTTTATTTTTATCTGTGCAGTTAATTTTTTCGGCATCGTAAGGCTCACTGAAAACAAGTTTTTCCGTAATTCCGCACAAATCCGGATTTATAAATTTTTTCTGGTTGTTTTTCTTTGCTTTGGAATCAAGATAAAAATCAGATGTATAAAACAATAAATCTGCCAAAAAGTCTGACATTTGCCCGGGAATAAAGGGGCAGCGGTCTATGCTTCCGATGCAATTCTGCAAAACCCTGCAGTCTTTCATATCGGACATTACGATAGTGCACAGTTCTTCGTTATATCCCAGTACTTCCGGAGCCGAACCGGGTATCAATCTGTTATAGAACATTAAAAGCTCGGATTCGTTTCTTCCTCTTGCCGTATCTATAACAATATCTTTTGAAATATTGGCTTCGGGTTCGGCAAGCTTAATAATAACCGATTGGATATTACGGCTGTCTGATATACGGTAAATATGATTTATATTCCCCTCACTGATTTCCTCGCAAATAAAATCATTGCAGCCGCAAAACAGGCTCAAATCAGACTTTAAATATTCTATTATACATTTAAAATATTCGTCTGCATTGATTTTCAATAAGTATCATCTGCCTTTTTATATTGCAACACAAGGTAGTTTGTTATTATACGATAAACACTTCCATTATCATTATATTACAAAGCACAACGAAAATCAATATGTTTAACTCCCTGATTTTTATAAAATATCAAAGGACTGCAAACCGTTCGGAATGCAGTCCTTTGATTTGTGAGGGGGCTGAAACAGCCCCTTATTTAATTTTATGACCCGAAAACCACGGACGACGGTCCGGCATTGAGGTAACAGATGTTCATTGATGCTTCGGCGTCCTGCCATGTCGTATTGCACGCTATATCATTTTCACCGAATACAACCATATTTTCACCGTAAGCGAACTGGTCTGCGATTCCGGTGTCTATCGGGCACACCTGCCAGCTGTAATGCACTACTAATTGATTGTTCGCATCCTTCTTGCACTGCGATGATAACTTTTCGTTATTAAGG
>JAZRYD010000080.1:0-37705 GCA_045600535.1 Acutalibacteraceae bacterium | reverse complement strand
ACCTCACAAGGCTGTTCGGTACCGGAGAACTTGCCTTGCCGCTGAAAAATGAATAATGAAAACATCGGAGGCTTCATCCATTACAGATGAGACCTCCGATTTTTTTTCACAACCCGAACGTGGGATTATTTAGGGCTTACGAAACTCTTGCCAAGCTTTAAGATATTACATATTGATAAACGGCTCACGGAAAATTCCGTGAGCCGCATTTTTATTTGATTTCAACGCTCGGAAGCGAACCGAAAAGTCCTTTGAAAAATGCAATGAGCTTTTTAAAGAAAGATGCGTTAACCTTAACGGTTTCGGATTTTTCAAGCTTTCTTTCCGCTGAATCGGACTGCGTTCTGCCCTTTGCATCAACAATCTTAACGCTGTAATTTACATCTGCTTTTGCTTCGTTTATTTCAAGCGAGGCGGACGTATTTGTGCCCTTAACGCTCTGTCCGTTTGCACTGATAACAAGATAATATCCTTCGGGCACTCCCGATGCGGTTGCCGTTATTTTAAGATTTGTTCTGTAATCAACGCTTCCGGCAGGTGCTTTCAGAACGGCATTCTTTGTGGGATTCACAAGCTTAATATTAACCTGCTCCGTTACCCATTCACCCGTTGCGTGCGATGCGGTAACGGTTACGGCATCGCCGCCTTCAATTGAATAGTTTTCACCGGGTGCAGCCTTCGCAAGAAGCCGGATAAGCTCCTCATTTGTCAGCTTTGCCGTCGCTTTCCACACATTTTCGCTCTTTTCAACCGTAAATCTGTCTTTAGAAAGTGTAACGGTTGTCTGAGCTTCTTTTCCGAATTTAACGGTAAAAGTCATTTCTTCCGCTTCGGGCACGGATTCGGTAACTCTGACATTTATCTGCTCGGTTTTATCGCCGAAGCTGATATATATTACCGCTTCACCCTCTTCAAGTCCCTCGAGCTTACCGTTATTTATTCTTAATATATTGGTATCGCCGCTCATCCAGTTCTTGGAGGTTGTGATTTCAGCCTCATCAAGAAGCATTTCCTTTGAAAGCAATCCCTCGACGGTATCGGCTTTAACCTTTATCGAAATCAATGCTTCCGGCAAATCTATTGTTTCGCCTTTACGCACCTCAATATTTTCCGTATCCACCTGAATGCTTTCAATTTCAACGCCGGTGTTGAGTATATCTATTCCCACCGCTTTTTCACCGTCATAAGCAACGGCTGCTTCTGCGCCGCTGTTCGGGCTTCTGAAAATCTGAACCCAGTAGTTTATACCTTCATACGAAGCACAGGCACAGCCCATGCAGGTGAATTTATTGCTGAGTATATTGCGGCGGTGTCCCTGTCCGTCATAAAACTCATTGTCCTCGAAGAAAGCATCAAATGCCGACTGAACATCAATATAACCGAGCGAAATATTTTCGGCAAAATAGCTGTAACCGTCGGTTATTGCCGTTGTATTGGCTCTTCCGTCCGGTCTTGTGTGACCGTAACGCACAACAAGCTCCGCCGCTCTCTGCATGGCAACCTTTTCAAGGTTATAATCATAGGTCAGCGCTTCAAGACCGGGATATTTGATTTTCTCGGTGTCGCTTTCGTTCCAGCACCATGCGTTATCCGTACTTGTTCTCATTGCATTGGTCATTGCAAGCATCTTACGGGCGTCGGTCTGATTATAAACAACATTAACATCATATTTACGGTCGCCGGAAACAGTTACATCAAATCCCGTGGTTTTTCCCTGATAAGTAACAGTAACGGTTTTGACTCCCTCTGCCGCCGATGAAAATCCGCTGCATTCATAGCCGTCATATACATTTGAAAACGTACCGTCCGAATAAGCGGCTCTGAGCACAAGACCTTTCGTAACAAGAGTATCTCCGAGAAGATAGACAAGCTTTTCCGGGAAATATTTAACCGAAATTGATTCAAGCTCAGTGCCCGGAGTACCGTAATGTGCTTTAAACATATTCATGGCAATCGGATACTTTTCGTCGTCATCGCAGCCTGTAATGCCCTCAATCCTTTTATTTTCCACGAAAAGCACACTGGGAGTATATATATATCCCCAATCAAAATATTCAAACACAAAGTCGGGAATATCTTCATCTTCCGCTGCACACAAATTATATATATTAACCTTGTTATCGTCCATCCACGAAACGAACATATCGTTCATACGTTTACTGCGAATATCATCGCCGTCGGTAACTACAAGTATAAATTTGTCTCCGTTATTATACTTAGCTGTTGCGGATAACCTATTGACTTCAATCCAACGGCTGTTTTTGGTCGGGTCGGTTGACTCCGATGCAAACGCCGTGCAGACCGTTCCCATGATAACAAAAGTCGTCATCAGCAGAGCAATAATCTTTTTTCCCATATGAACACCTCTTATATTTATCCTCTTTTGGTATAATAAACATCAAGCACAAGCTCGAATAATCCCTGAATGTCAATATTATATTCCGCGTTTCTCTCGCCGCGTACATATTCGCCGGGTACGGTGTCAAAATCATTGAACCGAATATCATTCGTTACCACCGTACTTGCAATATATGTTACCGTATCAAGTGAAATATTGGTTATAACATAGTCCATTGCCTTATTATAAAATTTGGGAACCAATGTGAAATCGTTTTTTATCGCCTTTACCGTTTTATCCGCAAACGCCGAAATATACTGCTTTTGTCTGGCACGGCGCAGACTGTCCGACTCAAGCTTTTCAAGGTCTCTGCGCCTTACATAGCTGTCAGCATCATTGCCGCTGAGCGTTACCTTCTCATTCTTTGCGGCAAAGCTGAAATCTTCGAGGCTTGTTACGGTAACTCCGCCGACAAGGTCATTCAGCGCGGGAATACCATCCTGGTCAAGCGTAAGATAATATTTAACGGGAATACCGAAAAGCAATCTGTTTATTGAAGTCAATGTGTTTTCGCTGCTGGTTTCTTTTCCGTCACCGTAAGCATAAGAAACGCATATCTGATGCTTTTCTATGTTTCTGTAATGTCCCTCAACATCGAAAACATTAACATCAACCATGGTATCTCTCGGGATAACTATTATACGCACCTTGCCGTTTCCGGAATCATAAGCCGCAACCGCAATTGTATCAGCCTGACCTCCGGTGCCGACTGCACCATCATCAAGTCCGAACATTTCCTTATCAATACCCATCATTGCAAACGAAACAATATTTTTATTTATATCATATATTTCGCCCTTGTATTCAATAACTGCGCCTGCATCATGGATTACCGGAGCGTTACCGTCTTCAAGTCCTATTTCATCGGCGTTGATATTCAGATTATTGTAATCTGGAATATTTTTTTTACCGTTCT
Source organism: Acutalibacteraceae bacterium (assembly GCA_045600535.1). Lineage (GTDB taxonomy): Bacteria > Bacillota > Clostridia > Oscillospirales > Acutalibacteraceae > CAG-177. Next base: position 34,391 of record JAZRYD010000080.1, on the reverse strand, counting down.
GCCATAAAAAATAAGTTATACCCGCTGCGACAACAAACAAAAGAAGCAGAATAAGAATTATTATCAGTATTATCTTTCCCGCTTTTTTCTTCTTTGACGGATTTTCTCCGTCTTTCATTTTTTTATCGTGCGCCTTAAGCTTCTTTTGAAATGATTTCGGGTATTCGCTGTAACTATACCGTCGGGACATCTTTTATCATCACTCCGTTCACAAGAAACCTTTTTTCCGAACCGCTTCTTGCCTGAGCACAGGTTGAAAGCGTTACTATGCAGCTGTTTTCATCAAGCTCGATATTATCTCTCACATTTTTTTCGATAACCGGCGGATTGAGAAGCATTTCTTCAAAATCAAGAAATACATTCTCATCACCGAAATCATATGAATTGAGAATATGCCTGTCATCAAAAATATGAGCCGAAATTATTTTATATACAAGAATTCTTTCTTCGGTATATATGTAGAAAATCCTGTTTTTTTCAAAGAAATCTTTATCCTGGAAATAGAGAAGCTGGCTGAACATATCTCCCTTATCGGTATTATGACCGTAGATAACGGTTACGGGGTCATAAAAATCGCGGGAGTTGCCTGACTGTGTAAACAAACAGCCTCTGTATGACGAAGCTCCCTTCCAGTTTCTGCGCAGATAATAGTTATCGCTTATCGTGCTTTGCAGTATCGGATAGCTTATATTCGTATTCGGAATACTGATATATGCGTATACCTCTCTGTTTACCGACCTGTACTCTCCGAAATCTATCGGACACGGATAAATCATATCCGTATCGTCCGAATCCTCATCGGGCAGGGAGAGCGCCGTTGTTTCGGGAACGGTTGTGTATTCCGCTTCCTCTTGTTTGTTGCAGCCCGTAAGCATAAGACTCACAAGCACAAGAAACAGACATATTATTTTTCTGTAGCCTTTAAGCATTTTATCACCATTTTATCTGAAGGCAAAAGAGATTAGAACCCGATATGCCTAAGCAAACTTTGCCCTGCTCCCCGAAACGGGAGCAAGGCTTCCTTTTATTAAACGCAAATCAATCTTTCTTTTTGCACGAAAGTGCGCCGACGGTTACCGCCGCACAAACAGCCATTGCGGCAATGCAGACAACAGAGCTGTTTGCAGCCGTATCGGGTGAATGCGATGAATTATCCGATGACGGTGTTCTGTTTCCGGTATAGTTGGGGCTGTTGGGGTCGTCCCTGCCCTCATTGTCACCGTAATTCTTTGTCGTCTTCTTTCCGCCGCCCTTGCCGGTATAATCGGGGCTGTTCGGATCATCACGGCTGTCGGCATAAGTCGTGGTTTCTCTGCGGTATTTTCTTGTTCTCTTGGTGTTGTCATTGTCGCTGTCAACCGTTGTTGCAACAGGACTGAGTACGGTTGTGGTCTTGAGTGCCGCAGAAGCTGTTGCACAAAAGCCCGCAGCCATAACAAGCGCAAACAGAAAAGCCGTGCAGAGTGATAAAAACTTTTTCATGATAATTCCTCCATATAAATTATATTAAATAATTTTTAATTCTTTCATAAGCTCTATGCGTTTTTTACCGATTTCCAGTGTTGCGGACGAGCTGTGTTCGGAAGCCGTATATGATGCAAGTCTCATTACCCACGCAATCGGCAGAAGTATCGGGTATTTGAGCAGGAACGGATATTTTCTCTGCATTTTTTTCAGCGGAGGAAACAGTGCGGAAACTTTTTCGTCATTCATTGAGGTTCTGTATTTATTCAAGGTCATTGTTGCAGAATGAACACGGTCAAGGCTGTTTGAACCGTATATTCCTCCGCCGATAAGGTCATGCATAAGATTATCGACATTCATTTTTTCATTAAACGCCGGAACCGACTCCTTTATCTCGGAAAGCTCCAGTCCGAAATATCTGCTGCCTAAAATTAAAATACCGTTCAGGAAAACGGAAGCTCCGATTTTCGAGCACTTATCAAAAATCTCAGCCCAATTGATTTTATTTTTGCGCGCAAACATCGCTATATCGCAAACCTGACGCACACCGACGCCGGAATGTACAAAATGCTTAAACGCATGCAATATCAGATAAAGCATATGCTTATCTGCCGACGGACAGATAAGTTTGCAGTTTTCATAAACAATTGTATCGCAGTCTTTCGTCATATCACCGAGAAGCGAATTGAATTTTGAATAAACTCCGTCGTCTGAAAATAAGTTTTTATGAACTTCTATTTTCAGTCCGCCCGATTTATGGATAAAAATCATTTCATCGGCTTTGCCCTCAGCTCCGATAAATCCGGATTTTTCAAGAATTTCCGCACAAGCCGCCCATTCATCATTTGAAACAACAATATCCTCATCGCTTGATGCTCTGAAATCCGGGTCCGGATAAAGTGCTCTGCAAATAATACCCTTCACGCAAACCGGCTTCAGCCCCTCTTCGAGCATCAGATTATATATTTCAAGAAATTTCCTTGTTTTTACTGTTTGTATATATACCTGCTTTGCCGAATCATACTTTAAAATGCCGCTTATTCCCGAGTCAGGTAAAACAGCCCCGCTTTTTATTAACGCTGATGAAATTATAGGTATCAGCTTATGATAATACGATTTTTCAATTATTTCGGAAATCATATCGGAATCAAAAGGTTCGCTTTTTTCATAATTTCCGGAAATATATTCGGAAAACAGTTTTAAAAAAATTTCATCTGCGTGCGGAATGATTTTTTGGTTTTTTCTCCGCAGACCGAAAAAAATAATATGAATCACAACAATTGCGAATATTCCTCCGAGAGAATCAATCATAACATCGTCAAATGAGCAAGATCTGCCTTCAACGAAATATTGGTGAATTTCATCGGAAACAGCATAAAGAACCGTAAATCCTGCCGAATATATACAGCTCAGGCCCTCTGTTATTCTGAAGCTTTCGGCAAACAGATAAACCGGAACCGCAAGCGCGGCATATTCGATGATATGTGCGAATTTTCTGATAAGAAAATTTATCAGAAGCGCAAAATCAAAATCAGCCGATAACAGAAACGATGTAAACTTTATGCTTGCATCATCGGAGGCTTCGCCGTTTTGAGATGACAGCACAAATATGACTGCCATAACAGCTACGGCAACCAGTGCAGACACTATTCTCAATTTTTTAAGCAAAGTTTTGTTCATTTTCTGTCCTTTATATTATACAGAATATATGAAATCGCACCCGCTGCCGCCCCTGCGGCATTGCACAAAACATCATCGGTTTCGCATCTGCCTATTCCGAATACATATTGCACGGCCTCAATAACGGCAGAAAAAACTATCGCGGCGCAAATTGTTATAATGACTTTTTTGCCCGTTCCGAATTTAAAATTCAGAGCAAACGGAGCAAACAGTCCGAACGGGACAAAGAGAAAAACATTCATAAGCATTGAACGGTAAACATCTTTTTCGTTCAGCGCCTCAATAAGATTATGAAAAGGTATAAGATATATCTCATGCTTTTCTTCGCCTTTTCGCATTACAGTTATATATATAATACCAAAAATCGAAACCAAAAGCAACACTATATTGATTATACTTGCCGCTTTTTCGCTTTTTTTCGGCATTTTTCGCATAATAAACGCCCAGATTATAACCGCAGCGGCAATTATAAACGGCACAATGTTCATCGGTATGCGATATATGAAATAAAACATCAGATTTCCGTATAGCCCTTTTCGAGAATATCGGCTATTCGCTCGCAGGTGTGACCGTCTCCGTAAGGATTCGCCGCATGAGCCATAGCATTATAAGCTTCTTTATTTTCAAGCAGTTCGGTGAAGTTTTTATAAATAACCTCTTCTTCCGTTCCCACAAGCTTGAGCGTTCCCGCCGCAATACCTTCGGGGCGTTCTGTTGTGTCACGCATAACAAGCACGGGTTTTCCGAGTGACGGCGCTTCTTCCTGGATTCCGCCCGAATCGGTAAGAATCATATAGCTTCTCGCCATAAGATTATGGCAGTCAAATACCTCAACCGGTTCGATTATATGGATTCTGTCACAGCCGCCGAGTTCTTCATCCGCCGCCTGACGAACCGCAGGATTCATATGAATCGGATAAAGCGCCTTTACATCGGGATGCTCGTCCATTACTCTGCGTATTGCTCTGAACATATTGTGCATCGGCTCTCCGAGATTTTCGCGGCGGTGAGCAGTTATGAATATCAGCCTGCTGCCCTGTGCCCATTCAAGCTCCGGATGACTGTAATCCTCTTTTACCGTGGTCTTAAGCGCATCTATTGCCGTATTCCCCGTCACCCAGATTTTATCGGGATTTTTGCCCTCTTTGATAAGATTATTCTTTGAGCGCTCAGTCGGCGCAAAGTTATATGAAGATACAATCGACACAGCCTGGCGGTTAAATTCCTCCGGATACGGGCTGTATATATCATATGTTCTGAGTCCCGCTTCAACATGGCCTACAGGTATCTGAAGATAGAAGCAGGCAAGAGCGGTTACAAATGTTGTGCTCGTATCACCGTGTACAAGACACACATCGGGCTTTTCTTTTTCAAGCACATTTTTTATTCCGTTAAGAATATTTGTCGTTATGTCAAACAGAGTCTGCCTTTCTTTCATTATCGAAAGGTCATAATCAGGAACAACTTTAAAAGTATCCAGCACCTGGTCAAGCATCTGCCTGTGCTGACCCGTAACGCATACAACCGTTTCGATTCCGTCTCTTGACTTAAGCTCATTGACAAGCGGACACATTTTTATAGCTTCCGGACGGGTTCCGAAAACAAGCATTATTTTTTTCATAATTCACCCCTGCTTTGTCAGCGTGAAAACATACGGACAAGCTTTTTGCCGACTCTGACCATAAATTTAGTAAAGAAATTCGGTTTTTTCTTCGGCTCGGTTTCTTCAAATACCTGACACATATCGAACTTGAAGCCGTCACGCTTATATTCGTCAAGTCTCTCAAGATAAACCTCTCTGCTTATATGATAAGCCGGATAATAAGTATCCATATACAGAGTTATTCCGAGAGCACCGGCTCTTATACAGAACGGTCTGTCCTCACCGGGTATATCAAGATTATATATTTCCTTGAAGCTTACGCCCTTTTCAAGCGCACTTCTCTTAATCATAGTGCAGGCGCCCAACCCCTTGACCGCATATAATCCGGGTACCTTCATCTGCTCATATGTATCCATTCTGATTTTGTGCGACTCTTCAAAGGGTCTCGGAGTATTGAAAGCCTTATCCTGAAGGTAAATATCAGGTATCCAGAAGCATTGCGGAGTAAGGATTCCGTTAACCCTCCACTGATTCCAGAATACATTTGAAACGATTTCAACATTATCCGATAAAAGCTGAGGAATGGTCCTTTTATCAATGACAATATCGGAATCAATCAGGAAAAGATAGTCAAACTTTTTTTCAATGCAATATTCTATTATCGTGTCTTTATAAACCGTTATCTTTGCAAGATTAACAGCTTTCCAATTATGGCCGTTATAGTCGTTTTCATCATACCCTTTTGCGGAAACATCAAAAAGCTCTGTTCCTTTTTTCAATATAACATCATGGGTCTCCGAAAATGATTTCAGCAATTCCGACGACTGTTCTTCGGTGTTATCGTCAACAAAATAATATGAAACTTCATTTGAACCTTTATCCGCTTCATCAAGTCCGATTAAAAATTCCTTAAGGATATTCGATTTTTGCTTTACGGGTGAACCGATAAGTATTCTGCTCATAATTTTCCTCCATTACCGAACACCGCCTCAGTAATCTGAGAACAGATTTTATCCGGCTCAAGCTTTTCTCTTATTTCAACGGCATTCTTTGATATTTTATCGGATAATTCCGGATTTTCAATAAGCTCTTTCATTGCTTTGTAAAGTGCTTCGGCATCATTCATCGGAACGAGCAAACCGTTCTTGCGGTCATCTATCATCATTCTTGCTCCGCCCGCCGGACAGTCAGTGCATATGCACGGAAGACCTATCGCCATTGCTTCAAGCATTGAATTTGAAATTCCTTCACGGTTTGAGGTTGAAACGAACATTGCCGAATTCTTTACACATTCAAGAACATCTCTTCTTTCCGGCAATACCGAAACGCAGTCACCGAGTTTTTTATTTTCTGCATATTCAATCACGCTCTGCTTTCTGCTTCCGTCTCCGTAAATTTCAACCGAATATTCCGGATAATCCTTGTGAAGCAGCTCGAACGCATCTATAAGTAAAGGTATGTTTTTTTCGCTTTCTATGCGGCAGAAATTAACTATCTTTTTTTTTCGTATTGAGGTGTACGGCTCGGGAAATTCACGGCAATTCAGCGGATTCGGTATAACATATTTTTCAAAGGAATCCGTAAATCCGTAAAAGTTTTTTTCATCGTCCGTCTGGAATATTCCGACATCAGCTTCGGCAATATATTTTTTCAGCACTCCGTACAATCCCGGATTTGAATAGTTTACGGACGGATCCGTAAATTCGAAAAATATAAATTTATTTTTCAGGCCATGCAAAGAAATCAGTGCAGAAAGAGTCGGAATATGCATAAACGAAATAACGGTTGCTTCCGAATGCTTTTTAAAGAATCTTTTCAGATTATCGGCGTAATTGCATTTTAAATAATTTTCCGTTTCCGCAATACTGAGTTTATCTTTCCCGAACGCTTTGTATAATTTAAGTTTAACGCTTTTAAAAACACTTGTTTTTTTCGGCGGACGAATTTCTATCTGTCTGCATCTGTTTACGCCGCTTTCTTCGGAACAATTAAACGAATATACTTCTGTTTCGGGATGCAGATTATAACATATTTTCGAGTTATCAAGTAAAACAATATAAACCCTTATCCCATGCTCTGCAAAATAATTTGCAATCATAGAAGCGTGCCTTTCGGCTCCGCCTATGGCAAGAGAATGAAGTACAAAAACTACTTCTCTGTTCATCATAAACCTCTCTGATTATTTTGTAAGCTTATATGCAATTCTCGGTAAAAGCTTTCTGCTGTTATCTATTATTTTTTTATTATATTGACTGTCGGCAATATAAACCCTTCTCCAAGTATGAAAACATCTTCTTCCCGCTTCGCTCAACGGTTGTTCGATAATATGGCAGAGAAATTTTTCAAGCGTTTCCATCCTGAATTTTTCGGGTATTTCTCCGTCTTCAAATATCGGCTCGGAAAGTATGCTTCTATACAGCTCATCATCGTTATCAACCTCAATAACTCTTTTTATCAAATCATCAAGATTGCCGTAATCACGGTAATTTATAAAACTTTTAGTGTTGAAATCAGATGCAATATCCGGATTGCCCCAATAAATCGGAATGGTTTTTGCGGCAAAAGCATGAACAATTTTTTCGGTTGTATAGCCTCTTTGTGCGCCGTTTTCAAAAGTTATGCTGAATTTATGCTTTTTTTGAAATTCAAATTTCGATTCTATCGGTCCTCCGATATTATTAAGATATCTTCCGCCCGAATCTACTTTTTTATATTCCGAAAGTCTATGAAAAATCTCCGTTCTTATCGGGTCACCGTTTCCGTTCGAAACAACATAATCACAAAATCCGGTTTTTTCCTTTAAGTCAGTCTCGGTATAAATATGTTTTTTTGCGGCAACAGGAAATTCTTTCTGATTCATAAAAAGAGAGAATCTTATATACCTGTCTTCAAATACCATATTGTCAAAACCTATGGCATAATCGCACAAGTTGAAATCGGGTGAAATATCCTCAGCCGTATAAAATATTTTAATACAATCATAATTCAGGTGGGAATTTCCCCAAACCGAAAAAAACACATAATCCGGTTCATCACTGAATTCAATATTATAATCTTTTCTGAGCAAATTTGTAAGCCAGTTATCCTCTTCGTTGAATCCTGTATACCAATCGCAGAATTTTATTTTTATTGTTTTCATAAAAACCTCATCGGACAGATTTTATTATATATCTTTCTTATTATCCTTAATATTATACTGCGGGATATCATTTCTTCATTGCGCACCCATTTAATCCGATCGTTTCGGTAATCATTTCTTCGGCTGTATGAGCTTAATCTTCTTGCTTCATCTATCGGCCTGTCAATTATACTCCGCAAAAAATCAATTAAATACTGCTCCGAAAATTTATACGGCACTTTTCCGCCGTCAAACACAGGCTCAGAAAGTATCTGTTCAAAAAGCTCCGGAGAATTATCCACTTTAATAATATAATCAATAACATCATCCAGGCTGTCATAATCGTGACAATTTATAAAGCTTTTTGTATTGAAATCATTGTCTATATTCTTATTTCCCCAGTATATCGGTATGGTTTTGGCGATAAATGCATCTATGATTTTCTCAGTTGTGTAGCCAGCCGAAAAATCATTTTCAAAGCAAATCGAAAATTTATAATCCTTTTGAAATTCAATTTTATCTTTAACCGGACCGCCGATATTGTTTAAATATCTTCCGCCGGAATCCACCGTCTTATAAGATGAAAGCTTTTCAAAAAACTCTTTGCGAATCGGATTTGCAGTTCCGTTTGATACAACGAAATTGCAGAATTTTTTCTTTGACAATAATTCTTCGTTTGAAAATATATGTTTCCTGTTTGCAGAATCAACAACGCCCCTTGCCGCAAAATTTGTCAGGCGGATATATCGGTCGCCGTACTCAATATTGTCAAACGCCATTGCATAGTCGCATAAATTGAAGTCCGGAGAAACATCTTCACCGCTGTAAAAAATCTTAATGCAATTATTATATTTTAAATTTTCATTTCCGAAGCAACTGAAAAACAGATAATCCGGCTTATCACTGAGCTCAACATTATATATTTTTCTCAGTGCCCTTATTATGAAATTATTATTGTCATCCCAAACAGGATAAAAATCCACGAACTTAATTTTTATCGTTTTCATAAAATTACCCTCCGAAAAAATCTCCGTTCAGAAACTTTACATAATCGAAGTCGTCAAGCCAGCGGCGCTTCCAAAATCCCGGTTTCCAGTCAGAAAGTATTCCAACCTCTCCGTCATTTTCGAAACCTTTTATATAATAAGCGCTCTTAAATTCGGGATAAGGCTTGTGAGTAAAAATAACTTTGTTTTTATACGGCAAGCCGTCAAATTCGGCAATATGCTTCTCGGTGCATCCGTTTTTGTCTGCCATCACTATAAACAGGTTGTTCATATCAACCCTTTTTGACCTTTCAACCCACTTATCTCTTGCCTCATCGAAGTTTTTATAATGCATAAAGAAAAGTGTTATATCGTCAATTTTCCCCATGGGAAACGGCATATCCGATTCAATTTCAACAGGCTCTGCATTAAGATACTTCTGAGGTTCTTTCAGAAATCTGATAAAATCATCAGCCTGAACATATAAATTTACAAAAGGGCTGTTAAAACGGCATTTCATATCATGAAGTATCATTGCTCCGTTACAGTTTGCAGAAAAAACTGTCGGATTTGCATTTTTTAGCTTTTTTCTTTTTAAACTGAGATATATTCTTCTTTCTGCACGCCTTATAAAACTTTTTAAACTCATAATTTTATCTCTTTGCAATCTTTGAAAGTTTTTTAACGAATTTATTTTTTCTGATTTTTTCATATTTTTCCGCCGTCGATGTCAAATAATCAAACACTTCCGGCACAAACGGTTCTTTAATATCATATCCGTTTTCTTTCAGCCATTCGGTATCGACATTTGAAACAGCTCTCATAATTTCGGAAATCAGGTTTTCTTTCTTTTCTCCGAAAATGTTTTTTATTGCCATAAACGAGCATTCCTTATCAAGGCGCATGGCGGTAAGAAAATGCAGCTTCGGCAGATTATTTTCTTTTGAATAATTAAGATTATCAATCAGTCCGAGAATATAATCGAGCGTTTTCTCAGCCGAATACTTGAACTCACCCGGAAGCTGTCTGTAACAATAGCTGTCAATATCGGCTGCGTAAAACCTGCCTGCGGTGTTCATTGCTCTGATAAAGAACGGGGGATCCTGAAATCTTTTATAAGGCGGAAAAACGATCCCGTTTTCCGTAAGCATTTTACGGTCATATATATACTGCCAGTACCCGTAATCATACTGAAAATCGGAATAATCGGTAAGTCCTTCGGCGCTGAACTTCATGCCGTAATCTGTTACCGAAAATGAATCTGTTTCGATTTTGCCGTCCGGCATAAGGCGGATTTTTCTGCCCCCCGCAATCTTCACTTCATTTTCTTTTGCGGCATTATAAAGAATTTCGAGCACATTATCCGACGGATAATAATCATCGGAATCCATAAAAGCGATAAATTCACCAACCGCGGCTTTTATGCCGTCATTTCTTGCTTTTCCGACACCTTCATTTTTTTTGTCGATTATTTTTACTCTTTTATCCTTTTCGGCATACTTTTTAAGAATATCAAGTGAATTATCCGGCGAACCGTCATTTATGCAGATTATCTCAATATCTTCAAGAGTCTGATTTACAATGCTGTCAAGGCATTCGGACAGATATTTTTCAACATTGTAAACAGGGACTATAACACTTACCTTAAGCAATAATTTCACCCCAATGCTATCGGCATTTTTCTGCCGAATAATTTTGTATGCAGCGACGGAAATTTATAAAGCATAACAAGTCTTATTTTTTGTTTTATACCTATATTTTCTCTGATAAGTATCCTAAAGCACTCATCATAAATCGCCTTGACCTCATTCAGCTTAGCTTCATTTTCGGGAATACCCGAATCAAGGTTTGCAAATGCCACTGCTGTTCTCGTATATATAAACATTCTGGCTTCATTGGCAAGCTTCGTCTGCCCGATTGAATCAAGCCATTCGTATCTTTCTTTGATTGCATAAATTATATCGGTAAATCTTATATCATATTCGGAATGCATTATGCTCCCGTTCCGTATTAAATAATAATAACTTACTTTTCCCGTAAGCGCAATCCTTTTAACCCGGGAAAGGATTTTATGCCATATAAATACATCTTCATAAAGCCTTCCGACAGGATACCTTAAATTTTTAAATATTTCGGATTTATAAATTCTGTTTTGTGCACACGGCTGATTCAAAAGCATTAAAATCTCATCGTTTTCAAGCACCGTTTCTTTCTCTGCCGGAAAATAGAAGTCGGACTGATTTCCGCATTCGTCAACCGAGGCCATATTTCCCGCCGACATATCCGCACCGGTATTTTTCAACGAACATACAAGGCTTTCAAGCGCGTTTGATGAAATATAATCATCGCTGTCAACAAAGGTTACGTATTTTCCCGTCATAACATCAAGAGCTACATTTCTTGCATCTGAAAGTCCACCGTTTTTCTTATGTATAACCTTTATTCTTGAATCCTTTTCGGCATATTCATCGCATATTGCGGGACAGCCGTCCGGTGAGCCGTCGTCAACAAGCCATAGCTCAAAATCGGTAAAGGTCTGGGAAAGAATGCTGTCAACACACCGTCTGAGATATTTTTCAACCTTATATACGGGAACAATAACGCTTATCTCGGGCATAAAATCAAAGTCCTATCTTTAATTTATTTCTTATCAGGCAAGCTGAATCCGGAAACACTTTAAATAACTTATACCATATTTTATATTTAATATCCGTTACGGAGTAAACCGACTTTAAATCCGAGCTTTTAAACATTGCATAAAGTCTTTTTTTGTATTCTTCATATTCGGCACTTTCGGGAAGGCGGCTTACCCACTGGTAATTATACATACAGCCTCCGGCAAAAGACCTTTCCGCATAAGCATATAACTGCGGAAATTCCGTTTTGATTGAGTCTGCACGCATTCTTAAAGCTTTGAGCGCATCAAACTTTCTTTCGGTATATACACAATTCATCGTGCTTCCGTCACGCTGATAATATCCGTAAAGCTTCTCGGAGGAAATAGCAATTTTTTCGGAATCACGCAATGCACGGTATATCCACATAACATCTTCATTTATCATTCCGAGGTCAAACTTCACATTTTTTGCTATGCGGCTTTTTATCAATACGCTCGGGCAGGTACTGGTTATCATTTCATCGGTAATCAGATGCTTTACCGCTTCTTCGTTTGAAAACACGCGAACGGAAATATCACTGCCTTTATCCGGAAATTTTTCAAGAGGAAATTCACTGTATCTGAACATTGCACATTGAAGCATATCGGCATTATGCTCCGATATTTCTTTCAGCATTGTTTCATACATTTCGGGACGGATAATGTCATCGCTGTCAACAAAGCCTATGTATTCACCCCCGGCAATTTCCATTCCGAAATTTCTCGCCTCGCCCTGACCGCCGTTTTCCTTGTGAATGACCTTTATACGGCTGTCTTTTTTTGCCCATTCATCACACATCTGAGGGCACTTATCCGGTGAGCCGTCATCAACAAGAATTATTTCAAGCTCTTTATATGTCTGATTGACAATTGACTCAATACAGGCATCAAGATATTTTTCAACATTATATACGGGAACTATAACGCTTATTAAAGGCATATCATCACCCAACCACATCTATTTTGAATAAACCGAATGTACTGCAGTATACAGCGGCGGAAAATAAGCGGCAAAAGCACAAAGCAGCTTTCTTTTTGCACTTTCATTCTTCAGCGAAAAATATTTTTTTGAAAAAGTTCTCAGCTTCTTCCTTGCCGTTTTTCTTATCGGCAATAAATCCCTGCAATCTCTGTATGACATTGCTGCCGCCTTTATCAGCTTCACAACATAATATCTCGCTGCAAGCATTTTTACTGTTTCATCGGCATCTTGTGTATCATCTACGAGAAATTCTCCGATTGCTATCGGGTCAAGCAAAATATTTTTATTAACTCTTCCGTGAGATGCAGAGGTACTGCGGATAAGATATCTGTACGGACAAAAATCCTCATAGATTGAATTTTTCGCTTCTTTGAAAAGCAGATAATTCATAAGCAAATCTTCGTTTTCTTTGTATGAATTGAAAATCATACTGCTGTTATTAAAAGCTTTTTCAAATAAATTTCTTCTGAACAGCTTGTTGCAAAGTCCGGGCTCTATAAATTCACCTCTGAGCAAATCTGCTGTCCCATCTTCGTTACTCTGAATCTTCACATTTTGCGTATTATAAAAATATTTTTCGCTTCCGTCAGAATAAATCATTCTGTATCCGCAATGAGAAATATCCGCATTGTATTTTTCCGCATTATTATATAGTCTTTCATACATATCGGAATCTGTCAAATCATCGCCGTCAACAAAACCTATGTATTCTCCGTTTGCCGCCTTAATACCGTCTATCCTTGCCTTATTTACTCCGGCATTTTCTTTGTGAATAATATGTAACCGTGTTTCATTTACGGCATAAGCATCAAGAATTGCGCCCGTGCCGTCCTTTGAACCGTCATTTACTGCAACGACCTCGATATTTTCATAGGTCTGCGCAAATATGCTGTCAAGCGTTTTTTTGACATAAGCTTCAATGTTATAAGCAGGAACAATAATACTGATAAGAGGTTTTGTCATTTTTTCAGCCCCAGTTTTCTTATTATTCGCCATATCGGGTTAAAATCTGTAATATGAAAATCAATTACTTCCAATTCTTCATTTGCATTGTATGTATGAATACCGGAAATAAATTTTTTGCCGAGTTTGATATCATCCGGTGAAATGCGCATTATTTTTTTCTCTTTATAACCGTCCGAGGAACACTTTTCCACCTTACTGAACACAACAGCCACACCGTAATCACCTGTACAGTCCTGCGACACACGAATTATATCCCCGTTATATTCAAAGAAATTTCCTCCGGGTCTGGCGGAAGATACATCGTCCGAAATATATCCTTTGACAAACTCTTCAACATTCCCGTTATCATCAACCGAATACAGATATAATTTACTGTTTTCATAATCTTTTATATCATATGTAAACATAAGATGCCTGCCGTTATGCTCCAAAAAAGTTGTATCAACAAGCATTCGGTTATCAATTATCGGCGGGCTGAGCTTTTCCCATTTATCCGGAAATTCAACAGCTCTGTAAGCATAAAGGGTATTGCTTTTACTCGATTCCGGAACTATATATATTTCGTCATTATATCTGAAAATATTCGGATACGAAAGATGATAATTTTCCGAGATAACGACACGCCATTCCGAAAATTTTTTGCCGTCATAAACAGAATACCCCAATCTGCCCAATCCCGTTTTTTCTTCATACAATTCGGCAAACAGATATGTTACTCCGTTGTCTGAAAACAAAAACGGGTCAGCCGCAGTATATCCTATTTTATCGTGAATTACGGCAAACGGTGTCTCTTTATCGGTGAAAATACTGCCCTGCGGTCTGGCTCTGTATGCAGTCTGCCATTTTCTTAAAAATAATTTCATACAATGTCCTTTCGCGGAACTATTTTATATAATCAATACTTTTCAAAAATTCAATATATCTTTCATAAAACGCATCAGCTCCCATATTACTCATATGGTCACTGTTTTCATAATAATCGGGATTTTCGGATAAATCGGTATCATGCGAAAGATTCAAATACGGTACTTTGGTCTGCTCAACAACCCTATTGATATTATCAAAATAGCACTCATTGAGCTCACTGTCTGAAAATTCGTTGTTTAATGCCTTGTATATAGGTGTAGTCACTAAAACAGGCTTAAATCCGTGAGCATAACAGTAATTAACCATTTCTTTAAGAATTTCCGTGTTTTCGCTCATATATTTTTTACCGGTTACCATATATCCGGCTCTCCAACTGACCGCTCTTCCCTGAGCGTGGTACTTAAGCTCATCATCTGCCGTAGATTCTGATTCTGTCTCATCTGTCTCATCGTACGCTTTTGCGGATATATCAAATATTCCGGACTCTTTTGTCGGCAATTCCTCATTGCCGTTCATCATCATTCCGCCCAAATCCATATTCTGGTCATTTATTAAATTTTTTATTATAAATTCTCCGCTTCTCAGAACCGGAATATATTTTGCATTTATAAGAGTTTCATAACTGAAGTTTCTTATATACTCCTTATCAAGATACATATAGTATCTTTTCTGCGACGGTGATTCGGTTGACATACAAAATGAAAAATACGATGTCGGCAACGCAACAATACAGCCGTCGGCAAGATGGTTTGTAAATTGTTTAAGCGTTTGAAAATCATGATATATGTCCTCACCCGAAAGCGCAAGATTATACCTGACTTCACCGTTTGAATCGTCGGGATACCGAAACGCAGACAGCCCGTGACTTGTTCCGAAATTAACCATCGTAATTCCGTCGGGAACATTTTCCATAGCTTTAATTTCACCGTATACGTCTAAATAATAATAGTCCTTTTTATAATAATAATTCGCTATACCGATAATGAGAGAAACCGATAAAACAGCGGAAA
Source organism: Acutalibacteraceae bacterium (assembly GCA_045600535.1). Lineage (GTDB taxonomy): Bacteria > Bacillota > Clostridia > Oscillospirales > Acutalibacteraceae > CAG-177. The sequence goes on along the minus strand of JAZRYD010000080.1, from coordinate 19,059 downwards.
TAAACTTAATGAAAAATATGATATTTCGTTTTTTTGCCATCGGCTTCTCCCTCCCTTAAAATTGAAAATATATGAAATCCTGCATTTCGGCACGCGCAAAAATCAGAATATAAACCGCAATTACAACATAGATAATAAACCGTACAGCCTGATTGGTTTTTGATAAAATTTTGTTTATGGAAAAATATTTATCAATCACCGATGCCGCAACAAATACCGGCAGGGTTGCAAGCAGACGGTACATTTCCGCTCTAAGACCGAATATCTGTTTGAGCACTGTAAACAGATATGACACATCTATTGCCCGAAAATCCGCAAGATGAGTTACCGCATAAACTGCATCCGACATTGTGTTTGCTCTGAAAAATATCCATGCAAAGCTCACAAGCAGAAATGTAAAAATAATTTTGAATATATTCTGCAAATGCGGAAGGCGGTCAATCTTAATAGTATGTGAAATCTTATTTCTGAGCTTCTGTGTTCTGCGCCCGATTACCTGAAAAGCGCCGTGAACGCCGCCCCAGACTATAAATGTTATATCCGCACCGTGCCATAATCCGCTCACAAGAAATGTTATCATAAGATTAAGACATCGCCTCGCCTCTCCCTTACGATTTCCTCCAAGCGGAATATAAACATAATCCTTAAACCATGTTGAAAGAGAAATATGCCATTTTCTCCAAAACTCCTGAACCGATGTTGAAAAATACGGATGGTCAAAATTTCTCATCAGTTCAAAGCCCATTATTCTTGCGCAGCCTCTTGCAATATCGCTGTATCCGGAAAAATCACAGAATATCTGTATTGTAAACAGAAGTGTTGCAAGAACAATTGCAAAGCCGTCAAATGAGGTTATATCGTTATATACGGTATTTACCGCAGTACAGACAGTATCTGCAATAACGATTTTTTTGAAGTAACCCCAGAGCATAAGTCTTAAACCCGATGAAGCCTTTTCTCTTTCAAAGAAATGCTCTTCTTCAAACTGAGGCAGCAGATTTGAGCTTCTTTCTATCGGTCCCGCAACAAGCTGAGGGAAGAATGACACAAAAAGCGCATATTTACCGAAATTTTTCTGAACAGGCACATCGCCGCGATAAACATCAATTGAATATCCGAGTGCCTGAAAAATATAGAATGATATTCCGACCGGCAACACAAGAGAATATTTTATCGGAGTATACGCAATATCAAGAGCATCGAAAACGGCATAGAGACCGCTTGTGAAAAACTCGAAATACTTGAATGTAAACAGTATACCGAGATTTATCACTATACTCATTACAAGAAACAGCTTTTTCTTTGATTTTTTCCCGCTTGCATCAATGAGAACCGAGGCAAAATATGTAACTGCAGTTGAAGCCAGCAACAGAAGCGCATAAGCCGCATTCCAACCCATATAAAAAATGTAACTTGCAGCAAGAAGCAACACCCAACGGTACCTATGCTCAAGCAAAAAGTACAGCAGAGCTACTGCCGGAAAAAATATCAGAAATTCCAGAGAATTAAACAGCATTATTTTTGTCCTTTACAATACTAAATCAGCTTATGCCGAGCGCTTCGCTTACATAAGAATAAGAACCCCACGCAACGTTGAATTGGTAATAGAAATAAATCAAATATGCAGCTATCATTGCAAGTGTTATTGCTTTTTGATTTTCTTTGTATGCATGCTTTATCAGCCACGGAAGCAAAATAAGATTGTACATTTCCGTAAATACCGGAAGTCTGCCGACATAAATTCCGCTTGTAAATGAACTGGCAACATATAAAACCGATGTGATTGCCGAGCAGTTTGCCGAAAGATGAATTATAGGAGGCGTTGTTTCCTTTTCCAATTCGTTCCGTGCAAACAGCGCCATAACAAACGGAACGGAACCAACCAATGTTCTGAATACACTGGTCCCCGTATCGGCATTGACATTCGTCATATCCTTAACATAGGTTGTATCTTCAACCGAGCTGTCAAGTACGGAATCAAGCCCGCCCGAAAAAATAAGCACGATAAATACGGCTATCAGTATCCATACTCTTTTATTAAACGCTTTTCCCTGTATGAAAAAATATGAAAGAATAAAAATCAATGTGGATTGGTGAATACCGCATAAATACCACGGCGCAGTTTCAAGTCCGAGCTTTGATGTTATCGGAGTAAGACCCATTACCAGAACGGCAAGCGGCAGGAAAAAATACCACTTATTTTTAAGTATCCATTCGGTGCAGGTAAATACTATTGCTGCCGCCAGAAACTGACGCATTCCGTTGCACATCCACATAACTATCGCACCCGATGCAACAAACAAAAATAAACTCATTCCGAGATCTGCTGAATATTTTTTAAATATTCTGAGCATAAGAACAGACTGTATAACTGCAATTAAAGCAAGCCATATCTGAGCATCATCGGCAACATATAATTTAAACCACATCATAACGCCGTAATATAGCTGAGAATGGTCACGTGTATATATAAATTCATTAAACCTGCTCATAACCATCGGTGCATCGTTGAATATATCGATATAAGCACCGGTGTCGCCAAATCCGGACCTGAGTGCAATAAAAAACAACGGCAGACTGAATATCAGAATGCAATAACCCGTGCTTACTTTTTCATCATAAACACCGTCGGCACACAGCCTGCGGGACGACATACTCGGCTGAATAAAATACCATATGGCAGTTACCCATATGAGCATACTCCAGAATACCATAAAATTTTGTCATCCCCTTTTTAAAACGCTTTCAAATAAATCTTCAGCCTGTTTAACGGTTGAAGCGGTATCAAAGAACGCCGAACGCTCTTTTGCTTTCTCTGCATAATATGTTCTGAGCTCTTTATCGGTAATCATTTTCTTTAAACCTTCATAAAGAGCTTTCTCGTTATTGTCCGTAACAATTCCGTACTCATTATTCTCACCGAGTATTTCTTTTGCGCCGGAAACATCGGTTGAAACAACGGGCTTACCGAGAATAATCGCTTCTGTCACTGCCGTACTTAAGCCTTCTTCATATGACGAACATACAAAAATATCGGAATTATATACATATTTATACGGGTTGCCTTGATATCCTGCTATATGAAACCAACCCGATGCAGAATTTCTTTCAATCAATTCTTTAAATTCAGTTTCTTTGCTGCCCGAACCCACAATGGTTACATCAATATCGTAATTCTCTTTTTTGATTTTGCTGCATATGTCAAACAACCTATCATAACCCTTTTCTTCCGATATTCTCCCTACTGAAACTATTTTCAGCATTTTATTTTCAATATCAAACGGGCTCGGCGCATCAGCAAGCAGCCTGATTTTTTCAACATCATTTGTGTTATAAACAACTTCGATATTTTCCGTTACTCCTGTATATTCCGAAAAGGCTCTTGCGACAGACTCAGAAACACCGACGATTCTGTCACATTTTTTATATGCCTTAAACGCAGACTTTTTGTCAAACCAAAATTTAAAAAATGTTCCTGTTGCCGGATTTCCATTATGCAACCATGAAATTTTCTTTACACTTTTATCTCTGCAGCCTGAAATAACCTTTACCGGTGCACCGTGCATAAACGCAACAATAATATCACACTTCTTATTGCCGATAAAGTATTTATAAAGAATTTTTGACGGAACGAATCTGAAAATATATGCAATTCCTTTTGGGCACCATGCATTTTTACTTATACGATGAATATTCGGCTTTAATATTTCAGCATTAACACCGTCATCAAACATAGTTTCAACCGTTATATCATATATGGACTTGTCCATATTGTTCACAAGGTTAACAAGAACTCTTTCCGCTCCGCCACCGCCCAAAGTATTTATCAGAAATAAAATTTTAATCATATTTATTATTGTCCAATACAATTATCAATCGGCAAATTAAGCCATTTGCCAAACTCTGTATTTTTTTCCTCCGGCGTAATATGCCAAAACCCGCTTCCGGGAAAAAATGTCATTTCTCCGAAATATATTTTTCCATATATGTAGTACAAATCAACTCTTACAAAAGGAAACGGCTTGGCTAAACATTCGGCTATTTTTTTCATTTCTTCAAATTTATTCGGTTTTGGAATAGCAACACCGTAGTTATCGGCAACACCGCAATTCATATTGTCGAGCAGATTCCATTCATCATCATAAAAATCAACATAATGTCTTGAACCTATATCGTGGTTGACTTGCATTGCTCTGCATTTACCGTTAAAGCACATAAATTTATAATCTATCAATGGCTTGGAATCCATAAGAGGCTCAATAATCAGTCTTGGTGTCTGCTCTTTATAATTCCATTCTCTGCCGTAAATATATAAATTCTGTTTCAGCCAGGTATTCATTGTTTTCTTTGCGTGAAACCAATCAATTTTTTCTTTGTTGCGGCATATAATATTCCACCCACTGCCGTGAGTTGCCTTTATAATAAATTCTTCGGGCAGCTTATCGATATCTATGTCTTCTGCATTATCATATACAGCAAGGGTCGGGATAAGCAATTCGGAATATCCGAGCCCGGCAATATATTTTTTAGCTTCATATTTATCAGAACATACAGGTATATTTTTATCTCTGTAATTCAGCTTAAGCCATTGAAGCTTTTCTGTAAAGTCAGACGGATTTTCCAAATCGGGAAATTTCCCGTTTGCCTTATTATAAAGCATTTCCACAAAGGCTTTGTCATCATATTTTTCGGCAAGCCTTTGAAAATGTATACGTTTATATACCGATATCAGGTACAGTGCGGCGGAATTTGACTTTATTTTCTTTTTTATTCTCTTAATCAATTTCATTGCTTTATATCTTCTTTTTTATTTTTTGCTTGCCGGTTTCTGTAAATCAAAACCAGTTTCGCAGGAACAAACGCTTTCAGCAGTCTCAATGTCGGGGAAATATACCAATGCACGGGATAATTCAGCATTTTATAGCCGATTATATCCGTTTTATATGAGTTCCATCTGACCTTAAAGGTTCTGCGCTTGATTGCACTTTCATTTTCACGCACGAGATAAAGCGGTTCATCTGTATTTACGCCTTTAAATCCGGCGGCAAAAAAGCGATACCACAAATCTCTGTCCTGACCTCTCACGGTTCTCGGGCTGACTGTATATCCGCCGAGAGCATCGTAAACACTTTTGTATGCCATTATCGTTGCGTGATTAAACGGCACTTCCTTATGCGGAGTGAATTTGTCGGGCTCGGCAGGGCGAATATCAATGCTTCCGAAGCTTCCGTCATCGGAAAATCTCTGCATGGCAGTTCCGCACAGTACCGCATCCGGGTGCGCTTTAAGATATGCAAGCTGCTTTTCAAAGCGGTCGGGCGTGCATTTATCGTCACCGTCCATTCGGATAACTATTTCTCCGGTTGCCGCCTCAAGACAGCGATTGAGCGTAAAAGCAAGGCGTGAATTTTCTTTATTCCTGAGCAGAATTATCCTTTCCGGATATTTATCCGCATAAGCCTTTGCCGCTTCATATGTACCGTCGGTTGAGCAGTCATCACAAAGCACAAGCTCCCAATTCGTATAGGTCTGGGCAAGAATTGAGTCTATCGCTTCACCGAGCGTGCTTTCACAGTTATAAATACCCATTAAAACGGAAATTTTTTCCGATTGCATTATAAATTCTCCTTGTACCACTCGATGGCGGCTTCAATTCCTCTTTCAAAGCTCCAGTCGGGAGCATATCCGAGCAGATTTTTCGCCTTTGAGATATCGGCATTTGAATGCTTGATATCTCCTGCTCTGTCGGGTCCGAAATTCGGCTCAATATCCATTCCGAGTGCTTTGGTAAGACCGTAATATATATCAAGCAGATATTCTCTGCCGCCGTAAGCAACATTGAACGCCTGACCTGCCGCCTCATGCGGAGCAAGGCACGCCTTGAGATTTGCTTCTATAACATTTTCTATGTATGTAAAATCTCTGCTCTGTCTGCCGTCACCGTTTATAGTCGGTGTCTGACCGTTTATGAGCATCTTTATGAATTTCGGAATAACCGCGGCATATGCGCCGTCGGGGTCCTGTCTTCTGCCGAAAACATTGAAATAGCGCAGTCCGTAGGTATCAAGTCCGTAATGTCTTGTATACTGCTTTGCCCATTCCTCATCGCAGCGCTTTGTGAGCGCATAGGGTGAAAGAAGATTGCCTTCCCTGCCCTCGGTTTTCGGGAGCACGGGCTCATCGCCGTAAACGGACGAGCTTGAAGCATAAACGAATTTCTTAACACCGTTCTGCCTTGCCGCCTCCATCATATTCAGCGTACCCTGAATATTGTTGGCGCAATAGAACAGAGGCATTTCGATGCTTCTCGGAACGCTTCCCCACGCCGCCTGATTGAGAACATAATCAACACCCTCACAGGCTTTCATGCAGGTATCCAAATCCTTTATATCGCCCTTGATAAACTCATAATTCGGATTATCAAGAAAAATATCAATATTTTTCTGCTTACCCGTTGAAAGGTCGTCAAGGCATCTTACTCTGTAGCCGAGCTTCAGAATGGCTTCGCAGAGATTTGAACCGATAAATCCGGCTCCCCCCGTTACGAGAAAGAGTGAATTTTCGGGAAATTTTACATTTTCATAACCCATAATTATAATCTCCAGTAGGAATATCCTTCGTTTTCGTATTCTTTTCTGTTAAGCAGTCCCTTAATATCAAGAAGAACCTTTTTGCCGCTTCCGAAGAACTTATCAATATCAGCCATCGTGAATGAACTGAACTGAGTATGCGCAACGGCAAGCACAACAGCATCCATATCCTTAACCGTATCAATATCGGCAAACTTTATTCCGTAAAGTCTTTCTGCTTCGTCGGCATCTGCCTGCGGGTCGGCAATAACCGGAGTTATTCCGTATTCCTTAAGCTCATTGACAATATCAATAACCTTGGTGTTTCTTGTGTCGGGACAATTCTCCTTGAATGTAAAGCCGAGAATTGCAACCTTTGCGTTTTTAACCGCCTTATCTGCGGCAATAAGATTCTTAACAATATTTTCGGCAACATATTTTCCCATATCGTCATTTATTCTTCTGCCGGCAAGAATAACCTGGCTGTGATAACCCATCATTTCGGCTTTATATGTAAGATAATACGGGTCAACACCTATGCAGTGACCGCCCACAAGTCCGGGGAAGAATTTAAGAAAATTCCACTTTGTTCCGGCGGCCTCAAGCACGGATTTTGTATCAATTCCCATCTTGTTAAAGATGATGGAAAGCTCATTCATGAAAGCGATATTTATATCTCTCTGGCTGTTTTCGATAACCTTTGCCGCTTCGGCAACCTTAATGCTCTCGGCTCTGTGAACACCGGCTTCAACAACCAACTCATATACTTTAGCAATGCAGTCAAGCGACTCATCGTCCATACCGGAAACGATTTTCTTTATTGTTTCAAGGCGGTGAACCTTATCGCCGGGGTTAATTCTTTCGGGTGAATATCCGATTTTGAAATCGACTCCGCACTTGAGCCCCGATTCCTTTTCGAGAATGGGAACACATACATCCTCGGTAACGCCCGGGTAAACGGTTGATTCAAATACAACAATTGAACCCTTTGTAAGATTTCTTCCGAGAATGCGGCTTGCGCCCTCAACGGGAGTAAGGTCGGGGGTGTGGTCATCATTTACGGGAGTGGGAACAGCCACGATATGAAACCTTGCTTCTCTGAGCTTTGTTTCGTCTGCCGTAAAATCAACGGCTGTATTTTTTATTGCTTCGTTTCCGACCTCGTTTGTGGGGTCAATTCCGCTTTTATAAAGCTCAATTTTCTTTGCGTTGAGGTCATAGCCGATAACATCTATCTTCTTTGCAAATGCAACGGCAATGGGCATTCCGACATAGCCGAGTCCCACAAGTGAAAGCTTTTCTTCCCTGTTTACCAGTTTTTCATACAGCTCTTTATACATTGACTGTCTCTCCCTTTTCCTGCTTAAGTCCCATTATCTCTATAATCGAAGCATTGACTTTTCTGACATCGTATTTTTCAACGGCAATCCTTCTGCCCTCTGTACCCATAGGCTCTGCGGTCTTGGGATAAAGAATAAAAGCTTCCATTACCTTTATAAGTGAATCTGTATCGCGAACGGGAATCAGTATTCCGTTCACTTTATTTATGACCGTCTCACGGCAGCCCGGGGCATCGGTTGTTATAACCGCTCTGCCGCACGCCATAGCCTCAAGTACGGTTTTCGGAGTTCCCTCACGGTAAGACGGCAGAACGAATACATTGCACATCTGCATATAAGGACGGATATCCGTCTGCTCTCCGAAATACTCTATTGAGCCGTCGTCAATATATTCCCGCAATTCTTCCTCTGTTATCGCCGACGGATTTGTATCGTAAGGGCCAACAAGCATACAGCGTACATCGGGATAATTTTTATGTATTTCTCTTGCAGCATCTATATATTCCCCCACGCCCTTATCTCTGATAAGCCTTGAAATGCAGAGAAATGCGGTTTTTTCGGGCAAAGGCATAGGCGAAAACTTTTCGGTATCAACGCCCGAGCCGTTTATCATATGGCATTTTCCGGCATCAATAAGAGAATTTTCCGTGAAAAATTCCATATCGTCGGGATTCTGGAACATTACCTTTTTTGCAAGCTTAAAGGCAATCTTATATTCAAACATCATCAGCTTTTTAACCAATGAATCCTCACCGATAAGCACCGAACCGAGACCCGCAATAAGCGGATAAACCTCTTTTATCTTTCTGAGCCTTGCGGCTATTGTGCCGTAGATAACGGTTTTTGCCTGATAGGTGAAAATAATATCGGGCTTTTCCTGCTTGATAACCTTTAAAATACTTCTGAGAGTTTTCAGGTCATTGAGCGGATTTGTGCCGTTTCTTTCTGCGTTAATCTGTCTGTATTTTATTCCGAAATGTGCAAATTTTTCTTCCCATTCTTCTTCGGGAAGCTGACCCGCGGCAACAACATTGTAACCGAGAGCCTTGAAATCCTTCATCATTTCGGTTCTGAACCAGAAAAGAGAATGGGTGTGGCAGGAAAGCACCATAACGGTTTTGGCGGAGCTGTTCATTTTACCCGTTCCGCCTTCAACAACGCCGTCCTGTTTTATTACATTAAATATTGTTCCGATAAAGCATTTTATATCGAAACCGAAGCTCAGTTTTTCAACATATTCTCCGTCAAATGCTGCTTTAACCGGAATTTCAAGCTCGTCTCTGCCGTTTATCTGAGCCCAGCCGGTAAGTCCCGGCTTTACATCGTTTGCGCCGTATTTATCTCTTTCCTCAATCAAATCATACTGATTCCAGAGTGCCGGACGCGGCCCGATAATGCTCATATGACCGACAAATATATCCCATATCTGCGGCAGCTCATCAAGACTTGTCTTTCTTAAAAGCTTGCCGACTCTTGTTATGTATTGGTCGGGGTCTGAAAGCATATGAGTGGGCACATCGTGGGGAGTTGACATTTTCATACTTCTGAACTTATGAAGCTGAAAATATACCTTTCCTTTTCCGACTCTTTTCTGAGCGAAAAACGCCGGACCGGGGTCGTCGATTTTGACCGCGATTATCAGAATGAGAAACAAAGGCGATAATACAACAAGCCCGATAAACGAAAGAACAACATCAATTATTCTCTTGAAAATTTTTTCGTACATTATAATTCGCTCCGATACGATTATCTTGCAAATTCATTTGGTGCATAGGTGGAAACCGTTTCTTTTATCAGCTCACGGATATTTTCATCGTTTGAATATGAAGCGTCCATAAGCTTTTCAAGTTGTTTCTGGAACCAATCCGTGTCAAACTCAACGGGATTGGCAACATGGATTATATCATTTGCGGTTTTTCTGAGGCCTTCTTCAGCCATCAGCTTTTCTTCATAAAGCTTTTCACCCGGGCGCAGACCGATATATTCTATCTTTATATCAATTCCCGGTCTTAAGCCGGAAAGCCTTATCAGGTTTTTGGCAAGGGTATCTATTTTTACGGGCTCTCCCATATCAAATATGAATATTTCGCCGCCCTTTGCGTATGTTCCGGCAAGAAGCACAAGCGAAACCGCCTCGGGAATTGTCATAAAATATCTGATTATATCGGGGTGAGTTACCGTAACGGGACCGCCGAATTCTATCTGCTTTTTGAAAAGCGGAACAACCGAGCCGTGACTTCCGAGAACATTTCCGAATCTTACGGCAACAAACTCCGTTTCGATTTTATCGGGGAACTGCTGAACCGTTCCGACCTCCTCGGCATGAGTAAACAGACGGGCTATCTCTTCCGGCTTACCCTCTTTTATTTTGCGGTCAAAGCTCTGAATTACCATTTCGCAAAGGCGTTTGCTTGCACCCATTACATTTGTGGGATTGACCGCCTTATCGGTTGAAACAAGCACAAATCTCTTGCAGCCGTTCATCATTGCGGCATATGCCGTTTTATATGTACCGATAACATTATTTTTTATTGCTTCGCACGGGCTGTCCTCAATCAGAGGAACATGCTTATGCGCCGCCGCATGGTAAACAACATCGGGGTGATAGGTGCTGAAAATATCGTCAAGTCTTCTTGAATCTCTTACCGAACCGATAAGCGTTTCAAATTTCAGATTCGGAAACTTATTCTTAAGCTCAAACTGAACATCGTAGGCGTTATTTTCATATACATCAAAGATTATGAGCAGCTTCGGGTTGTGGCTCGCAATCTGTCTGCAAAGCTCTCCGCCGATTGAACCGCCGCCGCCCGTAACAAGAACGGTTTTTCCGGTTATATAACGGCTTATCTCGTCCATATCGGCTTTTATCGGCGCTCTGCCGAGCAAATCCTCAACGGAAACATCACGCAGAGAATCGGAGCTGATTTTTCCGGACATCGAAAGATAAGTATCGGGAAGATTTTTCAGCTTGCAGTTCGTTTCGCTGCATATGCCGAGAATTTCACGCCTTATATCACTCGCTGCTGACGGAATGGCAATGTAAATTTTATCAATCTTATACTTTTCAACCGCAAGCAGAATATCCTCTCTGCCGCCGATTATTTCAACGCCCTCAAGGTATTTTCCCCATTTTTCGCGGTTATCATCAATGATGCAGACAACCTTTTCGTTAATATCCTTCTCCATTTTCATCGTTCTGAGAAGAAGCTGTGCCGCTTTTCCGGCTCCGATAAGGAGAATTCGTTCGGTATAAGTATTTCTGCCGCTGTCTCTGACAGATTTTCTTGTATAAATAAATCTGCCGCTCATTCTGATGCCGACAATGAATATTCCCTGAATGCAGAAACCGAGAATATAATATGAAAGCGGCATTCTGTCATAATAAAGATTTACAAGTCCCAACTTCATAATAACGGTTATCACAACCGAATGAAATGCGGCAGCAATGCAGCTTCCCGCAATTGCCCTGAGCATTTCGTCAAAGCCGGCATACTTCCAGACGCTGTGATACATTCTGCAAAAATAAAATATTATAACGCTGACTATCGCATACACCGGAGAGAACGCAAGAAGAACTCTGAGATGCTCCGGGTCAATTTGTCTGAATATTCCCTCCGCTCTGAACAGAAGCGCAAGAAAATATGCCGAATTTACCGCTATCGCATCATAAATCATCATTGCGATTACCGATTTATGTCCCATTTCAATTTTGAATTTTTGAAATCCGTTCATATATTCACCATCTGCCGCTGATTATTTTGCCTGATTAGTGTTTTTTCTTATGCTGATTCTTTTTACTTGATTTTCCCTCTTTATTTGACTGTTTTTTAGCCTCAGTCTTTTTCTTCGGCTCTTTCTCAGCCTGCTTTGTCGTTATCTCTTTTTCAACATACGGAAGTGTTTTTTCGGTATTGTTTTCTCCGCTGCCTATGAGAGAACCGATTTTCTGAAGAATACCGATTGCCGCCGAGCTGTGGTGATGACGCTTCTTATCGCCGTAACCGTAGCCATAGCCGTAGCCGTAACCGTAACCGTATTTTGAATAGTTCTTATAATAACCGTAGCTGCTGTAGCCGTAGCCGTAGTTATCACCGTAACCCGCAAGTCCGGACTGCGCACCGTTGATAACCGCACCGAGAATACGGATTCCCGTGGGAAGAACGGTATCAATCGCACTCATTATCTTCTTGATTCTTACGGTATCCTGAAGAATAACATATATCAGCGCATCACACGCCTGCGCCATAATCAGGGCATCGGAAACAAGTCCGCAGGGAGGGGTATCAACAAGCACATAGTCATATTCATCTCTTATGCTGTTGAAAACATCTTTCAGAAGGTCAACCTTCATAACTCTCCAGTATTTGCCCTCTTCTGCGTTGAACTTAAGATATGAAAGGCCATATTTTTCAATCTTTGCGATTGAATAAAGCTCTTTATTTTCATCGTATTCAATCTTACTGCTGTCAAATCCGAGAAGCGGAGCTATACTCGGGTTTCTCAAGTCACCTTCAACAAGAAGAACCTTTTTACCGATGTCAACAAGCGAAAGCGCAAGATTAACAGCCGCGGTCGTTTTGCCTTCACCGGGGGCGGTGCTTGTTGTCATAATGATTTTTTCATTTTCTTTAAGAAGATTGGTGAAGCTGTTCCGGTAAATTCGCATTGCTTCAAGGAAACCTTTACCGATTTTATCATTCGTCATAAGTATGGTTTCATCTATTTCCATATTCTTATATTTTTTGAATGTAACCTCGGGAATTGTTCCGACCGTATCCATCTTAATCTTATTATGAACATCGGATTTTGTTTTTACGGTTTTTCTCAGAAGTGCATATACGAAAATCCAGAGTGCACCGAGTGCAACACCGAGCGCAAGACCCTTAAGAGCCACTTTATATGTGAATTTATTTGACATATCCGTCGGAAATTCAGGCTCGGTTATAACAACAAGCTCAACATTGCCGACCAGATATTTTGCAGCTGTCGGATAATTTTTCATCGCGGATAAAAGAACATCATATGTCTGCTGAGGGTCAGAGCCTACCGCAGTCAGCGTAAACATATTCGTTGACGCAACCGCAGATGCCGAAAGCGAAGCCGGAACATATGAAATTCCGAGGTCATCGCAGATTGCTTCCGTCAGGATATTGCTCGAAAGAATATACGGGAATGTATCGGCAAGCTGAGTTGCCGTTGCATTATCATAATAGAACGAATATGACGGTATTCCCTCACCGGTAAGAGATAAAACCTGTGTATTAACTGTAAATGTTGTTGAAACGGTATACTGCGGTCTGAATCTCGAATAGCTTCTGAAAAACATCAGTCCGCCTATCGCAACGCTTAAAACTATGGCTATCCACCAATATTTTATAAGTCCTTTCCAAAGGTCGGAAAACTGAACCGAAAACGCTCCGCTGTTTTTCACTTCTTCGGAGAAGCTTATGCTTTTTTCATTGTCACTCATATGCTGCCTCCGTTATCGTTTTCTTCTATAGTGGTTAACGGCATATCTTCCGCCGTAAGCTCAACATCCTCAATTGCACCCGGGTCTGCATATTTGCTGTACTTGCTGTAATGGCTGTATCTGCCGTATTTTGAATATTTGGAATACTTTGAATACTTTGAATATTTCGCATATTTTGAATATCTGTCATAACTGCTGTAGCTTGCATATTTGCCGTATTTTCCGTACTTTGAATATTTTGAATACTTACCGTATTTTCCGTACTTGCCGTATTTAGAATACTTTCCGTAATATTTTCTTGAATAATATCCGGTTTCATCAACACCGAATGAACCGAAAATTGAAAGCTCCTGATACGCGTCGTTGAGTATACAGCCGGCTATATCCGCACCGGTGTTTGAAAGGGTAAGCATCATATCATTTATAACCGAGGCGTAAACGGTATCGGTTCTGACAACAACAACGGTTTTATCGCAAAGCTTTGCAATGCTCGTTACCTCTGATGCAACGGAAATGGGCGGAGTATCAATGATAACATAATCCGATGTCTTTTTAAGAGCATCGATAACCTTTTCAATCGTTCCGCTTTCAAACCATTTTCTGAAATCCTTATGGCCCTTGGTATTAAGAGCAAGAAACAGCTTGGATTTTCTGTATCTCTTGAATTTGAAATCCTCTGCCGGAATTTCTCCCGAAAGGAAATCTCCGAACTCGCAATCGGGGTCATATTCCTCTTCAAAAATCTTATAGAGAGCCGGTTTCTTTCCGTCAAGGTCAACAAGGACAACGCTGTTTCCTTTGACGGCAAGAGAAATTGCAATATTTGATGCTATTGTTGATTTGCCTTCATTTTCGGCAACACTTGTTACGGCAAAAACATTATCGCCGTTATTTCTCTTCATATATTCAAATTTTGCCGAAAGCTTGTTGAAATTCTCGGTAAATTTGAGGCTTATGAAAGAGCTTTCATATATAAGAATACTCTTTTTCTTACCGTCGAGCATTTCCTTAAAGGAAAGATTTTTATTTTCATGCGGTATAACTGCAAGAAGATTTGAATCTATTTTTTCTTTGAAGCTTGTTTCGTCCTTAACGGTATCTCTCACTGCCGAAAGAATAACTATCAAAACAATCGCAACCGCAATAGCCGCAAGCGACACCTTTATCATATTTGAAGATGTCATGCTGTTTGACGGATATTTCGGAACAGTGGGCATTTTCAGAACACTTACCGCACCGTTTCTGAAAAGAGACGCTGTAAGCTGAGGATAAACTCTCAGTATCGAGCACAGCTCTTTATAAGAGTTTTCGGGATTTGATGAAGTAACCGAAAGCTCCATTATATTTGTTCCGGAATTTACATAAGCGCTGATACTGCCGTCAAAAGCTTTTATTCCGAGGTCATCGCAAACCTTTCTTTTCATCGCCGGCTGAACAAAAACCTCGGTGTAGATTGAAGCTATCTCCGATGATTCACCAAGCGATGCATAAGCATTGGCTTTTCCGGCTGCGCTGTTGATAATCAGCGTTGCCGAGCTTGTGTATACCGGAGAATAAACGCTCTGATGAGCAATATATGTTCCCATAAGCGCTACCAATACGGCGCATATTATTACCCAGAAATTACGGATAATATCGCGTAAAATACTGTGCCATTCCAATGAAAATTTTCTGTCCATCTGCTGTCCCCCGTTATTCAACAACAACAATCAGTGCCGTGTGGGCCTGTCGTCCGAGTGAATCTTTTCCGTAATAATTTACCGTGTATATTCCGGGCTTGTCCTTATTGAAATTCGTTTTAATTTCAACGGGAAATTCTGCTTCAAGTCCGGTGCTGTCAATTGTTTCGCTTATATATTTCTTCCAATCCGGAGCGGCTTTTCCTTTTTTTACATAAATAAGATATTTATTCAGATTGATTTTCGAGCCATCTCTCATCTGCTTTTCAACAACCATAGGAAGCACTATCTGAGAGGTATCTCCTTTTGAGTTTGTGACCGTTGCCTGAATTGAATATGTTCCTTCTTTTCCGTCTTCAAAATCGGGTGAGTAGATAATTACATTCTGCGAAATGTTGCCGTCAAGGCAATCGGTTGCACCGACTATTCCGGTTGTAACCACCGTATCATAAACCGAAAAAACAAGCGGCTTGCTCATTGTAAATTTCGGCGCGGTATAGTCCGTATAATGAATCTGCCTTGTTGCCGTTGAAACATGATTGTCAAGGTCGCTGACGGCATATGATATTTTGCAGTAACCTGTTTTGATGAATTTTCCGATTGATTCAACCAGAAGCCTGTCCGAAATGTCGCCGTCCTTACCGTCAACGGCTTTCACTCCGGCAAGCAGGTCATCTTCCGTTGCTTTAACCGAAACCTCAAGAATACCGTCCTCCACTGTAATAACCGGAATTGTTTTATCGGTTCTTATTTTCGTTGTAACAAAAACCGCAGCAAAAGCAATTGTTGTCAGCACCGTAATTATCGCAACGCTTATGCGCATAACTCTCATTATCATAACTTAAACTCTCCCACATTCAATAATTGATTGTATCTCTGTTTTGAAGTATTCTTCTCGGATTGTATTTAAACAGGATATCTGCATAATCCTGTGAATATTCCTCGCTTACAAACTCATGAATATGTATCATATTCGTTGTTCTCATATAAGGGCTGTGAGCATCGCTCGCTATAACATCGACAAGACGCTCCTCAAGCAGTTTTCTCGCTGTAAAATACGCGTTTTCTCCGAATTTTCCGGACAGGCTGCCTTTGTTTACCTGAAGCAGACACCCCATATTTTTCAGCCTTACCGCCGCATCTTCGTCCTCACCGACAAAAGCATATCTTTCAGGGTGAGCAACAATCGGAACATATCCCTCTGCAATGATTTTTTCAAGCTTTAAATAAACCGAATCGGAATATTCGTAAAAATCAAATTCAACAAGCGGATATTTTGAATTGTTCAGCGTAATTATATTTCCCGCTTTCAGATATTCGGCGGTTCTCGATGTACAGAATATTTCCTGGCCGCAGAAAATCTGAACATCAATATAATTTTCTTTCAGCGCTTCTCGAAGCATCTTTATTTTCTCAAGTATTTCCGTTCCCCAGAAGTTACCGTACGACCCCGGCACATTGGTATGCGGAGTGGCAACCAGACCTTTCGTTCCGCGCATTGACGCAAGCTCAGCCATTTTAACGGCTTCTTCAAGGCTCTGCGCGCCGTCATCAACCCCATATACTATATGGCTGTGGATATCGTACATTTCTTTCTCTCCCACCGAAAATTATAATTCAATGATTATTCCGAGCTTCTTAAATTCCCCGATAAACTCAATCACATCAGCCTGAGCCGAATCACGGTCAATTTCATACTTATCACATATTTCGGAGATGATGGCATCTGTTTCTTTTCCGTCCTTGATACCGTTTATTATTATTTTACCGGTAGAATTCAGCGCAAAAAACCCGTTTCCGGTGTTTTCTTCGCTTTTGGTCGGAACAACGATACACTCATCAACAATATCCCGTATAACAAAATCAGAAGATAGTCCGTATGTCATTTTCCCGCTTCCTCCTTTAATAATCTGACATATTCCCGTGACTTTTGACACAGATACACGGGAACCTTATCAAAGCTGCCCGTTTCCGCATAGCAGGACGCCGCACAAGATTCGCAAACCTCCGAATAATCACAGTCCCTGCACTCAGGCGGAAGAATAATTTTTTTTGTCTCGGCGTTTATATATTTCCACGCGTTTTCAAATCCGTTTTCGGTTACCGATGCGCTCGGTGTTTTCATCATACCGCACGGAAGCATAGTCCCATCATATGTAATCCAAAAAGCCGCCGTTCCCGCACGGCATTTCGGTTTTTCGCCTGTTAAATATGGTTTTCTTTCCTTTTCGGTAAAATCCTTAAATGATTCAGCTTTCTTTTTAAATGCTTCTTCCGAAAGTCTGCATTTTTCACTTGTCAGCATATTTCCGGCGGCTGTGCAAGCATCGGGTCTGTCTGCATCTCTGCCGAGCCTCGCTGACGGAAACAGATAACATGCCGTTTCAACCGGAATCTCGTTTTCGCTTGCATATCCGTAAAGCTTCGGAATATCTGCGCTGTTGTAATCCGAGGCTGTAATGTTCATTTTGACAGGCAGACCTGCGGACTTCATTTTTTCGATATTAGCCGTAACCCTTTTATAGTATCCCTCGCGGCAGGTGGTATCCATATAGGTTTTCTCACACGCACCGTAAAGCGTAACATTTATTCTTGCGGGCATATACCGCTTAAAAAGTTCGATTGTTTCATCGGTAATAAGTGAAGCATTGGTATTTATGCTTATTTCCATTCCGAGTTTTTTGCAATATGTGTAAATCTGAGCAAAATCGTTTCTTATGAGCGGTTCTCCGCCGGTTATAAGAAGCAAAAGCGTCCCTGCTTCAAATGCTTTATCAGCTATTCTCAGCCACTGTTCGGTTGAAAGCTCTTTTTCTTTGAGCTTTTCATTATCAGAACCGTGAATATAGCACATTCTGCAATTGAAATTGCATCTGCCGGTTATTTCAAATGTGCCTGAAAGCGGAACATTTTTTTCTTTTGCTTTTAAAAACAGATATTGTAAATATTCAGGCTCATTGCTTTTCATTCAATCACCCTTTTCAGATATTCAACCGCCGATTTGTCCGGCAGGCATTCAAATCTTACTATTTGCGTAAGATTTGAAAACCGTAAACACAAATCCACCACATTAACCGCTTCACCGTCACGCCAAAAATCAAAATAACAATTTTGTGCAAGCATCGAAACCTTTTCGACCGCTCCGGTTGATTCTGCTGCATTTTCCATACCCTGATTGAGCATAACAATTGCTCCGACCTCTGCGGTTTCGTTTAAACAGATATTTGATGTTCCGGACATAGGCAAGGACGAAACATAAAGCCTGCCGTTTTCCGAATAAATAACAGCTTTGTCGCCGTTAATTATTTTTGCATCTGCATATTCCTGCCAGAGCTTCGCCTGAGTGGATTTTCCCACCCCGCTCTTTCCGCAGAACAATATTGCCTTTCCGTTGCTGATTATATATGAGCAATGTATCATCAGACGGTTATGCTTTAAAAAAATATGCGGTAAACCTATCATTCCCCAAAAATGGAACATATCTTTTCCCGACGCTTTGCAGTCGGAAGATAAAACACAGTTATCATCAGATCTCATAAAGTGATTTATTTCATTATCGCCGCTCAATATATAATATATAACATTATATTTATTATCGGCACTGCGGTAAACCTTTATAACATTATCCGAATATACAAGTGTATCATCGGCATTGATATTCCCCAAAGTAATGTTTATATCAACATCACTTTTTTCAAACGATGAAGCAAAAAGTGACGATGAACCGCTTTGGAGCATATCAAAACCGGTGATAATACGAATATTTAATTTTGCAATTTCATAATCTGCAATCATACATAAATCCTTTTTTGCCGTCTTCGGAGGCTGCCCCTTTCGGCAGGGGCAACCTCCTCATTGTTTTTTATGACCCGAAAACCACGGACGACGGTCCGGCATTGAGGTAACAGATGTTCATTGATGCTTCGGCATCCTGCCATGTCGTATTGCACGCTATATCATTATCGCCGAATACAACCATATTTTCACCGTAAGCGAACTGG
>JAZRYD010000079.1:0-25202 GCA_045600535.1 Acutalibacteraceae bacterium | reverse complement strand
TCAAGCGAAGCACTCCTGTGCTTTCGCTTATCCGCATACGACTGTTTCAAAATTTGCTTTTGTTACGGTCTTGTTCAGTGTTGCCTTTTACCTGCTTGAAATTTTTTCATTTTCCCTATTGACTTTTATTAGCAGGTCTTTTGCTCTCGGATAATCCGAATTTTTTGTTATTATAACATACATTTTAAATGATTACAAGCAAATTAAAAAAATAAATTTAAATTCTTCAATTTCATACAAAATTTTTATCGTTTTTCGGAAATGTGTTTTCCGTAATTGAATTTTTAACATTTATGATGTATAATCGGTTTATAAAAATTCAGGAGGGATTTTATGTCCGTTTCCGAAAAAATTTCTCAGTTAAGAAAAAGCAAAGGATTTTCTCAGGAGGCTCTTGCAGAACAGCTCGGCGTTTCGAGGCAGACCGTTCTGAAATGGGAAAGCGGTGAAGCCGTTCCCGATGCAGATAATATTATTTCTCTCAGCAGGCTTTTCGGCGTATCAACCGACAGCTTGCTGATTGATGAAGAACCCGAACCGATTATTCAGACCGAACCCGTTCAGGCTGTACCTGTTCAGGATATTCCCGCCGAAGCTCCCGGGCAGGAGGAAAGCGAAGAAAGCGCAGGTTCATCATTTAAAAAGGTGATAGCGGTTGTTCTTGCACTCTGCGTTGTTGCGGGTGCGGCGTGTTTTCCGCTTTATTCAAAATCACTGAAAAAGCTTTGGAACAAAATGAACGGAACGGAGGAAACGAAATATACCTATGTTCTCGTTCACGGCCTCGGCGGCTGGGGTGATACGGGCGGAATGAACACCGTTTCAAATTACTGGGGAGCAACAACGGGAAGCCTTGTTGCCTATCTTAAGAATGAGGGCTATGAGGTGTGCGCTCCCTCTGTGGGTCCCGTTTCAAGTGCGTGGGACAGAGCGTGTGAGCTTTATGCACAGCTTACGGGAACAAGGGTTGACTACGGTGAGGCTCATTCAAAGGCGCATAATCATGAGCGTTACGGCAGAACCTACGCAGCAGCCGCAGTTCCCGATTGGGGAAAGGATAAGAAAATAAATCTTATCGGCCACAGCTTCGGCGGTGCAACGGTAAGACTTCTTGCCTCTCTGCTTGAAAACGGAGATGAAGCCGAAAAAGCCGCAGGCGGCGAAATATCACCGCTTTTCGAGGGCGGCAAGGGCAATTGGGTGTTCAGCGTGACAACTCTCTGCGCTCCGCATAACGGTTCATCGCTGACCTGCATAATCGATTCTCTCGGCGGAGTTGCGGGGGTTAAAAGCACAACCGCTCTGCTTGCGAAAATAATTTTTTCGGCGGCGGATATTCTTGCTCCGGCAAACGGAATATATGATTTTATGCTTGACCAGTTCGGAATAGCAAATGAAAACGCTTCGCAGTCGTCATTCAACAAAACTCTTGAATCGCTCACGGCAAAGGGCAATAACGATAACGCCGCCTATGACCTTTCTCCCGACGGTGCGGCTGAGCTGAACAAGAAAATCAAAACGGTTAAAAGCATATATTATTTTTCATATTCATACTGTACCACCAAAGCAGGTGCTCTGCTCAACTGTCAGGTTCCGACCTCCGGCACTCTGCCCGTTCTGCTGCTCACGGCAACGGCTATGGGTTCTTTCAACGGCAGAAGCAAGGGCGGCATTCAGATAGATGATTCGTGGAAACCGAATGACGGCTTGGTGAGCGTTGTTTCGGCGCAGTACCCGACGGGTGAGGAGCATATGCCGCTTCCTGCCGAGGTTTCGGAGATAAAGAAAGGCATATGGAATGTTGCCGAAACCCGAAAGGGAGACCACGGAACGGTTATCGGACTTAATGCGGGCGAAACGGAAACGCATAAATTTTACGATGACCTTTTCACGATGACGGAAAATTTAAAATAACGAGATAAATTAAGCTATCGGCTGAAAAACGGAGATAATCCGTGATTTCAGCCGATGTTTTTTTGCCGTTTTTCAATCGGATAAACCTGTTTCGGTTAAGAAAAACCGTGTTTTATGCTTAGGTTGAGAGATGATTCTCTCAAAAATCACAAACGGGAGGTTCCGATGAAAAGAACACTTTCAAAGAAAGAAAAAACATTTTGCAGAGATTACGCCGCCTCGGGCGATGCCAGAGGCAGTGCGGCAAGAGCGGGATATATCGTTTCACCTGCGGGGAGCGCCGCAAAGCTTCTTGCAAGGGAAGATATAAGAAACGAAATATCCTCAATCGAAAAACAAAAAAGCTCCGCAAACAGCTGTGTTGAAAAAGGTCTTTATAAGCTTGCGTTCGGTTCGGTTGCCGATGCGGTGAGACTTCTGCTGTGTGCCGAAACGCTCAGCGCCGAGGACGCGGAAACGCTCGACCTTTTTAATGTTTCGGACATCAAAATGCCCAAGGGCGGAGGCATTGAGATAAAATTCTTTGACCGCCAGAAGGCGCTCGAAAAGCTTGCTTCGCTTGAATCCTCAACGGAAAATACTCAGAGCAGTTTTATCAGCGCTCTTTCCAAAGGGGCTGACCGTTTGACGGAGGATGATATTTTTTGAGCAAAAACGGCAGCTTCACCGCATTTTCAAAAAAGCAGATGTATGCTCTTTGCTGGTGGATGCCCGAAAGTCCGCTCAGCCGTCATGATGCCGTTATCTGTGACGGAGCGGTGCGCTCCGGTAAAACGCTGTGTATGTCGGTATCGTTTGTCACATGGGCATTCTCCGCTTTTTCCGACGCTTCCTTTGCGTTATGCGGCAAAACCATTGCCTCTCTTCGACGGAATGTTGTTACGGTTCTGCTCCCTATTCTCAGAGAGCTCGGATTTCGCTGCAATGAAAAATATTCCCGCAATCTGATAGAGATTGAATATGCGGAAAAAACCAACCGTTTCTATCTTTTCGGCGGAAAGGACGAAAGCTCCGCTTCGCTTATTCAGGGTATGACTCTTTCCGGCGTTCTGCTTGACGAGGTGACGCTTATGCCGCGTTCGTTTGTGGAGCAGGCTCTTGCCAGATGCTCGGTTGACGGCTCAAAGCTCTGGTTCAACTGCAATCCCGAACACCCCATGCACTGGTTTCACGAGGAATGGATTCTCAGGCACGATGAAAAAAACTGTCTCTATCTCCATTTTACAATGCAGGATAATCCCTCACTCACTCCTGCGATAACCGCAAGATATGAAAAACTCTATTCGGGAGCTTTCTATGAACGCTTCGTTCTCGGAAGATGGGTTGCGGCGCAAGGCTGCGTTTATCCCATGTTTTCTCACGAAAAGCACATTGCCGACCCGCCCGAATATTTTGAGAAATATTATATCTCGTGCGATTACGGCACGGTCAACCCGTCCTCATTCGGACTGTGGGGACTCAGCCGCGGAAAATGGTACAGAATAAGGGAATATTATTTTGATTCGCGTGCCGAAGGCTGTCAGAGAACCGACACGGAGCATTATGACCGCCTTGAAGCACTTGCCGAAAATCTGCCGGTTGAAGCGGTTATAGTTGACCCGTCGGCGGCAAGCTTTATCGAATGTATAAGGCGAAACGGCAGATTTCGGGTAATACCCGCAAAAAACGATGTTATCGACGGCATACGGCGTGTTTCGGATATGCTCAAAAAGGGCAGTATCCTTTTTTCTCCGCAGTGTAAGGCAACTATCCGTGAATTCGGACTTTACCGCTGGGAGGAAAACTCCTCAAAGGATACCGTCAGAAAAGAGAACGACCACGCCATGGACGATATCCGTTATTTCGTTTCCACCGTTGCGGCGGAGGACGACGAAGGATTTTTTGCCATAGCGGCAAAAAGAAACTGAAAAAGGAGATTTACTATTGGGAATTCTGAAAAAAAGAATCGCCTCAAGGATTTCCGCCCCCGTAACTCAGGCATTGACAAAGCACCCGTTCGGAATTATCGAGGGCTATACTCCGCTTTCCGCACCGCAGAACCGTCTTTATTATGCTCTGCGCGAGGCCGTTCCGATTATTGATGCGGCTGTATTCAAAACGGTAAGGCTCGTCGGCGGATTTACGGTTACTGCGGCTGACAGAGGCGCTCAGGTGCTTCTTGACGAATTTGTGAGCAGCGTACCGGTAGGCGGAAACCGCAGAGGGCTGAACGCCTTTATCGAAACCTATTTTGAACAGCTTCTGACCTGCGGAACGGCTCTCGGAGAAATAGTTACCGATACCGACGGTATGCCCTGCGCTCTTTTCAATGCACCGCTTAACGGAATTGAGCTTAAACGCTCCGAAAACGGCTTTGACATTGATATTTTTATCCGCTCGGCTTCGGGTCTTAAAAAGGTTGAACGCCCCGAAATGTGTCTTTTCAGCGTGCTCAACCCCGACCCGGGAGCGCTTACGGGAAATTCAATGCTCAAGGGTCTGCCGTTTGTAAGCGGCATTCTGCTTAAAATTTTCAACAGCATCGGCGCAAACTGGGACAGAGTCGGCAATCTGAGATTTGCCGTAACATATAATCCGAAAAACGATGCTATGGACAGAGCTTACGCCCGTGACAGAGCAATGCAGGTTGCAAAGGAATGGGGCGAAGCGATGCAGAGCGGCTCGGAAGTAAAAGATTTCGTTGCCGTGGGCGATGTTCAGATTAAGGTTATAGGTGCGGATAATCAGATACTTGACAGCGAAGTGCCCGTAAGGCAGATTACGGAACAGATAATCGCAAAAACGGGGCTTCCGCCGTTTATGCTCGGTCTTTCCTGGTCAAGCACCGAAAGAATGTCGTCTCAGCAGGCAGATGCTCTCACCAGCGAGCTTGAATCCTACCGCCGCACGCTTACGCCGATAATCACGCAGATATGCGATGAATTTATCAGAAGCCGCGGTTTTTCCGGCGGAGTCAAGGTCGGCTGGGACGATATTACGCTCCAGGACGAGGTTGAACAGAGCAGAGCCATGCTTTATCGGGCACAGGCGGAAAAAATCATGAGAGGTGAATAAATGAAAAGCAATGAAAAAATTCTGACCGATGAGGAGCTTGCTCTTATCGGTCGGTATACAAGAAAAGAAATGAGCAGAGAGGAGCTCTATGCCTTTCCGCTCATACTCTGTGATAACGAAATAGACAGAGACAATGAGAAATTCACGGTTGAAGCGCTCAATGAGCTTGCAAAGCTTTTTGTGGGCAAAACCGGAATTTTCGACCACGATATGAGCAGCAAAGACCAGACGGCGAGAATTTATTCGGCAGAGGTTAAAACAGACCCGTCAAGAAAAACCGCCGACGGCGAAGTTTACACCTTTGTTCAGGCAAAGGCGTATATGGTTCGCACCGACAAAAACAAAGACCTCATTGCCGAAATTGATGCAGGCATCAAAAAGGAAACCAGCGTCGGCTGCAGCGTAAAAAGCGTTATATGCTCCGTATGCGGTAAGGATATTCGCACGGAGGGCTGTGAACATATAAAGGGTAAGCTTTACGGCACAAAGCTCTGCTGCCATCTGCTTACCGAGCCTGCCGATGCTTATGAATGGTCATTTGTTGCCGTTCCCGCTCAGAAGAATGCGGGAATAACCAAATCGTATGAGCGCAAAAAATCCGACCCCGAGCTTGAAGCTCTTGCGGCGGAATATAAAGAGGAAATGACGGCGAGCATTATCAAGGACAGCGCCGGAGTTATTCCCTCAATGAACACCGAAACGCTCAAAAGCATCTGCTCGGCTTTAACACTCAGGCAGCTCAAGGATATGCGTGATGCCATTTCGTGCGAGGCAAAAAAGAAGCTCCCGCTTGTAAGGCAGCTTGAAAGCAATCCGGAGCGCCCGGCAGAGGAAATAAACGATTACTTAATTTAAGGAGGAAAAAATTATGTCAGTTTCATTCAGCGGTTTTAATGAAAACACCGCAACATTCAAGGTGAGCTCGGCAATCACCGCCGGCAAGCCCGTCAAAATTTCGGCAAACAACACCGTTGCCGCCTGCTCCGATGCAGACGCATTCTGCGGCTTCGTTGTTTCGTCCGATTCAAAATACGCCTGCGTTCAGCTCAGCGGAGTTGTAACCGCACCTTATACGAGCACCGCTCCTTCGGTTGGCTACGGCATTCTCGTATCCGACGGCACGGGCGTTAAATCGGCTGAAACGGGAAAGGAATATCTCATTCTTTCCGTTGATACAACCGCGGCAACGGTAACGTTTCTTATGTAATGAAAGGAGATAAAAATGGCAGATTTTGACAACATCAGACTTGAAAAAGGTCTCTATTCATCAGGCAATTTCACAAAGGCTCTTGCAAGCCTCGACCCCGACGAAAACTATAAGGGTACTGCTCTTGAGGGGCTTGACGCATATCAGCGTCAGCTCAAGCGCTTTGACATCAGAGTAAGCGGCGCAGGCAGCGACGTTGTTGACAAGTTCTTTAAGACCTCCGACAGCGCCGTGCTTTTCCCCGAATATGTTTCAAGAGCCGTAAAGCAGGGCCTTGAGCAGGCGGATATTCTGCCCGGCATAGTTGCTTCAACAACTCTTATTAACGGTATGGATTACCGTTCCATTACTTCCGTTCCCTCTGAGGACGAAAAGGAGCTTAAGGTTGTTAAGGAGGGCGCATTTATCCCCGAAACCGGCATCAAGACAAAGGAAAACCTTGTCAAGCTCCGCAAGAGAGGCAGAAGCCTTGTTGCTTCATATGAGGCTATCAGATTCCAGCGCCTCGACCTTTTCACGGTTACACTCCGTCAGATAGGAGCATATATCGCAAGAACTCTGCTCAAGGACGCCATTGACGTGCTTGAAAACGGCGACGGCAACAACAATTCCGCTTCAAGCGTTTCCTGTGCAACCTCGGGCACTCTTGCATATTCCGACCTCGTAAGCTTCTGGAATGCCTTTGACCCCTATGAGCTTAACACAATTATCGCAGGTACGGACACAACCGCCGCAATTCTCAATATGACTCAGTTCAGAGATGCTCCCGCGGGACTTGATTTCCACGGCACGGGCAAGATGGTAACACCTCTCGGCGCTCAGCTTCTCAAATCGACTGCCGTCGGTACGGGCAAGCTCATCGGTATCGACAAGACCGCCGCTCTCGAAATGGTTAAGGCGGGAGATGTTATGACCGAATATGATAAGCTCATTGACCGTCAGCTTGAAAGAGCTGTTATCAGCTGTACCGCAGGCTTCGCAAAGCTCTTTGACGACGCGACCAAGGTACTCTCCGTCTGATACGAAAGGAGGAGTATGACTTGACAGACAGCTGGAAAATTCTTTCACTGCTCAGGGATTACTATGCTCCGCAGGGGACTGATGAGGAGCTTCTTCCGATATGCGAAGCGGCTTCGGCAGAGCTTTCCTCAAAAATAAAAGACGGTGCCGACCCCGATGACATAAGGCTTGTCGGGGCGGCAGCCGCCGAGGTGAATTACCGTCTCTGCACCAAAAATATCTTTTCGGAAAACGGAATTTCGTCCTTTAAAGCCGGAGATGTTTCAATCAGCGTTTCGGGTTCGGAATCAATTGAAGCCGCCGAAAAAGAGAAAAATTCGGCGTATCTCAAGGCGCTGCCTCTGCTTAATGATGACGGCTTTTTCTTCGGGCAGGTGAGCGTATGAATATAGCCTCCGTTTTTGAAGCTTACGGCAGAAGTGCTTCTCTCAATTCCGCTCAGGGAACCGTCCTTTCCGAAATATACGCCTTTATAAGTCCTCTGCGCTATAAAAACAAAATGTACCTTTACGGCGTAAACACCGAAATAGGCTATAATTCGCAGGGGCATTATCTCTATATCGGTCCGCCCGACCCCGATATTACCGCCGCAGAGGACGGAGAATATATTTCAAGCGGCGGTAAAAAATACAGAATCGACCGTGCCGAAAAGGTTTATAAAGGCGATTCGGTGTTTTATATATGGGCTGTTATCCGTGAAATGGTTGAAATTGAAGAAGACGAAGATGAAGAGGACGATGAGGACGATGAGGACGATGAAGAAGAAGAGGAGGACGATGAATGAGTGATATAAGCGCATTGCCGTCGGGCATAGTGGAATGGCTCGGCGGCAGAGAAGAGCTTAAATATATAAACTTTCTTACGGAGTTTCCTCCGATAAAAAAAGCCGTACCGCTTAAAAAAACCACGGTTGCGGTAGGCATAAAGACGATGGAAATCGTTGATGCATTCGTTGAAAATGCAGACGGTATTCTCGAACGGGACGAATTTTGCCGCAATGCGAAAATCACGCTGCGCCTTTCAATTCATGCACCGTATTCATCGGGCGGCAGAGCTTGCCACGATGCTTTCACCGATATTATCGACTGCCTTACCTTTGAATCCTCTCTGCATATTCTCACATCGGGCTGTGACGATATTATTTCGGACCGCGATACCGATGCTTTCGTGCTCAGCGCATGGGCGCAGGTTGAAGCGAACCTCTGTCCTGCCGCAACCTCGGAGCTTCCTCTGCCGTCATTTTTCAATAAGGATTTGCTCTGCGGTTCACACATAAGAGATACCGATATTCACCTTTCGCAGGAACAGCAGGATTTTCTTGCTTCGCCGATACTGACGGGTACATATATGGGCACGGGTGACGGCAGCAAAACCGTAAATCTCGGATATAAACCGAAATTTGTTTAT
This sequence comes from Acutalibacteraceae bacterium, assembly GCA_045600535.1. GTDB lineage: Bacteria > Bacillota > Clostridia > Oscillospirales > Acutalibacteraceae > CAG-177. Next base: position 16,600 of record JAZRYD010000079.1, on the reverse strand, counting down.
GTTATGAGGCTCGGTATGCCGATGGCTGAATACAGCGATGCAGATTCAACGAATCATGTTATCAGCGCAATCGGAGTTGATTCGGGCTGCTCTCTCGGACTTGAGCTGACAGCCAAAGGATTTAAGGTTGAAAACAGCGATTATCTTCAGGAGCAGGGATTCCGTATAAGGCTGAACGAATTCGGCAAAACCTACATCTATTTCGTAATAAAATAATTTCGGGCGTACGCTGATTTCAAACCGGCGTACGCCTTTTATTATTCAAAACCTGAAATTGTGTCAAAATGTAGACTTTTTGAAATCTTATAATATTCAATGTAAATATACCATATTTATACAGGAGAGTCAACATATACACATTATAATCAAATAAATCACTTGTGTCAAAAAGTCTGCTTTTTGAAATTAATTGAAGTTATCGGGAAAGCAGGTGCTTATATGCGTAAAATTTTTTCTTTAAAATATAATATTGATTCTTATGGTCAAAAACGCATAGAAATTCTTGATTTTATTCGTGGGTTAGCCATGATACTTGTGATAACACATCATGCCGGAACCCCGGGAAATATGTGGATTATAGCGTTTCATATGCCGTTTTTCTTTATTCTTTCGGGATATACTGAATCACTACGGGAAAAATCCGTCACAGATTTAAAATTTACGGAATATTTTAAAAAGAGATTTATAAAGTTGGTTATTCCGTATTTTATGTTTGAAACATTTAACCTTTTTGTCTGTTTGTTTTTGAGAATCATATCTCATAAAAGTTTGGACTTGTTTCCATATTTGCTGAGAATTATATTATGTTTAAATCCATCTGAGTTTACCGGAGAATTAAGCAGACTATGGTTTCTTCCGTGCATATTTATTTGCGATATTTTATATTATTGGATAATAAAATTGACCCGTAATAAAATCTCTTTACTTTATACAGCTGTTTTATTGTTTATTCTTTCTTATGAAATTACTCACCGCTTAAACAGCAGACTGCCTTTCACAATTGACATTGCCGTTATGGCGACAGCCTTTATGATTTTGGGATATGTCGGGAATAGCATAATAACATTTTTGATAAGAGAAAAACATATCATTACAGATATTCTGTGTGTATTAACAATGTCTTTGATTTTGTATTATGTATATTGCAGAGATGCGCATATGTATATGTTTGAGAATAATTACGGAGAATATATATTCTCGATTGCAGGAGCATTGGCAGGTTCTGCCGTTTGCTTTGTAATTGCAAAATATTTGTATTTTATCTGCGGGAAAACAGGGTTGCTCAAGAAAATATTTATATGGTACGGTTTAAATTCACTTGCCTGCTTTCCGGTACATTTGCAAATAATGTATTACCTTAAAGTTGCATTCGAACTTCTGTGTCATTTCACATCAATTGAATTCAGACTTTTACCGTGGTATATATTATTGCCCGGTATGTTGATTTTTACAATTCCTGTTGTAAATTGTATAACTGCATATTTTCCGTTTATGCTCGGAAATTTCAAACATAAATCTTCGACCAACAGCTGAAATATAAAAATACTTACATCTGTTTTGAGTCAATTAAAATTCAGGTGTAAGTATATTTTTATATACAGTCCATATATTGACTTTATTTAAACTAAAGTTTATACTTGAAATAAATTATATTATCCTTGCAGGAGAGAAAAAATGAGCTACAAAGTACACATTGCGTTCGGATTTCATGTTAACTGTTATCACTCTTACAGAGGCGACACAAACGATAATCTCGGCTTCGGCTCGGATATAAGAATAATCAGAAAAATTCTTGATACACTTACGGATTTCAATAAGGCGGGTGTTCCCGTTAAGGGCACGTGGGACTGCGAAAATTTCTTTTCCCTTGAACGCATTCTGCCCGAATATGCTCCGGACATCATCGAAAAGATGAAAGAGCGTGTTGAAAAATACGGCGATGAACAGATAATTATGGGCTATTCAAACGGTGCTCTCGGAGCGATGAACGATGAAGAATTTACTGCTTCGATAGAAAAAGCCGTTACGAATGAGCAGGGCTCGGGACTTGCCGATATATTCGGAAAATACGAAAAGATAGTAAGACCCCAGGAGGTTATGTTTACTCCGTCGCAGGTCAGCCTTTATAACAAGCTCGGAGTCAAGGCTCTCTGCCTCTATTATTCCTGCGTTCCGTTTGACGCATTCAGAACCATTGTTCCCCGTCTGCCCGATGAGCTTGCGTTCAATCCGCTTACATATACCTACAGGGGCGAGAGCATGACGGTTATTCCGACATATAACAATTCCGACATATGCGATGCGGGCTGCCTGAGAGCATGGGTTAAGGAGCTTCACGAAAAGCAGAAAAACGGCGAAATAAATCACGATGTTTTTCTTTTCGTGAATATGGACGCGGACGCAATATTCTGGGAGAGCATGAATTTACCCGTTGTCGGAAACAAAATCGCAAATACAGACGGCATTCACGGGCTTGTTGAAGAAATTGCAGACCTTGATTATATCGTTTTTGACACTCCCGCAGGTTATCTTGCGAACCACGAAGCTCTCGGAAATATAGATTTTACTCACGATACCGCCGACGGCAATTTCACGGGTTATGCTTCATGGGCGGAAAAGCCGTATAACAGAAAAATATGGACAAGCATAGAGCGTGCCCGTGCGATGTCAAAGGTGAACGCAGGGAGCGACGAAAATTCACCGTCATTCAAGGACAGAGTTCTGCTGCTTTCAACCACGCATTTCGGACTTGCAACTCCCGTTCTGAATATTCAGAGAGAGAAAAAAGCCGATGAGCTTGCCGAAAGCATTATAAAAAGCGAGCTTGCCGCACTTGAAAAGTCAAAGGAAATCACGGTTCACAATATAAACGGCACAACGCTTCAATGCGTTCAGCTTAAAATAAACGGAGAGATTGACGATATTTCAAGGCTGGAAATTTCGGGCAGCGGTCTTAAGGATTTTGCGGCGGTTTATGCCGACAGCGAAAAGAAGAGCATTTTTCTCGTTCTGAGATTTGACAGAATAAAGAAAAAATATATTATAAAGGCTTCGCTCGGAGAGAAGAAAAAGCCTTCCGCTCCCGAAACGCTTGAAACAGACGGGCTTGAAATTCGTTTTTCGTCCTCGGGAACGGTTTTTGAAGTTTTCTGCGGAAATAAAAAAATCGGTGATAACAGCTTCATTGAAAGCTTTATAACCTACGGCGGCAGAAAATACAGCTTCCGACCAGACAATACCGCTCCGCTTGCCTGTGCGGGCTCGGCAAAGGGAATAAGACTTTCGGGGGATATTCATCTTCCCGGGGAGATTGAAAGCGGTCACTTCGATTTTGACTTTTTCACCGCCGCTTCAAGCTCTGCGGTTTTTATACGCTCATTCGTCAAATATCCGCACACCCCCGAAACCTCGTCAATTTCAACGGAAAATTCGTCACTCGGCAGATACAGCGATATGAAGTGGCAGGAGGCGGCAATGCTTCAGTTTACGCCGAAGCTCGGCGGAGATACAAGGGTTATCAAGCGCAATTTCTCGGGCGATATTTCGTCATTCAGAACCCGTTCTTTCCCCGAGTGTGACGAAAAGAACAAAAAATTAGCCTCATTCAATCATCAGCTTTCCGCCGGAATGGTCGGACTTGAAAATGATAAATGCGCCTTGATTATCGCAAATTCACGGCAGGCGCTCTGCTCAATGGCTCATTGTCCGATGCGGCTTGATGCCGACGGCACGGTTCATATGAATATGTTCGGTTCGTATTACGGCAAACAGCGACATCATTTCAGCAGAACCAACGGTGCAATACTTGACACATATACGCTTGTTACTCCGCAGGGAAAATCAATTGCACCGTCATATAACGGCAACAGCGAAAACGCAATTCTCGCGCTTTTCGGATTCTCAAAGGGCAATCTTGCCGAAGCCGACCTTAAATATGTTACGGCGTTTGCCGACGGCGCGGTGGTTACCGCTCCCGAAAATGCGCTGCTTGTGCCGTTCCTTGAGGATAATGTTAAATTCAAGGAAACCGCCGCTCAGCAGGACGATGAAAAGAAACTGAAAAACCCGATTTTAACGGGAATTTCGGGCAACCTCGGCAAATACGCCGTTTACGGTTCAAGGGCAATAGCTCATATTATCAAATCGCAGATAAAATCAAAATAAGGGAGAGAAAACAAAATGAAAAAATTGATTTCGGTTATCCTCGCGCTGATTATGACATTCTCTGCGGCGGCATATATTTCATATGCGGCAGGCGGAAATGTTATCATTGACGGAGATTATTCCGTTGTTATCGCTTCACCCGAGCTTTCGGCTTCCGCGAAAAAATTTGCGGAATATCTCGGCTCGGTCTGCGGAAAAGCGCCGGCGGTTACAGCCGATTATACTACACCCTGCATTTATGTTGAAATAAATCCGGCAAAGGTCACGGACGGATATAAAATCGAATGCACCGCTCCGAATGTAACCGTTTCGGGCTCAACGCTTCAGCAGGCGGTAAGGGGAATGTATTATTTCCTTGAGGAATATGCGGGAATCAAGTGCTATACCTCAACTCTGACCGTCAACAAAAAGGAAAGCATATCCGTTCCGGACGGACTTTCTTATACATATCACCCGTATTTTGAATATACCGAAACAGACTGGAAAAGCCCCCGTTCGGTTGAATATTCGCTTTTCAACGGTCTGAACGGCGATGATTACCGCCATATACCCGATGAATTCGGCGGAACGATTGACTATATTTCATCATTCTGTCATACACTTTCAACGCAGTTCTGCTCAAAGGATAAATATTTTGAGGAGCACCCCGAATATTTTGCAAAATACAGAGGCTTTCAGACAAGCAGTCAGCTTTGCCTTTCAAACGAAAAGGTTTATGAGATTGTGCGTGACGAGGTGTTTGAAATTCTCAAAGAAAGACACAATCCCGATGTTGATTTGCAGATAATTTCACTCACTCAGAACGATAATATTATTTATTGCACGTGTAATAAGTGCCGTGCAGCCGATATGAAATACGGCTCTCACGCAGGCACAATGCTCGAATTTGTAAACAGAATTGCAAGAGATGTCAAGGCGGCGGGTTATGACAATGTTGCGCTTGATACCTTTGCTTACAGATACACAAGAAAGCCGCCCAAGGGCATAACTGCGGAGGACAATGTTATTGTTCGTCTCTGCTCCATTGAGTGCTGCTTTTCGCACGCTCTTGACGATAAGGACTGCCCCGCAAACGCCGATTTTATGAATGACCTTGCAGGCTGGTCAAAGATATGCAACAGACTTTATATCTGGGATTACTGCACGAATTTCTGCAATTATGTGGGCATTTATCCCGATTTCGGAGTGCTTCAGAGAGATATACAGATATTTGCGGAAAACAATGTCCGCGGAATTTATGAGGAGGGCAATTATTCTCTCAATCTCAACAGCACCGATACTGAATTTGCGGAGCTGAGAGCTTATCTCATTTCAAAGCTTATGCAGAATCCTTATCTTGATTACGAAAAAACAAGAAACGAATTTCTTGATGCCTATTACGGTGAGGGCGGAAAATACATTGCAAGATTTCTGGATATAATCACCGAAAACGCAAAGAAAAAGCATCTCGGAATATATCAGAGTATGTTCAATACCCTTGACCTCAAGGATAATCAGATTGCCGTTTGCGATTCACTCTGGCAGAAAGCCGAAAACGAAACCGCAGGCGAAGCTCACGCAAATGTTATCAATTCCGAGATGAGCTGGCGCTATTGGAAAATGAACAACCTCAAGGGCGAATTTGCAAATCCGCTCACTCTTTCCGAAAAGAAAGCGGAGCTTACCGATGATATCAATTCAACCGGAGATGTAAGATGGCGTGAGATGAGCGATGTCAAAGCATTTTTCTGCTCAATATGGCAGGATTTGTCGCTGTCCGTATATCCGATTCTTAAGCTTGTTCTCGGCATACTCTATTTTGTAGGATAAGGAGAATTTAAATGAATATCCGTGATATTGAGCCGTTTGCATTCGGATTCAAGGAAGCCGATGTGAGCGGAGTTTCACCCGAATATGAGCGCAATTACCGCATCGCCTGCGGAATGAAAAGAATGGCTGAAAAGGCGGAAATATCAATTGACCCGAATGATTGGTTTGCGGGTCCCGGCTGTGATTATCCCAATCTCGGAATATATTACAGCAGAGGCGGCGGTATAGTTTCTCATCCGGGTATCAGAAATGCTCAGAAAGAAAGATTTCCCGAGCTTTCCAATGAAATTGATGCTCTTTATGATGAATTTGAGCCCGTCAGAACTCACCGTATGACCGGCGGCTCATTCACGGAGCATCAGCACTTGCTGCGTGAGGAGCATTGCTGTTGGGGAGAAGGCTCGGGTCATGCCAACCCCGATTATGAAATGCTCCTGAGAATCGGTACGGAGGGCATAAGAGAGAAAATAAAGCTTTTTTCAAAAATCCACACAGAAAAAAAGAGTTTTTACGATTCGCTTGAAATTGCTCTTTCAACAATAGAAATTCTTGCGGACAGATATAAGGCTCTTGCCGGAGAGATGCTTTTGACTGCCGAGGATAAGGATAAAGCCGTGCTTTCGAGAATTATTTCGGCTTTTGAAACCGTTCCGAGAAAACAGCCGAAAAATTTCTTTGAGGCGTGCCAGTTCTTCTGGCTGGCTTACAGCTTTATCGAAAATGACTCCCCGGGACTTTTTGACTACGCAATGGGAAAATATTACGAAAATGATGACCCTGTTGACCGATATGAATGTCTTAAAAAACTGTGGCATCTTTTTCACCGCTGCCGTGCATGGAATCTTTGTATCGGCAGAAGTGATGAGCTTTGGAATGATAAAAGCTGCGAGTTAACATATGATGTTCTGCGTGCTGCAAGGGAGCTTCACTATAACACGCCGAATATCACAATGCGTTTTCACCGCAACAGCCCCGAAAGAGCGTGGAGAGAAGCCGCCGAAACGATTGCAACGGGTATAGGTATGCCTGCAATTTACAACGACGAATGTGTGTGTCCGGCTCTTGAGGCGCTCGGCATTCCCGCATCGGATTCACACCTTTACTGTATGAACGGCTGCAATCAGATTGATATTTTCGGCAAATCACATATGGGACTTGAGGACGGCGAAATAAGCATTATCAAGGCTCTTGAATTTGCGCTCTTTGACGGCGAATGTCAAAAGAGCTTTAAAAAGCTCGGTCTGAGCACGGGCAATGCCGAAAGTTTTTCGTCCTTTGAGGAGCTGATGAAAGCATATAAGGCTCAGGTTGAATACCTTGCCGATAATGTTATTGATATGTCAAACAAATGTCAGCGTATTTTTGCCGAGGAAGCTCCGAATCCGTGGCACTCGCTCGTTATTCAGGGCTGTATTGAAAAGGGTATGGATTATAAAAATCACGGTCCTTATTACGGTCACGGTCAGATTCTCACCGAGGGTCTGCCGGATACGGCGGACAGCCTTGCCGCAATCAGGCATTATATATACGATACGAAAGAATATACAATGTCTCAGCTTCTTGAGGCTTTGAAAAAGGACTTTGAGGGCTTTGATGAGCTTTATAAGGATTTTTCAACCTATCATAAATTCGGCAATGATATTGAAGATGTTGATGAAATATATTCCGAAATAACCGACCATATTTACAGATATGCTCAGACAAAGGATACATTCAGGGGCGGTAAATTCGGAATGGGGTGCAGCACTTTTATGCGTGCGGCAAGGTACGGTGCAAGCGTAGGTGCGCTTCCGAACGGTAAACACCGTGACGATACAACTCTTGCGGACAGCATAGGTGCAGTTCCCGGGTGCGATACAAACGGCCCCACCGCTCTGCTCAACTCCGTTCTGAAAGCGAATCAGTATCTTGCGGTCAGCGGAAATGTTTTGCAGATGAAATTTTCCAAGCAGCAGTTTAATACCGAAAGAGGAATTTCAACCTTTATCGCTCTTGCGAAAACATATTTCCGTATGGGCGGTCAGACCTTGCAGGTCAATGTTCTGAATGCCGAAGAACTTAAAAAAGCCAAACTGAATCCCGAGCTTTACAAGGGACTGATTGTCAGAGTCGGCGGTTACAGCGATTATTTTGTAGACCTGAGTGAAGGACTTCAGGATAACATAATCAAGCGCACGGAGCAGGGAATATGAGCGGAAGAATTTTCGATATACAGCGCTTCAGTATCTATGACGGCCCGGGGATAAGAACGAATATCTTTTTCAAGGGCTGCAATCTGCGCTGCCTTTGGTGCCATAATCCCGAATCTCAGAGTGCAGGGGAACAGCTTATGTTCTTCAAAAGCAAGTGCGCTTCATGCGGAAAATGTGTTGAGGTATGCAAAAATACATTCACCGATAAGTGTACCGCCTGCGGAAAATGCGTTGAGGTATGCGCTCACGGAGCAAGAAAAATCTCGGGCAGAACCGTTTCGGCCGATGAGGTTGTGCGTGAAGCGCTGAAGGATATTGAGTATTACAGAACCTCGGGCGGAGGTGTTACTCTTTCGGGCGGCGAACCGCTTCTGCAAGCCGGATTTGCCGCGGAAATTCTGAAAAAATGCAAAGAAAACGGAATACATACCGCAATCGAAACCGCCGCAAATGTTCCGTGGGAAAGCTTTGAAGCCGTGCTTCCTTATCTCGATTTGGTTCTCTGTGACATAAAGGCAATTGACGAAGAAACGCATATAAGATGTACGGGTGTTTCAAACAAACGGATACTTGAAAATGCCGAAAAGCTGAAAAGCTCAGGCGTTGAGGTGATTTTCAGGACACCTGTTATTCCCGATTACAACAGCGGAGAGATTGAAAAAATCGCGAAATTCTGTGTGCCGTGCCGATGTGAAATTTTAGCTTATCACAACACGGGCTGCGGAAAATATGAGGCGCTGAATATGCCGTATGCGCTTGAATCGGTTGAAGCTCCGACACGCGAATATATGGAAAAGCTTGCCGAAAAATCCGGAGCGGAATATAATTTTACGGGTCTGTAATGTAATAAGCAGGGCTTGCTCGTCACAAGCCCTGCTATTATTGTTTTGACAACAAGGTTCTGAAATGCAAAGCATTTCAGGTTCTTATTTTGCAAGCTTATTTATATTATCTATAAATTCTTTTGCCGCTTCGAATGAGGCTTCAAGCGCCTCTGACGGTGCGTTTTCAAGTTTGAAAACGGGTATCATTTCGAGCGGAACATTATAATTTTCAAGCGTTCTGCCGCCGTCGTATTCTTCTCCCGTGAAGATGTTTACCCATTTTCCTTTCGGGAGATAGATATTGCGGCTCTTTTTTCTTTTCAGCATCGGAGCGGCAAGCAGACCGCAGCCGAGCATATATTCATCTTCGATATCAAGGCATTTTTCATCGGAAGCATCATAAAGGAACAGATGCCGCATCATCGGCAGCCCCGTTTCCGATGAAACCCTTGCCTGCTCAACGAGATAAGGTCTGAGCGCATCGTGGAGCTTCGTATAGGCTCTGTAAATATCACGGGTATGCTTATCGAAATCATAGGGGCGTTTCACCTTGCCGTGAGTCTGGATATTCGGCGAAAAGGCGGTAAATTCAATTCCTCTGATGAAAACCTTTTCCTCGTGCTGTTTATCGTATAAATCGAATGACGGCTGATAGCCCGCCATATCCCAGCTCACAAACGGTATTCCCGAAAGTCCGCAGGAAAGCGCCGCCTTTATGACCGCCTTGAGAAAATAAAATTCTCTCCTCTGGTCGCCCGCCCAAACAAACGGGTATCTCTGTGCACCGATTCCGCCGCCTCTTGAAAAATTCAGTCCGCCGTCGGGACGGGTGGAAAAATGCTTATATCTCAATATATTATAGTATGTCGGATACCAATGGTGCGCCGCCATCGGGTTTCTGCCGTCGGCGAAGCGTATTGACGGCTTATCGGGGAACTGCTCGCAGAAATCTATCTTCGCGCCGTCAATTCCGACTCCGAAAAGAAGTTCATTCCATACCTCTTCCCATTTTGCGATACATTCGGGTGAGGTTATGTCGATGCACTTCATTTTCTTTTTGCTGAAATTATCCACGAGGTTAAATGAGCTTGTTTCGCTCAGCTCCGTGCCGCTGACGGAGCTTACGGCATATTTGTCCTCAAGCCCGAAGCCCTCAACGGCATTTGACGGGAATCTGCCGCATTGCTCATAAACCATAACCTTTTTTCCCATATCGTGGAATTTTTCGCTGACTTCCTTGAGGTCGGCTCTTTTTTCGGTTTTATAAGCCCCCCAGCCCTCGGTTATGACCGCTTCCCACGGGAAATCGTTTTCTTTCATGGCATCTGCCATTGCGAAAAGTCCCTCTTTGCTTGAAAATTCGGGGTGATAGCGGCAGACTATCGTTCCGAACGCCCATTCGGGAGGCACGGGAGCAAAGCCCGTTATTTCCGAATAAGCCGTGAGAATTTCACGGGGAGAGGCGCAGAGGAAAACATATATATCAAGCGGAGCATATTTCTGCTCAACGCTCATTCCCGTTACGCCGGTTATATTGAATATTGAATGCTCGTATCTGTTGAAGAAAACCGCGGAGATATTGGAGCTGATAACAAACGGAATCGGAATATAGCTGTTGCCCTCGGTCTGCGCCCAGCGGTCAACCGCATAAATATTGACCCTTTTGCCCCTCTGGTTAACCTTGTTGAAGCGTTCGCCCGTTCCGTAAATTCTCTCATTTTTATCAAGTCCGAACGAAACCGATATTCCGTCGGCTGTTCTTTTTATGCCTTTTATGCTTCTTTTGAGCTTGCTTTCCGCATCAAAGAATTTTATGCTTTTTTCCGAAACCGTAACTGTTGTGCCGTCGGGAGCGGAAATACGGGTTCCGTCAAGCTCAAGCGGACAGACGGATATTTTCATTTCTTCTCCGAGGTCATTTGAAAGAGTCTGCGCCGCACCCGCATTATCGAATTTTCCGTTTTCCGCCGATTGCAGACGCCATACGCCGTTTCCCGTTTCGGTGAGCATAAGCTCAAATCCGCAGAATGAAAAATATGCACTTTTTTTATCATCAGAAAGTCTCAAGTCAAGCTCTCCTCACTTTTGTTATATCTAAATAATACCATATAATAAAGTGCGGTGCAACAGTTTATTGTTGCGATTTTTATTTTAATGTGATATTATTATCTTACTTACGAAAGACAGGAGAATGTAAATTGGGAAGAGCATCTGTTAAAGAAAGCAAAACGGTATATCAGAAATGCCGTGAAGAGCTCGGACTCACAAGAGCGCAGGCAAGCGAAGCCGCCGAATGGGTTTCCGACAGCCGAATCGAAAAGATAGAGAGTGAAAAGGTTGCGGCAACGCCCGAAGAAATTCTCGCTCTTTCAAAGGCATATAAAAAGCCCGAGCTTTGCAATTATTATTGCAGCCACGAATGCGCGATAGGCAAAAAATATGTTCCCGAGGTTAAATCGAAGCCGATTGAAAAAATCGTGCTTGAAATGCTGGCGGCGCTGAATAATCTTGAAAAGAATAAAGACCGCCTTATCGAAATAACCTCGGATGGCGTTATTCACGATGACGAAATCGAAGATTTTATGGCGATAAGCCGTCAGCTTGAGCATATTGCAACCTCCGCCGATTCGCTTCATTTCTGGCTTGATAAAACCATTGCCTCGGGAGAAATAAACAAAGAAATTCTGGATAAGGTACTTGAAAAGAACTGAGACTTTTTTCAATGAGGAGTTTGTTAATTCGGAATTCGGAATTGTGAATTCGGAATTAATGACGGGTTTCACCCGTACCCATTTTATTAAGGCTTCCCTCGTGGGGAAGCTGTCGAGCGCAGCGAGACTGATGAGGCAATGCGGAGCATAAAATCAAGTTGTTTTTGTAAAATCGGGCTTTTCCCTCATCCGTCACGGCTTACGCCGTGCCACCTTCCCCCAAGGGAAGGCAAATATAAAGCCCCTTAATTCCGAATTCCGCATTCATAATTCCGAATTATTTTACAGGTCGTCCGTATCCTGAACCGGTTCGCCGCCGTCATACGGAACACCGGTATAACTGCCGAGAACATCGGTCATAACGGGCGGTTCATCGGTATAACCATTGTTTTTCTTTTCGGGAAAGCTTCTGCACGGCTTCCTTTTTGTTTCGCTTTTACCTCTTTTATCATACAGCATATTGCACACCTCTCTTTAGAATAGTGTGCTCCGCCTTGTGAAAGATATTAAAATTTAGTTAACTTATTTTTTAAAAGCTTGACAAAAAAGCTTGCAGAGTGTAATATGTTAATGTATTTTCGGCGCATATGCGTCAAATTTAAAATAAGGATGGTACAAAAGATGAAAAAGACAGTTGCTTTACTTCTTGCGGTTATTATTGCCGCAGCCGCAATGCTCACAATGAGTGTTTGCGTATTTGCGGATAACGATGACCCCACAGACCCGCTTATCGCAACAACCGCAGCTCCCACCACCGCAGCTCCCACCACCGCAGCTCCCGCAACCACGGCAGCTCCCACAACAGCGGCTCCCACAACCGTACCGGCTACTGCGGCTCCCTCTTCAACAGCTTCCGCTCAGCCCGTAACCAACAAGGAAGGCGTTACCGCTATTGATGACGGTCCCACAACCCGTGCAACAAGAATTGCAGCTCCCGTTGAAGATGTTAACCCCTCAACCGGCAGCAGCATTGCTGTTCCCGCAGTTGCTCTCCTTGCTTTTGCAGTCGGCGCAGCTGCAGTTGTAAAGACCAAGAAGGAAGACTGATAACCAAAATCGCATAACATAAGCAAATCGGGAGAACGAAAAGTTCTCCCGATTTTGTTTTATGCAGGATTATTGATTCTCAAGCACCTTATCCGGTGAAACAAAATAATCTTTTACTTCCTTAAACGGCATTTTAACCATTTGATATCCGTTAACGGTATCATCTATAATTTCGCCTGAAATATAGAAATAAATATTATCCTTGTCAATATAATAATTCCAGAAATCAAAATTATTCCGAATGCTTTCAAGCTGTGCCGAATTGAGCGCTCTGCTTCCGTTATAAAGATTTTCGTTAAGCTGTTTTTCGATTATCGGAAGAATATCCTCAAGCAGATATTCCTCGCTCTCTCTGGCAAAATCCAAAGCCGAATACCTGTTTGAATTGTTGAGATTGAAGCAGTAGGTTTTATATGAAGGATTCACCTTGCTTCCGTCGAGGCTGAAACTGCTTTTCAGCAGGAAGCATACCGTATTTGCATCGCTGTAGGTTGTTTCGTAGGTTATGCTTCTGCTCCACGGAGTTTTGCTGCTGTTGCCCTTCATAAAGCTTGCGGCATTTTCAATATTATCCTTTACAAAGGTTCTCGCTTCTTCAACATAGGTGTTCATCACAAAATCTATATCCTTTGCGATTGCTTCGCTGCACCCCTCTGTTACCGTCGGAATAACCGCATCAAACTTAAATGAAATCGTTCCGTCCGCGCTTTTATATTCCTCCGATACCGAAATATCCTTTATTTTCGGCTTTTTCTTTTGGACTTCTCCGTTATTGTCGGCTTTCAGTGCCGAACAGCCTGCGGCGGATAAAATCATCAGCACCGCCAAAATGAATACCGCTGTACGCTTCATTCCGTCACCTCATATTCTCTGATTAACGTATTTAAGAATATCGTTCCCAAGTCCATTGCGGCAAGAACCGTTTTGCCGTCCTTGGTGATAAAGGTCATTCCTTCGCCCTCGCCGCCGGTAAGGTTGCGGTCAATGAACTTTTCGGGTTCGCCCGTGGTCACATTTATTTTATAAATTGCCTGAGTATCGTCATTAGTTGCGGCATAGAGAGTGCCGTTCAAAAATTCACAGCCCTGAATCGCTTTCACCGTTTCGGTGAGCGGTATTTTTTTAATCTCGCTCATACCGTTGTTCACATCGTAAACAATCAGCATTGTCGGTTTTTTGGAATGGTCGGCGCAGTAGAGATAACCCGTTTCGGGGTCAACGCAAACCCACGGCATACCTCTTGTGATAAGCTGAGAATCCATTATATAATAATCAACAAGCCTGAGCGTTTCGGGGTCGAAAATTCCGATAATCGGATATTTCCAAACCTTGCTGTCCTCCATACCGGCATAGATATAGCCGTTATAATAGCTCATTCCGCCGATATGCTTTATTCCGAGCTCGGAAAGCTCATCGGGAATTGCCGAAAGATTGATTTTGACGGGTGTTCTGCCGTCAAGTTCGGTTTTCAGCAGAGTTGTTTTTGATGAAAAATAATAGTGTTCGCCGTCGGTTGCCATTCCCTGAGAACGGAAATATGCACCGATTCCGGCAATATTGGTTTTTTCTGTTTCGCAGCGCTTACCCGCACCGATAAGGTCAAGCCCCGATGTGAGAATATAAAGCGGAAGCATAATAACAATTGCAACAAATGACAGGAATTTATTCATTATATTACCCTCTTTCTTCATTATTATACCAAATACACTTCTTGCAGTCAACCGTCGATTTTTGCAATATAAATATCATTGACAAGAGCAAAGAAAAGGGATAAAATGTATATTGGATTAAAATGAAAAGGAGAATTGCCATGAACGATGTTAAAAAGCTTTATGAGCTCTGGCTCGAAAAGACAAAAGGTAACAAAGAAATGCAGGACGAGCTTCTTTCCGTCAGCGGAAATGACGATGAGATTCTTGACCGCTTCTATAAAAATCTCGAATTCGGCACGGCGGGTCTGCGCGGAGTTCTCGGCGCAGGCACAAACAGAATGAACACCTATACCGTTTGCCAGGCAACCCAGGGACTTGCCGATTATCTGAACGGAAAATATTCCTCCGCTTCGGTTGCAATCGGATATGATTCAAGAATAAAGTCCGATGTTTTCTCAAAGGAATGCGCCGAGGTGCTTGCCGCAAACGGAATAAAGGTATATATCTATCCGCGTCTTATGCCCACTCCGTTCCTTTCATATGCGGTTATCAATCTGAAATGTCAGAGCGGTATTGTTATCACCGCAAGCCACAATCCGTCAAAATATAACGGATATAAATGCTATGACCCCGCAGGTTATCAGATGACCGAGGAAGCCGCAGACGCAACCTATGAGTGTATCCGCAAGGTTGATATGTTTGACGGTATCAAGCGTATGCCGTTTGATGAGGGCGTTAAGAACGGTCTTATCGAATATATCTCCGACGAGCTGGTTGAAGGCTTCTATGCCGAGGTTCTCACAAGACCGATAAATCCCGAGCTTATCAAAAGCAGCGACCTTAAGGTTATCTATACTCCGCTCAACGGAACAGGCAGAGAACCCGTTACCGCTGTTCTCGACAGAGCGGGATTTAAGGATATTAAAATCGTTAAAGAGCAGGAAATGCCCGACGGCAATTTCCCGACCTGCCCCTATCCCAATCCCGAAATCAAGCAGGTGTTTGAATGCGGCCTCAAGATGACGCAGGATTATAAAGCCGACCTTATGCTTGCAACCGACCCCGACTGCGACAGAGTCGGTATCGCCGTTCGCACAGGTGACGAATATGTTCTGCTCAACGGTCATGATGTCGGCGTTCTGCTGACCGATTATATGCTCCGTGCAAGAAAAGCAAACGGCACTCTGCCCGAAAATGCGGTTATGACAAAATCGTTTGTTTCAACAAGTCTTGTTGACAAGGTTGCGGCAAAATACGGCTGCAAGGTTGTTGATGTTCTCACGGGCTTCAAATATGTGGGCGAATTTATCGCAAAGCTTGAAAAGGAAAACAGAAGCTCCGATTTCATCATGGGCTTTGAGGAGAGCTACGGCTATCTTATCGGCACTCACGCCAAGGATAAAGACGGCGTTGCGGCTTCGCTTATGATATGCGAAATGGCGGCTTACTTCAAATCTCAGGGCAAAACGCTTGTTGACGCTCTTGAAGATATATATAAGGAATTCGGCTATTACTGCAATCCGCTGTATAACTTTGTCTTTGAGGGCGCAAGCGGTATGGTTAAAATGGCAGAGATTATGGATAATACCAGACTTGCTCCTCCCTCGGAGCTTGCCGGAATGAAGGTTCTCAGAGTTAAGGATTTCAAGAACAGAACGGTTACCGATACCGCCACGGGCGAAGCTTCCGAGCTTGATTTTCCGGTATCAAATGTTCTTGCCTATGACCTGCCCGACGGCAATTCGGCAATAGTCCGTCCCTCGGGAACGGAGCCGAAAATCAAGGTTTATATTACCGCCTGCGGAAAGAACGCAGAGGACAGCGGCAAAATCGCTTCCGAAATCGGTGACGCAATGAAAGCACTTCTCAAGGTGGAATGATATGAACAAAAAAAGGAATATTTTCATAAGAGCCATGGCAATTCTGCTTGTTGCGATACTCGTTCTCGGAGTTGTTGCCGTAGGCATAAGCGCTCTTGCCGCAGAAGATACCGTTCTTCTTGCCGCACCGTCACCCGAAACGGGAAGCAGAAGCAATATTCTTGTTATCGTTGCAATCGTTGTTGCGGTTCTGCTTATTGCAATCTGCCTGATTATGCCGAAACTCAAAAAGAAAGATGAATAACAGCAACTCCTGAATAATCTTCTTTCTTACCTGAAGTACGGGCGAAAAATATATTGAAATGCAAGAAAAAAGGTGTT
>JAZRYD010000078.1:0-25668 GCA_045600535.1 Acutalibacteraceae bacterium | reverse complement strand
ACGTCCGTTTTGCCTAAGTCAAGCTTCATAGCCGTCGGGGAAAAGCAGAATTGCGGGGTCAACCCTTATTCCGTTTATCCTCACCTCAAAATGCAGATGCGAACCTGTTGACCAGCCCGTTGTACCCACAAGCCCGATTGTTTCGCCTCTGCGGATAACCGCTCCGCTCTCGGCATAAATTTCGGACATATGGCAGTAATAGGTTTCAAGCCCGTCGGAATGCTTCAAAAGCACATATTTTCCCCACACATCGTTTTCGCCCGTTTCCTCAACAGCACCGTAAAATGCCGCAGATACGGGAGAACCCTCGGGAACGGCAAGGTCAATTCCCGTGTGAAAACCGTATTTGCCCGAAACGGGATTTGTTCTGTAACCGAATTTTGAGGTAACGCGGGGATTTTTAACTGGCATTTTCGGAGAACCGTTTATCTTATACGGTGCAAAGGTCGTTCCGTCAGCCGCTTCCTTTTCTTCAATATCGCCGCCGCCCGAGCCTTCAAGCATAACGCCCACCGCAACGGTTTCGCCCGTTTCGTCAACGGCATTGCCGACATTTTCATCGTCAAATTCAAAAGCGGGCTTTGATTCGTTCTCCTTTGCGGACGGCGCGAATATAAACTGCGCTCCGCTCTTTATGCGGTCAAAAATCTCGCCGATGCTCATATTCTTTTCGGTTATTTTCGCATAATCCGTTTTCATTCTCTCATAAGCCGACGGGCTGAGCTTTGATATTGCAAATACCGCGGCAAGTCCGATAATGCAGAGAAAGGTCTGAATTTTGAGCAGCTTTAAAAATTTATCGCTTTTTTCCTTTGACGGGTCTTTTTTACGGCTTCTGTATTCCTCTCGGCGGCTTGTGCGCTCATCGGGCGCTTCAAAATCATAATTCATAGGCAATCTCCAAAGCTTTTTTACAAAATATATGACTCATTTTCCCGAAATATAACCGTAACATCACGGGAACACGGATAATATAATGTTAGAGAAAAAATCATTGGGAGGTTATGCAATGGATAACAGAGAAATTGAGAAGCTCATGGACAAATATAAAAAAGAAATGCTTGAATTCAGCAAAAAAAATCCCGCTTCAAATTACAGCTCGGGCTGCGCAGATGAACCCGATGAACGCGAAAAGGCTCAGCTCGGAGCAATCAGGAACGGTGAAGCGTTTCAGCGTGACAGAAGAAATCCGATAGCCGAAGCCACGCAGGAAAAAGAACCCGAGACGGAGAAAACGGTAAACAATATTAACAGCATACCTGTTTCGGACTCAACCGCTCCCGACATAATAAACGGTTCTGTCTCCTCGGTTGATATACGCCGGAATCTTATCAGACAATGCGAGGAAATCTCGAAAAATCAGAATTCATCACCCGAGCAGAAAGCACGCTGCGCCGAAATCAGCGAATTTCTTGCCGCCAATAAAGAAGACGGAATGCTCAGAGTTGAAGCCTATGCCGCAGAAAGAGCATTCGGCATAAGCAGCGCAAGAGTTCTGATTTTTCTGCCTCTTCGCAGCGGAAACGTAACACTTTTTGACGGTCTTACCAACATAAACGGTGAGAGTGCGAGCATTCGTCTGCCTGCTCCCGCAAAATCGCTTTCCTTAAGTCCGTCCGACGGCAAGGTTCTCCCCTATTCCGTATATTCGGTATATATTGAGCATTCGGGCTTCATACCGGCGGCATTCGGCAATGTTCCCGTTTTCTCGGAAATCGAGTCCGTTCAGCCCGTGCAGATGCTTGCCGAAATCGGCGAGGGCTCGGACCCCGACACAATCGTAACAGACGAAAGCAATTTCAATTATCTTTGAAAGGAGCGATAATATGGCAACACCCGTAATTCCCACCTATATAACCGTTCATCTCGGCAGCCCGTCATCATCGGCGGCAAATGTCCGTGTTCCGTTCACCGATTACATCAAAAACGTTGCTTCAAGCGAGATATATCCCACCTGGCCGAATAATGCGCTTATTGCGAATATCTACTGCCATATTTCCTTTGCACTCAACCGCATCTATTCCGAATATTACAGAAGCAGAGGATATAATTTCGATATAACCAACTCCACAGCCTATGACCAGGCTTTTATAAACGGCAGAGATATATTCACAAACATCAGTCAGATTGTGGATAATATTTTCAATAACTATGTTGTCAAGGGCAACCAGATTCAGCCGTATTTTACAGAATACTGCGACGGCAGAAGCGTAACCTGCGACGGACTTTCGCAATGGGGAAGCGTTACCCTTGCAAATCAGGGCAGAACGCCGCTTCAGATACTCCGTTACTATTACGGCAACGATATAAGCATCGTAATGAATGCACCCGTCAGAAATATCACCGAGTCTTACCCTGGCACTCTGCTCCGTCTCGGCTCGGCGGGTGAAGATGTGCGCACCATTCAGCGTGAGCTGAACAGAATAAGAGCAAATTATCCGTCAATAACAAGAATAAACAACACCAACGGCATTTTTGATGCAAACACCCGTGCGGCGGTATTGCAGTTCCAGAGCATATTCAACCTTGCGGCTGACGGCATAGTCGGCAAATCCACATGGTATAAGATAAAGCAGATTTATAACGCCGTCAAAAAGGTCTCAGAGCTTTATTCCGAGGGTATAACGATAAGCGAAATCGACAGAATATACAGCACGGTTTTAAGAAACGGAAGCCGCGGAAACGAAGTTAAGGTTGTTCAGTATTATCTTGCATTCATCGGATTTTTCAATGACCGTCTGCCGCAGATAGCAGTTGACGGAATATTCGGGCCGGCAACGGAAAATGCAGTTAAGCTTTTCCAGAGCTATTACGGTCTCACGGTTGACGGAATTGTCGGAAGAAGCACCTGGTATGCCTTACAAGATGTATATTACAGCACCCTCAATTCCCTGCCCGATGAATACCGCTCATATTCGTCCCTGCTCTACCCGGGTTATGCGCTCACAACGGGAGCAAGCGGAAACGCCGTTACCCAGCTTCAGACCTTCCTGCGTGTTATCGGTCAGAACAACAGCGCCGTTCCGGTCATAACGGTTGACGGCGTATTCGGAGAACAGACAAAGCAGGCGGTTATCGCCGTTCAGAAGCTCAGCGGATTGCCTCAGAACGGTGCGGTAGGCCCGCTCACATGGAATGCAATAGTCAATCTTTATAACGAATATCGCTGAAAAAAATACCGATAATATAGTTAAAGCGGCTTCCCCCTCGGGGGAAGCTGCCGCAAAGTGACTGATGAGGGGAAAACAATGGATAAAAATTTTACTGCGGACTATACAAAAAATATCGAAGCAACGGATGACGAATTGCGGCTGAATATGAATTACGACATAATCGGAAGAAACATAAAAGCCGCCGACAGACAGGTACGGATATATTTTGTTGACGGTCTGTGCAAGGACGAAATGGCTGAAAAAATAACCTCGTTTATTATGAAGCTTACGCCGGACAAGCTCAGCGGGATAAACAGTTCAAGAGACTTTGCCGATGCTTTCATTCCCTATGCCGAAACGGATATAATTGCGGACAGAGGTCTTTTCATAAGGCGAGTGCTTTCGGGCAGCATAGGGATAATTATAGAGGGCTTCTCCGAGGGCTTTGCCGCCGATGCGAGAACCTATCCTATGCGCTCCGTTGACGAGCCCGAAAATGACAGAGTTCTGCGCGGTGCTCACGACGGATTTATCGAAACCGCAATATTCAATACCGCTCTGATACGCCGCAGGATAAGGGATACCGACCTTACCATGCAGTCTCATTCGGTAGGCAAAAAATCGCAGACCGATGTTATAGTCTGCTATATGCAGGGCAGAGTTAACCCGAAAATGCTCTCCGTTCTGAATAAAAAGCTTGATTCAATCAACATTGATGCTCTCTCAATGGGTCAGGAAAGTCTGATTGAATGCCTCGTGCCGAAGCAGAGGTTAAACCCGTTTCCGAAGGTGCGCTATACCGAGCGCCCCGATGCGGCGGCGGCAAGCATACTTGAGGGCAGCATTCTGATTATCACCGATAATTCTCCCGCCGCCATGATAATTCCGTCGGGTATATTCGATTTTTTGCAGGATACCAACGATTTTTATATGTCGCCCGTTGTCGGCTCATATATGAGAATTATGCGTATGTTCATTTTCGCCTTAACGCTCCTTTTAACACCCATATGGTATCTTTTGATTGAAAATCCTTCACTTATTCCCCCCTGGCTTGAATTTATCAAAATAGAACAGCCGAACACCGTTCCCGTAATTGCGCAGCTTTTAATCGTTGAGGTCGTTATTGATGCAATGAAGCTTGCCTCAATCAACACGCCCTCCGCTCTGAGCAATTCATTCGGAGTTATCGGCGCTCTGGTGCTCGGTGAATTTGCGGTTTCGGCAGGCTGGTTCGTTGCGGAAGCGGTGCTGTATATGGCATTTGTGGCAATGACGAACTTTGCTCAGCCGAGCTTTGAGCTCAGCTATGCGTTCAAAATGCTGCGTGTTATGCTGCTCATATTAACTTGGCTCTTCAATTTTTACGGCTTTTTTGCGGGGATAGGCATAGTGGTATTTCTGATTGCCTCCGTCAAAACCGTAACCGGTCAATGCTATCTTTATCCGCTCATTCCGTTCAACGGAAAAGCGCTTTTAAGTCTGCTGATTCGTATGCCGATAAACAATAAAAATTGCTGATTATCCCGCTTTTTATTAAAAAAATATGCACTTTTTCAAAAACGGTTGACTTTTTGCGTATATGTGATAGAATTAGAATGGGTAAGGTTGGAGCATAAATATTCGATTTCCGAATTTTGCAAGCTATATGCTCCCGCCTTGCAAATAATATATTAAGTTGTTTTTCCGAACAGAAAGGAGAGTTCACTATGGAAAAATTAACATCAAATAAAAGCGTCATTTCCTGGATAGAGGAAAAAATCGACCTTGTAAAGCCCGATAAGATTGTATGGATTGACGGTTCAAAGGAACAGGTTGAGGCTCTTCGCGCCGAGGCTTGCTCAACAGGCGAAATGATAAAGCTCAATCAGGAGCTTCTGCCCGACTGCTATCTTCACCGTACAGCCGTAAACGATGTTGCAAGAGTTGAAGCAAGAACTTTCATCTGCGCTCCCACAAAAGAGGAAGCCGGTCCCACCAATAACTGGATGGACCCCGCCGAAGCATATAAAATGCTCTATGATATAGCTAAAGACAGCTACAAGGGCAGAACAATGTATATTATCCCCTATTCAATGGGCCCCGTAGGTTCAAAATTCTCCAAAATCGGCATTGAGCTTACCGACTCAATCTATGTTGTTCTCAATATGTCGATTATGACCAGAGTAGGCACAAAGGTTCTTGAAGCTCTCGGCGACAGCAACGACTGGGTAAGAGGACTTCACTGCAAATGTCAGATAGATGAAGAGAAGAGATACATATGTCAGTTCCCGCAGGATAACACGATTATCTCCGTTAACTCGGGTTACGGCGGAAACGTTCTTCTCGGCAAAAAGTGCTTTGCACTTCGTATCGCCTCCTATCAGGGCAAAAATGAAGGCTGGCAGGCAGAGCATATGCTCATTCTCGGTCTTCAGAAGCCCGACGGCGAAATCAAGTACATCTGCGCCGCATTCCCCTCAGCCTGCGGCAAGACCAATCTTGCAATGCTCATTCCTCCCGAGGGATATTATAAAAAGGGCTACCGTGTATGGTGCGTAGGCGACGATATTTCGTGGATAAGAAAGGGCGAGGACGGCAGACTTTACGCCATCAACCCCGAAAACGGCTTCTTCGGCGTTGCACCCGGCACAAACGAAAAATCCAATCCCAACGCTCTTGCGTCAACCAAGCGCGGAACGATATTCACAAACGTTGCTCTCAACCTTGATAACAACACCGTTTGGTGGGAGGGTCTTGACAAGAATCCGCCCGAGAACGCAATTGAATGGAAAGGCAACAAGTGGAACGGAAAAACAAGCGAAGAAAAAGGCGCTCACCCCAACAGCCGTTTCACCGCTCCCGCAGTAAACTGCCCCTGCATAAGCTCCGAGTTTGAGAATCCTCAGGGTGTTCCCATTTCGGCATTCGTATTCGGCGGCAGACGCGCAAAGCTTGCTCCCCTGGTTTATCAGTCAAGAGACTGGAACCACGGAGTATTCGTAGGTTCGATAATGGCTTCCGAAACCACCGCTGCTGCGGCAGGCGCTGTCGGCGTTGTAAGACGCGACCCGATGGCAATGCTTCCGTTCTGCGGATATAATATGGCTGATTACTGGCAGCATTGGATTGACATCGGCGCAGGTCTTGACCCCGAAAAAGCTCCGAAGATATTCAATGTCAACTGGTTCAGAAAAGATGACGAGGGCAACTTTATGTGGCCCGGATTCGGCGATAACCTCAGAGTTCTTGACTGGATAATCGACCGCTGTGAGGGCAAGGTTGACGCCGTTGAAACTCCCATCGGATTTGTTCCCAAGACCGAGGATATTAACCTTGAGGGAATTGAGGACACAGTCAGCGAAGCTCAGCTTAAGGAAATCCTTTCGGTTGATAAAGAGCTCTGGAAAGCAGAGGTTGAGGGAATTGCGGAATTCTATGCAAAGTTTGACAGACTTCCCGCAACTCTCAAGGCCGAATATGAAACACTTAAAAAGAATATCATAGGCTGATACGGAAACCGCCGTCCTCAAACGAGGGCGGCGGTTTTAATTATGAATTTGGAATGCGGAATTCGGAATTAATGACGGGCTTCGCCCGTACCCATTTTATAACCGATAAAATATAACTTAAAATTCCGAATAGAAATCCGTGATTTATTTTTGGATACATTCAGCAAATCAATAACATCTGAAAACTTAATTCGCGGTCTTGTTTATATCTCTCTTAATCTTCTGTGCCGTGGTTCTGATAAAATCGTTTTCCCTCACGGTAAAGCTTCTTATCTTTTTGAACCCGGGCAGTTTATCGTTAACGCTTTCGATAACATTTTTTATGGCGTTATGTATATCCTCGGCTGTCGGCTTTTCTCTGCCGATTGCTGCCGAAATATTCTCAACCTCGGGGAAAATCTGAGCGTGTATCTCGGGTTCTCCCTTTTTATTTTTTATCTCCTCAACCATACAGGCGCTGACAAGGTCACTCATTCCGAGATGATATTCAAGCTCCTCGGGATATATGTTCTTGCCGTTGGAAGTGACTATAACATTTTTGCTTCTGCCGCTGATATGGTAGCAGCCGTTTTCGTCCCTGTATCCGAGGTCACCCGTATGGAAAAATCCGTCTTTGTCAATAACCTCGGCGGTAGCTTCGGGATTTTTATAGTATCCGAGCATAACCATATCGCCCTTAACGCATATTTCGCCTATACCGTCTGCATCGGGCGCATTTATCTTGGCTTCAACCCCGGGAAGCGGAACCCCAACGGAATCGGTTGTATTCACTCTGTCATGATTTATTATGGCAAGCGGAGCGCACTCGGTAAGCCCGTAGCCGAAAATAACTCTTATACCGAACGAATTGAAATCCTCTAAAATCTGCGGGTCGATTGGCGCACCTCCGCAGATTATCAGTCTCATATTTCCGCCGAAGGTTTCCTGAATTTGTTTGAAAAATACTTTTCTCAGGTCAATTCCGACCTTATCCGCCGCCTTGCTCAGCTTCATTCCGAAATTAAACATAAGCTGAGTTTTTTTATCCGCATTAACCTCTTTCATTATGCGCTTGTGAACCGTTTCAAGCACCTGCGGAACGGCAACAAAAACAGAGGGGTTAAATTCTTTCATATTGCGCAGCACATATTTGAAGCCCTCACAGAATGTAACCTTTGCGCCGCAATAAGGCGCAAAAAATATCATTATGGAGCTTTCAAAGGTATGGTGGAACGGCAGAAGCGAAATTCCGCAGTCATCGGGAGTTATTTTTATAACGCCCATTGCCGCCTTGACCTCAAAAACGAAATTTCTCTGGCAGAGCATAACGCCCTTGGAAATTCCCGTTGTTCCGGAAGTGAAAAGCAGGGTGCAGAGCTTATCGGGATTCTGCTCAACATTTTTATAAAGCGGCTTACCGTCGGCAATAAGCTTTCTGCCTGTTTCGATAAAGCTTTCAAAGCTCTGCGCTCTTTCGCAGTTTTCATCGCCGTCAATGCAGACAAGACGCACATCGCCGACATCGTAATTTTCAAGCTTTTTGAGAATTTTTTTATCGCAGAAAAGAATTTTCGCATCGGCGGCTTTAAGAATACCGATAATATCGTAAGGGTGAAGCTCTTTATCAACCGGTGCAACTATTCCGCCTGCGCAGATGGCTGCAAGATATATCATACAGTATTCATAGCAGTTATCGGCGCAAACCGCCGCACAGCCGTCGGCAAGCCCGAACCCGAGAAGAGCGGTGCTCAGAGCGTTTATATCTTCTCTGTACTGTGTATAGGTAACCTTTTCCGCCTCGGAATTTCTGCGCTTTATCTCAAATGCGGGTCTGTCGGCAAAAAGCTCGGCAGACATATCCACAAGCTCTCTTATATTATTAAAATTTCTGACCTCATAAAAAGGCTTTGTCATCTTTGTTCCCCTTTGACATTATTCGGTTTATTCTATCATTAAATACGAATCATTGTCAATGTAAAAAAAGAAATATAAGCAAAAAAAGAAATATAAGCAAAATATTGTGGATAATTTGTAAATTTTGCGTTGTTCGTGTAAAATAAGGGCTATTTATTCGGCACCGTCAGAGTTTCCGCAATATATTTAAAAACGGGCGCACAGCTTACCGCTCCCTCGCCGCCGTCTTCCTTAAGAATCGTAACGGCATATTTCGGTTCGTCGGCAGGGAACCAACCGGAAAACCACGCATTGAATATTTCACCGTCTGCGCCGAATTTTCCCGTCTGCGCCGTTGCGGTTTTCCCCGCAGCGCTCACAAGCGTGCTGAACGCTCTTGTTCCGCTCCCCTTTTCAACGACCTTTTTGAGCGCTCCGCAAAGAATATCCGCAGTATCACGCTCAATAGCCTGAGTTCTTTCGGAATAGCTTCTGTAAGCGGTAAAGCTGCCGTCTTCATCGGTTTCTCCCTCAACAAGATAAGGCTTTATATATTCGCCGCCGTTCGCAATTGCGGCAGTCATTGCGCATATCTGAACAGGCGTTGCGGTGAGCGCTCCCTGCCCGAACGATATATTGGCTATCGCCGCCGGAGAATCAAGCTCATCGGCTTTCGGCAGATTGCCCGATGCCGTAACCATTCCCGAAGCAAGCTCAATGCTCCTTCCGAATCCGAATTTTTCCGCAGTATCAACGATTTTTTCAGCACCTACCCTCTGACCGAGAGAGGCGAAATAAGTGTTGCAGGAATAGGCTATACCGTTTTCCAGATTGAGAACGCCGTGGCCATCCTTCTTGTGACAGTTGAAAACAACGGAGCTGTATTCAACATTCCCGTCGCAATCAAATTCAAAATCCGCCTCGCCGCTTTCGATTGCCGCCGCAGCTATAACGGATTTGAAAACCGAACCCACGCTGTATGCCATAAACGCTCTGTTGATGAGCGGAGAATTTTCATCATTAAGGCTTGCTGCAATATTATCGGGGTCAAAGGCCGGCCTTGAAGCGCAGGCTCTTATCGCTCCCGTTCCGATTTCGAGTATAACGGCGCACCCTCTGTCAACTCCGAACAGGTCAAGAGCACTTTCCGCCGCAGACTGAATATCCTTATCAAGCGTTAAAACCATTCCCTTTTTCGGAATTTCGTTTCCGCTTATTTCCGTTTCCGCTCCCGCCATAACTCTGCCGCCCGCATCGGCTCTGAATCTTGCGGTAACTCTTCTTTCGCAGGCTGAAAGCAGGTCATCATATGCTTTTTCAATACCGCTCACTCCGCTTCCCTCCGAACCGAGATAACCGATTATATGGCAGGCCGTACCGCCGTATCTTTTCGGCACGGTGAACGGCTTTACCGCATTGGTCGAAACGGCTTTACCGTCCGACGGAATAACAACGGGTCTGCCTGCCGTCAGCCGTTCGGTCACACTTTCCGATATTTCTTCACCGAGAAGCGTTTTAAGCTCCTCAAATGCGCTCTGAACGGGCTTTACGGCGATATATTCAACCGTTTCGGCATTGGTCAGCGGACGCATATTGCAGTCATAAACCGTTCCTCTCAGCGTTTCAACATCAACGCTCAGAGAGGCTTCGGAATATCCGGCGTTAACATTTTCCGTCATCATTGAATATATTCTGACGCCCATTGCCGAAAAAAACAGAATACTCAGCATCAGCACGGCGGCAACTCTTTTCTTCATAAAAAAATCACTCCCTGCTTATTTTCTCCGCAGGGAGCGGTTTTAATCATACATTGAATCTGAAAAGAACGATGTCTCCGTCCTTCATAACATATTCCTTGCCTTCACTTCTGACAAGTCCCTTTTCCTTTGCCGCCGTCATAGAGCCCTGCTCCATAAGGTCATCGAATGAAATAACCTCGGCTCTGATAAAACCTCTTTCAAAGTCGCTGTGTATCTTGCCTGCCGCCTGCGGAGCCTTGGTGCCGTTCTTTATCGTCCACGCTCTGACCTCCGGCTGACCTGCGGTGAGATAAGAAATAAGTCCCAGAAGCGCATAGCTCTTTTTAACCAGCAAATCAAGGCCGCCGCTCTGAACGCCCAGTTCGCTGAGGAACATTTCCTTTTCTTCGGGCTCAAGTGAAGCAATTTCGGCTTCAATCTGAGCGCAGATGGGAAGGACCTCGCTGCCCTCGGCTTCGGCAATTTCGCAAACCTTTTTGTAATTTGCGTTATTATCTATACCTGCCGCAAAATCGGCTTCGCTCATATTGCAGGCATATATAACGGGCTTTGCGGTGATAAGCGCTATATCGGCAAGCCATGCTTTTTCGTTTTCATCGCATTCAATATTCCTTGCAAGAATATTATTTTCAAGGTTTTCCTTAAGCTTCTTAAGAAATTCAAGCTCTGCGGCAAGAGTCTTATCACCCTTGAGTGCCTTTGAAACTCTGTCTATTCTGCGCTCAACCATTTCAATATCGGAAAAGATAAGCTCAAGATTTATCGTTTCAATATCTCTTTCGGGATTGATTGAAGCATCAACATGAACAATATCATCATCTTCAAAGCAGCGCACAACATGAATAACCGCATCGACCTCACGGATATGAGAAAGGAATTTATTTCCGAGTCCCTCACCCTTTGAAGCACCTCTCACAAGTCCTGCTATATCAACAAATTCGATAACTGCGGGGGTTATCTTGACGGGATTATACATCTGAGCAAGCTTATCAAGTCTTTCATCGGGAACGGAAACAACGCCCACATTCGGCTCAATGGTGCAGAACGCATAATTTGCGGACTGCGCACCTGCATTTGTGATTGCATTAAAAAGCGTGCTTTTGCCGACATTCGGCAAACCTACTATACCGAGTTTCATTATATCATTTCCTTTCGGAATTATTTGTTTCAAAATATTATAGCTTATCGGTGCGAAAAATACAATACAAAAAATTAAATTTCCGATTATTGCGGAAACGGAGTAACATTTTCTTGACAAATCCACGAATAAAACATATAATATATCCGAGAGATGAGATTACACATCCTGTCGGTGTACGCAGCCGTTAAGTGTGATTGAAGTTATCGGTGTACGCAGCCGTTAAGTGTGATTGAAGTTATCGGTGTACGCAGCCGTTAAATGCGATTTATGTAATCAGAAGCGAGGCGGGATTTTTCCTGCCTCATCTTTTTAGGAGGACTTATGAATACCACATTTTACCGCATTGACGGAAAATATATAGATTATATCAAGCAAGCGGAAATCGAATATTGATTGGTACGAAACAGCTGTGATTTCAAATTGCTGGAAGAAAAATGCAGGGAATATATTTAAACTTAACATAATTTTGAATATTATACAGAGGTGCGCCGTATGGAAAATGAACGGTTTTCACGCTCCGAGCTGCTTCTCGGAAGCGGTTCAACGAATATTCTCAAATCAAAAAAAGTTATTCTTTTCGGCCTCGGCGGAGTCGGTTCATATGCCGCAGAGGCTCTTGCAAGAGCCGGAATCGGTCACATAACGGTTGTTGACAGCGACACGGTTTCACCGTCAAACCTTAACCGTCAGCTTTGCGCGCTCACCTCAACAATCGGTATTCCGAAAACGGAGGTCATAAAGCGCAGAATACTCGACATCAACCCCGAATGCGATGTTACCGCTCTTCAAAAATTCATTCTGCCCGAAAACGCAGATGAATTTTCGCTTGAAAATTATGATTATATCGCCGATGCAATAGACACCGTGAGCGCAAAAATATGCCTTGCCGAAAAGGCTGAAAAGCTCTCCGTTCCGATTATATCCTGTATGGGAACAGGCAATAAGCTTGACCCCTCTCGGTTCGGAATAAGCGATATTTCAAAAACCTCGGTGTGTCCGCTTTGCAGAGTTATGAGGTATGAGCTTAAAAAACGCGGTATAAAAAAGCTCAATGTTGTGTGGTCGCCCGAAGAACCGGTTAAGGCCGCTGCAGAGGATAACGGCAGTCGCCGTGCGCCGGGCAGTCTGCCTTTTGTTCCCGGTGCGGCAGGACTTATTATGGCAGGTAAAATTATTCTTGATTTAAGCAGGGAATGAAAATATGAAAAAATTTATTTCGGTTTTACTTATTATATCAATGCTTCTGTTTGCTTTCTGCTCCTGCAATAAAACCGGAGGAGAAAACACGGGAGTTGACCTCCCCGAAGCGGGAGACGGAAAAGAAAGCATACTGAAGCTCGCCTATGATAAATCGGAGGAGCTTGACCCGTTCACAGCCGAGTCGGTTGTGAATACTCAGCTTATGGCGCTTGTTTATGACGGTCTTTATAAGCTCGATAAGAATTATAAGCCCGTTCCCGCCGCCGCAAAAAGCTCAATCGTTACCGCCGAGTCGGTCAATGTTACGCTTGATACGGCAAAATTCAGCGACGGCAGCTCCGTTACCGCCTCCGATGTTTCATATTCGTTTTCACTCGCCAAGGCTTCACCCGCTTACGGCACAAGGCTTGCAAATTTCGGTGATGTCAAAATCACCGCTTCAAATATGCTTATGTTTTCGCTTGAAACGCCCGACCCGTATGCGCTGAGCTGTCTTGATTTTCCGATAGTCAAAAACGGTTCTGTCGGTGCAATGCCGACGGGCTGCGGAAGATATATGTTCAGCCAAAACGGTGAAGCGATTTATATGATAGTGAACCCGAACAAATCAGGCTTCAGGCCCACAATTAAAACGATTATTCTTGAACCCCTGCGCGATACGGAGTCAATTGAAAGCAGCCTTGAAATCGGCAACACGGGATTTTATTATGATGACCTTTCGGACGGAAGCTTTTCAAGGATAAACGCAAATACGGTTGAAATGGGAATAAACAATTTTGTTTTCCTCGGCATAAATTCCGAAAGTCCCGTATTTTCAAACGCCGATATAAGAAAGGCGCTGAACCTTGCCGTTGACCGCAATGCCGTTGCGTCAAATGCTTTTCAGGGTCACGCCCGTGAAGCCTATTCGCCGTTTAACCCCGATTGGTATGAGCTTATCACAAAAGACCTTATCATACCCAAAAATGAAACGCAGGCAGCGGAGCTTATCAAAAATTCGGAGATTAACATTTCCGAAAACGAAATTTCTCTGCTTGTCAATAAAGAAAATCCGTTCAAGCTTGAGGCCGCTCAGCTTATCGCTTCATCTCTCTCGGCTCTCGGCTTTGAGGTGCGTTTAAAGGATTACATCGCCGAATATTATTCCGAAGCGCTCAAAGAGGGCTTATATGATTTATACATCGGCGAATACCGTCTTACCCCGAATATGAATCTTTCACCGATGTTCTCGGGTGCGGTAGGTTACGGAATTGACCCCGCCTGCATCTGCGCCGAAAGATATAATCAGCTTTTAAGCGGCAATTGTGAGCTTATGGATTTCATAAACACATTCAATGAGGAGCTTCCGTTTATTCCGCTCTGCTACCGCAATGCCGCCGCTTCATACACCAACTCAATGGACGCCGAATTTGCCTGCTGCGACGGCGATGTTTATTACGATATAGAAATGTGGCGTTATAAATGACATTTGACAGCGATATAAAATATCTCAGAGGTGTCGGCGAAAAGCGTGCCGCAATGCTGTCAAAGCTCGGCATTTCAACGCTCGGCGACCTGCTCACATTCTATCCCCGCATTTATGAGGATTGGAGCAGAATAATTCCGATAAGCGAAGCTCCGATGAATGAAACGGTCTGCATAAGGGCAATTGTCGGTTCACGGTGCATTGAGCACAGAATCCGTAAAGGAATGACGCTCTATAAAACAGAGGTTACGGACGGAGAAAATCTGCTTGACATAACCTTTTTCAACAATAAATACGCTGCCGGAAAGCTTGAACAGGGCAAGGAATATCTGTTTTACGGCAAAATAACGGGCAGAGGATACTATCGCTCCATGAACTCTCCCGAGTTCACCGAGTTTACGGGTGACGGCAGACTGCGTGCAATATATCCGCAGACTGCGGGACTCAATTCCCGTGCAATTGAACGGCTTATCGCAAACGCTTTTGAGCTTTGCACGGATTTTCCCGACCCCATTCCCGTGGAAATCCGTGAAGCCTACTGCCTTATGAATCTCAGAGACGCGCTTTTGAATATTCATTTTCCGCAGAGCATTGATTTGCTTTCCGAGGCAAAACGCAGACTGATTTTTGAGGAGCTTTTCCTGCTTGAGCTCGGTATGATGCGCCTGAGAAGCAAAAACCGCGCTTCAAATGCAATCGCAATGGCTGAGAATCACAGCGAAGAATTTTTCTCCCTGCTCCCCTTTGAGCTTACGGGGGCACAAAAGCGCGCGATAAATCAGGCGTGCGCCGATATGAGCCTTTCTCAGCCGATGAACCGTCTTTTGCAGGGCGATGTGGGTTCGGGTAAAACGGCGGTTTGCGCCGCACTCATATATAACTGCGCCTGCAATAGGTTTCAGAGTGCTTTAATGGCGCCCACCGAGGTGCTTGCCGAACAGCACTTTAAAACCATGACGGGATTTTTCAAAAATACAAATATAAATATTGCTCTGCTCACGGGTTCAACTCCCGCGGCAGAAAAAAAGAAAATAAAATCCGCCGTAAAGGACGGCGAAATTCAGCTTCTTATCGGCACTCACGCAATAATTCAGAAGGACGTTGAATTTAAATCACTTGCCCTTGCCGTAACCGATGAACAGCACCGCTTCGGCGTAAATCAGCGCGGTATGCTCACTTCAAAAGGCATAAATCCGCATACTCTCGTTATGTCAGCAACTCCGATTCCGAGAACTCTCGGGCTGATAATTTACGGCGACCTTGATTTGAGCATTCTTGACGAAATGCCGAAGGGCAGACAAAAAACCGAAACCTTTCTTATCAAATCCGATATTCGTGAAAGGGCTTACGGATATATCAAAAAGCATCTCTGCTCCGGCTTGCAGGGCTATATCGTGTGTCCTCTCGTTGCCGAAAACGATTCAAGCGAGCTGACTGCCGCTCAGGAGCTTTATCAAAACCTTTCCGACGGCTTTTTCAGAGGGTTCAAGGTCGGTTTGCTTCACGGCAAAATGAAGCCCGCCGAAAAGAGAGCGGTTATGCAGTCCTTTGCCTGCGGAGAAACTCAGCTTCTGGTTTCCACAACGGTTATAGAGGTCGGCATAGATGTGCCGAACGCGGTTATAATGGTTATTGAGAATGCCGAAAGATTCGGGCTTTCTCAGCTTCATCAGCTTCGCGGCAGAATAGGCAGAGGAACGGAAAAATCCACCTGCATAATGATTTCCGACTCGGGCGATGAAAAAACGCTTGAGCGCCTTAATATTATGACCGAAACCACCGACGGATTTAAAATTGCCGACGAGGATTTGCGGCTCAGAGGTCCCGGAGATTTCTTCGGCTCACGCCAGCACGGTCTGCCGGATTTGAAAATTGCCGATATGATGACCGACGGCGAGGCAATCCGTGAAACTCACGCCGCCGCAGCCGCACTGCTCAAAAAAAATCCCGCCCTTACGGGCGAGAATTATGTTCTGCTTCGTCAGGCTGTAAACAGACTGTTTTCAAAAGGAATATCAATGAACTGATATTTTATTCCTTTCAAGCTCCTTTTTATCGAAATGTATTATTTTATATTCATTTGAATTTTCGTCAACCATTGTTATGGGAATCTCGGGCAGAAGCTCGTGAACCTGTTCAATAAAGCCGCTGCTTCCGTCTTTGGGAAATCCCATAATCAGAGATGAAACATTCAGCCTTTTCGCCGCAACCGCGACGGTAAGAAACGCATCATCGCTGAAATATACATTCATATCCGCATTATATTCTTTTGCGTACCCGAAAAGCTTATCGAGAATTTTTCCCGTTTCGGCATCAAGGCATTTATCCTTTCGGAAAACGCTTATAACTCTGAGCTGTTTCCCGCTTTCCGAGGCGGCACGGGCTCCTGCGGCAATCAGCCTCAGGCAGGCTTCCTGCGGAGTTACGCAAACCATAATGCAATCGGTCCCGTTTTTCATATCACCAATCCTTTCTGCATATTATATGCTCGGTATCTCTTCTTCTATCCATATAATGCCACACAATTATGTACACATCAGGCATTATATGTGTATAATTTGTAAATAATTTTTTACATATATTTTCCTGCATATTGAAATAAAGCTTTATGAATGATATAATTCAAGTGGAAGAATAATAAAGAAAGGTGAAGAATATGGAAATTATCAGAAAAGAATTTACTTTTCCGTCAAAAACAGGTCTTACCGATATTTTTGTAAGAGGCTGGCTTCCTGCCGACGGCGCTCACGCTCTGTTTCAGATTTGCCACGGTATGGCTGAATACGGCGAACGCTATGAGGAATTTGCGGCATCGCTCTGCGAAAAGGGCTTTGCGGTTTTCGTAAATGACCATATCGGCCACGGAAAATCCGTCACCTCCGATGAAAAGCTCGGATATTTCGGTGAAAGCGGCGGCTGGGACGCATTTGTTGAAGATGAGAGAACGCTCACCGAAATTCTCAAAAAGGATTATCCCAATCTTCCCCTTATCTTTTTCGGTCACAGTATGGGTTCGTTCATTGCAAGAGAATATATTGCCCGTTACGGAACCGATACGGCTATAAAGGGTGCGATAATCTGCGGCACAAGCGGAAAGAATCCGGCTTCCGCGCTTGCAATCGGAATTGCGGGAGCAATTGCAAAATTCAAAGGCTCGGATTATAAGAGCAAGTTTATTGACGGTCTTGCATTCGGCTCATACAATAAAAAAATCGCTTCTCCGAGAACCAAATTCGACTGGCTCACCAATGATAACGCAATCGTTGATAAATATATAAACGATAAATACTGCGGTTTCCTTTTCACCGCCGCAGGATTCAAAGACCTTTTCACGATTTTGACAAAGGTTTCCGGCAAGGACTGGTTCGGCAGAGTCAGCAACAGCCTGCCCGTACTCTTCATCTCCGGTGCGGAAGACCCCGTCGGACAGTACGGAAACGGCGTTATGCAGGTTTATAACGACATTAAGCTCTCGGGTCAGAAAGATGTTACCGTTAAAATTTATCCCGAAATGCGCCATGAAATCCTCAACGAAATAAAGAGAAAAGATGTTTATGAGGACATCGCAATCTGGTGCATTTCAAAAATCAATTGAGTTGATTTTTGATTCGGGATTAAGTGTTGACAATATCTTAATTTATGCTATAATAAAAACAGAAAGGCAACCGATAGACGGTTAGCCCTCATTTAAGTATCAGAAATAAATCGTCAGCTTGTGGAGGGATGGCGGTTTATTTCTTTTTTGTTATATCAATAACAAGTGATATAATTGCAACGATTAATGTTACGAACAGAAACATCGCTTCGTATGTAACCATAAGCACCGCCCTCCTTTCCGAGGGCGAAAAGCTGCCCTCAAAGAGAAGAGGACTGACCGCCTACCGAATATAGTTGCCTTTAAGGGTGCTGTTGCACCGACAAAATGTTATCATATTTGATATGATTTGTCAAATAATATTTACGACCCGCAGGACTGTATATTTCATACAATCCTGCGGTATTTAATATATGCTGTAATTTATTTGCTTTTCTTTGTATGATATTTTATTATAACTTCATCATCTGCATTAAAAACATTTTGTCCCGCAGCAAATGAATCATTTTCGGCAATTGTTACACTGTGGACTGCGCCCTCTTTTGTTAAAAATCCGATTTTTAAATCTTCAACCGGAACGGTACTTACATTTATAAATCCCGACTTTTTGAATAATTCTTCAAGCTTTTTATAATCTGCTTTTCCGTTATATTTTTCTACCGCTTCTTCCGCCGAAACAGGTGCTTCTATCTTCTCAGCCTTATTTTCGATTGTCGTTTTTATTTCAAAATCTTTTTCATCTAAAAAGCTTCCCAAAAGATTTGAAATAACCTGCACAGCATTGGAATTTGCCAAATCAAGAAGTTGGTCGGTTGTTGCCTGAGTTTTGACATCTTGTTCAGCCTTCTTAAGTGCCTCTTTCATATCATCAAAATCCAACTTATTGAATATGCCTTGCTTTTCGTCGAAGAATAAAAAACTTTCAGGGTCAATATAAATTGAATTCAGTGTTGCAGGAGGTAAAACTACCGTAAATTTTCCGTCTTTTTCGGATACGGTTATTTTACCTACATCAATTCCGGCCGATGCAGTAACAGTATAATACATTGAAAAAGATTTTTTATTTATTATGATATATTTTCCGTCTTTATACCCGAGTATACAGCCGTATGTAATTTTTGCAGTTTCAAGAGAACTGATTTTTTCAAGTTTTTGACTTATATAATTTACATCTATCACCGGTTTATCAGCCGATACATTCTCCACATCTTCTGGCGGCATTGATTTTGAGATTTTGTATATTCCGAAAACAGCTAAACATAAAACCAAAACAACTAAAACTATTTTGATAATTCCTTTTATTGTAAAATTATTTTTTTCCTTCAACTTTGATAATGCAAATCTTTCCTTATCCACTGTTTTTCCCTCTTTATCTTTTTGTTTCATCACAATTATACCGCAATTTGCGGTATATGTCAATACTGCATTTTGCGGTACATATAATAATATCAAAGAGAGAAAAGGATGTTATTATATGTATAAACGAATAAGAGATTTAAGGGAAGACCATGATATTACCCAAAAAGAAATATCGAAAATACTCAATTGTTCTCAGCAGGTTTACAGCAACTATGAATTAGGTCAGCGTGATATACCCACGGATATTTTAATAAAGCTTTCACAGTTTTATAAAGTTTCAACCGACTATATTCTCGGCCTCAAAGATGAATAACCGCATATGCAAAATCAGCCTTACCGAATCGGTAAGACTGATTTTTCTTCCTTCTCCTTGAGGAGAAGGTGCCGAGCTTGCGAGGCGGATGAGGTGGAATTGCAGAAATATTAAATATTCTACTGATTTTACTTTTGAAAAATAGTACAGCAAAATAGGCGCAGCTTTGCATAAGAGCCCCTCATCCGTCACCTTCGGTGCCACCTTCCCCCGAGGGGGAAGGAAGATTTTATCTCCGCGAAAATCTATGATATAGCTTAGGTGTTTTGTTTTTTGTCATAATTAACAAGCTCAAAACCTTAACTTAATGACATTGATGTGGTCATCCCGCCCTACAATACGATATAATCGGGTACGGGCAGAAGCCCGTCCTTAATTCCGAATTCACAATTCCGAATTCCGAATTTTACTGTTCCCCCTGAGCGGAAGCTTCCGTTGCAGCCTGAGTGGTCGCTTCGGTTGCAGCCTGAGTGGTCGCTTCGGTTGCCGCCTGAGTCGGAGTCTCGGTGCGTTCCTCGGTCCGCGCCTCGGTGGTAGCATCTGTTTTAGCTTCGGTAGTCGCATCGGTCTGAGCCTGAGTGCGAGCTTCGGTTCTTTCCTGAGTGCGTGCTTCGGTCTGCGTGCGCTTACGTGTGGTCTTCGGAGCGGAGGTATGCCTGCGGGTTGTTTCCTCTTCCTCCTCGGTTGTGCTTTCAGCCTCGGTGGTGGATTCCGCGGTTGTGCTCATATTCCACGCTTCAATGGTTGAAGCCGCCGTTGCCGGAATATAATACTGATAATTATATGTAGTATTTGTTGTTGAAGCCGCATTGTTTGATTCGGCTTTTTTGTCAATTATCATTTTGATGATAACCGCCGCCGCAACAACGGCAATAACCGCCGCTGCAATTATAGCCGCTATTTTGATTGCCTTATTTTTATCCTTCGGCGTAATATATGCTCTTGCATCGGCGTTTGCATAGGGAGAAACCTGTTCTTCATCAAAGCCCTGCTGGTTTGCGCCGAAGCTGTTGCGGTATTCGTCCTCATAGTCGGCATCGGTATCACCCACAACAGCCGCCGCTTTCGGAGCGAATATTGCCGTATCCTCAGCGCCGATAAAAGCGGTCATAACGGTAATATTATCCTTGCCGCCTCTTTCAAGAGCCAGTCTGATAAGCTTTCCAGAAACGTCCTGAGCATTTTCGCCCTTTGAAAGAATATCGGCTATATCCGAATCGGTGAGCATATCGGTAAGACCGTCGCTGCAAAGCATAACTATATCACCGTCATCAATATCGTTGATAACGCTGATATTCGGTGAAAGGTTTGATTCCTCGGGAAATACTCCGAGATGCTTGGTAAGCCTTTTCGCATCGGGAATGCTGCTCATTTTCGCCTGCGGAACCTCGCCCGCATCAACAATACTCTGAGCGTGAGTATGGTCAAAGCTTATCTGCTCAAGCATACCCTTTGAGAAATGATATATTCTCGTATCGCCGATATTAACGCAGATGATGCTGCCCTTTACGGCATAAATCGCCGCAAGGGTCGTTCCCATTCTTGCGCCTCTGTCGGTTATCTCTTTGCAGATTTTTTCGTTAGCTTCGTCAAGACTGTTTGAAACGGCAAAGCTGAAATCCTCTCCACTGTCATAAATCTCTCTTGCGTTTTTGGAAAGAGTTTCAACGGCTATGCCCGAGGCAAGCTCTCCGTAGCTTTCGCCTCCCATACCGTCGCAGACAACCAGATGAAACGGCTCGCTCATTTTCTGAACGAATGCTGAACCTTTTTTCAGGTCGCCGTTTGAGGTGAGTCTGCCGTTAAGGCTGTAATTATCTTCGTTTTCTTTGCGGATTCTTCCGGCGTGCGTGACCGCACAAACGGCTGCGCTTAACTTTTTCATATTGTCCCCCGTATTATCCGTTTATTTTTTATCAGTCGAGAATGCCCTCGGACTTTGCCCAGTCATAGTAAACCTCAAGAGACCTGAGCCTTGCTTCGCCGAGATTATGGCTTCCTCTGGTGTACCAGTTCATATTAACGCCCTGGAGCTTAACAAGATATTTTGCACTTGCCATAAAGCCCGAGTCAATGGCGTTATCAAGCAGAATGATGTGCTGATGTGTCTTTTTGGCAGCTTCAAGGTCGCCCTTTACAAATTCGTCCCACATCTTAACGAAAAGCTTTGTTCCGCAGGCTGTCGGAGTTGCAACAACGCCTCTTGCTCCTGCAAGATAAGAATCGTAAAGAAGCGGAATATTCGCCTGAAGAACATTGGAATCGCCCTGAACATCAATCTTTTCCTTTATCATCGAAAGATGGCAGGTTGTATCCTTGATGCCCTTAACTCTGCCCGTTGCGGCAAGCTTACCGTAAACATCGGCGTCCATAAGGTGCGGCTTCATTCCCGGGAACTCATAGAGAACAACGGGAAGCTTTGTTTCGGCAATAAGAGCGCTGAGATAATCAAACTGCTCTGCCGGCTTATCGCACATACCCTTGGTTACAAAAACAAGACCTGCAACGCCCTGCTGTTCAAGCTTTTTCATTTCGTCAACCTGAGCTTCAAAGGATTCCTCAAGGTTGCCGGTTGCAAAAACGGGAACACCGTTTGAATTTTTAACGGCAAGACCCGCAAGCTTAACTCTCTCTTCGGGAGTGAGGCAGGTCATTTCCGATGAACCGCAGTTTGCGAAAAGGTGCTGGGGCTTATATGATGCCTGCCACGCAACATATTCTTCATATGCCTTGTAGTCGATAGTTCTGTCCCAGTTGAAAGGTGTGAGAAGCAGGGAATATACGCCTGCAAACTCGTCATAATTTGCCATAATAAAATTCCTCCTGTACATATTTATACGAATAACATTATATCTCAATGTGCAAAAAAAATCAAGCATTGTCAAATATAATCATTGACTTTTTCAAAAAAAGCTCCCGTCAAGAATAAATCTCAACGGGAATTAATATAACATTTCGTATTTTACGCAACAAATGCCGGTCTGACAGATGATTCGGGCAGACCTTTCTGTTTTGCAATCTTTTTTTCATAAGTTACTCTGACAATTTCTTCAATAAAAGCTTTTTCTTTTTCGGAAGCAGTTTGCCAACTCACATTATATTTTTTGCAGAATGTGAAAAATATGCTGTAATAAAGCTCGGAGTTCTCATCTTTTCGGCAATACCATTCGGCATCACTTTTTATATTTTCATTATACATATTCTTTCCTCCGTTCATTCAAGATAAGCGATAAAAATTGATTTCGCGGCATCATCTGCAATAAGATATCTCGGCGCAACGCCCGGAATTGACGGCAGCTTTACCGCTCCGAAATCTTTCTCATAATGCTCTGCAAGCTTCGTGGTCTTTGCGTTTAACTCAACATCTCCGCCGAAACCGTAATCTATCGAAAGCTTTATTCCGAAAGCTATAAGCAGCTTTCCGATATTATAAAACGCTCTCTCGTTCCCGACAAAAACCGGATTGGATTCGGGCTCAGCTTCGATATATGTTATGTGAACGATAAGCCCCGATGAAGAAATTTCATATGCGCCGAGTGCAATCAGCTTTTCATTATATTTAACCGAATATTTATCAAGCTTATTATCGGAAATATAGTCTGATGTCCACGATGTCTGCCACTTCGGATTTTGATTTGTAATTTCGGCATCAGCCTTGCTCATCGGCAGAATGTCAACGTTTATTTTATTCCCCGAAGCATCATAAACATACGGTACAAAAACCATTTCACATCACCAAACTAATTATAATGTTTTTTTCATATTTAGTCAATAGATTTAATAAGTTGAAAATTTCATCTTTAATCATTGACTTTTTTGCGGTAATAAAATACAATTTATATAGTATCAAACGAAAAGGAGAAAAAATTATGTTTTATAAAATCGAAAATGAATATCTGACCTGTGAAATCTGCGATGAAAACGGCGCGCAGCTTCATTCGCTCAAATCAAAGAAAAACGGAAAAGAATATATGTGGTACGGCACTCCCGAAATATGGAGCAGTCAGGCACCGATACTTTTTCCGATAATCGGCAGACTGCTTGACGATAAATTCCGTTACAAGGGAAAGGAATATTCGCTTTTAAAGCACGGTCTTTCAAGAAGAATGCCGTTCAAGGCTGAGAAATGCAGCGGAGCAAAGGCGGTTTTCAGCCTTGAAAGCGATGAAAACACACTCAAAAGCTATCCGTTCGACTTTAAGCTTATTGCCACATTTGAGCTTATCGGAAATTCTCTGAAAAATACTCTCACCGTTGAAAACAAAACCGACGGCGAAATATATTTTTCACTCGGCGCACACCCGGGCTTTAACTGCGCAATCGGTGATAAGATTGAATTTGAAAAAGAGGAAACACTCTGCACCGAAAGAATTGATAAGGACAGCTATGTTATCAATCAGGATTTTCCGCTTATCGAAAACAGCCGTGAAATTGAAATAACAAAGCATATTTTCGTTCCCGACTGCCTCATTCTTTCGGGACTCAATTCAAAAAAGCTCAGAATCAAGGGTGAAAATGAGGTTGAATTTACCTTCGGTGACTGCCCGTTCCTCGGAATTTGGGCAAAACCGGGTGCTCCGTATGTCTGCATAGAACCGTGGTGGGGTCTTGATGACAGCAGAGATTATAAGGACGATATTTCACAGAAGCGCGGTATTCAGCGCCTTGATAAGGGCGAAAAATTTGAGTACGCATGGAGCGTTGAAGTTATTAAATAAAAATCAAATTGTGAATTTGAAACAGTCGCTCCCCGAATCCGCATCAGACATTTCACCCTCATAAAGCAAAGGGCTATGACATTTATCACATTGTCATAGCCTTCTTTTTATTATTTGATTTCCGCAAGCTCTTTTTCGGGTTCTTCCCCGTTTACAAACATCGGGTTCTGCGGTGAATAAACCGTAACCGCACCCGGGAGAACCGAAAAGCTGACCGTTTTATGCTCTCCGCCGAATTCGCCGTCAAGCGTCCAGGCGTGCGGCTCATCAAAGGTAAATTTTGCCTGCGATGTTTTAAGAAATATAAGACTCTTTCCGTCATAATCTTTTTTTATCATTTTCGCAAGCATTCTGAACGGGTCAAGAGGAGATTTCAGATTTCTCACAAGCAGCACTTCAAATTTACCGTCGTTGAGCTTGACCGCATCTTTATTGAATCTGAAAAGTCCGCCGACCGATGTGGCATTTGAAACCGATGCGAAATAGAAAATATCGTCAAACACGCCGCCGTCATATTCAAATTTTATATGAATGGGCTTAACCTCTTTCAGAGTGGGAATTATTCTCAGCACGAAGCCGTTTATCATATATGCCGCGTGACCGAGCTTGTTTTTCAGCTTCTGCGATGTGCTGTAAGAAAGGCTGGTTGCGGGGCCGAATGATGCAACATATGTAAAAAATCTTCCGTTATGGCAGCCTATATCAAAGGTGTTTGTAACGCCGGATTTAATAACATCAACGGCTTCCTGAATGTTTGTGGGTATGCCTATCGTGGAAGCAAGGTCATTTGTTGAGCCCATCGGGATATATCCCACGGGCTTACTGCTCTGAAGATGCAGCACACCGTTGACCGTTTCATTGAAAGTTCCGTCACCGCCGCAGCAGATAACCATATCATTTCCGTCAAGACACCTTCTGACTATATTTGTTGCATCGCCGCAGCAGGTGGTTTTTTCAACGCTGAATTCATATTCGTCCTGCGGAAAAAGCGAAATGATTTCTTCCGCACTCTTTCTGGTTTTATCTCTGCCTGCACAGGGATTTATTATAAATAAAACCTTTTTCTTATCCACGATTATACCTCTTGTTCATAATTCTGCTTATAATTATAGCACTCTTTTCCGAAATTGCAAACAGAATATTATTCCTGCTGGCTTTTCAGCTTTTCAAGGCACGCACGGCAGATGAATTTGCCGTCAAGCTGAATAAGGTCTTCTTCCGATGAG
This sequence comes from Acutalibacteraceae bacterium, assembly GCA_045600535.1. GTDB lineage: Bacteria > Bacillota > Clostridia > Oscillospirales > Acutalibacteraceae > CAG-177. The sequence goes on along the minus strand of JAZRYD010000078.1, from coordinate 379 downwards.
CAGAAAAGACAATTCGGAACGGCTTTTTTCATAATTATCTGTTTTCCGTCGCAAAACATTTCAACAACGCTGCCTTTTTCGACAATACCGAGTTCTTTTCTGAGCTGCATCGGAACAACAACTCTGCCGACTGAATCAATTTCTCTTATAAATCCTGCAAACATTTTTTTCGTCCTTTCTTATTTCCGTGACAATAATTTATCATAAATGGCAATAAATGTCAATACAAAGTTTTCGGTTTTCGGATACTGTTATAAAAAAAGGGGCTGTCGCATTTAGATGCAGAAAGCGTTTTCTTCGCCCCGAAGGTGTATGCGATACTCCGAGAGGGCGAAAAAACGCTTAGAAAAACAACATCTATTTTCATTTTATATATAAA